>JAYRRD010000116.1:0-1957 GCA_041910275.1 Rhodoferax sp.
AGAACTCACCGACGCACATTTTTGCCATCCAGAAACTGGAGCGAAGATGATCTACGAGTTGCTCTGAACGACCCGAAAGTGCAATTAGCCATTTCCGGTTTGCGCCGCGAAATTGGGGTCGGGATCAGGAAATCTGAATTTAAATTAGTCAGCATTTCACTTTAAATCAGTCGGCATTTGAATTCTAATTGGTCACAATTCAATACCCACCGATTCCAAAGCATGGGAACTGTCATTCCACCCCTGGGCACCACCCCAATCAGCCGCCATGTGCAGGCCAGGATTGCCATCGCTTTGCAAGACACCCGCGTGGTGCTGATCGTCGGGCCACGGCAGGCGGGCAAGACCACGCTGGCCAGACAGTACACCACCCTTGAGCGCCCCTACCTCACGCTGGACGATCCCGCCACGCTGGCTGCGGCGCGCTCAGACCCGACCGGATTCGTGCGCGGCTTGAAGCAGGCCGTGATCGACGAAGTGCAGCGCGCGCCAGACCTGCTGCTCGCCATCAAGGAAAGCGTTGACAAAGACCAGACACCGGGCCGCTTCCTGCTGACCGGCTCCACCAACCTCATGGCCAGCCTCCTGGTGGCGGACTCCCTGGCCGGGCGGCTGGAGGTCATCACCCTGCTGCCCTTTGCCCAGGCCGAACTGGCTGGAACGCCCGGCAATCTGCTGGACCGTTTGTTCGATGGCGCGGGCCTGCCCGCAGTGCGCAGCCCCGTGGTGGGCGATGCTCTGATGGAGCGCGTGCTCACAGGCGGCTACCCCGAGGCCTTGCGCCGCACCAGTGCCAGCCGCCGCCAGGCCTGGCTGCAAGACTACGTGGCACTCATTCTTGACCGGGATGTGCGCGACATTGCCAATATTGACCAACTGGAACGCCTGCCGCGTCTGCTGGACGTGCTGGCTGCGCACGCCGGGCAGTTGGTCAACCACAGCAGCTACGGCGCTGCGCTGGGCCTGACAACGCCCACGGCACAAAAATACGTGGGCATTCTGGAACGGCTGTTTCTGACCCGCATGCTGCCGCCCTGGTCGCACAACGCCGTCAGCCGACGCACCAAAACGCCCAAGCTGCATTTTCTGGACACCGGATTGCTCGCTGCGCTACAGGGCGCCACCGCCAGTCAGTTGCAAAAAGACCGCACCATCTTTGGCCCTTTGCTGGAGAACTTTGTGGTGTCCGAAGTGCTCAAGCTCTGCACCTGGTCAGACAGGCGGCTGCGCGTATCGCACTTTCGCACCAAGGAGCAAGACGAGGTGGACCTGGTTCTGGAAGACCGGCAGGGGCGCGTCATCGGCATCGAAGTGAAAGCCTCGGCCACCGTGCGTGCATCCGACCTGCGTGGACTGCGCCAGTTACAAGCTGCCGTAGGTGACAAGTTTGTGCAGGGCATGCTGCTACACGACCACGACCGCATCACCCCGTTTGACGAAAAGCTGCACGCCGGGCCGGTGTCGATGTTGTGGTGACTGGTGCTTCCTGGTCATATCCCGTGGATGTTTCGGCGCATCGGCGCATCAGCAGGCGGCGCAGCTTGATACGACTACTCTTTTGATAGCTGTTGCCGCTTGTCCCATATGCTGTTGCGGCTGTTTTGGCACCTGAAAACGGCTGCTGACGCACCGTGGCGGCCCTGGTTGGGGCGGTTTGGAGTGCATTTTGGCGCTGGAACGGCCTTTTTCATGGCAAAAATTGGAAACTTCTCAAAAAGTAGTGGAAAGCTTGCGCGCGAGGGCGCGCTGACGCATGAGGTCAGGCAAGGGCGGGATTTGACCGGCTGAAGTGATGCGGTCGTTCAAATAAGCCCAAAAAGACACGCCGAGCTTGCGGCAAGTTTTCTTCAAGCTGGCATAAGTATCGCGGCACGCTCGACCCATGTTGCTGCGGGTGCCGCCACTGACTTTTCTGATTTTGACGTAATCGCGGATATCGGTCTCGCCAGTGTTGGTG
>JAYRRD010000117.1:0-8785 GCA_041910275.1 Rhodoferax sp.
CCATGAGTTTTTGTTTGTGCATGTGTAGGCCCTTCTGTGCGGTAAAACGTCTGCCTGCCAGACCAGAAATCTTACCGCTTAGGTGCTTTTTATAGTTCCTGTTCCAGGTCAAATAAAGGGCTCGGGATCAGGAAATCTGAACTTTGGCCCGAACACCAGCCGCAATGTCCGAATCGTTGCCATCGCAGCGTCCACGGGCGGTCCGCAAATGTTGCAAACCATCTTGCAAAATCTGCCCCGGCTGATAACGGTGCCGATTGTGGTCGTGCAACATATCACCCCAGGCTTTGAACGGGGCCTGGCGGACTGGCTGGGCAAAACCTGCGATCTGCCCGTCCGCATCGCCGCAGACAGTGAGACCCTGTGTGCAGGGCAGGTGTATATCGCACCCGAGGGTCTTCACATGGAAGTTTCACGCGGCCTGCGCGTGCTGTTGGCATCCGGCCCGGCAGAGCATGGCGTCAAACCGGCGGGGTCGCGTTTGTTGCGCTCGGTTGCCAAGGGGTTTGGTGCAGATGCCATCGGCGTGGTACTCAGCGGCATGGGGCGTGATGGCGCGGATGGCTTGAAACTGATGCGCAACGCGGGTGCACTAACCATGGCCCAGGATGCGGACAGTTCGGTGGTGCATGGCATGCCCGGCGAGGCCATCCGCCTGGGGGCCGCGTGCCATGTGCTGGATCCCCTGGGCATTGCCCGGATGATCGTCTCTGAAACCTAAACTCGAAAAAATTCTTCATGCTCTCCCTTGATACGGTTCAAAACGATGCGTTGACAGAGATTTTCAACATCAGCCTGGGGCGTGCTGCCGCTGCGCTGGGAAAGCTCGTCAAGGCGGAAATCATCATGCGCGTTCCGTCCTTTCAATTTCTTTCGCTCGCTGCCGCCGCCGAGCAATTGAGCGGAATGGGGCAACAGCATATTTGCGGCGTCTCGCAAAGGTTTGAGGGATTATTTGCTGCCGATGTCATCCTGATGTTTCCCGAAGAACGCAGTCTGGAAATCGTGCACATGATGCTGGACAACGATTTATATGGTTTGTCCGAACTTTCCGAGCTTGAGCAAGAAGCCATGAGCGAGATTGGCAACATCATCATCAATGCCTGCATTGCCACCATTGCCAATATTTCGGGCGCACATTTTTCCTCGACCTTGCCCACTTTTCGCCGGGGATCGTCCCTGGAAATTCTCAAATCCTCAAGCAACACCAGTGAAGATGGTGACGAGGGTGTCTTGTTTGTCTATATCGACTTCAACATCACGCAGCGCCAGATCACCGGCTATCTGGCATTCATGATGAGCATTCAATCGGCAGAAGGGTTGGAGCAGACCATCAACCGCTTCTTGCAGCCCCTGAGCGTGTAGCATCACTGGTCACAAATTAATAAGGAGAAATGCAATGGGAACACCCATATCGGTATTGATCGTGGATGACAGCATGGTGTCGCGCATGATGGTCCGTGGTTTTATTACCCAGTTTTGTCCTGACTGGACCATGATCGAAGCCAAAAACGGGGATGATGCCTTGACAAAAATAGCCCAGACCAACCCCTCGCTGGTGATCATGGATATCAATATGCCGGGAATGAATGGTTTTGAAGCTACCGAAAAAATTACCGCCATCTGCCCACAAACCAAAATCGCCTTTCTGACAGGCAATATTCAGGACAGCTCGAAATCCAGGGCCGAGAAAATGGGACACGGTTTTGTGGAAAAACCCGTCACCGCCGAATCCTTTGCCAAACTGAAGGCTTTCATGGGCCAGTAAGAAAAAATATACGCATGCAAGCCCTGACCGAACTCCAGCACGACGCGCTTACCGAAATTTTCAATATCAGCATCGGACGGGCTGCCGCTGCCATGGGCAAGATCGTGCATAACGAAATAACCCTGATGGTTCCTCGTTTTGAGTTCCTGAATGTGCGGGATGTGGCCAAAACCCTGGGAGAATTTGGCGATCAACGCATTTCCAGCGTGTCACAAAAATTCAATGGCCCTTTCAGTACCGAAGCCATACTGATGTTTCCCGAGGAAAAAAGCCTGGAAATCGTGCGCATGATGCTCGGAAACGATTATCCGCTGTCCGAATTATCCGACCTCGAACAAGAAGCCATGAGCGAGGTAGGCAATATCATCCTCAATGCATGCATCGGCACGATTGCCAATATTTCCGGCCAGAAATTCTCGTCGTCACTGCCGGAATTCCGCATCGGCAAAAGCCAGAATATCTTGTGTGACAATACCCCTTGCGACGAGGATATGGTGTTATTCATTCATATCAATTTCATCATCACCCGGCAGAGTATCCACGGGTATCTTGCATTTTTGATGAATCTGCCATCCATTGATGGCCTGATCAAGATGGTGGATCGCTTTCTGGCACCTACCTGATAACGATGATGATTGACAATATATCCAATACGGCACTCATCGGCGCCTTGCTGCAAACGGTCAGCATGGGTCTTTTGATACTCGACCGCGAAGAGCGCGTGGTTCTGTGGAGTGCGTGGCTGGAGAATACTTCCGGCATCTCCGCCAAGGCGGCGCTGGGGCAGCGGTTGACCGAGTTGTTTCCCGAACTCACCGGCACGCGCTTGCATTCGGCCATTGGCGTGGCGCTGCGCGACAGTTTGTCTTCTGTCTTGTCACAATCGCTGAACCGCTCGCCTTTCCCTCTTTTTACCAACGATCCGTCGAGCAATACCAGGCAGCGCATTCCGCAGAAAATCAATGTCTCCGCCTTATCCCACGACACAACCCATCCCCATTGTCTGATTGAAATCTTCGATGTCTCCAGTGCAGTGCATCGCGAGAAAATATTGAATGAGCAAAAAAGGTTCCTCAATACGATTCTCGAAAATGAGCCCGAGTGCGTCATGGTTCTCTCCGCCGATGGAGATCTGGTGCAAATCAACCAGGCCGGACTGAAATTGCTGGAAGTCAGCAATATTGACGAGGCACGTGCGGCAAAATTCGCCAGTTATATTCAAACCGAAGACCAGGACGCCTACACACGGCATTTTCAACAGGTACTGGACGGAACACGGGCCATATTCGAATTCCGTGTGCATGGAAAACGTGGCAAGCAGCGCTGGGTCGAAACCCACAGCACCCCGCTGCGCAGTGAAAATAAAGACATTAACCCGGTTAATTCCGTATTGGCGGTGATGCGTGATGTGACGGAACACAAACACGCACAAGACAAAATGCGCCAAAGCGAAGCCCGCTACCGTTTGCTGGCCGACTACAGCCATGATGTGATCTGGACTGCGGATATTCGCACCCGGCGTTTTACCTATGTGAGCCCGTCTGTGGAGCGTTTGCGCGGCTTTACCCCCGAGGAGGTCATGGCGCTGCCCATGGATGACGCACTGACCCCCGAATCGGTGGAGAAAATGAATGCCTCCGTCGCGACAATGCTGGCACGCATATCGGCTGGTGAGCGCGACAATCTGACCTACGTGGCCGAAATCGAACAACCGCACCGCGATGGCCGCACCATTGCAACCGAAGTGGTCACCACCTGGGTGCTGGATGAAGCCGGAGAACCCATCACGGTTTTAGGTGTGACCCGTGATATTACCGAGCGCAAGAAGGTCGAGCAGCAGCTGGAGCTGTTGGCGCGCACCGACTCGCTCACGGGCCTTGCCAATCGTCGGCACTTCATGGAAGTGGCCGAACAGGAGTTATCCCGCACGCTGCGCTATGGGGGCGAGCTGTCGGCACTGATGCTGGACATTGACCACTTCAAAAGCGTCAACGACACCTACGGTCACCATACGGGCGATCTGGTGATCCGAAAACTGGGGGATATTTGCCGCGCCACCTTGCGCGACGTTGACTGCGTTGGCCGCATCGGGGGGGAAGAATTCGCCGTCATTCTGCCGCAAACCGGCGCCACCCAGGCGGCAGAGGCCGCCGAGCGGCTGCGCATGGCCGTCACCACAGCGCGCGTGCCACTGGAAAAAGGCCTGCCGCTGCGTTTTAGCGTTTCCATCGGCGTTGCCACCCTGCGGGAACCCTGCAACCTCGACACCTTGCTGGGGTCTGCCGATAGCGCCCTGTACACGGCCAAGAACAGCGGGCGTAACCGGGTTTGCATCTACGAGCCTTCGGATGTTTGATACGAGATTCGCAACTAGTAGTTCGTTTCACTCGATGATCAAGTTTTTAGTTCTTGACTCCCGAGTTGGGTAGTGCTTCAGATTTGTGCATCGCCCCTCTCGAAATGCACATATCTGAAGCACTACCCAGACGGCCTCAGTGGAGAGCGAGTCGAAGCTTGGACGGAGCGCATTCTGGATGCGGTGTTTGCGGAAGCAAATTCAGTCTTCGTAAATTTCCTTGAATGGCCGACCGTAATAACTATCCAGCAGCAACTGCTTGAGCTCACTGATCAGCGGAAAACGCGGGTTGGCGCCGGTGCATTGGTCGTCGAACGCGGCTTCGGCCAGTTTGTCGACCTTGGCAAGAAAGTCTGCCTCGTTGACCCCGGCGGCCTGGATGGACGGGGGAATCTCCAGCACCGCCTTGAGTTCATCGACCCACGCGATCAGCTTCTCGACGCGCTCGTGGTCGCGCTGCGCCTCCAGCCCCAGATGCCGGGCGATCTGCGCGTAACGCGCCACGCCTTGCGGGCGGTCGTACTGGCTGAAGGCGGTCTGCTTGGCCGGGATGTCGGCAGCGTTGTAACGGATCACATTCGAGATCAGCAGCGCATTCGACAGACCGTGCGCCAGATGGAATTCGGCGCCGAGTTTGTGCGCCATCGAATGGCAAACGCCCAGAAAGGCATTGGCAAAGGCGATACCGGCGATGGTCGCGGCATTGTGGGTCTGCTCTCGGGCGCGTGGGTCATTGGCGCCGTTCTTGTACGCCGATGGCAGATGATCTTTCAGTATCTTGAGGGCTTGCAAGGCCTGGCCGTCACTGTATTCGTTGGCCATGACCGAGACATAGGCTTCAATGGCGTGCGTCACCGCGTCGATCCCGCCGTAAGCGGTCAGCGATTTGGGCAGGTCCATCACCAGATTGGCGTCCACGATGGCGATGGTCGGTGTGAGCTCGTAGTCGGCAATCGGGTATTTTGCGCCGTTCGTCTCGTCGGTCACCACGGCAAACGGCGTGACCTCGGAGCCGGTGCCAGAGGTGGTGGGAACAGCCACCAGAATCGCCTTGGCCCCCATTTTCGGAAAGCGGTAGATGCGTTTGCGAATGTCCATGAAACGCAGGGCCAGATCGGCAAAATGCACGTCGGGATGTTCGTACATCACCCACATGATCTTGGCCGCATCCATCGGCGAGCCGCCACCCAGTGCCACGATCACATCCGGCTGGAACGCATTGGCCATCGCCAGCCCCTTGCGCACCACGGCCAGCGTCGGATCGGCGGCGACTTCATAAAAACACTCGACTTCCATCCCCTGCTTTTTCAGCAGGCGCATCGGCTCGGCGACATAGCCGTTTTCCAGCAGGAAACGGTCAGTGACGATCAGGCAGCGCTTCCTGCCCGCCAGGTCTTCGAGTGCGACGGGCAGACAGCCACGGCGGAAATAGATCGACTTGGGCAATTTGTGCCACAGCATGTTTTCAGCCCTCTTGGCGACGGTTTTCTTGTTGATCAGATGCTTGGGTCCGACGTTCTCGGAAATCGAATTGCCGCCCCAGGAACCGCAGCCCAGGGTCAAAGACGGTGGCAAGCTGAAGTTGTACAGGTCGCCGATGCCACCTTGCGACGAGGGCGTATTGATCAAAATGCGCGCGGTTTTCATCTTGTCGCCGAAATAGCGGATGCGCTCGTCCTGCAAATCCTGGTCGGTGTACAGCGCCGAGGTGTGGCCGATGCCGCCCATCGCGATCAGGGCTGCTGCCTTGGTGCAGGCATCGACAAAATCGTTGGCGCGGTACATCGCCAGGGTGGGCGAGAGCTTTTCATGCGCGAACACTTCGGCGGGCGAGACTTCGCTCACCTCGCCGATCAGCACCTTGGTGTACGGCGGCACGCTGATGCCGGCCATTTCGGCAATGCGCCGCGCCGACTGGCCGACGATGTCGGAATTCAGATGCCCGCCATGAAACAGCACGGCGCGCACCGCTGCGGCCTCGTCGGGCGAAAGGATATAGCCGCCATGGTGGGAAAAACGCTCGCGCACCGCGTCGTACACGCTATCGACAATGATGACCGATTGTTCCGAGGCGCAGACCACGCCATTGTCAAACGTCTTGGACATCAAAATCGAGGCCACGGCGCGCTTGATGTCCGCCGTTTCGTCAATCACCACCGGCGTATTGCCCGCGCCCACGCCGATGGCCGGTTTGCCCGACGAATAGGCCGCACGCACCATGCCGGGGCCGCCGGTTGCCAGGATCAGGTTGATGTCGGGATGCTGCATCAGGTAATCGGACAATTCGACCGTTGGCGCGTCAATCCAGCCGATGATGTCCTTGGGCGCGCCTGCAGCAACCGCCGCTTCGAGCACCAGACGCGCCGCTTCACAGGTCGATTTGCGTGCGCGTGGATGCGGCGAAAACACCACGCCATTGCGTGTCTTGAGGCAAATCAGCGCCTTGAAGATCGCCGTGGACGTTGGATTGGTCGTCGGAACGATGCCGCAGATGATGCCAATCGGCTCGGCGATGGTGATGGTGCCGAAATTGTCGTCCTCGGACAACACGCCGCAGGTCTTTTCGTCCTTGTATTTGTTGTAGATGTATTCGGAGGCAAAGTGGTTCTTGACCACCTTGTCCTCCAGCACGCCCATGCCGGTTTCTTCGACCGCCATGCGGGAGAGCGGAATGCGCGCATTGGCCGCTGCCAGCGCCGCACTGCGAAAGATGGCATCGATCTGGCTCTGCGTGAACCCGGCATAGATTGCCTGGGCTTTCTTGACCCGTGCCATCAACGCATTCAATTCCCCGATAGTGGCAACTGCCATGGCTTCTCTCCTTGAATAATGTGTAATGTGTGCGCTTGTTGCAATTGCGATAGAGTCCGGGCATTCCGTGCGCGCAATGCGTTTTTGAAAGACGAAAGAATTATCTACCATGAAGCTCAGTGTCAAACTCCCGCTTGCCTTTGCCCTATCCATGGGCCTGCTATTTGCCGGTGCCATATCTGGCCTGTTCACCTTGTCCGGGACGATGCAGGCGTTTGAACAGGAGATAAACGTCGCCAGGAAGGCCAACGACGGGGCGACAAAAGTTGGCATCGCGTTTGCCTCGGCCATTCAGGAGTGGAAGAATGTGCTGCTGCGCGGCAAGGACTCCAAGGATCTGGACAAGTACTGGAGTGCCCACAGCAAGCAAATGCAATCGGTGGAAGCAGCGCTCAAGTCTCTCGATGACGCCCCCTTGCAAAGCGAAGACAAGGCGCTGGTTCGCAAGCTGGCGCAGGCCTTGGCAAAGGCCAAAGAGGGCTACGTCAAGGGTTTTGAGGCCTTCAAGGCCGCCAACTTTGACCACCAGGTCGGCGACAAGGCCGTGCGGGGTGTGGACCGGGAGGCGCATACGCTGGTGCAGGAACTCAACAAGCGGCTGAATACAGCCATGGTCCAGGCACAAGAGCGTGCGAGGTCCGGTGCCCAACGCAACACCATCCTGGCTTTTGGCATCATGCTGTTGTTCGCAGCGGCGGGCGTGGCGGGCGGGTTGTGGTTGAGTCGGCAGATCACCCAACCGCTGGCACGGGCGGCGCAGGTGGCCGATCAGGTCGCCCATGGTGAGCTTGGCAACACTATTGAAGTGACGCACCAGGACGAAATCGGCGATCTGTTGCGCTCGCTCCAGCACATGCAGACCAAGCTGGCGCAGGTGATCATCCACGTGCGCCAAGGCTCCGAAACCGTGGCCACGGCGAGCGCCGAAATCGCTTCCGGCAACCAGGACCTTTCCAATCGCACCGAGCAGCAAGCCAGCGCGCTGGAAGAAACCGCCGCCTCCATGGAACAGCTGAGTTCCACCGTCCGGCAAAACGCCGACAACGCACGCCAGGCCAACCAGCTGGCCCTGGGCGCATCGTCGGTTGCAGTTTCGGGTGGTGAGGTGGTGGGCCAGGTGGTGGAAACCATGAAGGGGATCAACGAAGCCTCGCGCAAAATCTCCAGCATCATCCAGGTCATTGATGGTATTGCGTTCCAGACCAATATCCTGGCGCTCAACGCCGCCGTGGAAGCGGCGCGTGCCGGTGAACACGGGCGCGGCTTTGCCGTCGTGGCCTCGGAGGTGCGTACGCTGGCCGGGCGCAGTGCCGAAGCTGCACGGGAAATCAAATCACTCATCAACGCCAGCGTGGAACGGGTCGAGCAGGGCACCACGCTGGTCGATCAGGCGGGCAGTACCATGCAGGAGGTGGTCAGCAGCATCCGCCGCGTCACGGACATCGTGGGCGAGATCAGCTCGGCCAGCCAGGAGCAATCCAGCGGCATGGCGCAAGTGGGCGAGGCCGTGACCCAGATGGACCAAGCCACCCAGCAAAACGCAGCCCTGGTGGAAGAAATGGCCGCCGCCGCCAGCAGCCTCAAAACGCAGGCGCAGGAACTGGTACAGGTGGTATCGTCCTTCAAACTCGGTGCCCATGATACACATGGCACATATGGCACATTTGGCGCGCTTGCCGCACGTTGAGCCTAGCCACTTTCATGATTGGAGGTAACTACTCAGGTTTCTGTCCGCTCTTCAACGGACAGTGAGAGCAGTTCACGTGGGCGGAGATCCCCGGTAGGGTACGCAGGCTAGGTCGCTGCGGGTATGAACGGTTTGCCGATCAACGCGTCTTTGATGGCACCGA
>JAYRRD010000118.1:0-3594 GCA_041910275.1 Rhodoferax sp.
ATTTCAAATCTTCAACGTTTACGCCTTTCGTGCTTGCTTTCCCGGTAGCGATATCTTTCGTATCCATCATTCAACTTTCGCATTCTGTGGTGATAGCCAGAATTTTCTCACCATCGGTATAAACGCTGCTGGAAATCGCCACATACTGGACCTGTCCGATCCGGCTGACCCCAAGGTCACGGGTGAACTCAAGACCAATGGCTACTCCGACTATTTGCTGCCGGCGGGTGAGGGTCTGTTGGTGGGCGTGGGCAAGGACGCCACGGAACAAGGGCGTGTGCAGGGTGTCAAGATTGCGCTGTTCGACGTGGCCGATGCCAGCGCCCCCAAGGAGCTTGCGACCCGCGTCTTTGGCAAGGTTGGTAGCCGCAGCGGCCTGGATTCCGACAGCCATGGCGTCAATCTGATGGCGGTGGGCAGCACCACACGCCTGTCCCTGCCCGTGCAAGTCAATGAAACGGAACATCCCGTTTTCAAAGATCTTTATTATTGCCCCACCTACCAGGGCCTGCTGCGGTTTGACATTGATACCCGCGCCAAGACGCTGACGGATCGGCCCACCATCATCACCAAACCCTTTGCTGGCATCTGTTCGCCGGAGGAATCCCAGAACGCAAATCCTGTCTTGCGCAGCGTGCAGGTTGATGGTTACGTGTACTACCTGACGGGCCAGGGCCAGGTGCTGGGCGCGCCCTGGTAGGGGATGCAGGATGGGGTGCCTGCACCCCGATTGGATCAATGGCCAGCTCTGGCTCGACGCTCCTCCTGGATTTGTCGCCGCTTCTCCTCGGCTGCTGCTCTCATTTCCTCCTTTGTCATGCTCTTCTTGATGTCGGCATCATTGGTTGGTTTGATACCCGACGGGCAATCGACTGGTTTGTTGTTGCTCGGAATCGAAAACTTCCATTTACTCATACCCGATTCGAGACGGTAGGTGGTGGTACCACAGTAACACTGCTTGCCATAGTTGTGGCATATCTCGCCATCCTGGAACAAGGTTGCGCTGGTGTTCCTGAACTTGGCATCATGGCTGGTGGTGGTGCCATCTTTCCATTTAATGTCGAGCTTGCCGCTATCGCTCGACGTGGAGCTGCCCTCGCGCTGGGAACTGGTGGTTTTCACATTCCATATCTTGATGTCGGGCCGCGCCACGTTGACGTTTTCTGCGGTCACCGTCGGCGCAGCCATTGCGGTGCCGCTGTAGATAAAACTTACCGCCACAAGCAGAGGAACAATGACACATGATGAATTTTTCATAGGTTTCTTTCTGACTTATTGATGACTCCTGGGGCCGAAACATTCTATGGGAAAATTTTTCAAGAAATTTCGATCATTTCGGCATCTCATTGAATGGCCGGGCAGAATGCCTTGCTATTGACAGCCAGCATATGCTCTTATATGCCATTTTGGCCGATAGCGCCCGCAGGACAAGCAGGGACAGCTATCAACACCGTAGCAAAACGCCTACGCCAGCCACAAGCCTTCAGCGCCATACTGCACGCCCACGACCTCGGCGGCCTGAATCCACTGAGCGACCATCTCCGCGCGTGAGTGGCCTGCGCTGAGATAGTCGCCCCAAAGCTTCAGCCCCGCCGCATCGGCGTCGCGTGAGAGCGTGTTGCGGTAGAGCAGCTCCACAAACGCCTTGTCGCTCAATTGCCCGTGGCGCTGGACAAACTCCTTGTCCACCAGCATGCCCTGGGCATACTGCTGGGCACTCCAGTCTGATTTGAGCCAGTAGTTCAAGCCCCCCACATCGGCTGGGCGGTCCAGGAGTGTCTGGTACAGCAGCCCCAGGGTGTTGAGCTTGGTCTGGGTTGCCTGGGTAAAGCCGATGTCCATCTGCTGGCCATTGAACTCGCCCAGCTCAAAGCCGCGCAACGTATCCAGCGTGCCGGTGGCTGTCTCGGCAACCTTGATCTCTCCACCTTTTGTGAGCAGGAACTTGTACGACGGCAGCGCGCCGGAGTACACCACGGTGTCCACCCCGTCGCCGCCGACCAGTACGTCGCTGCCACTGCCACCGTCGAGCCGGTCATCGCCGCTGCCCAATATCCAGCCCTTCTCGCCGGTTTGTTGGTAAGTTACCAGCAGATAGCCCTTGTCCGTTGCCAAGCGCGTCTGCATCTCGGCGGACTGGGCGAAGCTGAGTAACACCTGTTCACGGCCCATGCCCTTGTTCATGGCATCGAGCCAGAACTGCCGGCCTGGTGCATCCGCCGCCCGGCCCAGTGCGGTCTGGTACATGCCGTTGACAAAGGCATCGTTACCCATGGCGTTCGCCGCTGCACCATGCACGCTGCTCCACTCTGGGGCGTTGAGCAAGGCGTTGGCCAGCTGTGTGGGCGTGGTCTGGTTGGTGAGGTAAAAGTTCAAGCCGCCCAGATCGGCTTCGCGGCCAAATGCGGCCTGGTACAGGGACACCACCTGCTTGACCGTGGACGTGGAGCTCGACAGGAAGCGCAAGTCCAGGAAGTTGGCATCGCTGGCCTTGCTGTCGAGTCCGCTGGCGGCAATCTGCGTGGCCTGATAGCGTGCCTGGATGGTACCGTTGGCGTCCAGATAAAACTGCCATTGGCCCACGTCCGAGCGTGCCCCCGAGAGCACATCGTTGCCCGCACCGCCCGAGATGGTGTCGTTGCCCGCGCCCATGGCAAACCACTGTGCGCTGGTATCGCCCACGATGCGGTTGTTGCCCGCCCCTCCCGTGACGCGCAGTGCGCCCAGGACGACGCTGAAGTCCACGTTGTCGAGTTGCACGGTGCTGTTGGCGGGCAAGCCACGGGCATCGAGCACGATGGCCTCCAGCTTGGCCGAGTTGCCCATGAGCTGTGGCGTGTCGGTGGGGACAGTGCTGGCGGTAAGCGTGATGGTCTTGTCCAGCACACTGCTGCTGCCAAGGCTGGCCAGAAAGCTCTGGGCCGCAGCAAGCGTCTCGCTGGCATCCGGCGTTGCCACCTTCTGGTTGATGCGCCCCAGCAGATCGGTGCTGGCCTGGGTGCCTGTGAGCAGCGTGGTCGGCCCGCTGGCGCTCATGGCTACGCCAATAGGCAAAGCTGCGGCCAGTTGTGCATAGATCGCAGCTGTGTCCACGCTGGTATCGAGTCCGATGTCGGCCAGCCTGGCGTTGGGGGTGCTGGTGTCTTCTACACGGCTGGGACTGATTGCGGTAATACTGAGTGTCTGTTGCTCCAGGTTGCTTGTCGTGTCGATGTCCGATTGCACGCTGAGGGTGACGCCATCCACCACTTTGGGCGCTGGAGTGATGACCCCGGTATCGGCCACATGTTTGGCCAGAAGCAGCGGGTCGGCAATGATGCCGGTGCGGGCGTCAAAGTCGCCTGCTGCGTTGTCGGTGATGGTCAGAATGATGCGGTCCGGCTTGCCGTCGCCATTGGTGTCTATGAGTTGTCCGCCATCGACGTTGCCGCTGGTGGCAGTGAAGTCAAAGGTCGATCCATCGGGTCTGACTTTTAGCACTTTGCTGGCAGCAACGCCATTGCCAAGTTCCAGGGTGAAACGCACCTGCGCACCGGCACGGCTGGGGTCGGCATCGGTAAAGCCGCTGGCATCCGGGCTTTGGTCTTTGTTGGC
>JAYRRD010000119.1:0-26415 GCA_041910275.1 Rhodoferax sp.
CCAATCCCGGCAACAGCTTTGCAGGATTAGCTTTTTAGTTCCACATCGCTCTTTATACCAGTTGCGCCTGGACTAGTCCGGTCTTATCGGCTAATCATTTGATTTTTATAAGTTTTTTAGCATTGGACAAATTTACCCTGCAAGCAGCACAATTGGCAAATTCCTGAAAAAAACCATGCTCTGCATGGCCATGCTGGCACCCGCAGCATACGCCGAGGAAGTCTGGAAGATAACCTCCCTGGACTGGCAACCGTATTCCGGAGCAGACATGGCAACGCAGGGAAATTCTATTCAGAAGCTGCGTGAACTACTGAAAAGAGAAGGTATCACGCTTCAGGTTGATTTTTTTCCGTGGGCTCGCTCAAAGGATATTGCCAAATCGAAAGAATATGTTGGCTTCTTCCCCGCATGGCCGGAAGAGGTCGATAAAGGCTTTGTCGCCTCCTTGCCGGTTGACCAGTCGGAAATCGGCGTACTGAGAAATCGCGCCAGCAAGGTCACATTCAAGAACGTTGACGATTTATTCAAGAACTACACCGTCGGCATTGTGAAAACCTATGTGTACCCGCAGGACATCACCGATGCCGCAAAGAAATATCCCAAAAATACCGATGGGGCCATGACCGAAGAATCACTGCTGCAAAAACTCGCCAAGGGCCGCCACCAGACCGCCATCACCGATCCTTCCGTCATGCTGTACCTGGCGGGAAAGCAGGGCATAGACAACGTTGAGTCTGTGCAAGTCCTGACCAAGAAAGACCTGGTGATTGCGCTACGGGACGACGAGGAAAACAAGGAGCGCATCGCCAGATTGCAGAAAATACTCGCAAACGCGCGCAAATAAACCGGCGTCGGGTCAAGAAGGTGCTGCGATATTCATAGCGCATCCCGCACGACTGTAGAACCAAAGCGACCGATTTGCCATATTTTTTCGGTCTGTGGCGTGCGCTCCAGCAGCCAGGCGCCCAACAAGGGCGCCAGGGGCGTCACATCCGGGTCGATCAGCAGCACATAGCGTGGCTCGTCAACGCGCGCTGGCTGGTATTCGTGCAGCTGGCCCACCCAGTCCAGGGTACACAGTGTGTGCAGTAACGGGTCCAGGCGCAGCGGATCGACCTGCAGCAAGGCACACAGCTGCTCCAGCGTCAGGCCTTTTTCGTTGCGCGCACGCACGGTCTCCAGTTGCTGCACCACTTCCAGCGAGAGCTGGAAACGCCAACCGTGGGGAAAACGGCGTTGCGTTCCCCCGGCCAGCAAACCGGGCAAGTAGGCCGTCAGCGCCGCGCCGAGCAACACAATCACCCACACGACATAAATCCAGACCAGCAAAATCGGCAAGGTGGCAAAAGCGCCGTACACCACCGAATAAGTGGGCACATAACGCACGTACAGCGAAAGTACATTTTTGGCCAGCTCCATGCCCGCAGAGACAAACAAACCGCCAATCCAGGCGTGGCCCCAGTGCACGTGGGTGTTGGGAACGTAGTGGAACAAGGTCGCCATGCCGGCAGCCAGAACGAAAAACTGCAACACCACCAGCAGCACGGACAAAGTCTGCGGCATATCGCCCACCAGCCCTTTGGAAGCCGACAGCGCGTAGGAAGTCATGCTCAGGCTCAAAGCCAGCAGCAAAGGCCCCAGGGTGATGGAAGTCCAGTAAATCAGCACCCGCTGGCCCAATGGGCGCGGTGCACGCACCCGCCAGATGCTGTTGAGCGTGCGGTCAATGGTGAATACCAGCGCCAGGGCAGTACCCAGCAATGCCGCCAGACCCAATCCGCCGAGCTTGCTGGCCTGCCCGGCAAACTGGTTGAGATACCCCAGCACCTGGCGCGCAATGTTGTCGGGCACCAGGCTGGCAATCAACCACTTTTGCAGCACGTCCTGGAACTTGGCAAATATGGGAAAAGCGGTAAACACCGCCAGGGCCACGGTAATCAAAGGCACCAGTGCAATGGTGGTGGTAAAGGTCAGGCTGCTGGCAGTCAATCCCAGGTGGTCTTCCCGAAAGCGCTCCTTTAAAACATGCAGGGCATGCAGCCATGGCACTTGGGCGACTTCGCGCAACCAGGAGAGGAGAATTTTGAATAGCGACATTCCGCTATGATGCCACCGCCATGCCCCTTATTCACCAAAAAACCGACCCAACCCATGCATATATCCAGTTCAGCCGTTGGATTGCCGTGCTCCATGTGCTCGGATTGATCGTGCTGGTGCTGGCCTGGGAACTGTTTCTGGCCCCTTTGCGCCCTGGCGGCTCCTGGCTGGTGCTCAAAGCCCTGCCGCTGTGCCTTCCCTTGGTGGGCCTGCTGAAAAACCGTTTGTATACCTACCGCTGGGTCAGCCTGGCATTGTGGCTCTACGTCACCGAAGGCGTGGTGCGCGCCTGGGGTGACAAGCCGCCGGGCAACGTTCTGGCGCTGCTGCAAGTCATTCTGTGCCTGCAACTTTTTGTCGCCTGCCTATTGCACGTACGCCTGCGCCTACGCCTGACGGCGGCTCCATCCTCTACCCCATGAACACCTTGAACACCTACGTCCCTTTGCTGGAAATGCTGTGCCAGATTGTCGGCAGCGATAACGTCATAACCCAAGGTGACTTGAGCGCCTGGGAGCGCGACTGGCGCCAGCGCCAGCGCGGCAAGGCACTGGCCGTGGTGCGCCCGGCCAACACCGAAGAAGTGGCTGCCGTGGTGCGTGCCTGCGCTGCGGCGCAGGTCAGCATCGTCCCCCAGGGAGGCAACACGGGCATGGTGCTGGGCTCCATCCCGGATGGCAGCGGCACACAAATTGTCCTGAGCCTGCAACGCATGAACCGCATACGTGCGCTGGATACCGCCAACCTGACCATCACGCTCGATGCGGGTTGCGTGCTGCAATCCGTGCAGGAAATTTGTTCGGATGCTGGTTTTTTATTTCCCTTGCGCATGGCATCCGAGGGCAGTTGCACCATCGGCGGCAATCTGGGCACCAACGCCGGCGGCACCCAGGTTGTGCGCTACGGCAATGCACGCGAACTCTGCCTGGGGCTGGAAGTCGTTACCCCGCAAGGTGCCATCTGGGATGGTTTGACGGGCCTGCGCAAGGACAATACCGGCTATGACCTGCGCCATTTGCTGGTTGGCTCGGAAGGCACATTAGGTGTGATCACCGCCGCCGTCATGAAACTCTACCCACTGCCGCGTGTGCAGCTCACGGCCTTTGCCGCAGTCCCCTCGCTGGAGGCCGCAGTGGATCTGCTGGGCCTGGCGCACGAACAGCTGGACAGCGGACTCAGCGGGTTTGAGGTCATGGGACATTTTGCCCTCAGCCTGGTGGGACGGCACTTCCCCCATCTGCGCTTGCCGCTGCAGGAAAGCAAGACACCCTACAACGTGTTGATCGAATATTCCAGCCAGGATACGCAGGAAAATGCACACGCGCGCTTTGAATCCCTGATGGCCCTTGCCATGGAGCGGAGCCATGCCAACGACGCCATCATTGCCAAGAGTTCGACCCAGGCGCGCCAGTTATGGCATATCCGGGAGAGCATTCCGCTGGCGCAGGCCCAGGAAGGGCTCAACATCAAACACGATATTGCGCTGGCAGCCTCGCGCATTGCCGAATTTGTGCAGCAAACCGATGCCCTGCTGATGCAAGCCTATCCGGGTGTGCGGCTGGTGAACTATGGCCATCTGGGGGATGGCAACCTGCACTACAACGTGCAAGCACCGGAAAACTGTGATGCAGCGGCGTTTCTACAGGAAAATGAATCCGCCGTACACGCCCTTGTTTATGCGCAGGTTGCGTGCCACCAGGGCTCCATCTCCGCCGAGCATGGCATCGGCAGCCTCAAGCGCGACGTGCTGGCGCAGCACAAATCACCTGTGGCCCTGGCCATGATGCGCGCCATCAAACACGCCCTGGACCCGCTGAACACCATGAACCCCGGACGTGTCATCCCGGATCAGCAGTGATCCCGGATGTGTTCGAATTCCTTCTGCATCTGCTCCTTGCTGGCATTCGCCACAAACTCGGCCAGCTTGCCACCGATCAAGGGAATACTGCACTCGAATTTCAGATTCACATCATTGGTACAGTTATGTGCGTCACCCGACAAGATGAATTTCCCGGTAATGGTCACGGGAACACCCTTGATTTCAACCCGGATATCGCCTTCATAACCTTGGCTGGCGCTGCCTTTCCAGTGCTCTTCCTGGGTAACAAAGTTCCATTCGCCAATGAATTTCTTGAGCAAGGCAGGCGCATCAATCGGAGCTTCCCGTGTCACGAGCAGATCCAGGGAGGTTTTGGTTAATTTGCAGGTTTCAACCTTGATATTGCGGGCCTGCAAGGTGGTGAATTTATTTTCTATCTTGGCCTTGTTGCCAAAGTTTTGCAATACTGTTTCCACTCCATGCGGATAAGCATGCTTGGCTTTTACTTCCATAAGTTTCTCCTCTTTGTTTCGGGTTAAAAATACGACCAGACAAAATATAAATCAGCCACCCCGCACGGCTTTGGCGGCTTCTGCACGGAATTTGACTGCCTCCGTCTGCGTTGGAATCTCCTTGGCCAGGGCATCAATCGCAGATGCCGCATCATTCAAGTGCTCAAAACATTCTTCGCACACGATACTGGCAATCGGGCCAATATATTTTTTCAGAACAATTTCCAAAGCCAGTCTGGCCTCTGCAGACAAACCCAACTGGGTGGTCTGCTGATCCCATGACGCGTCGGGCGCTCCGGTGGACGCGCCAGTCGTGCTGCCGAGTTCAAAATAAGTAAAGAATGCCGCACTGGACAAATCCACCGAAGCAGAAGGGGCTACCTTTTCATCAAAACGGAAACTGCACGAGCGAATGCTGCGTATGTGCTCCAGTGCATCCTTGCCACGCTTGTTGCGAAAAATGGCAGTGACAATCACCCCTTTGCGTAAATGCACCTGCGCCAACCGGTTGTCATCGGAAATCAGATACGCAACCCCGGAACGTGCTTTTTCACATAACAGTTCGATCTCCTTGAGAGCCGTTTGCAAGGGATAAAACGACGAATCTTTGAAGTCTGAAGCCATCTGAAAATCCTCTGGAAGGCTGATGAATAACCAATAAGCCTGAACAGTATCAACCGGGGTTGGCCATGATTACTTCTTGCGCAGGCGATCCATCGCGACCTTCAGGCTGATGCGCATGCGCTCAAGAACCTTGCCAAGGTCGCCGATTTCATCATCCGACGTCACTTCAATTTTTACATCCACATCACCATCCGCCAGATTGGACGCAATTTTTGTAAACCGGGTCAATGGCCGCAAGATGAAATTCACAACCAGGATAACCGCAGATATTGAAATAACCAGAATGATGGACATGATGCCAAGCAACGAATACAGGATTTCTGTCTTGGCACGGTTGAGTTCCTCAATGGAAAGTCCCACCCGGAAATTTCCCCACTGCCGACCTTTGACCATGATGGGCGAGGAAACATCCCACATGGTTTCTCCGGTATCCCTTTTATAAACCTGGATAAAACCCTCGATGCGGTTTTCCGCAGCCTTGAGTCCCACCGGATCGGCAAATATGCGCTTGGCACGATTTCCCACTTTGTCTTTTTCCACATCTCCGGTAATGGGACGCTGGAATTTTGAATTATGGGTCGGGATATATCCGTTCTTATCGGCTCCTGCGGCAAATACCACGTTGGTATTTTTCATGAATTCATCCAGCAAATCAACCATCACCCGGTCCGTATAGGCATCGAACTTGGTGTTGTATTTTGGCGGATCAAAGTTGCCAAACTTGACATACTTTGTATCAAAAACATCGTCCAGCGAAATAACGTTGGCATTAACGCCCTCTTCCAGCAGTCGGGCATACGACTTCGCCCCGAAGGTCGCCATCAATTTCCCTCCCGCCTGGTACCGGCTCTCCATGTTTGACCATTGCTGATTGACCAGCAGCAAGGAGCCAATCGCCATGACGCAAATCAAGATCAGATTCACAAATACCGCAACTTTGACGCTGATTCTTCTAAACATGTCTCTCTCTCCAGTAACGACAACAAGGGTACAAGGGTGTGGTATGCGCCGGCATTGCAAGGGCTGCATCGGTGCTCCCGCAGACCTGCAACGGATCAAAGGACCAATTGGCGAATCGAGTATATCCGCCCAAAGGACCACGCTACCAGATGATTGTGGCATCTGTGCATCTCTTTTTCCTTGAATCATCTCCCCCTAGAATAGCTTCGACCCACCCGAATCAACCCAGGAAAGCACAACATGAACCATTCCCACTACCCCCACCTGCTGGCCCCACTGGACCTTGGATTCACCACACTGAAGAACCGTGTGCTGATGGGCTCCATGCATACCGGGTTGGAGGATATTGCGGATTCCCACAACCGTATGGCGGCGTTCTACGGCGCCCGCGCCAAGGGCGGAGTGGGTTTGATCGTCACCGGCGGCTTCGCACCGAACGAGGACAGCATCGTCATGAAGGGGGCCTCGATTTTCAACAACCAGACCGAAGCTGCCAAACACCGCGTCATCACCGAAGCCGTACATGCCCACGGCAGCAAGATATGCATGCAAATTCTGCACACGGGCCGTTACGCTTACACAAAAAATCCGGTGGCGCCCTCGGCCATCCGCGCTCCGATCAATCCGGTCACGCCGCGCGCGTTGGAAGAAAACGACATTCAGGCAACGATTGCCGATTTTGCCCAGTGTGCCGCCATGGCCCAATTTGCCGGCTACGACGGCGTGGAAATCATGGGCTCGGAAGGCTACCTGATCAACCAGTTCATTGCCCTGCACACCAACCAGCGCACCGACCGCTGGGGTGGTGCGTTTGAAAACCGCATCCGGCTGGCCCTGGAAGTCGTGCGCGCCACCCGTGAGCGCGTCGGCGCCAATTTCATCATCATCTTTCGCCTGTCCATGCTCGATCTGGTCGAAGGCGGCAGTACCTGGGAGGAAGTCGTGGCACTCGCCCAAGCGCTCGAACAGGCGGGCGTCACCCTCATTAACACCGGCATCGGCTGGCACGAAGCCCGCATCCCGACCATTGCCACGATGGTGCCACGCGCTGCCTATACCGGCGTCACCCGCCGGTTGATGGGCGCGGTAAAAATTCCGCTGGTCACCACCAACCGCATCAACGACCCGCAGGTTGCCGAAGACGTGCTCGCACGTGGTGACGCCGACATGGTGTCCATGGCCCGCCCCTTCCTTGCCGACGCCGATTTCGTGGCCAAGGCCGCAAGTGGCCGCGCCGACACCATCAATACCTGCATTGGCTGCAACCAAGCCTGTCTTGACCACATTTTCACCGGCCAATTCTGCTCCTGTCTGGTCAACCCACTGGCCTGCCACGAAGCCGATGTCAGCGTGGAAGCAGCTCCCCAACCCGCACGCATGGCCGTGGTTGGTGCGGGTCCGGCGGGGCTTGCTGCTGCCACCTTGCTCGCCGAACGCGGCCACGCGGTAACGCTGTTCGACGCTGCCAGCGACATTGGTGGCCAGTTCAATCTGGCCAAACGTATTCCTGGCAAGGAAGAATTTGGTGAAACCTTGCGTTATTTCCGCAGCCGTCTGCGCGACCTCAAGGTGGATGTGCAGCTCAAGCGCCAGGTCAGCGTGCAGGACCTTCAGAGCCAGGATTTTGCACACGTCGTCGTTGCCACCGGCATCGTGCCGCGCACGCCCGACATTCCCGGAATCACGCACAGCAAGGTGGTCAGTTATGTCGACATCATTGAAGGACGCAAAACGGCTGGTGCGCGCGTGGCCATCATCGGCGCGGGTGGCATCGGCTTTGATGTGGCTGAACTGCTCACCCACCACGCTGACGGCGATCCGATTGCCACCTACCAGAAGGAATGGGGCATCGACACGACCTACAACAACAACCGTGGCGGACTGACCAAACCCAGCGTTGCACCTGCCGCCCGCCAGGTCTGGCTCTTGCAGCGCAAAACCACCAAGGTAGGCGAAGGCCTGGCCAAAACCACGGGCTGGGCCAAGCGCTTGTTGCTGCAAAAACGCGGCGTGGTGATGCAAGGCGGTGTGCACTACCGCCAGATTGATGACCAGGGCCTGCACATCAGCGTGGACGGCAAGGAGCAGCTGCTGGAAGTCGATACCATCGTTCTGTGCGCCGGCCAGGACCCGCGCCGCGAACTGGTGGCGGGACTGACCACGGCCAACATCGCGCATACCCTGGTGGGCGGCGCCGATGTGGCCGCCGAACTCGATGCCAAACGCGCCATCTGGCAAGCCACGGAGCTGGCGCTGGAGCTGTAATGGGTACACCAGAAACCATCACCATCCACGCTGGCGACGGCCACCGCTTCGAGATGAACGTCTACACGGCGGCCAAGACCCGCGCGCCGGTTCTGGTGTTCTTTCCCGCACTGGGAACTCCGGCCAGGGTTTACCGCCACTTTGCCGGAGCACTCGTAGCCTGCGGCGCCCATGTCTGCACACCCGAGTGGCGCGGCATTGCCAGCAGTTCACTGCGCCCCTCGCGCAGTACGCGGTTTGGCTACCGCCAGCTGCTGGAAATCGACGCCCCGGCTGTACTGGCTGCCGTGACCCAGCGCTTCCCCGGCGCACAGGTCTGGCTGGGTGGCCATAGCCTGGGCGGCCAGTTGGGCACCTTGATAGCAGCCAGCCAGACCGAGGACGCCCCGACACCCGTCAGCGGCCTGATACTGATCGCCAGCGGCAGCGTGTACCACAAATGCTATCCACAGCCGCTGCGCACGGGCATCCGGCTGGTGGGCGTGATCAACCGTCTGAGCGCACCCTTGGGGTTCTTTCCCGGCCAGCGCATCGGTTTTGGTGGCCGCGAGGCCACGGGTGTCATGCGCGACTGGTCACATGTTGCCGTAACAGGCCGTTACCAACCCGAGGACTCGCGTATCGACTACGAAAGCAAACTGGCAACGCTGAAACTGCCGGTACTCGCGCTGAATTTTTCCGCCGATGCCTGGGGGCCAGCCGCTGCTGCCCAGTACCTGCTTGCCAAACTGCCGGCTTGCAAGACGGAGCACTGGGTATGGGATGCCGAAAAAACCGACGGCATCCGTCTCGACCACTTTTCATGGACCAAACATTCCCAGCTGATCGCCCCATCCCTGGTTCAGTGGATGGTCCAGCACCGGCGAGGTTGAGACGAGGCGCCATCGCCAATCATTCAAACTTAACAGGAAGCCACAAGAATGGACAATGAACTTGTAAGCAAGGTACTGGTACTTGAGAACGACCCCTCCCACTCCCAGGCAATCCGGCAGTTTTGCAAGGAGCATTGTCTGGTGGCGTTGACGGTGGATAAAAACCATTTGCTCTCGGTCATGCATTCCAACATTGACCTGGGTGCGATCCTCATTGCGGAGAATTTTGCCGAAACATCCGAGGAAAGCTTGGTCATTGCACGTGCGCTCCACATGGCACGCCCGGAACTGCCCATCATCCTGCGGCGCGACACGGCGGCCACGTTGGACGATCTGCCGGAGGCTTTTCAGCCGGTTTTCCGGGCCGCCTACGTTGCCAGCGACATGGAAGTGCTGGGCCGGGCGATTGACGCATCGCTCTTTGGCATGGTCTACCCGAACGCCATGCTGCGCGGCATTGCAGAAATGACCCGATCTGCGCTGGAGAGCCAGTTCCAGGGCTATTCCATCACGGTGGAGACGCCCTACATTGTGCTGGACCGTCTGACGTTTGGCGAAATCTACAGCTTCATCCCGCTGGAGAGCACCTGGTGCCGTGGTTACATGGTGTTGCAAACAGAAGAAGACCCCTTGCTTGCCGTACTCAATCAGCAAAACCAACACAGCGAGGAAAAAATCCGTTTCCGCGCAGCCAACAGCTTGATAGGTGAAATCACCAACCTCATATGGGGTTCATTCAAGAACCGCTTCATTGGTGACGCCGCTGCCGACTCGGGCAGCACGATCCAGGTACCCATCGTCATGAACCAGAAGCACGGCTATGTCTCCTTTGGCACCGAGAACCCGGAATTGTGTTTCCGCTACACGCTCACCAACGGAAATCCCGCAGCGCAAGTGGTGATCTACCAGCGCTTCTCTTTCAACATCCACTGGTCCCCGGAAAAGTTCACGGAAATCGCGCAAGAGGTTGCCGAATCGATTGACTCCGGCGAACTGGAGATGTTCTGAGCGCCCTTACGTCCCTTACGTAAGCCCCATCTCCAGCGCGGCCAGCTGTTCAGCAGCTTCATAGGCTTGCAGGGCTTGCACCACATCCCCCAGGTCGCCGTCCATGATGGCGAGCAGTTTGTAGAGCGTCAGGTTGATGCGGTGGTCGGTCAAGCGCCCCTGGGGGAAGTTGTAGGTACGAATCCGGTCGCTGCGGTCGCCGCTGCCGATCAGGCTTTTGCGTTGGGCGGCGTCGCGCGCGGCGCGTTCTGAACGGTCTTTTTCGTGGATGCGCGCGGTCAACACGCGCAACGCCTGGGCCTTGTTGCTATGCTGGCTGCGTCCGTCCTGGCATTCGGCAACGATGCCGGTCGGAATATGCGTGATGCGCACCGCCGAATCGGTTTTATTGATATGTTGCCCCCCGGCGCCGCTGGCGCGGTAGGTGTCGATGCGCAGGTCTGCCGGATTGATGGTGATGGCTTCTTGCTCATCCGGCTCGGCCAGCACGGCCACCGTACAGGCGCTGGTATGGATGCGCCCCTGCGCTTCCGTGACCGGAACGCGCTGCACGCGGTGTCCACCCGACTCGAACTTGAGCGCGCCATAGACGTTGTGTCCTTCCACGCGCGCCACCACTTCCTTGTAACCGCCCAGCTCGCTGCCGGACTCGCTGACAATTTCCACCCGCCAGCCCTGGCGCTCACAGTAGCGGGTGTACATGCGCAGCAGATCGCCCGCAAACAAGGTGGATTCGTCACCGCCGGTGCCCGCCCGGATTTCGATGAAGGCATTGCGCGCATCGTCCGGGTCCTTGGGTAGCAGCATGCGCTGCAATTCGCTTGCTATCTGGGCCAGTTCCGCACTGGTACTTTCGATTTCTTCTGCGGCCATCTCCGCCATTTCCGGGTCGGCCTGCATTTCCTGCGCGCCCGCCAGATCGGACTCCAGTTGCTGGTAACGCTGCCAGCGCGTGGCGACAGCAGCCACATCGGTGTGCTCACGCGACAGGGCCAGAAACTGCGGCATGTCCTGCATGATGTCCGCTCGGGAGAGCAAGAACTCCAGCTCGCCCAATCGGTCGGTGTAGCGGGCAAGCTGCTGGCGTAAAAAAGGTTTCATGGAAAAAAAGTACCAACGGCGTTAGCGGTTGCCACGCAAGAAGAAGTGTGCGATGGCGTTGCTGGCGCGTTCGCGCGCAGCCGCATCACCCGCGTGCAGTTCGGCCAGGGCGCCGTGGAGCATTTTTTGCGTCAACCCTTTGGAGAGCGCCTCCAGTACCGCATCCACCGGCTCGCCCTTCGCCAGCAGCTTGCGCGCCCGCGCCAGTTCCACGGCACGCCAGGCATCGGCCTGGGCGTTGAGTTGCTGAATCAGGGGCACAGAGCCGCGTTGGTCGATCCAATGCATGAAACTTTGTACACCGGCGTCCACAATCGCCTCCGCCTGCGCAACAGCCGCTTGCCGGTTGGCCTGTGCGGTTTGTACAACACCCGCCAGATCGTCCACCGTGTACAGGTACACGTCTTCCAGCTCCTTGACCTCGATTTCAATGTCGCGCGGCACGGCCAGATCGACCATGAACATCGGGCGGTGGCGGCGTTTTCTCAGCGCACGTTCAACCGCACCCAGGCCGATGATGGGCAAGGCGCTGGCCGTACAGCTGATGATGGCGTCAAATTCATGCAAGCGCGTCGGCAACTCGCCCAGACGCAGGACTTCGCCGCCAAAACGGCTGGCCAGTTTTTCACCGCGCTCCAGCGTGCGGTTGGCAATGGCCAAACCCAGGGGATTTTTGGCGGCGAAATGCGTCACGCACAGCTCGATCATCTCGCCAGCGCCGACAAACAGCACCCGGATTTTCCCCAGGTCTTCAAAAAGCTGCCCTGCCAGGCGCACCGCCGCTGCAGCCATGCTGATGGAATGTGCGCCGATCTCTGTGGATGTGCGCACCTCCTTGGCCACGGCAAACGAGCGTTGGAACAACTGGCTCAGGGTCGTTCCCAAGGCGCCTGCCGCGTCGGCGGCGCGCACCGCGTCCTTGAGTTGTCCCAGGATTTGCGGCTCGCCCAGCACCATGGAGTCCAGCCCGCTGGCCACCCGGAAGGCGTGGCGCGCCGCGCGCTCGTTTTCCAGCCGATAGGTGTAGCCACGTAGCTCGTTGGGTGAAACACCCCCCGTTGCCGCCAGCCAGACCAGGGTGCGCTCCAGTTCGGACTGGTCGGCGGCGCAATACACCTCGGTGCGGTTGCAGGTGGATACGATGGCCGCCTCGGGCGTGCGCGACAGGGATTGGCGCAACTCCTGCAAATGGGCGCCGACCTGGTCCATGGCGAAGGCAAATCGGCCGCGCAAATCCAGCGGTGCCGTGGTGTGGTTGATACCTAATGTCCAGACAGCCATATTCCAATCTTTGGCGAAGCAAGGGCTGATTATAAAATCACCGCGACCATCCTATGGACACCGGGTGCGATTCAAAGTGATACGCCTTTTCAAGCCAGGTAGCGGTAGTTGATATTCCAATACGCGGCCCACTCACCGTTGGCTCGGCTGGATCTGAGCGAAAGCATGTATTCAGCGTTGCAATCCTTCCACCAGGCGCCTGGTAGTTTGAGCCTTTCCTGAATCACGTAGCGGTGTGCGCTCTCAATCTCTCCTGAGCCAATGGGCAAACCAAGATCAATAGCGCGTTTGTAGTCCAATTGGTCCTGACGTTCGCTCAGATAGCGTCAGCACTTGCGCACTGGGGCATTTTCGTCAGCCGTTTCTGGTGGCTCCAGATGTGACTGCAATTCATTGAGCACCATATCCACGCCTTGATTTTTGAGCCTGTCTTTTTGCTTCTCCAGCCATGCGTGCTGCGTAGTGGAGTCATTTTCAATGGCCTTGGCTGCGGGGGAAAGGTATTCACACACATGGTAAAAGTCAAGCAGATAGCATCCCTGGGCTCCAAACTGTTTCTTGAACTGCTTGGCAATCCAGGCGGAACGTGTCAATGACTTTGCTACACTTGGCTCCATAGATTTACTGTGCGGGGCTGTGTTGGTTCAGTGGTTTTCTTTTCCTCCTGTGGTGGGTTGATCCACGCGGCTGTTGGCATGGGTTTTAGGCTTGGGCGCACGCCCTTGAAGCGATTCGGTGTTGCGTCAAATGCTGCGTTGAGCGTCGCTTGGCGCGTCTCGCGTATAGCCAGTGCCTGCCCGTAGTGCACGCTGTGGGGTGTCATGTAACCGATCCCTGAATGGCGGTGCTGGTCGTTGTACCAGGGAAAGAATGTTTGACAATGGCTTCTGGCGTCTTCGATGCAGCTAAAGCGCTCTGGGAAATCGGGGCGATTTTTCATGGTCTTGAACTGCGATTCCGAATACGGGTTGTCGTCCGAGGTGTAGGGACGGCTGTGGCTTTTTGCAACATCCAGATCAACCAACAAACTGGCCACCGGCTTGGAGCGCATGGAGGTTCCGCGATCAGCATGCAGCGTGAGTTTTCCGGGCTTCATGACTTGTCATCCGTGTTCGCTTTTCATGTTTTGCCTGAAGCGTTCCTGGGTGATTTGGCATGCTGCCAGCAGCGCAGTGCCTGAGTTGGCCAGGTCCAGCGTGTCGGTAAAGCGCTGTTGCAGCATCCTGCCCATGGCCTTGCGCGTGTCCGCACGGATGATCAACGTATTGAGTTGTTCAAAGTAGCCATCCAGAGTGGGTAGCGCTTCGTGGCCAACTTTGTCACCACCATCACCTTGGGCTAAGGTAACCACGGCCAAGCCTTCCGCCATGGCCTCCGCCACGCTGAAGCCGCCGCCCAGGCGAGGTGGGTTCACATAAATATCGCCACACCGCAAAATACTGCGCAAGTCTTCCTGGTGCTGTAGTGTACGAATGGCAGTGCCAGCGGCCCTTTGTAGCGCAGGCGGTATGGTACCTGTGCCACCTACAAGCAACCAAACGGCATTGGGGTGTTGTTGCAAACATTCGAGCATGCGCATAGCCCATTCACCACCAATCTCGGTGCCCAACCTTCCGCCCGCGCTGATAAGCACTACATCGCTGTCTGTCAGGTTCAGCTCAGCGCGGGTAACAGGTAGCGTGATTGGCCTGAGCATGACCCGGTATGGATGATAAATGCCCCAGGCGGGAGCTATCTCATGGCCCCATAGTTGGCTGTTTTGTTGGGCCAGTGTAGCGTCAGAGCAAAGCCAGGCATCCACCGGGGCCATAGGCTGCAAAGCGTGGATGCACAATCCCAGAGTGGGCAGTATCTCGTGAAGCGGTTGCATCAGCGGTGAAAACAAGCCTACAAACAGCACAAGATCAGGCGCGAAGTCAGACAAGGTGTGAAGTATGTCCTGGCAACGTCTTCGGACGGAAAATGCCTCGTCACACAGAGTCAGGCTTACCCCTGGGGCCAGGTACGGGTGCAACGTATCTATGGTTGGTACACTTTGGTGAAGTTCGCCACCGCTGCCAAGGTAGTCGCGCATGTGGCCCACACGCTGCTCCTGCGCCGAAAATACATGGATTTGCAAGCCCATGTCCGCCAACAAGCGGGCGCACTGCAAAGCCAACAGGGTGGGAGGGTGATTGGGCCCGCTGATATAGGGTGCAATGATGGCGATGCGCCGCAAGGGACTCGTGCCACCAGCGGATGCTGTTGCAGCAGTAAGCGGTGGTGCCTGGAGCATGCGTCCAATGCGTTGGATAGATTCTGGCACCCGAGCCAAGCGCAGGGCTTGTGTCATTTGCTGCCGGTTGCCTTCGCCCATGGCTTGGCGCCCCCATTCGTAAACGCAAAAGGCCATGACCCGATCTGGGTCGAAAGGTTCAATTTTTTGGAGAATCCGGGCAGCCAGTGCGCTGTATTCAGCGTCACTCGTAATTTCCGCCATAAAGGTGGCGAAGAAAAATCCCGCTTCACCATCGCGCGGCATCTGGCGGCAGAGCACTTGTTGTACGCAGACCTGTTGGTCGATGTCCGTGTCCGTGAAATACAGCTGCATCAAGGTCGTCCAACGGTGGCTGGCGGTAGGGTTGGCAAGGGTTTGCTCTAACGCATTGGCCAGGTTCAAGCCGAGGCTGGTGGCGCACACTTTTTCAAAATTCAAATCAAGCATTCATTCGACTCGGTAAGTACCTTTTGCCGGTAATTGATACCACCAAAGGCCATGTGTTGGTGCCGATTGAAAACTGACCCACCCTGCCGATCCAAAATTGACCCAGGGCGGGTAGCTGCTTTTTGAATTAGCAACTGTGGATAAGTGTACTCAATTATTGACTTTGGTTGCTCCTAAATTTGATTGGGCTGATCGGATATATACACGTTTCTCAGTCTTGCGAATTCAATCGACTGCCCAGACTTGTCTTCAAAAGTCGATTCGTATACCTGAAGCTCACTGACCGCCGTCCACCCTCGTTCTTTGGTCCAGAAAGGATGATTCCGGGTCACCGAGATTCGCATCAGATGAGTTGGGTACCCAGGGGCGGCTCTGTCTTGCCCAGGTAGGACATACAGTAGATCAACTATCCGCTGCGGTTCATGCGCAAACGTCTTGAGCACCCGTTTGTAAGCCTGTTCGCCGCCGTTTTCCGGCTTGGATAGCACCCAGTCGCCTACTTGCATCTGCTCAATGGGTTTGAGGCCCTCTTTGGTGTGCACCAAGGTGCCTTTGGCAAAGCAGGTGCCGGCCACGAAGCAACCACCGCAGTGCAGCGTGGTGGTGTCGGTTTGGGGTTGCTTTTCCAGACTGCTTGGCAGCAGCCATTGCCGCCCCCGGTTTGCCGCGTGTGTATGCACCATGTGATGTCTCTCCGGTTGGTTGTCGGGTTCGATTATTGCGTCTGCGGGGTAATCAGTCGCCAATGTAATCAATGTGGTTCTTGGGCCATGTTCCGGGGGCGTTCCTGGGGCGATGCCCCAGGCTGGTATGCGGGCGCACCGTTGGTGCTCAAGAAACGGGCAAACGAGCAGGTCCGATTTTGCAGGGCCAAAGGCCCGACCACATACCAGCCTGGGGCATCGCCCCAGGTAGCTTGATGTACAAGGTGTTGCGGCTGTTTTGGCACCTGGAAACGGCCACTGGAGCGCCGTGGCGGCGCTGATCGGGGTGCATTTCGGTGCTGTGGTGGCCAGTTTCAAGGAACAAATTGCCTTGTAAGTCCGATGGAATCAGCGGGAGCAGCTCCTGAAAAGAGAGTGTAAGTGGAGAGCCCGGAGAAACGTTTTGCCTTGGCTGGCACTTCTGGCGCAAGTTACGGCTTGGCAGCGCGTTTGCTGGCCTGATTCCTCCTGACCATTTCCCGTGCCGCAGCAGCCCTCCTGGCTTCGGCTTCGGCGCGTGCCTGCGCTGCTACGGCCCTGGCGGCGTCCCTGCGGTACAGGTAATGCTCGGTGTGCGCGATGGTGTCTTCTTCGAGCATCTGCTCTCGTTTGAGGGCGCGCAGGGTGGCGGCCTTGCGTGCAGCATTTTCCTTGGCCACCTGGGGTGGTTCCGGGGTGATCTCCATCATAACGCCACCTTCGCACGGCGTCTGGCTGTAGGACGAGCCACAGCGGTAGACGGTTTGCCCCCAAACGCCCGTGGGAAGAGCGAAGACAGCTACTGTAAACATAGCAATCAGGAAATGCTTCTTCATGCCTGTTTTCCCTCCGGCATGGGATTGGCGGAAGCCTGTACCGGGACTTGTACCGCGTGTGGTCGCGGGGGTTTGCTGGTGTGGATGAGCAAGGTGGCCTTGTTCATGTCCTCGGCCAGCAGGGCAGGCAGCGCCTTGAGCGTGCGGTCTATGCACTGTTCGATGGCAATGCGGTCGTCAAGCGGGGGTTTTTTCAAGACCCAGGAAATGACTTCGGCCTTGTTGCCGGGGTGTCCTATGCCTAGGCGCAAGCGCCAGTAGGCGTCGGTTCCGAGTTGGGCGTGGATGTCGCGCAAACCGTTGTGGCCCGCGTGGCTGCCGCCTTGCTTGAGTTTGGCCTGGCCCGGTGCGATGTCAAGCTCGTCATGGACCACCAGGATTTCCTGCGGGGCGATCTTGAAGAACCTGGCCAGGGCGGCTACCGACTTGCCCGACAGGTTCATGAAGGTCTGGGGCTGCAAGAGCCAGATGCTGTGGCCATGCACGCTGCCCTTGGCGACCAGGCCATGAAAACCGCGCTCCAGGGTCCAGTTGAACTTGAGTTCACGCGCCAGGGCATCAACCCACCACGCGCCAGCGTTGTGGCGTGTGGCCTCGTATTCCGGACCGGGATTTCCCAGGCCAACAAACAGTTTCATCATGCAACACCTTGGGAGGGAAAACGCAAACGGCCCACCGAGGTGGGCCGTTTGCAGCACCGGTGGCAATTGTGCCCCAGATTCTTTCAGCTTACTTCTTGGCTGCCGGTTTTGCGGCTGGCTTGGCAGCAGCTTGTTTGGCTGCGGGGGCTCCCTTGCCACCCTTGGCCGGGGCAGCGGCTGGTGCTGCACCCGCTTCGCCTTCGGGGGCTGTCTCGGCTGCGGCAACCGGGACTACCGCGACAACAACCGGGTTGCCCTTGCCACGGGTGACGGCGCTGACGCCCTTGGGCAGCGCAATGTCGTTGAGCAGCAGCGACTTGCCTTTTTTCAGGCCACTGAGGTCCACGTTGATGAATTCCGGCAAGTCCGTGGGCAGGCACAGCACGTCGATTTCGGTCATGACGTGGCTGGCAATGCAGCCTTCGGTCTTGACTGCTGGCGACAGCTCATCGCCGCTGAAGTGCAGCGGCACCTTCATGTGCAGCTTGGTGGTGGCATCGACGTGCTGGAAGTCGATGTGCAAGACCATTTGCTTGTAGGGATGCATCTGTACGTCACGCAACAACACCCGGTAATCCTTGCCACCCAGTTCCATGTCCAGGATGGAGGCGTGGAAAGCCTCATTCTTGAGGGTATGCCACAGGGCATTGTGGTCCAGTTCGATCAGCAAGGGCGTACCGCTGCCACCGTAGACGATGCCGGGGGTGCGGCCTGTATGGCGGAGACGGCGGCTCGCACCCGTCCCCTGCTTGGTGCGCTCAAAAGCGACAAATTTCATAAACATTCACTCCAGATGGAGTCCACCGCGACCAGTGTGACTCCGGTTAAAAAAAACGCCTGCCGCCTTGCCATTGATGGATTGCGGGCGGTGCGTTTGCTGCATTGCCTCAACCAGAAAAACTTTTCAAAACAGATTTTCCTGGTCCGAGAACAAACTCATGACCGACTCCCCCTTGGCAATGCGCTGAATGGTTTCCGCAATCAGCGGCGCTGCAGAGAGTTGGCGGATTTTTTGACAATTCCGGGCTGCGGGACTCAGCGGGATGGTATTGGTCACCACGACTTCATCGAGCGCATCCCCGTGCGCGATGCGCTCGATGGCCGGGCCGGAAAAGATGGCGTGCGTGCAGTAGGCGTAGACCTTCTGGGCGCCCCGCTGCTTGAGCACCTCGGCGGCCTTGACCAGCGTGCCGGCGGTGTCGATCATGTCGTCAATGATGACGCAGTTGCGCCCATCAATTTCGCCGATGACGTGCATGACTTCGCTGACATTGGGCCGGGGACGGCGTTTGTCGATGATGGCCAGATCGCAGTCGAGCTGCTTGGCCATGGCGCGCGCGCGCACCACGCCGCCCACATCGGGCGAAACCACGATCAGGTCCTGGTAATTTTGCTGGCGCAAGTCTCCCAGCAGCACGGGCGAGCCGTAGATATTGTCCACAGGGATGTCGAAAAAGCCCTGAATCTGGTCGGCGTGCAAGTCCATGGTCAGTACGCGCGCCACGCCCACGGTTTGTAGCATATTGGCAATCACCTTGGCCGTGATCGGCACCCGCGTCGAGCGTGGGCGGCGGTCCTGGCGGGCGTAGCCAAAATAGGGGATGACGGCGCTGATGCGCTCGGCCGAGGCGCGTTTGAGCGCATCGACCATGATGAGCAGCTCCATCAGGTTGTCATTGGTCGGAAAGCAGGTGCTTTGCACCACAAAAACATCGCGGGCACGCACGTTCTGGTTGATCTCGACCGTCACTTCGCCGTCCGAGTAGCGGCCCACCTTGGCAGCACCCAGCGAAGTTCCCAGGTCATCGGCGATCTGCTGCGCCAGGGACGGGTTCGCATTCCCGGTGAAAATCATGAAATCGGGGGGGATTGGTGCCTGCATGGGAGTTCCAGCGAAGAGATTGGGTTGACAGATTTCAGATTTGGCAGGGGAGGAAGGATTCGAACCTTCGCATGCTGGAATCAAAATCCAGTGCCTTAACCAACTTGGCGACTCCCCTACACAGGTCGGTGGCTATGAACCACTGACCGAAAAACCATCGCTGCTTGCCCAACCCGCCAGGGGGTGAACAGCCAGACTACCGCAAACACGAACCTGCATGGCCCCAGGCGCGACAGGCACATCCACTTCCGGCGGCAGTTGCGCAAACACCGCGCTCCCAGAACCTGTCATCCTTGGTTTCAACCCCAGCGACCTCAGCCAATCAAGGGCTTGAGAAACATCCGGGCATAACCTTTGGGCAACCATCTGCAAGTCATTTCGGCCATAAGTCGCCAGAGCGTTCAAATTGCCGAGTGCGTGTGCAACGAAGCGGCGCAGTATAACAGGCTTGGTATTGCGTTTGAGCGCCGGGTCCGAAAAAATGAGCCTTGTCTCTAATCCTGCATCGGGTTTTACCACCATAAAACGCGCATTCTCTACATTTGGCGCATTTCGCGCCTGCGGCAGCTCCAGTGGCGTAATCTGCTCACCAATGCCCTCGACCCAGGCGTGGCCGCCGCTGAGGAAGAAGGGGACATCGGCGCCCAGTGCCAACCCCAGGCGTGCAAGCTCTGGCAAAGCCAGTTGTAGATTCCACAAGCGGTTGAGCGCCAGCAGGGTGGAGGCCGCGTCCGACGATCCGCCGCCCATGCCAGCCTGGGACGGGATGTTCTTCTGGACGCCGATATGCACGCCCAAAGGGCACTGGGTGGCTTGTTGCAAGGCGCGCGCCGCACGCACCACCAGATCGTCGGGAGGCAGTGCCAAGCTCAGGTCTTCACGGCTGATCTGGCCGTCGTTGCGCACATGAAAGTGCAGCGTGTCGCACCAGTCGATCAGCATGAAGGCCGATTGCAGCAGGTGCAAGCCATCGGCGCGGCGGCCAACAATGTGCAAAAACAGATTCAATTTCGCCGGAGCGGGAACGTCATAGATGGACTGCATGGGTTGCTACATGGCTGGTGTTTAGCGTTCCAGGATGATAGTCAGTTCCACCGGGGGCTCGGGCTGTACACGCCAGGCACGCAGGCGTCCGGCGGACATATTCTGCAAATCGGCATTCCAGCCCTGGGCATCCGAATCCAGACCCTGCAGCCAGGCAAACAGGCTGGCCACAGGCAATTCGGAACCCGTGGCGTGCCGGGTGAGTGCTGCCAACGAGGCAAAGTGCTGTTGCCCGGTGCCGGTTTGCAGCACGGCGGTGCTGGCACTCCATTCCAGGCGTGCCAGCGTATTGCCCAAGGGTGAAAAAAAACCCAGACTACCCGCCTGGGGGTCGCCGCGCAGTTCAAAGTCGGCTGAAAATGCCTGCACCGGATCGCTGTGCACGCGCATGGCCAATCGCCCCTGCCACTGTGGTGTTGTGGCTACAGGCGCCGTGTGACCAGCGCAACCAGCTATGATAAATGCAGTAAATACAGCAAAAAGCCAGCCAGGCCATGCCAAGGCAGACTGCATGGCCTTCATGCCCCTCATGGATTGGTTTGCAGGCGCTTGAGGGTTTCCACCAGGGTTTCGTTTTCCGGGTTCAGGCGGATGGCTTCTTTCCAGATGGCGCGGGCTTCTTCCTTCTGGCCCAGGCTCCAGAGCACTTCGCCCAGGTGGGCGGCAATTTCCGCATCCGGGCGTGTCTTGTAGGCGCTTTGCAGCAGACGCAAGGCCTCCGCTGCATTGCCGGAGCGAAATTCCAGCCAGCCCATGCTATCCATGATGTAAGGATCGTTGGGCGAAAACTCCAGTGCCTTGGTAATGAGCGTGCGCGCTTCGGATAAGCGCATGTTCTGGTTGGCCAGCGTATAACCCAGGGCGTTGTAGGCGTTGTAGTAGTCGGGGTGGTTCGCAATGATCTGGCGCAGCAGCTGCTCCATCTCGTCGAGATTGCCCATTCTCTCCGCCACCATGGCCAGGTCGTAGACCAAGTCCGGCTCCTGGGGATAGCGTGTGATTGCATCCTGCAGCAAACGGTAGGCCGTGGTGTAGTCGCGCATTTCGCGCAGCACCTGCACTTCGGCGCTGATCTTGGCCTGGGCGTCATTGGCCTGCATTTCCGGCACGCTACGGATGGCTGTCAGCGCCGCGTCGGGCTTGCCCTGGCGCACCAGGATCGCGGCCCGCTGCTTCTGCACCCGCAGTGCATCGTGCGGACTGTCGATCTTGTCCAGGTAGCCAATAGCCTCGTCCAGCTGGTTGTTGTGTTCGGCAAGCTGTGCCAGTATCAGATAGGCTTGCACCAGACCCGCATCCATCGGCGTGCCCGGTTGATTGTTGGCTGGTTTGGGATGCAGTTTCAGGTACGTCTCAACCGAAGCCTTGGCCTGTGCCAGTTTGCGCTCTTGCAACTCCAGCCCGGCGCGTATCAGCCAGCTTGGCGCATAGTCGGGCTTTTCGTCCGTCAATTGCAGTGTCTGTGCGTAGGCATCGGGATTGCGGTTCAGGGCGAGCAACTGGCGTGTGTATGCCAGGCGCAGCTCCGGCAAGGGCTGGTCGCTGCTGAGGTAGTTCAGGGCGATGGCTTCGGCTTGTGGCACCTTGTACGCCATGAGCGCAATCGCCAGCAAGACAGGTTCCTTGGCCTTGGGGTCCAGGGCAATGCCTTTGCGCACCGACTCCAGGGCGCTTTCCGGGTCGTCCGCCTGGATACGCAAACTGCCCAGGGCAGACCATGCCATCGTACCCGTCGTCGGGTTGGCCAGTTCGGTCGCAAGGGCTTTTTCGACGACGGTGACCGCCAATTTCTTGTCCGTGACACGGGAAAACTGGCGCGGCAACATGCTGATGGCCACGATGCGATCCGCCGGGGGCAGCGCAGTCAGATCGCGTCGCAGGGGTTCTTGCGCTTCGGCGACCCGGTTCAGGAGTACGTATATCTGGAACAGGTAGCGGTTGCCGGGCTGCGATGCGGGCCAGGCCTGGACCCAGGCTTTGGCAGCCTCCAGTGCCAAGTCGCCCTTGCGCATGCGCAAGGCAAGGTCCACAGCCCGTTCAAACAGCTTGGGCTCCTTGGATTTTCGCGCGGCACTCAGAGCCACGGCGTAGGCCGAACCAAGATCTCCGGCCTGGGCACTGAATTCGCTCACCAGTATCTGGTACATCAGTTCGCTGGTCAGGTTCGAATTATTCGGTCCCTGGGTTTTGGGATCAGATTTGGGATCGGAATTAGCCCCGAAAGCGTTGGAGCACATCCCTGCCATGAGCAGGGTCAAGGTGATAAGTCGTTTGGATTGAAATTGAAACATCAGGACATAATAAACCAACCCGAGTCTGTCTGCCTTTGTTTCCTTTGCCTTTCATCATGCCGTATGCCTGAATTACCCGAAGTGGAAGTAACCCGTCTGAGCATCGTCAGCCGTATCGTCGGTGCACAGATTCATGGCGTGCTTCTGGGCGGCGTCTTGCGCTGGCCCTTGAATTGTGCGCCGGAAGATTTGTCGGGGCGTCGGGTGCAGTCGGTACGTCGGCGCGGCAAATACCTGCTGCTGGACCTGGACATGGGCTTGTTGGTGATTCACCTGGGCATGTCCGGGCGGCTGTCGTTTGAACATGGGCCTTCCGAACGGGGTACATTGGATAAGCACGAGCATTTTGCGTTGCAAACCAGCCACGGCACACTGCGTCTGAAGGACCCGCGCCGCTTTGGCGCCGTGGTGTATGCTCCCAGTGAACAGGATGCCGTTGTCCGCAAACTGCTGGATCGCCTGGGACCGGAGCCTTTGGGGTCGGACTTTGATCTGCAGGTGTTCCAGACTGCCTTGGCACGGAGCAAGGTGGCGATCAAACAAGCCTTGTTGTCCGGCAAGCTGGTGGTGGGGGTTGGCAATATTTACGCCAGCGAGGTTTTGTTTCAGTCCGGCATCCATCCCGAAACGCGCTGCTGCGACCTGGATCACCCAGGTGTTGCACGCCTGCACCAGGCCATTCGGGAGGTACTGGAGCGGGCGATCCAGCGTGGTGGCAGCACGCTGCGTGATTTTGCCGATGCCCAGGGCCAAGCGGGCCATTTTCAGCTGGAGACGATGGTGTATGCCCGCGCCGGGCAGCCTTGCCGGGTCTGCGCCAGCACCGTGTGTGTTATCCGCCAGGGCCAGCGTGCGAGTTTTTTCTGTCCCGCGTGCCAAAAGCGCTGAGGTCCTGGGCAGGTACTGCAATTGCGGTGCTATATTGAGCGGCTTGAGGAGAAAATTCTTGGCTACTTCATTTAACGACCAATTTGACCAACTCGGGGCATGGCGGCGGGAGTTTGCCCTGCGCCTGAAATTGCTGGCCGAGTGGCTCAAGGGCAACGAATTGCTGGACTCCGCCGTCGAGGAGCGTTTGCGCCGCCTGGAAACCCAGGTCCGTTCCGACAAGGTCATGGTGGCGTTTGTCGCCGAGTTTTCCCGTGGCAAATCCGAGATGATCAATGCCATTTTCTTTGCCGGGTATGGTCGGCGCATCATGCCCGCCAGCGCCGGACGTACCACCATGTGTCCCACCGAAATGGGCTACGACGCGGACACGCCGCCTTGCCTGCGTTTGCTGCCCATCGAAACCCGCTTGCAGCCGCAGGCGCTCATGGAGTGGCGCATGGCACCGGAGAAATGGACCCGGGTTGATCTGGATGTCAACAACGCGCAACATCTGGCCGCATCGTTGGAAAAAGTGGCGGAAACCCTGAAAGTCACCCAGGAAGAGGCACACGCCCTGGGTTTCTGGCACGACGAGCACCAGGATGATAATCCCGTGGTGGATGCCCAGGGGCTGGTGGAGATTCCCAAATGGCGCCACGCACTGATCAATATCGCCCATCCCTTGCTCAAGCAGGGCCTGGTCATACTCGACACGCCAGGTCTGAATGCCGTGGGCGCGGAGCCGGAGCTGACTGTCAGCCTTATCCCTAAGGCGCATGCGGTGGTCTTCATTCTGGGTGCGGATACCGGGGTGACCAAATCGGACCTGGCCATCTGGCGGGAGCATCTGGTGTGCGAGTCCGATGTTGCCGACACGCGCCTGGTGGTGCTCAACAAGATTGATACCCTGTGGGACGCCCTGAGCAGCCCAGCCCAGATTGCTGCCCAGATGGAACGCCAGCAAGCAACGGCCGCAGAAGTGCTGGGCATTCCCAGGGAACGGGTGATTGCGGTGTCGGCGCAAAAAGCCCTGGTGGCCAAGGTCACCAATGATGACGGCTTGTTGCAGCTAAGTTGCCTGCCCACCCTGGAAAATGTCCTGAGCAACGACATGATGGGCAAGCGCCAGAAAATGCTGATTGCGGCGATGGCCACAGGTATTGGCGATTTGCGTGCCGAAACCACCCGGATCATCAACATCCGCAAGCGCGACATTACCGAACAAGCCCTGGAGCTCAAGGGCTTGCAAGGGAAAAACACCACGGTTATCAAGCACATGCGCGCACGCATCGCGCAGGAGCAAGCTGATTTTGATCTCGGAGGGGTAAAAATCCATGCTGTGCGCTCGGTACATCTGAAATTGTTGCGCGAGGTATTCAGCATTCTGGGCAGCAAGAATCTCAAGCAGGAAATGGCGCATTTGACAACATTGCTGACGCAGCAAGGGCTCAAGCTGGGCGTCAGAAAGGCGTATGGCGAAACCTTTGGCCGTTTGCGTGCCAATCTGAACAAGGTGCAGGCGCTGTGCGGCGAAATTGAATCCATGCTGGGCGCCACCTTTCGCCAGCTCAATGGTGAATTCGGTTTTTCCCTGCAAGTGCCCGCCGAGCCACAGATGGCGCCGCGCCTGCATGACCTGGACCTTGCCGAGCGCAGCCATATCCAGTACCTGAGCATTGGCAATGCCTTCAAATTGGCGCAACCCGAGTTTGCCAATCGCCTGGTGCGTGCGCTCTCCACCCGTTTGCGCGGCATTTACGAAGCAGCTTTGGCAGATATCGAACTCTGGAGCAAATCGGCAGCCGCGCAGCTCGATGCCCAGCTGCGCGAGCGCCGCCGCAACTTTATCCGTCGACTCGAGGCCATAGACCGCATCCAGCAAGCCGCAGGCGGGCTTGCAGACCGTATCCACGACCTGGAACAACAAAGCGCAAGCCTGGACCAGATAGACGCCAAATTGCTGGAGTTGACGCAATACCTGATGGCACCCGGTCAGGCAAACCCCCATTGAACACCTTGTCTGCCGACTTTGCTGCTCGTGTGGTGGCGTGGCAGCGTGCGCACGGACGCCATGACCTGCCGTGGCAAAACACCCGGGATCCTTACCGGGTGTGGTTGTCGGAAATCATGTTGCAGCAAACCCAGGTGGCAACGGTACGCAGCTACTACCTGCGCTTCATCGCGCGCTTTCCGGATGTCTTGAGCCTGGCCAGTGCGCCGCTGGACGAGGTACTGGGGCTGTGGAGCGGTCTGGGCTACTACAGCCGCGCCCGCAACCTGCACCGCTGCGCGCAGCGTATCGTGGCGCAGTACAGCGGGGTTTTTCCGCGCAACGCGCAAGTATTGGAAACCTTGCCCGGCATTGGCCGCTCTACGGCTGCAGCGGTGGCGGCCCTGTGTTTTGGCGAGCGGGTGGCCATCATGGACGCCAATGCCAAACGGGTGCTGGCGCGGGTACTGGGGTTTGATGCCGACCTTGCCAGCGCCGCACATGTACAGGCCTTGTGGCGCATGGCCGCTGATTTACTGCCGCAAGGCGCGCACGCAGCGCAAGCCATGCCGGTGTATACCCAGGGCATGATGGACCTGGGTGCTACCGTCTGCCTGCCCAAAAACCCCGATTGCACCCGTTGCCCGGTGCGCTCCTTATGCACTGCCGCCACCAGTGGCGATCCACACCGTTATCCGGTACGTACCCGCACACACAAGCGTTCCAGCGAGTCCCTTTGGCTCTTGTGGTTGCAGTCCGCACGCGGCGCTATCTGGCTGACGCAGCGTCCCACTCCCGGCGTGTGGGCGGGCCTGCATTGCTTTCCCTTGTTTGACAGCGAAGCCGCCTTGCTGCACGCGCTACCGGCGCAGCTCCACACCCTTTTACAGCGCCAACCGGCATTCAAGCACGTGCTGACGCACAAGGATTTGCAC
>JAYRRD010000120.1:0-14329 GCA_041910275.1 Rhodoferax sp.
ATTTCATCGAATATCCGTGGCGGAATTTTGACCCCGCCACTCTGTGGATCGTATACCCAAGGTGCCATGTTTCGAACGTTAACACACCCCAGGTTTCGGTTGATCACAAAACCTCAGATTGTGACCGCGCAAGGTATAGCAGACAAAACAACGAAAACCAGCCCGGCTTGCCGGAAAAACCCCGTTTTTACATGCCATTCTGACCGCAATCTCCCGTGGGACAAGCGGGTACAGCTATCATTTTATGTAGCAGATTAAGCAACGAAAATCAGGCAATCAACCCAGAGTGTGAATTTTGAAATAGAGGAATGCAGGCGATGGTGAAACGACCTGATCTACCGGAGTCCGGCCTGCGGACACAAGATGTCGCACAGGCTGTTGCCGCACGGCGGCTCTTTGAAAAGGGCAAGCAAACCCGACCATGGCATCGCCTGCCAGAACGCTGCCCCGCGTGGGCATTGCCTGGTCGGGCAGCCCGACGCACCTGAACGACAAGGAGCGCTCGATCAGCCTGCAACAGTTTGCGGGCATTGTGGAGGCTGTGGGGATTGCGGGAGTTGAGGGGAAACAAGCGCAGTTCTTCAGTCTGCAAAAGGACGTGCGGGAGCGCGATGCACAAGCCCTGCGGCAACACCCACAGATTGCACACTTTGGTGATGCACTGCGGGACTTTGCCGATACCGCAGCCCTGATCGACCTGATGGACCTGGTCATCAGCGTGGACACCAGCGTGGCCCACCTCGCTGGCGCAATGGGCAAACCCGTGTGGCTACTGCTGCCCTACAACCCGGACTGGCGCTGGATGCTGGAACGCACCGACAGCCCCTGGTACCCCACCATGCGTTTGTTCCGGCAGCCGCACCGCGATGACTGGGCAAGTGTGCTGGCCACAGTCCGCAAGGAGCTGGTGGTGCAGGTACTGCACATCCGTTAGTGTCGGCTGTGTGCGCGGATGCCAGCATGTAAACCGCGTAAAAACTCCAGCAGACCGGGTGCGACCGGCATGTGCGCCAGCATGTTCAGCGCCTGGGCAAAGTCACGCAGGGTGCCGATGTCGGTCTGCATCGCGGTCGCTTTTTTGCGCCAGTGTCTGGCGCGCCGTTTGGGAAGCAGGGGGGCCAGGGCTTCCGTGCAGTAGCGCAACTGCTTGGACACGATGCGCGCGGCATGCAGCGCGTCCGGGTCGTCAGAATCCTTGGGAATCGCCTTCAATTGTTTGTTGAGCCGCTCCATGCGCAGCCTGATCCAGTCGGTTGTGTTGGTGCTTGTGGTGGAGTCGGCATGCGTTGCTGCTGCAGGCAGTTCCAGCCAGCGCGCGATTTGCACCAGCGCCAAACCCAGCGCGGGACTGTCCAGGGCATTGCGAACCGCCAGCCTCTGGTCGGCAGCAGATTGGGCCAGCATGCGCTCCATCTCCCGCCAATGCTGTTGCCGCTCCAGACTGCCTGCGACATAGGCGTTGGCAAATGGGGGCAGTGTTTCGGTCATGGCGACGTCGGTATCGCGCATGACCCGCAGGACATCCAGCAATGGCGCCAATGGTTCGCGTGCGGGCAAGCCGGCCAGGACGGCCTGGTTTTTGAACAATTTGACCAGGCTTCTGAAACGCCGCCAGGCGACCCTGGCCTGGTGTACCAGTTCCGGCGCATCGGATGTGCGCATGGCCACGAGATTGGCGGTGAATTGCTGAAACATCTCGCGCAGCAGGCTCTTGACCACCTGGACTGGCGCCATGTCCGCTGTGATGGACGGGGGCTGCGCGTAGCGTGGTGCGTGCAGCGTTCCCTGCGCTGCCCGATAGCCGCGCTCGGCCTTGCTCATGCCCAAGGGAATCAGGCAGAGTGTGCGGGAAATTTCTTCGGCGATGTCGAACAAATCCTCGGCACTGCCCTGGAGCAGTTCAATTTCCAGCTCGCAAATGGCCTCCGATACCGGCCCTTCCTTGCCGTCGGCCTGAACGTGGCCGATGTCCAGGCAGACTTCCAGTGCGCTGCCATCGCGCTTGCGCACGACCCAGCTGGTGCGGTCAAAAATGGTGGAAAAACAGGGTTTGAGCGACGCAAAAATGCGGGCGTCGGGGTCAAATTCCTGCCAGGGAGTGGCCATCAAGGCGGCGTGGAGCAATTCACCGGCGGCCAGTTCGGTTTCCCATTCGCCGCGTTGGCTCAGGGCGGACGCATCGCTGGCGCCTATCTTCAGGGTTTGCACCCAGCGCGGATGGGCTTTATCGCCAAGCTGGCGCAGCCGCAGCGCCGTCATGTTCTGGCGCAACAGTTGCTCGGCGGTGTCGTAATACACATTGTGAAGGGTCACGGTCACAGCCCGGCGGCGGCGCAGGGTAGGCACACGCGCAAGCATGGCGGCCAGAGCATCGGGATCACGCAGGGGCAGCGCGAACTTCAGTTCCGTCTCGGTGGGCGGGCGGTCAGACGATGGTGGGTCGGAGTGCGGCATAGTGCGCGGATTATCCCGTCCTGTACAGTAGCATGCTTGCGCGCACGTTCAAATAAGTGAATAGGGAAGGGTTTAGCATGTCAAAGCGTAAAAAGCGGCCAATCAACAAAACCAACAAGACCAACCAGGTCAACACAACACCCAAGCCGGCTGACAACGGTGCGGATTCACACGTTGCGGGATTGTTTGCGCAGGCCATGGCCTTGCATCGCAAGGGGGACTTACCCGCTGCCAAGGCGTTGTACATGCAAATACTCTCCATGGAACCCAAACATGCCGATACCCTGCATCTGCTGGGCGTACTGGTCAGCCAGGAGCGCGATTTTGTCCGGGCGACAGAGTTGATTGGCCAGGCCATCGCGTTGCAACCGCACAATGCGGCATTTCACTGCAATCTGGGTACCGTGCTTTTGGATAACCAGCAAGTCGATGCGGCCCTGGCCAGCCTGGACCAGGCCATCGCGCTGCAACCCGATTTTGCGCAAGCGCATTACAACAAGGGCAATGTACTGCGTATCCAGAATCAGCTGGAGGCGGCGGTTGCCAGTTATGGCCGCGCCATTGCGTGCAAACCCGGCTTTACCCAGGCGCTTTTCAACCAGGGGAATGTGCTGGTGCAATTGCATCAATTTGCGCCAGCTGAAGAAAGTTACTTGCGCGTCCTGGCCATCAACCCGAATGACGCCGAGAGCCACTACCGGCTGGGGATTGTCCGCTACAAGCAAGGACACTTCGAGCAGGCCGCGCACAGCTTCGGGCAAACCATCGCGCTGGCGCCCACGCACGCCGATGCCTATTTTGACCTGGGCAATACGTATAAACATTTGCACCAGACGGAAGCTGCTCTGGTTTGCTATGCCCGTGCGCTGGAGATCAAGCCCAACCATGCGCAAGCCTATCTGAATCGCGGCATCGCCTTGCACGAACTCAAGCAGTTGCCAGAGGCCATGGCCTGCTACGACGCAGCCATTGCGCTCAAGGCCGATTACGCCAAGGCCCACTGGAACAAGTCCCTGGCCTTGCTGACGCTGGGCGATTATGCACGGGGTTGGCTGATGTACAACTGGCGCTGGCAAGTGCCGGATTTCATTACCAAACCGCTGCAGACCCGCCGACCGGCCTGGAGTGAAGGCAGCCGCCAGCGGGTGCTGCTGTGGGCCGAGCAAGGCATTGGCGAGGAGCTGATGTTTTGCTCGCTGATACCCGAATTCCGTGCGCGTTGCCGGGAGTTGGTCGTTCTGGCGGATACCCGTCTGATTCCTTTACTGTCGCGTTCCTTTCCACCAGAAGTGGCCACGTTCATTCCGTCGGTTCTGAGCGTTCCCGAAGATATTTACGATGTCCACATCCCCATGGGCAATGTGTGCCAGTATCTGCGCGCTTCTCCCGAGAGTTTTTCCTCCACGCCGAACGGCTATCTGCGTTGTGATGCACAACGCTCCATACAGATTCGCCATACCCTGCAAAAAGGCAAGAACACCCGGCTGTGTGGCATCAGCTGGTATTGCAAGAATCCGCTGACGGGTGCCCGGCGCAGCATTGCATTGCGGCAACTGGTCAGCGCCTTGGCGGCCACGGGTTATACCCTGGTCAATCTGCAATACGGCGACACAGCCGCAGAGCGTGCAGCGGTCTTGCGTGAAACCGGCGTGGAGGTGCTGCATTATTCCGAAGTGGACAATTTGCAGGATATTGATGGTCTGGCCGCCGTGATCGGCGCGTGCGACTGCGTGGTATCCATCGACAACTCAACCGTGCATCTGGCCGGAGCGCTTGGCAAGGACGTGCGCGTGCTGCTCCCCTATTTGCCCGACTGGCGCTGGCAGTTCAGTGGCACTTCCAGCCCGTGGTATCCCGGCATGCGTTTGTACCGGCAGGAGCATCCGGGCGACTGGCAGAACGTGCTCGACGGTATTGTTCAGGATATGGTGGGATAAGGGGCGGGATAGCGTGGCTGGATCATCGAACGACTTTGCCCATTACAGCTGTGAACTGCTCTCCAGCCTGGGCGTATGTGTGGCCAGGCGTATGTTTGGCGGGCATGGCATCAGCCTGGACGGCCTGAGCCTGGCGATTGTGGCGGACCTGGGGCAAGGCGAGCTACTCTGGCTCAAGGTAGACGATGACTCGCGCGCGCAGTTTGAAGCGGCAGGCTGCCAGCGTTTTGTCTACCTGGCCAAAGGCAAAGCCATGGGCATGAACTACTACAGCGCCCCCGAAGAGGCCATGGAGTCGCCCCAGCAGATGGCACCGTGGGCCAGGCTCGCGCTGGAAGCGGCGTTGCGGGCGCGCAAGCCGAAGAAAATCAGTCGCGGTCAAGCTCCTGGTCGTCCATCGAAGAAGGGTCGTCCATCGGCTCCAGATGGGCAATGATGTGGCTGCCGGGGATCGTTGCGCGCAAATCGCTTTCGATGCGCTCCACCCAGTCGTGCGCCATTTTGACCGTCCACGCCCCCGGCACGAGCACGTGCAGCGTGATGAACGAGCGTCGCCCGGCCTGGCGGGTACGCAGGGCGTGGTAGGTAATGTCGTATTGTGCGTAGCGCTCCAGCACGGCCTGCACCCTGGCCATTTCAGCTGCGGGCAGCGCAATATCCATCAATCCCGAGGCCGAACGCTGCATGAGTTGCCAGCCGGTCCAGACAATGTTGGCTGCCACCAGCAAGGCGATGGCCGGGTCCAGCCAGTTCCAGCCCGAGAGCGCAACCAGGCCGATCCCCAGAATGACACCCGCCGAAGTCCAGACATCGGTCATCAGGTGGTGCGCGTCGGCCTCCAGCGTGATGGAGCGGTGGGCCTTGCCTGCCCTCAGTAGCAGCCTGGCAACGGCCAGATTGAGCGCGCAAGCTACCAGTGAAACCAGCACCCCGACGCCCAGCGCATCCAGCGCCTGTGGCCGCAGCAAGCGCTCAATGGCCGCATAGGCGATGCTGATGGCCGCCAGCATGATGAGCAAACCCTCAAAAGCGCTGGAGAAGTACTCGGCCTTGCTGTGTCCATACGGATGGCCGTGGTCGGCGGGCCGCTCGGCCAGCGTCAGCATCCACAGCGCCATGAGCGCACCGGCCAGATTGACAAAAGATTCGATGGCATCCGAGAGCAGACCGACCGATCCGGTCAGCCACCAGGCGGCGCCCTTGAGCACGATGGTCGCCAGCGCCGCAGCAATCGACAGTTTTGCGTAGCGCTTGAGGTCCGTGGTGGCGGGGGTTGTGGCGGTCATGGTGTAGGTGTACGGTGGAGTGCATTCAGGGAGCAGACGTGAAAAAGCCCCTGCGGCGAGGGGCTGGCACTGGTTCAGTCATGCGGTTAAAACCTGAGTTATTTGCTAAACTATTAAACTGTTGTCTGCCAGCAGAAGCGGCCAGGATACCAACGATACCAACTCTACCAGAAGGGAAGCTTCCATCATGAAGACTACATTGCGTTTGTGGAGCAGGATGGGGAGGATGGGGAAAGTGACCGGCCGGTGGCTGGGGGTCATGGCCGTGGCGTTGGTGAGCCTTGGCGCGACGGCGGCCGAGCCGATCCTGATTGCCTTGTCGAAAGCCCCAGTCAATCTGCCGCTCCACGTTGCCGATGCCGAGGGTTTGTTCGCGGCGGAGGGCGTTGCAGTCCAGCTCAACGAGGTGACGAGCAGCGTGCGCGCCATGGAGCTGTTGGCCGAAGGCAAGGCGGACCTGGTAACCGGCTCGGAAACCCTGGTCATGTTCCATAGCTTCAAGCGCAACGATTTCGGGATACTCGCCAGCTTCACCACCAGCACCGAGGACCAGAAGGTCGTGGCGCATGCTCAGAGCGGTATTACCCAGGCCAGGCATCTGGCCAACAAGCGGGTCGGCACCATACTCGGTTCCGCCAGCCACTACTATCTGGATACCTTGGCGCTGCTCCATAACGTCGATCCCCGATCCATCACCGTCGTCGGTTTGCAGCCCGATACCATCGTCGGCGCGCTGCAACGGCGCGAGGTGGACGCGATTGCCATGTGGCAGCCGCACCCCTTCCGGGCGCAACGGGAGATCGCCGGGGCGAAAGTGCTGCCCGACGGCGGCTTTCATACGCTGAGTTTCAATCTGATCGCGTCACGCAAGATCGTCGATAACCGCAGCGATGATCTGGTCAAAGTGCTGCGCGCGCTGGACAAGGCAACGCGATTGATCGCTACCAAGCCGCAAACCGTCAAAGCCATCCTGCGTTCCGGAATGCAACTGGATGACGCCTATGCTGAATGGGTCATGCCGAATTATCGTTATCAACTGACGCTCGACCAGTCCTTGCTGGCCAGTCTGGAAAGCGAAGCCCGCTGGGCGCGCGAGGAAGGGCACGTCAAGGCCAGGCAGTCGCCTAATTACTTGTCGTTCATTTATTCGGCGCCGCTGCGGCGGGTCCGTCCTTCGGCGGTCAGCATCGCGGAATAGCCCAATAGCGGAATAGCGGAATAGCGGGATAGCGCATGCGCATTCGTACCTTGCTCGTGGTCACCTTGTCGGCCTCGCTGCTGCTGCTGTTGTTCCTTCTGGCAGCGATCTGGACCGTCGGTACCCGGCTGGATCGATTTGCTGCGGCGCAGACGCGCGCGCAATCCCTGGTCAACGACGTTTCGGCGCTGTTGATCCTGACCAATGAACTGGCGCTTTATGGCGAAGCGCGGGCGCAGCAGCAGTGGCAATCGCGCCACAGGTCCATCCTGGCCGTGCTCGAACATAGCCAGACAATCGATGCAACGACCCCCGGTGAGGCGCTCGTCCAAGCCAAGGTGCTGTCCCACTTCTTCGAGCAACTGGCGGTGCGGCAAAATGAGGAAACAAGCCCCTGGCAGCAGCGCCGTACCCGTTTTCTGATCAATCAGTTGTTGTCCCGTACCCAACTGCTGTTCGACACGGTGGATCGCTGGGGCGATGCGGCCGGGGCGGATCGGCTGAAGCTCGAGCACGACTTTCGTCTGCTCAGTATGGCAATCCCGCTGATCATGCTGGTGCTCCTGGCGAGCTTGGTCTGGTTGCTGGTGCGTCGCGTGCTGCGCCCTTTGTCTGCGCTCCATCAGACGGTGCAAACTTTCGCCATGGGCAATCTTTCCGCGCGGTGCGGGGTCGATTCCAATGACGAACTGGGCGAGGTGGCGCGTACCTTTGATCTGATGGCCGGTACGCGCCAGAGCATAGAACTTGAGCTGCAGCAAGCGAAGGTGGTGGCCGAGTCGGCCAGTGAGGCCAAAAGCCAGTTCCTGGCCAACATGAGCCATGAAATCCGCACGCCGATGAATGCTGTGCTCGGGTTGCTCCAGTTGTTGCAGCAGACCGCACTCAATGCGCAGCAGCAGGACTACGCGCTCAAAGCCTATGTTGCGGGCAAATCCCTGCTCGGCATCATCAACGATATCCTCGACTTTTCCAAGGTGGAGGCCGGCAAGCTGGTGATTGAACACACCGCCTTCCGTCTGGATGATCTGTTGCGCGATCTGTCGGCTGTGCTGTTTACCTCGGTTGAGGCTGCGGATCTGGCGGTCACCTTTGATCTCGATCCGAGTGTGCCGACCGCGCTGTATGGCGACTCCTTGCGATTGCAACAGGTGTTGCTGAACCTCGTCGGTAACGCCATCAAGTTCACGCCCAAGGGCGAGGTCGTGCTGAGTGTGCGCCCGATTGCGCTCACCACCAGCAGCGTGCGCATCGAGTTCGCGGTGAAGGATTCGGGAATCGGTATTGCGCCGGACAAGCTCGCCCATATTTTCGAAGGATTTTCGCAGGCCGAGTCCTCCACCACCCGGCGTTTCGGCGGTACCGGCCTGGGCTTGACCATCAGCCTGCGGCTGGTGCGGCTGATGGGTGGGGAACTGAGGGTCGAAAGCGAGCCTGGGCGCGGCAGCCGCTTCAGTTTCTGCCTTGACTTCTCCCGTGATTTTTCCCGTGACCAGGAGGCACATGAAGCGGTTGTGTCCTTCAACGTGGCCCCCAAGGCGCCGCCGACCACGCCTCGGCGCGGCTCGTCCCGCCTGGGCGGACTGCACCTGCTGCTGGTGGAAGACAATTTGCTGAATCAGCAGGTGGCCAGGGAACTTCTTACCAACGAAGGGGCTTTTGTCAAAGTTGCCGACAATGGCCGACAGGCCGTCGCGTTGGTGGAGCGGGCACCCGAGGCCTTCGATGCCGTGCTGATGGACGTGCAGATGCCGGAAATGGACGGTTATGAGGCCACGCGCTATCTGCGTGACCGTTTGAAACTGACCGCGCTGCCCATTCTCGCGATGACCGCCAACGCCATGGCCGAGGATCAGGCCGCCTGTATTGCGGCGGGCATGAATGACCATGTCGGCAAGCCAATAGACCTGGAAAAATTGGTCCAGGTCTTGCTCAAACACTGCCGGGTGGATGCTCCGGTGGCGAGCCATGCGGCCACTCCCGATGCCCAGCCGCTGCCACCGATGCCCGATGGCTTCCATCTCGCCGAAGCCTTGCAGCGCCTGGGCGGGAATCGCCGCGTGTATGCGGACATGGCACGGGGTTTTTGCCTCGACCAGGGCGATGCAGTGGTCCGTATCCGTGGGCATCTTCACGCCGGCGATCTGAAGGCGGCCCGGCTTGATGTCCATTCCTTGAAAGGGGTGGCCGCCACGCTTGGCGCTTTGCCGCTGGCGCAGCAGGCGGCTGCACTGGAAGCGCGGATCGCGCATGGCACGGCGATCAGCGCGACGGATGAGGCCCTCGTGGCGCTGTCCGGTACGCTGGAGCACGCCGTGGACACGCTGACACACTGCGCCGCCGAGCTCGATCCGCCCACATCGCCGACCACCTCCCTGGACACGGCGCAAGCCTGCGCTTTGCTCGACGAATTGGCATCGCTGCTGGCGAAAAACAACCTGCGAGCGATGGATGTGTATGCCAAGTTGCGCGATCAAGGCATCCCGGATCAGGGCGAGAACCTGGCCGTTCTGGATGCGGCCATGCGCAACATGGATTTTCCCGCCGCATTGGAGCTATGCAATAGGCTAAGACAAAGTCTGGCTTGAGCATGTTGGTGCGCACGTTGATGCGCACGTTGTGGCTCACCGGGGTGCTGCCAGGCTGCGCAGCAATTGCTGGAATTCGGGTGATTCGCGCAGCGTGGCGCTGCCTGCGTCAATCAGCTGCGTCACCTCCCCCGGCGTGATGCTGAAGGCGGTGGGCACTTGCAGCAGGGCTCTGCGCCCCAGCTCGTTGGGGGTGTCGCGCAGGTTGACCTGAATGACATGCACCTCGGCGTCGGGCGCAAAGACGTCCTTGCCAGCCTCGCCGGGGGCCGCCAGTTCGGCTTTCCATTGCCGCGTGATGTCGGCCAGAAACTCCTGGGTTTCCTTCGTGGCCCTGGCGCCCGTGCCAAACAGCAAGGTGTCGATGACCTGGGCGTTGGCGGGCAGGCGGTCGCTGGTGTCGATGTTGTCGGATGGGTCCCGCTCGGAGTTGACCGAAATCAGCACCAGTTTGCGGATGCTGCCCTTGGCATAGCCGTACTCACGCATCGAGTCGCGTAGGCCACCGGCGCCCAGAATCTGGTCCAGGGCGCGGCGCACGCCCAGGTTGTCGGACAAGCCACCATCCACCAGATGGATGTAGGGCCGCGCCGCACCGTCGAGGTAGCTGCGCTCCTGCGCACGCATCATCCGCGCGCGGTAGTCGCCATTGTCAGGAGCTGTCAGGCGTTCCCCGGACGCCGGGCGTGGGCAGTTGGCCGAAAAATTATGCAAAGTCACCGGACTGAGCAGCAGCGGTACCGCCGAAGACGCTGCCACGGCGAATGCAATCGGCACCTTGCCAAACCGTGAACAAATCAGATCAAACTGGCTGCGGCTGAACTCAAACCCGGTGCCCAGCGACATGTCGGTGGCGGTGATGACCAGTTGGGGCCGGTTGGGCCGGTGCGACAAGTCGCCGTAGGTGGCGCCCTGGTACAAATGGTCCAGCCGCTGCGCCAGCAGGTGCGTGCGGCCAAACCAGGGCGAAGTCAGCGCCACCAGATTTGCGGGTTTCAAGGCCAGGCTGATGAGGTTATCCTGAAAATCCTGGCGCAAAAAGTCCTGCTCGAACCGGGCCAGTCCCTCGCTGCCAAAGACTGCCAGATAGGCCGCGACGATGCTGCCGCCGGAGACGCCACTCACCAGATCGGTCTCGGCCAGCAAGTTGGTATGCTTGCCTCTCCATTCGAGCGTGGTTTTTTGCATCTGCGTCAACACGCCAAAACCAAAAGCCGCCGCCCGCGCGCCACCCCCTGAGAGCGTGACGGCCACCAGCAAGGACGGATCGTGGCGTGGGCGCGGTGCGGTGCGCGATTGCAACTCGGCAGCACTTAATGGCTCGTTGACCCAGGGGCGCACACTGGAACAGCCGCTCAGGATCAGCAGCATCAGAACGTAGGCAAGGTGGCGGATGAGGATGTGCATGGTGTATTCAGCTTGGCAAGCGTGCGGTCTTGGAATCATAGGCCACATCGCCAAACGTTGAGCCCTTGCATGTCCGCAACCCTCCCTCCCCTCATGCAGCCGCTGCTGGAGCAGGTGCGCGCGCAACGTGCCGCTGGATTTCTGGCAGATTGACGCAGGCCCGCTCATCCTCTCTGGGTGCGATTCCATGTGATGCCTTGATTCTTGTTACTACGTTTTCAGTAGCTGTCCCCGCTTGTCCCACGGCGGCCAGAGGCTGATTTGATACCCAATTTGAGCCCATATTGAGGCTAAAAACGTGCCACACAGGCTTGCGGGGGGCTTCTGTAGTGCGATTTGGGTATTTTTAATATCACGGGTGATATGAAACTGCGGAGTTCGCACAACTTCTGCGGCTATAGTGCAGGTGGTGAAGGTGTGTGTGTAACTGATCCAGCAGCCGGGCTGGCGTAAGAATCGGCATGCTGGTTTTTTGGGGGACGCTATGGCTGTTCATTTGATCAGGTTGGGGCCTATGCTGATTCCGCCCGTCCTGGTCAAGGTCTATGCAGTTCTCCTTGTCGCGGGAGGCGTGTTCTTTCTCGCAGCAAAGCCCATTGCAATCGTTACCTTGATACTTGCCGGGCTCCCGTCGATGCTCCTTTTCTAGCTTCAGTATCTTGTCCCGGTCATATCCTTCTATGGTGGTTTTCTGGCTCGGCACTCGATACCGGCTGCGCTTCTTCTGGGCATGCCTTTGCTCCCTCTGAGTGCAATCGTTCTCGTCGTCGGGGGCTCTGGTCCGGGCTTTCTGGGCGTTCCGGTTCCCTGGCTTTCAGGTGTTGCGCTGGGTTCAACCCAGAGCACCATGGAGATGCTGCAAACACGGGCGCTACCGTACGCGCTGGCCTTCATCGCTGGTGTGCTTGTGGGTTTGATTGTTCGCGTGCTGGACAAGCCGGACGCCGCCCCTCCTGTCGAACGTTCAATCGAAATGATGGCCGGTCCCTTTCCAATCGCAGAAAAATTCCAGCTCACTGGCCGAGGCACGGTCGTTGTGGTCGCCCAGACAACAAACCTCCCGGTTGGCGAAGTCTTGCACGCCACGATAGTTCTCCCGGACGGCTCTCGTATGAAGGTGCAGGCGTACAAGGAGTGGCTTTTGCCTCGCACTCCCGAGCCCATCGAGAAAGAGGCTTATCTGCTTTTGGGGGTGGAAATGGCGCAAGTTCCGCCGAGAAGCACCATCGAGCTGTGTGTAATCTGACTGGTCAGACCATGCGGATATACAGCGCTATCATCCGTGGGTGGCGGTTCAGTTCAACAAGGTTTATCTCTCGAAGGAGGCGTTCATGGTTTGTGTGGGCATTGCAGCGCGACAGATAAATGGCATTCGTTAGTCCACGGGTGTGTTCTCGCAATGGCTATCGGCGAACGACTTGCTTTTTCACTCATCGGTGCGGTCTTCGGTGCCCTTGTCGCCGTCGCGTGCTGGTGGCTCTACGGCCTCGCGCACTCCCTCAATTACGACGGTCCAGGCATGGACCCGGTTCTCCGACATTGGCTGACCTATGGAACTGCCACCTTTGCAGCACTCGGTTTCGTATTCCGTGAGCACCTTGGCGACATCGTGGGCAACACACTCAGTGCCATCTTTCATTTCGAGATAAACGGCACTCCGGGCAATTCCGCAGGGGCTGCGGCTGCCGTTGTTTTCTTGGCCATCGTCATCGCCGCAATTTGGTTTACAGTTCCATCGTAAATGCCTTGCGGTCGCTGCCGGAGTGATGCGATGAATACCATGCCGCTCTTTATTTATTTTTTATCTATCTCGTATAGGAGGATGTATGACACAGCACATTGCAACAGTGGGCGCAATTTATGAGGCCTTCGGGAAGGGAGACATCCCGTTCATTCTCTCGTGCCTCGCCGAGGACGTGGAGTGGGATAACCGCAATAACCACGGGATTCCCCTTCTGGTGCCAAGAAAAGGCCGGGCCGAAGTGGGGCTCTTTTTTCAAGAACTGATGAATGTGGAAATGCAGAGCTTTTCTGTGGAGAAACTCTACGATGGCGGCTCCAGCGTGCTGGCCTGGACGAACGTTACCGGGAAATGGAAGCCTTTGGGAAGGGATTTCAGTGACCCGTTCGAGTTCCACCTCTGGGAATTCAACGCCGAGGGCAAGGTTTCCCGTTTCCTGCACATCGTGGATACGCACGCCATGTGGCTGGCGACCGTCGCCCCCGAGGGGTGAGCGAGGGCGGTTATCTGCGCATCCTCGGGCATACCAGAAATACCCAAAGATGATTGTTCCCGACTATTGGGCCGAGGCCCGAAGGCAGTACAAAACCTCCAACAGGCAAGTCACCGTTCGCAGGTACGGCTGGTCCACGTCCAGCCAGGCGGACGCGCAACTGATGGCGGAGGCACGCGCTGACGAAGCGCTGCAACGCATCGTCGCAGGAGAACGGCTGGAGCGCAGAGAGCCCAAAGTTGCATACAACGGCGCAGCAGGCATCCCGATCCGGGAAGAGGTATTGGCCCGCCATGGCGAAGTCGTCATCACGCGCAACGCCTATGGAGCGCATTGCCTCAATTCCCCGAGTGCCCTTTTCGCAGACATAGATTTCACGTTCGAACGGGACGCCGGGCACACGCTTGCCGTCTTTATTGCTTTATCTGTTGTGTCAGTGGCTATTGGGATGGCTCTGCGAAGCTGGAGTGTAACTTTTAGTCTGTTGTTTGCCGCTCTTGTCGGCTGCGCAACCATAGCAAGTCTGTTCACCCGCCTGGCTGTGCTGGCGCGCGGAGGATCGGAGCGCATTGCACGCGAACGGATCGTCCGCTTCATTGCAGAAAATCCCGACTGGAACTTGCGCCTATACCGAACCCCGGCCGGGTATCGCGTGCTGGCAACGCACCAGACATTTGAAGCCAGGTCCGAAGAAGTTCAACGCTTCTTCACCAAGGTGTCCGCCGACCCTGTCTACGCCCGCATGTGTACACATCAAAACTGCTTTCGCGCAAGGCTCACCGCCAAACCGTGGCGCATCGGTATCTCCGCCCACATGCGGCCACGCCCTGGAATATGGCCGGTTCAATCCGAGTCCGTTGCGGTTCGCAACCAGTGGATTGCCGACTACGAGGCCAAGGCCGCAGCCTTTGCCGCTTGCCGCTACGTGGAGTCCATGGGTTCCGGTTTCGTCCATGAATCCCTCAAGCCGGTAGTCGATCTGCACGACCGTGAATCCCAAGCCCTCTGTGGCGCACAGCTGGCGTAATCCTGTCACTCAGCTCGCAACCATCCAGCGCTGAAGTTGGGCAAACACATCCGGATGGTTTAGGCCATTTCCGCAAAATCTCATCCCATATACCGTGGACGAATGAGGATGTCCCATTTGGGCAATAGAGGATTACGCACCAGACGTTCTTCCACGGCCTGCATGGCCTTCTTGGAAAGGCGCAGGCCCTTTTTGTAG
>JAYRRD010000121.1:0-3350 GCA_041910275.1 Rhodoferax sp.
GACCAGGACAAGTGCCGGGGCTGGCGCATGTGCGTCTCGGGCTGCCCGTACAAGAAAATTTACTATAACTGGAAGAGCGGCAAGGCCGAAAAGTGCATCTTCTGCTACCCGCGCATCGAAGCCGGTCAGCCCACGGTCTGCTCGGAAACCTGTGTCGGACGCATCCGCTACCTGGGTGTGGTGCTGTACGACGCCGACCAGATTGGCGCAGCCGCCAGCGTCGCCGATGACAAGGACCTGTACCAGGCCCAGCTCAAGATGTTCCTCAACCCCAACGACCCGGCGGTGATTGCACAAGCACGCCTGGATGGCGTTCCCGAGTCCTGGCTGGAAGCCGCACGCAATAGCCCGGTCTACAAGATGGCGATGGACTGGAAAGTGGCCCTGCCGCTGCACCCCGAGTACCGCACGCTGCCCATGGTCTGGTACATCCCGCCGCTCTCGCCCATCACGTCCGCCGCCAATGCCGGGCATGTCGGCGTCAACGGCACGATCCCCGACATCGCCCAGATGCGCATTCCCGTGCAGTACCTGGCCAACCTGCTGACCGCCGGTGACACCGCCCCCGTGGTGCGCGCACTGGAACGTATGCTGGCCATGCGCGCCTACCAGCGCAGCAAGCACGTTGATGGCGTGGAAAACCGCGCCGTGCTTGACCAGGTGAGCCTGAGCACCGAGCAGGTCGAAGACATGTACCAGATCATGGCGATTGCCAACTACGAAGACCGCTTTGTGATCCCCTCGGCACACCGCGAATACGCCGAAAACGCCTTTGATCTGCGCGGTGGCTGCGGTTTCTCGTTCGGCAACGGCTGCTCGGACGGCGACAGCGAAGCCAGCCTGTTCGGCGGCGCCAAACCCCGCACCATCCCGATCAAGGCCCTGGTGTAAGCCGCAAGGAGCATTTTTATGACCGAAATCCGCTACTCCCTGCGCGCACTCGCGCTGCTACTGGGCTATCCCGACGACAAACTGCGCTTGCACCTATCTGCCCTGATCGACACCATTGACCAGGAAGCCGCCATTCCCCAAGCGCGCCGCGCCGAGCTGCGTGCCTTGGCTGCCGAGCTGGCGCGGCTGGACCCGATGGAGATCGAGTCGCGCTACGTCGAAACCTTTGATCGGGGCCGCGCCACCTCCTTGCACCTCTTTGAGCACGTGCATGGCGACTCGCGCGCACGCGGCCCGGCGCTGGTCGATCTGGCGCAAACCTACGAAAAAGCCGGATTGAACCTATCGCCGGACGAACTGCCCGACCACCTGTGCGTGGTGCTGGAATTCGCCTCGACCCAGCCACCGGAACTGGCGCGCGCGTTCCTGGGCGAAATGGCGCATATCCTGATCGCCGTTTTCAGCGCCCTGCTCCAGCGTGGCAGCCCGTATGCAGCGGTTCTGGCCGCCGTGCTGGAACTCTGCGGCCAGCAAGTCCAGTCCGTCCCCATCGCCGCCGAAGAGCCACTCGACGCCAACTGGGCCGAGCCCGAAGTCTTTGGCGGCTGCAGTAGCCAGGGCCAGACCCGACCCAACACCCCGCAACCCATCCACATCGTCCGCAAATCCCCAGCCCCTCAAGCCCCCCTAGGAGTCGCCGCATGAACACCCTCGACAACTTCCTCTTTGGCTATTACCCGTATATATGCCTCACGGTCTTTCTACTGGGTAGCCTGATCCGCTTCGACCGCGACCAGTACACCTGGAAAAGCGATTCCTCGCAACTACTGCGCGCCGGGCAATTACGCCTGGGCAGCAATCTGTTCCACATCGGCATCCTGTTCCTGCTGGCCGGGCACACCGTCGGATTGCTGACCCCCCACTTCCTGTACGAACCCTTCATCAGCGCGGGTCACAAGCAGCTGATGGCCATGATTTCGGGTGGATTTTTTGGCGTACTGGGATTTCTCGGCGTGACGATCCTGCTGCACCGTCGCCTGAGCGATCCACGCATCCGCGTCAACTCCAAGGGCAGTGACATTTTGCTGCTGTGGCTTTTGTGGCTGCAATTCGCGCTGGGCCTGTCCACCGTGCCGCTGTCGGCGCAGCATCTGGATGGCAGCATGATGATCAAGCTGGCCGAGTGGGCGCAACACATCGTCACCTTCCGCGCAGGCGCCCCCGAATTCCTGGCCGACGCAGGCCTCATTTTCAAGGCACACATGTTCCTGGGCATGACGATCTTCCTGGTCTTCCCGTTCACACGCCTGGTACACGTCTGGAGCGGCTTTGGCACACTGGCCTACGTGGTGCGCCCCTACCAACTGGTACGCAGCCGCCGTCTGGGCACTACCCCCACCATGCCCCTGAGCCAGCAACGCCCGAACTAAGAGCCAGATCCCATGAACGCCCTGCCCTCCTCCACGCCCCCTACCAACTCCACCGGCTGCGGCAGCGGCCACTGCCAATGCGCCAGCGCAGCCGCCGCAGCCTTGCCGGTTCCCAGCATCAACGGCATCGCCTTGCACGCGCCCGGTGCGCAGCCGGACCCGGCCACCTTGCAGGAGCTGGCCTACACCGAACTGCTGCGCCAGCAAGCGGTCAAGGCAGGTTTGCTGCCACGCCACACGGGCTTGACGGCACCCCAACTGAGCGATGCACAGCGCGACATCCTGGAAAAAATGGTCGAGCAGGCGGTACAGGCACCCGAGCCGACCGGGGAAGAATGCCAGCGCTATTTTGACGCCCACAAAACACAGTTTGTCGTCGGCCAGTCGCTGCATATCCGCCATATCCTGTTTGCCGTCACCCCCGGCGTGGATGTCCGCGCACTGGCCGCACACGCCGAAAAAGCCTTGCTGGGTTTGCTGGGCAAGGACGTGTCGCCGGACCGTTTCACCCAACTGGCCGCCGAACTCTCCAACTGCCCCAGCAGCACCCAGGGTGGCGATCTGGGTTGGGTCGGTCCCAACGACTGCGTGCCTGAACTGGCCAAGGCGCTGTTTCAGCCCAGCGCACCGCTAACGCTTGGCGTGCAGCCGCAGCTGGTACACACACGCTTTGGCTTTCACATCGTTGACGTGCTGGCCATGCGCGCCGGAGAGCAAAAAACCTTTGCCGATGTGCACACCCGCATCGCCATGCAACTCACCATGCAATCCCGCGCACGCGCCTGGCACCAGTACATGCAACTGCTGGCCGGGCAAGCCCTGATCGAAGGCATTGACCTGGATACAGCCGATACGCCGCTGGTGCAGTAGGCGATAGGCAGCAGGCATTAGTAGATCGTTTCGTTAAAACAGAAACAAATAGAGCAATAATCGCCGTGCTTCTTTTTTACCTTCTGGAGACGGTATTCATGGCAAGAAAATCTCAAAAGGCTGCGTTGGCACTGACAACTGAAGAACGAGCTATGCTTA
>JAYRRD010000122.1:0-15711 GCA_041910275.1 Rhodoferax sp.
TCAAATCTTCAACGTTTACGCCTTTCGTGCTTGCTTTCCCGGTAGCGATATCTTTCGTATCCATCATTCAACTTTCGCATTCTGTGGTGATAGCCAGAATTTTCTCACCATCGGTATAAACGCTGCTGGAAATCGCCTTATGACAAGCCGAATGGCTTTGATCTGGTCATCACCGATTTGACCATGCCCGAGTTGAGCGGTGCGGACCTTGCCCGCACCATGCTGTCCATTCGCCCGGAGCTTCCCATCATCTTGTGCTCCGGGTACAGCGCCGCCCTGGACGAGGCAAGTGCGCTGGCAATGGGCATTCGCAGGTTCCTGATGAAACCTGTACCCGCCAAAGTCCTCATGGATGCCGTGAAAAAATCGCTGTGGCTTACTTGAAAAGTTTCACCAGGTCCACGGTCGATTCGACGTGCAGTTTTTCCATGATGCGTGCGCGGTGGTTTTCAACGGTGCGAACGCTCAAGTCCAGGGAGTGCGAAATTTCCCGGCTGGTCATGCCCTCCAGCACATGGCGCACCACCGTGCGTTCCTTGGGTGTCAGCAGGTCCAGGCGGGCATTTTGGGTCTGTTGGTCCAGCCAGGCAGCGTAGCGTGCCCGGCTCAGGGTGAGTGCCTGCTGAATCTTGCCCAGCAGCGCATTGGCGTTGCAAGGTTTTTGCACAAAATCAAACGCCCCTCCTTCATGGCCTCCACCGCGATGCCCACATCGGCAAAGCCGGTCAGAAAAATGATCGGGGGCGGGCAAGCCGTGCCCGCAAGGCGTTTTTGCAAACCGATCCCGTCAATCTCCGGCATACGCAGATCGCACACCAGGCATTGACAGGAAGAGGGGCGGTAGTCGTTCAAAAATCCTTGTGCCGAAGCAAATGTCTGGACGTTCACGCCAATGCTGGCAATGAGTTCGCCCAGCATTTTCAGCACGTCGGCGTCATCATCCACCACGTATACGGTGCCTGGCACGTTCTGCAGCATAGGTTTTTGAGTGGGGTGGTGTAGGGCTGTGAATCTTGCACCGCGAGTATCGCATTTCGCCAGAGAGCGCAGCGGTCAAAGGGTGCGATTCAATGGGATGCCTTGGCTCTTGTTACTACGCTTTCAGTAGCTGTCCCCGCTTGCCCCACGGGGTCTGGAGACTGATTTGATGCCTGATTTGAGGCCAAATCGAGGCTAAAAACGTGCCATGGAGGCTCGCGGGGGGTGCCTGTGGTGCGACTTGGGTGTTTTTGATATCACGGGTGATATGAAACTTGTGTGATTTAAACGGATGTCATGTTTCACCTCTGCATGTGGGCGCATGGCGGCTGTCGGGCGCTGATCAGGCATTGGAAGCCGTGCCGGTACGTAGCGCATCACGTAGATCAGTGGAATGAGCACCCACTTCAGTAGCATCCGTATCCCTGCCGCGAGCAGCAGACCCTGAGACCCTGACCCCGTTCCGGGCCATAATGGGGACGGAAAAACATCCAGGGGTACTTCATGCATATGGCACGCAATTTCATGTCCAGGCTGGTGGCTTTCGCAGCAGGCCTTGTGCTGGTTACAGGCGTGGGTGTAGGTGTAGGTGTGGGGGTTCCCACGGCTGCCCAAGCCGCTGACAAACGACCACTTGAACTCGGCATCGTGCCCAATTTGACCGCGCGCGTGCTGCTCATGCAATACCAGCCCGTGCGCGAGTATCTGGAGCGGGAATTGAATCGACCGGTAAGGGTGTCAAGCGCGGCATCGTGGAATGAATTCGATTTGCGCACCAGGAGAAATGAGTATGACATCATTGTCACATCGGCCAATTGGGCGCGTCTGGCGCAAGTGGATCGTGGTTATGAACTGGTCGGCGCGTGGACGCCCAATCTGAAGGGCTTTATCGTTCATGAAAAGAAGAACCCGCTGGCGACCATCGCCGACCTGCGGGGCAAGACCCTGGCAACGTCCAATGCACAATCCATCGTTGCGCTGCGCGGCATGAAGTGGCTGAGCGAACAAGGCCTGGTGCGCGACAAGGACTTCAAGACCGCCAGTGCGGCGAATGATGAGAGTGTCGGCCATCTGATCCTGCGCGGCGAAGCCATCGCTGCACTGTGCAGCAACGGAGAGTTCAAGAATATTCCGGAAAATGTCCGCAGCCAGCTGGACATCTTTGCGCAGGTCGCAGATGTCAGTGCATTCATTGTCCTGACCAACCCGAAACTGGACACGAAAGAGGCGCAAGAGATCCGGGCCGCCTTCGCAAAGTTCATGACGGGCACGGAAGAAGCCAAAAAATTCACCGCCATGACCGGCATCACCGGCATGTTGGCACCCAGGGATATTGATGTTCGTGCGCTGGACGCCTATCTTGACGAGACGCGCCGCATGTCCGCTGCCGCAGAACGTTGAGCACTGGGCACTGAGCACTAACGGACATGGTTTACCAGCCGCCCCGAATCATGAAACCGCTTGACCAACACGCCCTTGAGCCCTTCGACTCCGCTCCCTTCGACTCCGCTCAGGGAACGTTTCTTTCGGTTTTGCGTGCCCTGAGCGAAGTCGAAGGGCTTGGCGTTTCACGTTAAGTTGGTCGCCAAGCCGTTCCGGACATGTCCTTGCGCTTCAAGATACTGTTCTGGGCCACCGCCGTCAATGTCCTGCTGACCTTGTTTCTCATTGCGAACAGCCTGCAGCTGGTGGAAGAGGAGCTGGAAAGCCAGGCCAGACTCAGTGTTGCAGCGATTGCGCCCATCCTGAATGCTGCGCTGGCCGCTCCCTTGGTGCAGCGCGACTACGCCACCACGCAACAGATTCTGGATGAGACGCGCGCCCATGGAACACTGGGCTATCTGGTGCTCGTGGATGTCCAGGGCGAGCAGGTGGCTGCCAGCGGTTGGGCCATGGGCAAGCCGCTTCCCCCGCCAGACACCGACCTGGCGTATGTGGTGCGGCGTGCATCGGACCCCATCTACCATTCTGGCGTCGAGCTTATCTTTGCCGGTCAGACTTTGGGAAGCTTGCGGTTTGGTTTCCCGACGTCTTTCATTGAAAAGGCACGCAATCGCCTGATTGCAGAAAACGTCTTTATCGCTGCGGCGCTGGTGGCATTTTCTTTCCTGATTCTCACGCTTTTGAGTTTCTGGCTGACCCGTAACCTTGTCCGGCTGACGGTTGGCAGTCAGGCTATATCCAATGGCGATTTTGATGTCGCAATCCCGGTGACATCCAAGGACGAGGTTGCGGCACTGGCGATTACCTTCAACCAGATGGCGTTGGCCATCAAGGAACGTATCAATTTACTGGTCGCCAGTGAAGCCTTGCAACGCAGCTACCAACAGGAATTGCTGGTGCGCATTGATGAGCGCGACAAGGCCGAACGCGAATTGAAAATCTACCAGGAGCAGCTGGAAAACAAGGTCCGGCAACGCACCGAGGAATTGGCCGTGGCCAAGGACCTGGCCGAGGCTGCCAATCGGGCAAAAAGCGACTTTGTGGCCAGTATGAGCCACGAAATCAGGACGCCGATGAATGCGGTGCTGGGTATGTCGCATCTGGCACTCATGACAGAGCTCTCGCCGCGCCAGCGTGACTACGTTCAAAAGATTCAGCAGTCGGGCCAGCACTTGTTGGGTGTCATCAACGACGTTTTGGATTTCTCGAAAATTGAAGCCGGCATGCTTGAAGTCGGGCACAGTGCATTTGTCATGGAAGACTTGCTGAACGACGTAGCCACGCTGATTGCCGAAAAGGCGGTCCACAAGCAGCTCGAACTGGTGATTGACGTTGCCGCCGACGTACCGCAGGCGCTGGTGGGCGACGCGCTGCGGCTGCGCCAGATATTGCTCAACTTTGTGGGCAACGCAGTCAAGTTTACCGAGCAAGGGGAAGTGGCCATTGTGGTGCGGGTATCCGGGCGCACCGACAAGGATGTACTGCTGCACTTCTCTGTTACCGACACCGGCATTGGCTTGACGCAGGAGCAAATGGGGCGCTTGTTCCAGAGCTTTCAACAAGCCGATGCCTCGATCACGCGCAAATACGGCGGTACCGGCCTGGGCCTGGTCATCTCCAGGCAATTGGCCGAGCTGATGGACGGCAGCGTCGGGGTGCAAAGTGAAATTGGCAAAGGCTCCACCTTCTGGTTCACCGCCCGACTGGAGCCAAGTCCGGCCACAGCACCCCGGAACAGCCCGCCACCGGATTGGCATGGCAAGCGTGTGCTGGTGGTGGACGACAATGCCCATGCACGCGCCGTGCTGTGCGGGGTGCTGGCGCGTATGGGTTTCGAGGTCTTTGATGCCGATAGCGGGGAGGTCGCCCTGGCAGTGCTGACAAACAATACGACAGCACCATTTGACGCAGTGCTGCTGGATTGGAAAATGCCGGGCCTGGACGGGCTGCAAACGGCACAACGCATCTACGGTATGGCGCTGGCTGGTGTCCCCCGCTTGGCCATCGTGACAGACAACCCGCAAGAAGACCTGTTGCCACTGGCGACCAGCGCGGGAATTAGCGAGGTGATAGCCAAGCCGGTCAGCCCCTCCGTGCTGCTGGATGCGCTCACGCGCTTGCTGGACAAAGGGCAGGCTGGCCCTGCGCCGACTGTCACCTCCCATGCGCCGGAAAACGTGTGGCTGCAGGGACTCAAAGGCATTCACGTACTTCTGGTGGAAGACAACTTGCTCAACCAGCAGGTGGCGTGCGAGGTGTTGGCCTATGCGGGCGTCGTGGTGAGCAAGGCCGACAATGGGCGCATTGCGGTGCAGATGGCCAGCACCGGACGTTTCGACGCCATTCTGATGGACCTGCAGATGCCCGAGATGGACGGTATTACTGCCACGCGCGCCATACAGGCACTGCCAGGGTGGGCCGACACTCCCATCATCGCCATGACGGCCAACGCCATGGCGGACGACCACGAGCGCTGCCTGGATGCGGGTATGGTCGACTTTGTGGCCAAACCGATAGAACCAGAGCAGCTATTCAAGACACTATTGCGCTGCACGCGCTACCGCCATGTGACCGATGCAGATGTACCGAAGCCACCGGAGCATGCGGACCATTTGTCTGGCGGGTATGGCATTGCCCCGACTTCCAGGCTGCTGTCCGCCAGGATTGAGGGCCTGGATATGCACGCCGGATTGCGCAGGGTTCTGGGCCGTGAAGACCGTTATCTGGAACTGCTCGCCAACTTTGCAAGCCAGCAAGGAGACGCCTGCGAGCGCATGGCGACAGCACTGGGCGAGGGCAGGGTGCAGGACGCGAGGCGCGTGGCGCACACGCTCAAGGGTCTGGCCGGCACCATCGGTGCGCATACGCTGCATGCTGCGGCGCAAAGGCTGGAGCAATCCATCGAAGCACCGGATGCCATGGAGCATATGCCGCAGGTCGCCGATCTGCTCACCGGCTTGATCCAGTCACTCCAGCCGGTGATCCGACCGGCTGCGGCGGCGACCACGCTTATCCAGCCTGGGCCTGGTACCGAAAATGATGCAGCGCAGCAGCAAAAGGTCATTGACCAGTTGATGCTGCTCCTGCGCTATGATGATGCCAACGCACAGCGGTACTTTGTTCAGCATCAGGCGCTGTTTGCCCAACTGCTGAAAAGCAGGTTCAAGAAAGTCAAGGCCCATCTTGATACGCTGGAGCTGGATGCTGCGTTAGAACTGATGGAAACGGCCCTTGAACAAGATATTTGAAGTTCATCCGGAAAGACTGATGCATGCCTGATTCAACCGCTATTGCGCAGAAGTTCACGATCCTGGTTGTTGACGACACGGCGGCAAATTTGATGCTGATGAACGACCTGCTGCAGCCACTGTACGCGGTGCGGGTCGCTTCAAGTGGTGCCAGGGCACTGAAAATTGCCAATACGGACGCACCACCCGACCTCATCTTGCTCGACATCATGATGCCGGAGATGGACGGTTACGAAGTGTGCCGTCTGCTCAAGTCAAACCCGGCCACCCGCGAAATCCCGGTCATATTCCTGACGGCCAAATCCGAAACCGTTGACGAGGAAATGGGTTTTGAACTGGGCGCGGCGGACTACATCACCAAGCCTATCAGTCCGCCCATCGTGCTGGCCAGGGTCAAAACCAACCTGGCGCTCAAAGCTGCGGCTGATTTTCTCAAGGACAAAAATGCCTTTCTGGAGCAGGAAGTGGCACGCCGTACCGAGGAAGTGCGGGAAATTCAGGACGTGACCATTCTGACCATGGCCTCGCTCGCGGAAACACGCGACAACGAAACCGGCGACCACATCATCCGCACGCAGCTCTATGTCAGGTTGCTGGCGCTGCAACTGCGCCAGCACCCGCGATTTGCCCACTACCTGGACGATGCCACCATTGATCTGTTGTTCAAGTCCGCACCGCTGCACGACATCGGCAAGATAGGCATACCAGACAGCATTTTGCTCAAGCCCGGCAAACTCACGACAGAAGAGTTTGAAACCATGAAGACCCATACCACCCTGGGCAAGGTAGCCATAGAGAGTGCCGAGTCGCGCCTGGGCAAGTCCGTTCCCTTCTTGCGTTTCGCCAAGGAAATCGCGTATTCGCACCAGGAAAAGTGGGACGGATCGGGTTACCCGCAGGGGCTATCAGGCGATGCCATACCGATATCTGCGCGGCTGATGGCCATTGCCGACGTGTACGATGCGCTGACCAGTCGGCGGGTGTACAAACCGCCCTTCACACATGAGGTCTCGATGGCCATCATCGAAGAGGGGCGCGGTCGGCACTTTGACCCGGACGTGGTGGACGCATTTGTGCGCATTCAGATGGAGTGCAAAACCATTGCGCAGCAATATACCCACCCGGTGGAAGAATAGTCCGCAGAGGGTGCGGATCATGCATTTGAATCTGTGCAGATGCGTATCTCAGACAGGCAATTGCCCAAGTAACCAGCGCAACAGGAAGAATCCCGCTAATCCGGCGGCAATCGTCGCCAGCAGATGGCGCGTCAGCGCTGCAATGGCGATGGTCAATAACCCCGCCAGCAGGTAGGCGTTGTCCAGGGCAATGGAGAAATGCTGGCCATCGGGCAATAACATCCCTGGCAGAACAATGGCGCTCAGTACGGTGGTGGGCACATAGTGCAAAGCTTGGCGCACCAACGGTGGAAAGCGCAGCGTGGGAAAGGCAAACAGGCAAAAACGGATCGCAAAAGTGATGGCCAGCATTCCCAGAATCAGTAGCCAGTGGTTCATTCCATGCCCTCCTGTGCGGTCCATGCAGCGTGCCGCTCCAGCACAACGCCCACAGCGATGCCACTGCATGCAGCCACCAAAAGCCCCAGCTTATACGGCAACGCATGGAACACCAGCGCCACGGCACCCGCTACCAGCGCAGCCGCCAACTGTGGAAAGTTTTTCAGCATCGGCACGACAATCCCGATGAAGGTTGCCAACATGGCAAAGTCCAGCCCCCAGGCGGCGATATTGGGCACCATCTGACCGAACAGCAGCCCGATCAGGGTGCAAATCTGCCAGTTCGCATACATGGCCAGCGCCGCACCCAGAAAATACCAATGTTTGTATGGCAAATCATCAGACTGGGCGTAACGGTGCTGCACCACGGCAAATGCTTCATCGGTCAGCAAAAAGGCCAAAGAGATGCGCCAGCGTTTGGGCAAATGGCACACATACGGCTGCAAATTGGCGCTGTAGAGCGCATGCCGCAGGTTGACCACGAAGGTGGTCAGCAACAGCACCCCCAGGGACGCGCCAGCGCCCAGCAAACTCACCGCGATAAACTGGGCCGAACCGGCAAACACCAGAAGTGACATCCCCATGGTCTGTCCAGGCGTCAGACCTGCCGCACCAGCCAGGCCACCAAAGATGACACCAAAGGGCAGCGCACCCAGCAGCATCGGAAAGATACCGCGAACCCCCTGACGAAATTCATGTAATTTGTGCGAATAGGACATGCAAGCTCCTTGTTTCGTGCAGCATAGCGCATGATTTCATGTCTCAATGGCTGCACCATCCGTTGCGCTTCACTCCCGATTCAGGGCATTTCACTCCCCGAAACTGCAATTTGGTCGCAATCGTGCTGCGCAGCGGGTAGGGCGTCCCTACACTTCATCCCGGTACTACGCAACACCACGCAACACCATCTAACACCACTTGACAGGAGAGTTTCATGTCCACATCCACTACCTATATTTCTTTACCCGGTCTGCGCCGCGTCGCAGTCGCACTCACCACAACCCTGGCCCTGAGCAGCAGCGCCTGGGCCATTCCCGATGCACAGTTCCAGCCGGCGTATGAGCAGTTTATCCAGGCTACCCACGGCAATGAAGCGGCCATCGAAAAGTCCGCCGAGGCCTTTACCGCGCTGCTCGCGCAAGAGCCCACCAACCCGGTGCTCATGGCCTACGCGGGTGCTGCCACGACCATGAAAGCCCTCACCACGATGCTGCCCTGGAAAAAGATGCGCTACAGCGAAGACGGTCTGGCCATGCTCGACAAGGCACTGGCCATGCTGACGGCAGCCCATAACACCCCCTTGCAGCGCGAGGTTCCCGCTGCGCTGGAAGTGCGCTTTGTTGCTTGCAACACGTTTTTGGCCGTGCCCGGCTTCATGAACCGGGGTGCGCGTGGCGCCAAACTGCTGAACGATGTCCTGAGCAACCCCTTGCTGGCCTCTGCCCCCTTGAGTTTTCGGGGTGATGTCTGGATGAAGGCTGCCGAGGAGGCCGCCAAAGACAAACACCCCGCAGAAGCGCGCAAATACCTGGACGAGGTAATCAAGGCCAATGCCCCCCAGGCCCAGGCGGCACGCGCCAAATTGCAGGCACTCGCATCATGAATACCCCGAGCACCATGAATAACACGAACAGCTCCACCCGGCCTGTGGTTGCGCTGCATGGCGTCCACAAGACCTACCGACTGGGCACACACGTCATCCGCGCCTTGCAAGGTGTGGACCTGGCGGTGCAGCCCGGTGAACTGCTGGCGCTCACTGGCCCTTCGGGCAGCGGCAAGAGCACCATTCTCAACCTGTGCGGCCTGATCGACACCCCCGACGCGGGCGAGATCATCCTGGGCGACCAGTCCGTCAACAATTTGAGCGAAGTGCAACGCACGCTCTTGCGCCGCGACGCCATGGGTTTTGTGTTTCAGAACTTCAACCTGGTGCCGGTCATGACGGTGGCGGAAAACGTGGACTACCCGCTGTTTCTGACCGGCGTGCCACCCAAGGAGCGCCGCGAACGTGTGGCGGCACAGTTGCAGGCCGTGGGCTTGCAGGACCACGCCGATCATCGCCCGGATGCACTCTCGGGTGGTCAGCGCCAGCGCGTGGCTATTGCCCGTGCACTGGTCAAGCGCCCGCGCCTGGTGATAGCCGATGAACCTACTGCCAGCCTGGATTCGCACACCGCCGACCAGGTGCTGGATTTGATGCGCGAACGCGGCCACGCCGAAGGCGCAGCTTTTGTGATTGCCACCCACGACAGCCGCCTGACCGGGCGCTGCGACCGTGTGTTGGCCTTATTGGACGGGAGGTTGGTATGAATATTTTTAACTCCATGTGGCTCAGGTTTGCGCTGCAAAACACGCTGCGCAACCGGCGCCGTTCGCTGGTCACCATATCCATTGCAGCGCTGGGCACAGCCGGAATCCTGCTGGCCGGTGGCTTTGCCCTGTTTACCTACGAAGCCCTGGCCGAAGCTTCGGCGCGCGACACCGGGCATCTGGTGCTGGCCACGCCGGACCAATTCAGCAAGGAGGAAGACACGCCCTTGCAATACGGACTCGACAACGCCGAGGCCTTGCGCGCCAAACTGCTGGCCGATTCCCAGGTACGCGCCGTGCTGCCCAGGGTGGAATTCAGCGGCCTCATCAGCAACGGCGACAAGTCGGTGGTGATGGTCGGCCTGGGCGTCGAGCCTGACAGCGAGTTTTCCATCAAGGGACCGTTCCTCACCATGAAAGGCGGCGAGGTGCTCGGCAGCGGTGCCAAGGCGCCGGAGGTGATGCTGGGCGACGCCCTGGCGCGCAACCTCAAGGCCCAGCCGGGCAGCAGCCTGACCCTGCTGGTCAGCACGACGGAGGGCGCACTCAACGCCATGGACGTGACGGTCAAGGGAACCTTTTCCGTCGGCGTGCCCGAAGTCGACAAGCGCCTGATCTACGCCGACATTGCCACCGCCCAGAAGCTGCTCAACACGCACAAGGTATCGCGCATGGGCGTATTCCTCAACCGCATGGAACAGACCCTTTCGGCACAGGCGCGCATTGCAGCCGCATCCCCCGCACTGCAAGTGCAGACCTGGGAAGAACAGGCCGTCTTCTACAAGGCCGTGCGCGATCTCTACAACCGCATCTTCGGCGCGCTGGGGCTGATCATCGGCGTGATCGTCGTGTTCGTGGTGACCAACGCCATGTCCATGGCCATCATCGAGCGCACTCGCGAAATCGGCACCCTGCGGGCACTGGGAACGCTCCCCAGCCAGCTGCTGCGCACGCTCTCGCTCGAAGGCATGGTGCTCGGCGGCGTCGGCGCCTTGGCGGGTTCAGCCATTTCCCTGGGCATATCGATCCTCCTGCTGATCGTGCCGGTGCAAATGCCACCCCCGCCGGGGCGCTCGGAGGGCTACCCGCTGAACATCACCATCGACCCGCTGATGTACCTGCTCACCATTGCCGCCATGGTGGCGCTGACCATGGCTGCCTCGGCCTGGGTGGCCCGCAAGACGGTCAATATGCCGGTGGTCGAAGCACTGGCGCACACATGAATCCATACTCTTTATTTGATAGCGCATCTCGCTCTATCCATAAGGCTTACACCATGAAAACACTTATAAACCTGCTCGCCGTGCTCCTGCTGGGAGCCACCGCAGCCCAGGCCCAGGCACAGGATGTATCGACCCTGCTCAAGGCTGCCGACAAATTCCGCATGCCTGCCGACGATCTGCAAGTCGAAACGCAGATCAACGTCGTCAACGCCGACGGCTCGCCCGACAAGGAACGCCGCTACACGGTGTTTGCACAGACCGGACGGAAATCGCTGGTGCTGATGCGCAGCCCCGCCGAAAAGGGCCAGAAGGTGCTGATGCTGGGCGACGACTTCTGGCTGCTCATGCCCGACAGCCAGCGCCCCTTGCGCATCACGCCCATGCAAAAACTGCTGGGTGACGCCTCCACCGGCGATATTGCCACCATGAGCTGGTCCGACGACTACAGCGGCAAGCTCGAAGGCGAGGAGCGCTGCGAAACCGCTGCCAACACACCGCCCGTGCCCTGCTTGCACCTGAGCCTGAACGCCAGCCGCAAGGGCGTAACCTACCAGCGCATCGAGCTGTGGCTGGGCAAGGCACGCTTTGAGCCGCTCAAGGCCGATCTCTATGTGCTGTCCGACAAACTGGCCAAGCAAGCCCGCTTTGTGCTCGACAAACCCGGCGCGCCGACCATGGTGACCGAAATGGTACTCAGCGACCAGGTGAGCAACCACAAGATCACCCACGTGCGTTACGTAAGCCGCAAGGAACGCCAGGTGCCCGCCGAGTGGCTCAACCCCATGTTCCTGGTCCGCAATCCGGCACTGGACTAAACCGGACCAAACGGGACTAAAACCATGCGCAAACTCCTCTGGACCCTGCTCGCGCTGCCGTGCGCCATCGCTGCGTATGCACAAGAAAGCAGCGATCTTGCCCTGAGCGGCAAACTCAGCGCGCAGTGGGACGAACGCAGTGCAGCCACCTTGGGGCCGCTGGCGCAGGCCAACAGCGTGCAAAGCGGCACCGTTGCGCCACCCGCCAGCGGCGCAACGCTGCAAGCCGAGCTGCGCGCCCGCGCCCGCAACTGGAACGCCATTGCCACCGTGCAACAGCAAAGTGTGCGCGGCCAGGAGGCACAGAATCAATCCTGGGTCAACGAACTCGTCGCCACGCACGACGCCGGGAGCTGGCAGTACAGCGCGGGCAAGAAAATAGTCGGCTGGGACGTGGGCTACGCCTTTCGCCCCAACGACGTGGTGCAGCAGGAAGTGCGCCGCACCCTGGTCAGCACCACTGCCGAAGGCCGCCCCGTCGCCATGGCCGAATATTTTGATGCCGAATCCTCGTGGTCGCTGGTCCTGGTCAACCCCACCAGCGACGTAAGCCGTCTGGGCGCCACGGAACCCGCATTCGCTGCGCGCTTTTACCAGCGCCAGGGCGCCGTGGACTGGCACGGCTTTGCCCGCACCGCCCAGCGCACCGGCACCAGCCTGGGCGCAGCGCTGTCCTGGGTCGCCGACGATTCCCTGGAACTGCACGCCTCCGCCCGCATCCTGCAACACGCAGACAGCCTGACCATGAACCCCGATGCGCCCCTGCTCTCGACCAGCAACCCGTGGCAAACCAGCCTGCTGGGCCACACCCGACAAGCCCTCATCGGCGGCACCTGGACGCACGCCAACCAGGTCAGCATCCTGGTGGAAGCCTGGTGGGACGGCACCGCCTTGTCCCCCCAGCAATGGCAAGAGTGGCGGGAGCGCAACCAAAACCTGACCACCTTGAGCACCTTGGCAGGCTTTGGAGTTCCGGTTACTGCTGTTGCTGGCAACCTGGCATGGCAAAGCGACGCCTTTGCCGCCAGCACCAGCCTGCACCGCAGCAACCTGTATGCCCGCATCAGCTGGGAATATGAAGCCTGGCAACCGTCGCTGGACCTGCTCTACCACCCCAGCGACAGCGGCCTGATGGCCACCGCAGCCCTGCTCTGGAAGGGCGACCGCGTGCAGGTACAAGGCGGCATGCGCATCCACACCGGAGCGGATGGCTCCGTGGTGGCACAACTCCCCACCCAGCGCCAGGCCTACGTGCAGGCCAACTGGGCGTTTTAAACCCCTACAGAGCATCGCACCCCCATGTCCCACCGCACCCGCGACCCACTTACGCACCGCGCCCTGCTGGCGCTGACTGTCAACAGCCTGATCGCCCTGGCGATCTCGCTCTTTGACGAACACGGCCTGTGGATGAACATGGTGTACTCGCAATGCATAGGCCTGTCGATCTGGGGACTGATCGAAGTGGCGCTGCGGTGGCTGGTCAGCGATTGGGACACACACTGGCGCAGGCTGGTGCTGCTGGTGCCGCTGGCGGTGGTGATCGGCTACCCTCTGGGCTCCTTGCTGGCCGACACCTTGCTGCAACACAACAGCCTGAACTACCTGGGCGAGCAACCGCGCAAATTTTGGGGAATGCTGCTCATGAGCCTGGGCGTGGGCACGGGCATGACGTACTTCTACCTCAGCCGCTCCCAACTCGCAGCGCAGCGCCAGCGCACGGAACAGGCACTGCGGCTGGCCGCCGAGTCGCGCCTGAAACTGCTGGAGACGCAGCTGGAGCCGCACATGCTCTTCAACACCCTGGCCAATTTGCGCATGCTCATCAGCATTGACCCGGAGCGCGCACAAGCCATGCTGGACCACCTGATTGCCTACCTGCGCGCCACCCTCGGCGCCTCGCGCACCTCCACCCACACGCTGGAACAGGAATTCGACCGATTGCGCGACTACCTGGCCCTGATGGCAGTGCGCATGGGTCCGCGCCTGCAATACACGCTGGACCTGCCCGAAGACCTGCGCGGCCTTGCCGTGCCCGCCCTGCTGCTGCAACCGCTGGTGGAAAACAGCATCAAACACGGCCTGGAGCCCAAGGTGGAAGGCGGCCACATCACCATCCGCGCCAGCCAGCAGGGCCAGCAGCTGTGCCTGGAAGTGACGGACACCGGCTGCGGACTCAAGCCCTCAGTCGAAGCCGCAGACCAGAGCGGCTTTGGCCTGACCCAGGTACGCGAGCGTCTGGCCACGCTGTATGGTGCGGCAGGTACTCTGAAATTGGTAGCTGTTCCCGCTGGTGAGACGAGCGCTAGCGTTGAATTTCCTGTAAATCCGACCGCCTAGGCGACTACCTGGTCCTGATGGCTGTACGCATGGGGCCACGCTATTGCTGCACTTATGGCTGTGACCAGCGATTCAGATCAGCTGTCGGGTTGGTCCGTTCCGGCGATACGCCAGGAAAACTAAAAATGGCACTCGAACGGAGCAACAGACCACAGCGACAGCCAAACCGGCCAAACCGGCCAAAAAGAGGATCGCGATGTGCCAAAATGGGGATTTTGAGGATGGATCAGGATGGGATACTTTGGGGTGTGCGGTTGAATTTCCTATCCGCTGACCGGCAACTCCAGTTGTCCAATTGGATAGAGGAGTGTTAGTGTGACGAAAGACATGTTCCAACAGGGCTGGCTGGTCAACACGCTGTTCGATGATGGTTTTATCCAGCAGAAGTTGGCGTCGTTGGCTGGTCAGCCCGTTGCCTGCGAACTGGATTTGTGGCTTGTCACCCATTTTGATGCGCAGGCGCTTGCCAAGCGCAGTGAAGCACAGCTGGAAGACAAGTTCATCGCCCCCTTGCTGGATCAGTTGGGCTGGGCCAAGGTCAACCAGGAAAGCATTACGGTGCAAGGCAAATTGGCAATACCCGACTGGTGCCTGATGTTGCACCAGGTGCAGGAACAAGCCCTGATTGCGACTAAGGATCACACGCTCATCACCGCCATTTGCGAGTCCAAAGATTGGGGCAAGCAACTCGACACTGGTAAGGCGGACCGCTTGAACAATCCGCACCACCAGTTGCAGGATTACCTGAGCACCTTGCGCGTGCGTTTTGGCTTTTTGACCAATGGACGATTTTGGCGGGTCTATGACACCGAAAAAATCACTGCAAAGAAGACCTTTGTGGAGTTTGACCTGCAGCGTTTGCTCGCACTGGACGACGAGGTAGAGAAAGCCAGTGGCCTGGCCCTCTTTGCATTCTTCTTTGGCCGCAACACTTACGTCAAACCTGATGCACCGGAGAAAGACGGCCAGCGTAGCCCCATGGAGCATGCGCTCCAGGCGTCTGCCGATTTCACCCTCGCAGTTGAAGAAAACCTTAAAGCGGTCATCTACGGATACGCAGGTGAAGACTCGTTGTTTGAAATCATGGGTAAGGCCATTGCCAAGTCCAACTCCAGAGCCAGCTTGGCGGTGGTGTATGAAAACAGTGTGGTGTTGCTGTTTCGCTTGTTGTTTGTGGTGTATTTTGAGGACAAGAATCGCGATGTACTGGCCGCGCATCCGTTCTACCACCGCTACAGCTTGGCCCAGCTGTTCCAGACCCTGCGCTCCCAGCCCAAGCAGAACGACAAGCTGTATGACGGTATCTATGCATTGAAGCAGCTGTTTGAAATGCTAGACAAGGGTGCAAAGGACATTGACATTCCCCTTTTTAACGGCGGTTTGTTTGATCCCGCGCGCGCTCCCCTGTTGTTGACGCCCAAGATAATTGACAACGCCACCTTGCGCCTGGTGTTGGAAAAACTACTTTTCAAAACCCACCGTGGTGACACCTTGTTTGACACCAAGCGTGACTTTAAGAACATGAGCGTCACTCATTTGGGTCGCATCTACGAAGGGTTGCTGGAGTTCCGGTTTGAGCGAGCCACCGAAACTGCGGTGTACCTGGAGTTTGAAAGCGCCGCCACCAAAGGCAAAGTGGTGGAAGCGTACTTTGATGCCTACGACCATGCCATTATTCGCAAGGAAAAAGGCTTCAAGTCGCTGCGTGGGCACTGGTTCAGTTGGGTGGGAAGGGTTTATGCGGCCATTGGGATCATGAAAAGTTCGTTCCAAGTAAGTTTCTTATCGAGGATTCCCAAGGCAACTGCGGGCACTTTTTTGGTAGTGAAATGAGGTCGCATGA
>JAYRRD010000123.1:0-3690 GCA_041910275.1 Rhodoferax sp.
AGCACCTCTCCACTACAATGGTACGGCAATCCAGTACATATATATACATAAGCGACGGTGACCCATGGACACAGTGAGCGTAAACCAATTCCGGGACAACTTGAAGTCCTTTGTCGAACAGGTTGTCAGCAACCACACCCCTATCAAGGTAACACGCCGCGCTGGTGAAGCATTCGTCGTCGTCAGTGCGGATGACTGGGAGCGGGAACAGGAAACGCTCTTTGTCCTGCAAAATCAAAGCCTGATGGCCCAGATTGCAGCTTCGCTTGCCACACACACGCAGACGCAGACGCAGACGCAGAAGTCAGGCTACACCCCGAATACAGAGGAAATGGATGAGATCGCTCGTTTTTGAGGGTAGCACCTGGTCCTCGTACGAAGCGCTTCGGGAAAAAGACAAGCCACTCCACAAAGCCCTGTGCAAATTGCTCAAGGAAATGCTCCGCGAAGACCCCGCAACGGGTCTGGGAAAACCCGAACAACTCAAGCACAATCTCAGCGGCCTTTGGTCAAAACGGATATCACACAGGGACCGGCTGATATACAAGTTTGACGATGAATACGTGTACATCTTTGCGATTGGTGGCCACTATGATCAACAGCTGTAAGCCTTATGTACCAAGCGGAGAACGCTATGATGGACAAACAACAACTTCGCCAATTCCGCGCCGCCTTGGCTGGAACAGATGTCGCCCTGGCCCCTGATGATCCGCACTATGTCCCAGGCCTGCACGGAGCACCCGAAGAAGATGTCATCAGCGCGCTATTTGAAGAGATAGTGACCCGCCCGGAGCAAGATAGCCAGCTCTGCTACTTCACGGGACAGCGCGGCACAGGCAAGAGCACGGAGCTGCGCAGGTTGGAGCAGATGCTGCTGGGAGAGCAGGCCCAGGTGATCCGGTTTGACAGCCTCGACTTCCTCACCGAGACAGAGAAAGTCACGGTCGAAAGCGTATTGCTGCTGGTCACCGCAGGCCTGGCAGCCTGGGTAGATGAGAACTACAACCAGGACTTTCTGGCATCAAGCGCCTGGACAGACTTTTCAAATTGGCTGAAGACCGAGGTGGAACTCACCGAAGTCTCCGCATCCGGTCTCAAACTCAAACTCAAAGAACAACAGGCCTCGGTGGCGAAAAAGATTCGCGCGCTTTCCACGCCCCTGGAGTGGACCAAGAAGGTGCAGACTTTTGCCGGTGCGATGGTTGACTTCATCCGGTCCAAAACCCACCGCAAGCGGGTCGTGGTCATTGTTGACTCGCTGGAACGCTTGCGTGGCGTCTCCGGGGACGAGCAGGATGCCATGTTCCAGCACGTCATCACGACCTTTGCCGGTGATTTTGACCGGCTGCGCATCCCCGGTGCCAGCGTGGTGTATTCCGTCCCCCCCTATCTGGCGCTCATGGCCGACGTGCGCAACTTCGTCACCTGCCACGCTCTGGCCTCGGTACGGGTGTATGCCAAGCCGATTGTTGACCGCAATCCAACTGCCGAGCGGCGCACAGCGCGCCCGCAAGGTCTGGAGAAAATGCGCGACCTCATTGAGCGGCGCTATCCCCAATGGAGCCAGGTATTGGAAGCCTCCACACTGGATGCGTTGTCACTGGCATCCGGTGGCGATCTGCGGCACTTCATGCAACGCCTGGTATCGGGCGTGGTAGGCAAAGCGCAATTTGCCCTGGACCGTCTGCCCTTGCGCGCAGACGATGCCGTGGTTTTACAGGTCATTGATGAAAATCGCGGCGAAACCGAACGCCTTACGGTAAAAAGCGAATGGCCTTTGCTGCAAGACATTGCGCGCAGCCACAACGCCATTGCCGCAGACCGGGGCGACTCGCTGCGCACCCTGGCACGCCTGTTCGATACGCGCGTGATCCTGAACTACCGCAACGGCGCCGAATGGTTCGACATTCACCCCCTGCTCTGGCCCCTGATCGACAGCTTGCATGCGCCCCCACCCACTCCCGCCCCTTGAGTCGGCTTGGCAGACGCTGCGCAGCAGCCTGGAATGGGCGCAGGAATTTGGACTGGTATTCGTATTTTGCAGCGATGCACGCGCCAAACAGGCACTGTTCCAACGGGCCAATGACCTGATGCAAGCACAGGTTCTCCCCTTCCAGCGCCCCGAAATCCGCCAAGCCGCCGATCTGCCGAAAAAACTGCTTCCTTTGGCAATCAACCCGGCCAGCGTCCACGCCGCAACGGGCACGCCCTTGTGGTTGGACCTGGATGGACATCCAGACTCTGCAGACTGGGACCAGGCCCGGCGGGAATTCCTGCACCGGCTCAACGAACGGCGCGCGACGCTGGCCCGCGAACATACGCGCACCGTTGTTCTGGCGTTGCCGCTGGACTGGACCAAACAAGCCGCCGAGGCCGCCCCGGATTTGTGGACGATCCGCCAGCCATCGGTCTATCTGGACACACAAAGCCATGCGCAACTACTACAACCGCTGCAACCATTTGCACGGACACCGGATGCAAGGCCCGATGCCCAGGAGCGCACCCCGGCCAGCACGCACTTGCCAGCAGCCGTTTTGCGCTGGCAGGCCAGCAAAGAAAGTGGCCAGGGACCACTCTCGCTGTGGGATGCGACCCAAGCCAGTGAAGCCGCCCTGGCCTCTGGTCACGATGAACTGGCGTGGCAAATCGCCCAGAAAACGGTCGAACATGCGCGCACCGTGATCGACGAATCTGGCAAAACCCCCAGACACCTGCGCGACCTGGCGGCCTCGATGAACAACCTGGGCGATGTGGCCCTGGCGCTGGGGCGACTGGAGGAGGCACAGCAGGCCTTTGTTTCTGCGGTCCAGTTGGCTAACGACCTGGTTGCAAGCTACGGCGAAACGGCAATGGCGCTTGATACTCTGGCCCATGGAGAAATGCACCTGGGCTTCGCCCTGGAGCAACTTGGATTGACCGCCGAGGCCCAACCCCATCGCACGCAGGCACGCCACCTGTTCCAGCGTCTGGCGCTGGCCATGCCGCATGACCAACGGTACGCAACTGCACTGCAACAGCTGGATGTACAGTAATTTTTTGGTAACTGGCCGTTTTCGGGCGTTTTTGCATGGCAAAGTGGCGGCACTGGCAACACCCGAGCGGACCAGGCAACCTGGCACAAAAGAATGTGCATCGGCGAAGAAATCCCGCAGCCGGTTACATGAGGCTCAACATCAGGTGCACTTGCAGCTCACCCACCAAAAAGCCCAGCACTGCGCCGACTGCAATCAGCTTCCATTCGTCCTGGCGGAACACCGGGCGCAGAACATTTTCAAAATCCTCTGCACTCAGGTTCTGCAGGCCACTGACCAGGGTGCCTTTGACATCCAGAGCGGTATCCACATAGGCCTCGGCGTGGCGCAGCAGGGCCGGCATGCGCTTGAGCAGCCGAGCGGCCATGTCCACCTTGAGTTGCTGAATTTTGCGCCCGCCCGCGATGTACACCACCAACGGTTTGACCAAGCCCATTTGTTGCTCGATCATGCGGTGGGCATGTTTGCTGATGGTGGCCACCATCATCTCGGACATGCGCCCCGACAGGCCCGATTCAAAGATATTGCGCGCAGTAATCACTTCACCGGCAATCATTTCGCCATAGCCTTTGGCCACCTCGTGGCGGCGTTTGATGAACAGCCCCTGCCAGGTAATGAGCCCCAGATACCGGGTGGGCTCACGCGGCGAGAACACCAT
>JAYRRD010000124.1:0-4790 GCA_041910275.1 Rhodoferax sp.
CTACAAAAAGGGCCTGCGCCTTTCCAAGAAGGCCATGCAGGCCGTGGAAGAACGTCTGGTGCGTAATCCTCTATTGCCCAAATGGGACATCCTCATTCGTCCACGGTATATGGGATGAGATTTTGCGGAAATGGCCTAAACACGGTTGCCGCATTGGCATATGCCGCAGTTGCCAGTGCACAAAAACCCAGGGTACGGTCGAAAACCTGCAAACCGGTGCGTTGTCTTCTGCTCCCAACGAGTTGATTCGTTTGTGTATTTCTGCAGCCCGTACCGACGTGGCGCTGGATATTTAACTACCCCTTATTTCTGGAGCACACCATGAGCTTTGCCAAACCCACCACCCTGAGCCGGGAACAGGTCGCCGAATTCGAGCGAGAAGTGAATGCGATTCGCGATAGCGTGATGAATGATGTCGGTCAGGCCGATGTGGATTACATGCGCAACATGATCCGCATCAGCCGCGCCAGCGAAATTGGCGGACGTGCACTGCTGCACTTTGGTATCGGTCCCCTGAGTTGGGTGGCCGGTGTGATGGCCCTGGCCAATGCCAAGATTCTGGACAACATGGAGATTGGCCACAATGTCATGCATGGCCAGTACGATTGGACCGGCGACCCGGCACTGAATTCACAAACCTTTGAGTGGGATATTGCCTGTGACGGCGAGCAGTGGCGCCACTCCCATAACGTCACGCACCACACCTATACCAACATCCTGGGTAAAGACCGCGATCTGGGTTACTCACTGTTGCGTTTGACAGATGAACAGAGGTGGAAGCCTCGCCACTGGTTCCAACCGCTGGCCAACTTGTTGCTGGCCATGGGTTTTCAATACGGAGTGGGCTCGCATGACCTGGAGATTGGCCGCTACACCCATGGTGCCATGCCCAAAGAAGAGTTTAAAGCGCGGCTGAACCGATTTCTAAGCAAAGTTGGCAAGGTCTGGTTTAAAGACTATCTGCTGTTTCCGGCGCTGGCGTTGTGGAGTGCGCCCCGTGTGCTGGCCGGTAACTTTTGCGCCAACCTGATTCGCAATTTGTGGACCTATGTGGTTATTTTTTGTGGCCACTTTACCGAAGGGGTAGCCATTTACCGCGAGGAGGACACCCGCAATGAAACGCGGGGTGATTGGTACATACGGCAAATTTCGGGTTCCAGCAACCTGACCGGCGGGCGGCTATTTCACATCATGACAGGACACTTGAGCCACCAAATCGAGCACCATCTGTTTCCCGATATGCCCGCACACCGTTATGTGGAAGTGGCGCCGCAGATACGCGCGCTGTGCCAGAAATATGGTTTGTTATACAACACGGGCAGTTTGTATAAACAGTACCTCACGGTGATGAAACGGATTTTGACCCACACTTTGCCGCCAAAGGCTGCCAGGGTCAAAGTAGCGTAGACTAAAGTGGACCCCGAATTTGAGACAGTGATTTAAGCTCGAAACTGTTTGAGAAGCCTGTTGTTTGCACTGGATGATTATCAACGTGGCCTCAACCGGGCCGATACCGACTTCCATGGTACCGACAACCCAGCGGCCAAACCGCCGTAAGCGTTTCGGCTGGCTGCTGGCGCTGGTAGTCTTGTTGGTCCTGCTGCCGCGCTGGCTGCCCAAACCCGCACTGTCCGAACTGGCACCCTCGTCGCGCAGCGTCAGTGCGGCGGGTGGCGAGTTGCTGCGGCTGACGCTGGCGTCCGATGAACAATACCGTTTGTGGACGCCGCTGGACGGTATTTCCCAGCCCATGGTTGATGCCGTGCTGCTCTACGAAGACCGCTGGTTTTACTGGCACCCTGGCGTCAACCCCTGGGCGCTGCTGCGGGCCGCAGGAACGACGGCGCTGGGGCAGCGCCGCATTGGCGGCTCCACCATCACCATGCAACTGGCACGCCGGGTCTATGGCATCGACAGCCGCAGCCCCACAGGCAAGCTGCAACAGCTGGGGGCTGCGCTGTGGCTGGAGTTGCGCTACAGCAAGCGCGAGATTTTGCAAGCCTATCTCAACATGGCGCCCTTTGGCGGCAACATCGAAGGCGTGGGCGTGGCCAGTCTGGTGTACCTGCGCAAACCGGCGCGCCACATTGGCGTGGCCGAAGCGCTCAATCTGGCGGTGATTCCGCAAAACCCACGCAAACGCCTGGGCGAGTCTGCGCTACGCCGGGCACGCCAGCGTCTGGCGCAGCGCTGGGTGGCAAAATTTCCACAGGACGCGCGCTTGCTGGAAGAAAACGCCTTGCAGACACCCTTCAAAACGCGCGCCAGCCTGCCGTTTCTGGCGCCGCATCTGGTGGATTTCGTCCTGCGCCAAAGCGGTGAACGCGAACTGGTGACCAGCCTGGACCTGCCCACACAACGGGTGCTGGAGCGCGTGCTGGGGGCGTATGTGCAGTCGCGCCACGATGTGGGTATCCACAACGCCTGCGCGCTGCTGGTGGACACCGCAAGCATGCAGGTGAAAGCGCTGGTGGGATCGGCGGACTACCACAACGAAGCAATTGCAGGCCAGGTCAATTGCGCCTTGGGTCGCCGCTCGCCGGGCTCGACGCTCAAGCCCTTCATTTATGGCCTGGCGCTGGACCAGGGACTGATCCATTCGGCGTCCATCCTCAAGGACGCGCCCAGCAGCTTTGGCGGCTTTTCGCCGGAGAACTTTGATGGCCGCTTTGCCGGACCCATTCCCGCGCAGGAGGCCTTGATCCGCAGCCGCAATGTGCCCGCAATCGACCTGGCTGCACGCCTGACGCGCCCTGGTCTGTATGACTTTTTGAAGCTGGGCGGCGTACAAAAACTCGCCCTGGAATCCCACTACGGCCTGGCGCTGGCGCTGGGCGGCGGCGAGGTGTCGCCCGAGGAACTGGTGCAGCTCTACGCCATGCTGGCCAACAGGGGCCAGTGGCGGGAGTTGCACTATATGGTCGCCAAGCCCCAATCCGCGCCGGGGTTGAGGCTGCTCAGTGATGCCGCTGCCTTTGTCACGCTGGATATGCTGCGCCAGACGCCGCGCCCGGACACTTTCGCCCCGGCCCGCCCGGCAGTGGCCTGGAAGACCGGCACCTCCTGGGGCTTTCGCGATGCCTGGACGGCAGGGGTCTTCGGGCGTTTTGCGCTGGTGGTCTGGGTGGGTAATTTTGACGGCTCCAGCAACCCCGCGCTGATCGGCATCGAAGCCGCTGCGCCGCTATTCCTGCGCATCGTCGATGCCCTGCGCGCCGAGCGCCTGGCGCCTGCGGAAACGGTTGTTACCCAGCCCGCAGATGTGCAAAAAGTAGAGGTCTGCGCGGCCAGTGGCGATCTGCCCAACGAAGCCTGCCGCGTGCGCCGCATGGCCTGGTTCATCGCGGGCAAGTCGCCGATCCGGCAGAGCACCCTGCACCGCACCGTGCTGGTCGATACCCGCAGCGGCAAACTGGCGTGTACACCGGGACCGTACACGCGGGAAGAGATATTTGAGTACTGGCCCTCGGACATGCTGGCCTTGTTCCAGCGCGCCGGTCTGCCGCTGCGCACCCCACCCGCTGGCGAATGCGCCAATGCCACTGCAACTGCCGCCGACGGCGCGCCGCATATCGTTCTGCCCCTGCGCGGCGTGGTGCACATGCAGCGCGTGCAGCAGCCCCAGCCTATCCAGCTGCGCGCCGAGTCGGCCACCGGCACCGTGCTGCACTGGTTTGCCCAGGACACGCTGCTGGGCCAGAGCCGCCCCGGCGAAACCCTGAGCTGGACGGCGCCACAGGCCGGGCGCTACACCCTGCGCGTGGTTGATGCCCAAGGGCGCTCGCAAACGCGCGAGCTGACGGTGGAACTGGTGCAGTAGGAGGGTAGGGGGTTGCCCGCGCAGTAAAGGTTACGGGGAATATCTTTGTTCAAAGTCCAATCGAATTATTCGATCCTGGCCCCTTCTGTCCCCTTTGTCATAGTTATTTACTTCGCATCAAGTATTGCGATTGCGTTACGTAAACGTGTTATCAGCGCATCTTCCTCTTCGGGCATATCTTCACCCTCATCCTCATCTTCACCAGTTTCCTCATTATCTTCAATCATGTATCGTTCCGGATATATCTCCCGCTGTTCCGCATCGACTGCGGCCTGATGTGCGTCAATTTCATCCTGCATGCTTTCTATATTTTCTGAAATCTCTTTCAGTACAAGACCGTGGAGCATGGCTAATCTTGATGCCTCTTCCGGATTAACTCCCGCATTTTCCATATCTGTTTCCAAACGGGCTTGAATTGTTTCAACGGCCCCAGGCTGGTCAAGGGAAGGAAGTTCTTCTTGTTCATCACTGGTGGTTAAAGTAGCCAGCGCCTGTTTGAGACCTTTATTGAGTGGCACAGCCGAAGCACCCAATGCATCAGAAATATCCAGGGCATCCTTTACTTCACCGTTTGATAGATATTTATTTGCAGAAGTTTTATCCCACCAGGCAAGGATTTCAGGCAGGGCAATTCCGGCATTTTCCCCCATTTGAACCAGAAGAGCGACTGCACTGTCGTGGGGCTCGCCATCATGGCCATCATAATTGCCAAGACTTCGGGAAATTGCTGTGCTTACCAGGTCTGGCGGAGGGAATGGGTGTTTTATTAATCCACGACAGAGATTATGGAGAATCCAGGGATGGGTATCATCCGCCTCCACCAATAATTTGTAACTACTCAGGTTTCTGTCCGCTCTTCAACGGACAGTGAGAGCAGTTCACGTGGGCGGAGATCCCCGGTAGGGTACGCAGGCTAGGTCGCTGCGGGTATGAACGGTTTGCCGATCAACGCGTCTTTGATGGCACCGAG
>JAYRRD010000125.1:0-45871 GCA_041910275.1 Rhodoferax sp.
AAAAATGCGTGTAACCATAACGCTGAGGGCGATATTAACCAATTGCTACGGTGGTGCTCGTGTGGTCTTTTTCTGCAGGAAATGGGGCCGTTTCTCGGGGTAGAGAAATTGGCAATTTTGAGTCGTTTTTGGACAGCCTACCCTGGAGCGCGCCATGGTCATGATCCACGCCACGGCATTGCCCCGCATTGCGTCAAAGCGGGGCGCCTGGCGCCAGACCTGCCAAAAGGTGTCTTGCAGCACTTCTTCGGCGGCGCTGGCCTGGCCGGTGATGTACAGGGCGACAGCGTAGACCCGTCCACTCAAGGCGTCGTAGAGCGCGGCCATGGCGGCCTCGTCCTGGTACATGATGCGGTTGATCAGTTCTGCGAGGGCCGCGTTATCGAGGCTGCCGGGAACGCCACCGGGCGACGTCAGCGCGGGCGTGGGTTCTTGCTCGCCGAGGTGGTCGTCAAGGTCGTCGTCGGCATCCTGGCCTGCGTCGGTCCAGCGTTCTAGCATTGGCATCGTATGGCATCCTGGCAGCTTGCTTGCATTCTCCGAAACTCCTTGGGTATGACGATTTACGATCAGGTATTTTGCCACCCTGCATCATAGGCGCAAATACGCCCCTCGCTCCACCATCGCCCGGTGGGCCGTAGCCTTGGCGCACGCCTGCTGCGACAATGGGGGGCATGAATACAACACATACCCCCAACCCCACTTTCTCCGGCCTGCATAACCCCACTTTCCTGCAGGCTTGTCTACGCCACGCCACGCCCTACACGCCACTGTGGCTGATGCGCCAGGCCGGGCGCTACCTGCCCGAGTACTGCGCCACGCGCGCCAAGGCGGGCAGCTTCATGGGCCTGGCCACCAACCCCGGTTATGCCACCGAAGTCACGCTGCAACCACTGGAGCGTTACCCGTTGGATGCGGCCATTTTGTTTTCCGACATCCTGACCGTGCCCGACGCGATGGGCTTGGGGCTGTCGTTCGCCCAGGGCGAAGGTCCGCGCTTTGCCCGTCCCGTGCGCGATGAGGCCGACGTGGACCGGCTGGCCGTTCCCGACATGCAGAAACTGCGCTATGTGTTTGATGCCGTCGCCAGTATCCGCCGGGCCTTGACGCAGACTGACGGGCGCAGCCGTGTGCCGCTGATCGGCTTTTCCGGCAGCCCCTGGACACTGGCTTGTTATATGGTCGAAGGCGCCGGGTCGGGTGACTACCGGCTGGTCAAGACCATGCTCTACAGCCGCCCCGATCTGCTGCACCGGATTTTGCTGATCAACGCCGATGCAGTGGCCGACTATCTGAACGCCCAGATTGACGCCGGCGCGCAGGCGGTGATGATTTTTGATAGCTGGGGCGGGGTGCTGGCCGACAGTGCCTTCCAATCGTTCAGCCTGGACTACACGGCGCGCGTGCTGGGGCAACTCAAACGCTTTGGCGCCAAGGGCGAAACCATTCCACGCATCGTTTTCACCAAGGGCGGCGGCCTGTGGCTGCCGGAGATGGCGGCGCTGGACTGCGATGTGCTGGGGCTCGATTGGACGGTCAATCTGGGCGTGGCCCGTGCGCTGGTGGGTGGAGTCGAATACGCGCCGGGCAGCAACGGCCCCGGCAAGGCCCTGCAAGGCAATATCGACCCGAATGTGCTGTTTGCACCACCGGCGCAGATCGTCACCGAAGTGCAGCGCGTGCTCGACAGTTTCGGCGCCCCCTACCAGGGCAGCGGCATGGGGCCGACGCATATTTTCAACCTGGGCCACGGCATCAGCCAATACACCCCACCCGAGCACGTGGCGGCGCTGGTCGAGGCGGTGCACAGCCATTCGCGGTGCATGCGCCAAAACCCGCTGGAGATGTCTAGCACGATTTAGGTGCAGATCAGTACTTATGCACAAAATTAGTGAAGCGACTCTAGCACATCCTGCGGCCCGGCAGGTGCCTGCTACGGAAAAAGAAGCTAATGTAACCGATTGATTTTAAATGGTTTTTTGTTTTGCTGGTTTTGTAGGCAGTCTAACTAACGCCTTGATTTGCAAGGCTTTGGCGCGATTGGCGACACCTTATCAACAAAGTTATCCACAGAAATTCTGGGTTTGTCAAAAAACTTTAATAATCAACGGCTTATGAATGAATGCCCGCTTTTTTCCTACGCGGAACTTTGGGGCATCCTGTGTATAACAAAACCACACCTTGTTGTAGTCTGTAACCTCTAGCATGATTTTTGCCGAAATCGCTTGCGCAGTGCTACTTGTACACAAAAAAAATCGCAGGGTCAAACAGGAAGTTTTTCCGGACCACGCCTTGCTATGAAAGCCGTAGCCTTTGCAACTTATTGATATATAAATGTTTTTTATTTTGCTGATTTTTCGGGCAGTCTAAGAAAGGCCTTGATTGGCAAGGCTTTGGCGCGGTTGGCGACACCTTATCAACAAAGTTACCCACAGAAAACATGCGTTTCGTGAAAATTGTGTGAAATCAAGTACTTGCATGACATTTGTGTGACTTTTGCGTGCTGTGCCCATCTGGGAATCCTGTGTACAACACGCTACAAGGCTCGGGTGGGCGCAATGACTACCACGTTTTGGACCAAAATCGCTGCCACGCAGGTACTTATGCACAAAAAAAATAGGGTGGAAAACAGGGGTTTATTCACCGGCGTGCATGGCGCTATGCAATCTGAACCTCGTGCAACTCCTTGATTCGCAATGGTATTTTATTTTGCTGATTTTTTGGGCAGTCTAAGCAAAGCCTTGATTGGCAAGGCTTTGGCGCGGTTGGCGACACCTTATCAACAAAGTTATCCACAGAAATTCTGAGTTTTTCATAAATTCCTTATAAATCAATGAGTTATGCTTTATGTTGAGCGTCCTTGTTCCGACTCCGGCGTATGCGCGTATTGGTTCGGTGTTGTGTTACAGCAGTGCGCAGGACTTGCCAGCCGGAACGCTGGTGCGTGTGCCCCTGGGCGCGCGCGAGACACTGGGCGTGGTGTGGGAGGCAGACGCCGATACAGCGCGCGTTCATGGCGAACTGGATGCGGACAAGATCAAACCTGTAGCTTCCGTGCTCGACGGCCTGGCGCCTTTGGATGCGGCCTGGCAAAAGCTGGTGGCATTCACCGCGCGGTACTACCAGCGTTCGCTCGGTGAAGTGGCGCTGGCCGCCTTACCGCCCCAATTGCGCGAACTCTCCACTGCACAAATCCAGCGCCGCCTGCAACGTGGCAAGCCCGAGGGCGACGCTGTCGGGTTGTCGCAGGAACAGCTGCCAGAGCCGCCACAACTGAGCCCCGAGCAGGCGCAGGTGGTGGCGCAGATCCAGGCGCATGCCGGGCCATTCCTGCTGTTTGGCGCCACGGGCAGCGGCAAGACGGAGGTGTATTTGCGCAGCGCCCAAGCCGTGCTGGCGCAGGACGCGCAGGCCCAGGTGCTGGTCATGGTGCCGGAGATCAATCTGACACCGCAGCTGGAGCAGCGTTTCCGTCAGCGTTTTGCGCCGCTGTGGGGCGCGGACTCCGTGGTATCGCTGCACAGCGGCATGACCAATCCGCAGCGCCTGGCGAGCTGGCTATCTGCCCACAGTGGCCAGGCGCGCATCGTCCTGGGCACGCGCATGGCAGTGCTGGCGTCCATACCGCATCTGCGCCTGATTGTGGTCGATGAGGAGCACGACCCGAGCTACAAGGGCAGCGAGGGCGCCCGCTACTCGGCGCGCGATCTGGCGGTCTACCGTGGCCATCTGGAGGGTGCCAAGGTGGTGCTGGGTTCGGCAACACCCTCGCTGGAGAGCTGGCACCACAGCCGTCTCGCAGCCGAAGGCGGGCGTTATCTGCGCCTGCACATGCCCAGCCGCGTTGGTGCATCGGCAGCAGACGGAATCAACGGCCTGCCGGTGGTGCGCCGCGTCGATATGAACCACCAACCACGCCATGCGGTGTTTTCCGTCCCGTTGTTGGCAGCCATCAAGGAGCGGATTGCGCGCGGCGAGCAAAGCATGGTGTTTCTCAACCGGCGCGGTTATGCGCCCGTGCTGCATTGCGCCGACTGTGGCTGGAAGAGCGCCTGCCCGCATTGCAGCGTGTTTCGGGTATTCCACAAGATCGACCGGACCTTGCGTTGCCACCACTGCGGCTTTACTGAGCCGGTGCCGCGCGCCTGCCCGACCTGCGGCAACCCGGACATCGCACCGCAGGGACGCGGCACCGAGCGTCTGGAAGAACATCTGGCCGAGCTGCTGGCGGATGTGCGCCGTCCCGAGGGCGAGCCGGTGCGCATCGCCCGCATCGACGCCGATACGACACGCCACAAGGGCGCGCTGCAAAGCCAGCTGGCCGCCGTCCATGCGGGCGAGGTGGATGTGCTGGTGGGCACGCAGATGATCGCCAAAGGCCACGATTTCCGCCGCGTCACGCTGGTGGCTGCTGTGAACCCGGACGATGCCCTGTTTGCCAGCGACTTTCGCGCGCCCGAGCGCTTGTTCAGTTTGCTGATGCAAGCGGCAGGACGCTCCGGGCGGGACGCAGGGCAGGTGGCGGGCAGCGAAGTCTGGATTCAGAGTTCCCAACCACTACACCCGGTGTATGACGCGCTCAAGCGCTACGACTACCCCGGATTTGCCGCACGCCAGCTGCACGAGCGCCAGCAGGCCAACCTGCCGCCTTTCAGCTCCCAGGCACTGGTGCGCGCCGAAGCCCGCAGCCAGGAAGTGGCGCAGATGTTCCTGAACACCGCCAGCGCCGTTGCGCAGGCCGAAATGGCGCAGTGGCCGGGCTGGCCCGAGGTGCTCGCGCACATCACGCTCTATCCATCGGTGCCCATGAACATCCAGCGTGTTGCCAACATCGAGCGTGCCCAGATGCTGGTGGAAAGCACCTCACGCACGGCCTTGCAGCATTTTCTGAGCGGCTGGCAGCCGATTTTGCACACCACCGGCAAAAGCCCGGCGGCCAAGGGCTTGATTCGTTGGGCGGTAGATGTCGATCCGCTGGCGATCTGATTTCGTGATGCGTTATGCGCTGGCGACTTCGACCACCTGCTTGCCGCTGACCTGCCCGGCAAGCTGTTCGTGCAGCGCGGCGGTGACGGCCTCTGCTTCAAAGGGCAATCGTTTGATCGGCAAGGCACGGATGGCGCCGCTGGTCAGCAGCGCCAGCACCTCGTCGCCCATGCGCGCCAGATCGGCTTGCGCGTCCAGGCTGCCGGACAGCCAGGCACCGCCCAAGGTGATGAAATGCAGGCTGGGTGCCACGCGAAACACATTGATGTGCGTGGTGTCGGGCAAGTTGATCAGACAGGCCATGGCGCCGCCATAGCCCAACAATCCCAGGTCGCGCTGTGCCGTGGCGCCACCAATCGCATCCAGCACCCCGTGCACGCCGCGTCCTTCGGTGATGCGTCCTACCGTGTGTGCCACGTCGTGGTTGCGGTAGTCGATCACGTGGTCGGCGCCCAGGCTGTGCACATACGCATGTTTGGCTGCCGAACAGGTGGCAATCACGGTCAGCCCCAGGTGCTTGGCCATCTGCACGGCAAAGCCACCGACGCCGCCAGCAGCCGCTTCAATCAGGATCGTCTGTCCGGATTGCAGACGCAGTTTGCGCGTCAGCGCCTGCCAGGCGGTCAACGCAGCACACGGTAGACTCGCAGCCGTTGCCCAATCGACGGATTCCGGCACCCGCGATGCCGCATGCGCCGCAACCAGGGCGTATTGCGCCAGGGTACCGGGCCGGGACAAGGGAAAATGGGCCAGCACCCGCGCACCTACGGCGAAGCGCTCCACCCCGGCGCCGAGCGCATCGACAACCCCCGCACCATCGACGCCCAGGATATGCGGATACGTCCAGGCCGCATGGCCGCCAATTGCGAGTTTTGCATCCACCGGATTCAAGGCCGCCGCCATGATCCGCACCCGGATTTCACCCGCACCCGGCTCCGGCAGGGCCACGCGGCCTTGTCTGAGCGTGAATCCGTGGTGGGCTTGGTCTAATAAGAGAGCATTCATGTGGGGCAGTGTATCCGAGGCAGCGAGCGCCCCCGGCGGATGATTTTGGACTCCAGCTCACGCCAAAGGGTGCGATTCAATGTGATGGCTGTAGGCAGGCTGTTGTTACTATGTTTTTAGTAGCTGTCCCCGCTTGTCCCACGGGGGATAGGGGCTGATTTGATGCCAAATTGAGGCCAAATTGGGGCCAAATCGAGGCTAAAAACGTGCCACAAAGGCTTGCGGGGAGCTGTTGTCGTGCGGTTTTGGTGTTTTTGATATCACGGGTGATATGAAAATGGCGTGATTCAAGCGGATGTCATGTTTCACCTCTGTAGGAGCGGGCCATGCCCGCGATGCGGGTTTGCGGACATGGCCCGCTCCCACGAAGTTCGCACAACCTTTGAAATTCACATCAGTTCCACCCCCCATCAATTCAGCAGGTCAATGCCGTTGATGATGGCATTGAGCACCCCGGCCTGGTTCTCGGGCGACTCGGAAAAACCCATCAGCGCCGTGGTCCGGGTATGTACGCCCGTGTTGAGCTGCTCCAGCCACCAGGCATAGCCGGTTGCATCGGGGGCGCGGTGCAGAACGTTGTTGTACAGCCGGGTCAGGAAGTCGGCATTGCTTGGACTGGTGCCGTACAGGCGTCGGAATTCGTCGCTGCTGATAAAGCGCGCAGCCACCTCCTGCAGCGCCATGCCTGCGTCCAGCTGGCCGATCCAGTACTTCAGTCCATCGTTGTCAGGTGTGCGGTTGAATGCAGCCTGGTACAGACGATAGGCCTGGCCCGCATTGCCGCTGACGTCCAGCGCCAGCGTTTCATCGTTAAAGCGCAGGCGCTCGATGTTGCTCAAGGTATCCAGCCCCTCGGCTTGCGAGCTGACTGCCCAGCCCGCTGCGGTTTTGGTCACGGTGAAATTGGAGCGGTTGCAGTTGTAGCGCACGGTGTCGATGCCCGCAGCGCCATCCAGGCTGTCGTTGGCCGTGCTGCTGGCAAGCTGGTCATTCGCAGCGGTGCCGCCTGGCACCAGGGGGCTGTAGTTTTGCACGGGTGGCGTGTTGCACACGTACACCGCAGCGCTGGCGATAGTGCCACCACCCGCCGCGTTTCGGCCCACCACGCCGTAGAGCGTCGTCGCCGTGGGTGACACCGTACCGCTGGCCGTGGCATCGCCAAAACCGCTGTTGATCCAGCCATACGAGGTAGCCGCTGGCGTGCAACTGACGCGCAGGGTGGCCGATCCGCCCGCCGCAATCACCACCGGGCTGGCTGCAAGCGTGCAGACCGGCGGGGTGGTGGCGGTGGTGTTGTCTGCCGCATTGCGTACCAGGAGCACAGCCTTGGAGTTGTCGTAAAACCCACCAAACCTGAAGTCGTAAGAATCATATTCGCCAACGCTACGTCCAGATCGGAAATCAACGCTCCACGCACGGCCTGGAATATCCACATAAGCAGTCCCTGACCAAACACCTGGTCTCGGTTTTGCCTCCCTTTGTGGCCACGGGAAGATGCTGCCATTGACCGCCGGGTCATAGAGGCTGTGGTCCACCAGGCTCAATAACTCCTCTTCGGTGGGCAGGCGCCAATCGTTTTGCCCGGCAAATGTCGGTCCGGCAATCAGCGCGTTGGCTTGCTCAAAGGTATAGGTGGTGGCTTCGCCAATGCACGTGCTGCCCGTCCAGGTTTGACCTACCAGGCAGCGTTTCCAGGTCAGACGGGTTGGTGTATGCGTCGCCGTGCCGTCGCCATCGTCCACGTAGTCGCTCGTGGGGCGCGTCATGCGTAGCAAGCCGCGAAAAGACTCTCCCGCGCGCACCAGCCTGACTGCACCGGGAAAGGAGCGAGGAAAGAGGCCGTTGAGACTCGCAAGGGTCTGACTGTAAAAGGAGAAGAGCAGTGCATAGCTCGTAGAAGAGGGCGTATCCAACCAAAAGTACACATCTTGTCCTGGCAGATTGGGAAACGCCACACTGTCAATCATCGGGCTGTAAACCGACCAGTTCATAATCGTCTGCAGTTCGCGGATATTGGGCAGTCGCCAGTCGCTTTGGCCTGCAAAGGTTACCGTGCCGGTCAGTGCATTGGCTTGCTCGAAGTTGTAGGTGCTGGCTTCGCCGCTGCAGGTGCTGCCGGTCCAGGTCTGACCCATGGCGCAACGCATCCAGGTCAGGCCGGTTTTGGCGTCGGTGACCGTGCCATCGCTGTTGGCTTGTAATGTGCTGGCGGCGGCAACCGTTACGGAGGCAGCGGCCATTGCGCTGATTCCTTCCGCATTGGCACCCGTTACGGTGTAAGTTGTGGTAGTCATGGGCGTGACCGTGCAGGTGGCCCCAGTGGTGCCCGCGCATGTGCCGCCACTCCAGGTGTAACTTGCCGCTGCCGGGTTGCAGATGACCGTCAGGGTTGCACTGGCTCCTGGGGGGATGGTGGTTGGATTGGCACTCAGGGTACATCCCGGAACGGAGTTGGCAGAGGGTTTTTCAGCACGTACCAACCGGACCGCTCCATACCAATGGACATCAGGCTTGCCTGTATAAAAATCAACAAACCACGTGCCGTTTGAACCTCCGGCAAAGTTCGAACCGGACCAATACGGCAACCAGTCCCGACTTAAGGTTCCTGGGAACACGTTGCTATTGATGGCCGGGTCGTAGGTGCGGTAGTCCACCAGGCTCAGTAACTCCTCTTCGGTGGGCAAACGCCAGTCATTTTTCCCGGCAAATGCCGTTGTACCCGTCAACGCAGCGCTGGCAAGGCTAATGTAACGGTTGGGTGGGCCGCTGCAGGTGCTGCCCGTCCAGGTCTGGCCCTCGGCGCAACGTTTCCAGGTCAGGCGGGTTGGCGTATGCGTCACGGTGCCATCGCCATGGTCCACATAATCGCTCGTAGGACGGTCCAAACTCAACAAAGCGCTAAAAGTCTCTCCACCGCGCACCATTCGAACCGCATTGTTGCCCAGACTTTTGGAGAAGAGATCGCCCCTGGAAAAACTGACCATCGTGTAACCCACGGAAGAATCGAGGCAATAAAACGAACTTTCGAACTTGCCTGGCGTATTTGGAAACGCGGCACTGTCAATCGCTGGGTTGCTAACCGTCCGATCCACAATCGTCAGCAGCTCGCGGATATTGGGCACACGCCAGTCACTTTGGCCTGCAAAGGTCACCGTGCCGGTCAGTGCATTGGCTTGATCGCAGGTGGTGTAGGTGCGGGCTTCGCCGCTGCAAGTGCTGCCCGTCCAGGTCTGGCCCATGGCGCAGCGCATCCAGGTCAGGCCGGTGCTGGGGTCTGTGACGGTGCCGTCGGTGTTGTAGGTGTAGCTTTTGGCAAAAGCAAAAGGGGCGCTTACAAGCAGCAAAAGCGCCAGTAGCCAGGGTAGAACGTTTCTTGTGGCCTTGTTGGAGGATGTGGCAGCAGGCTGTGGGTGCATCTGGACTTCTCCCGAAAATTGGTGCGCCACAGTTTACCCTTGGCGGCTGCGCCTTTTGCTCCCACTATCCTGGCGCTTGGATTGAAATTTGGATAAAAACGGGTTGCAGGCACTGTGGAATGTGCGGGAATAGCTACTCTTATAAGAGCAAATCAGGACGGCCCGCATCCATCTCGCATACCCGGTCGAAAATGGCGGTCGAAAGATGCGCGCAAGCCGCTTTAACCACCTGCCAGTCATGCCAGCGGGGATTAAGGCTCTTGTATTCGCCCAGTTCGGTTTCCTCCAGATCGTAGGGCAGCGCGTTGGCAAGCTGGACCTGCAATTGCTGTAATGGCGACTCGCCGCTGTCTTGCTGGTAGAGCCGGTCAAACGATTGCAGAGCGAGGGCCACGCGCGCATCACCCATGTGATCGGCCAAGGCCACGAAGTCGAGGTAATCCCGCGTGGCATTGCGCTTGAGGATCAACACGCCCTTGATGCGCAGAATCTCGCCTTCGGTTGGAACGGTGATTCGGGCTCCGTGGTAATCCACCACGACCGTTTCCAGTGGTTCGTCGCGGATAAGCTGGCGTACCCCGGTTTCGATACCGTCAAGGCTGCCAAGGATTTGCACGGGACGCTGCACGCGGGCCGTTTTCCAGCCAGCAACCGACTCAAGTTGTCCCAGCACTGCATCGAAACGATGGCGCAGATCGGCCAGCACATGGTCGGCGTCACGCGAGAAGCGATGTTGCGCGTGTATTGCCGAGGCGGTTCCACCAACCAGCACGGCGTCTGGCAGGACGCGCTGAAGCCGCGCAGCCGAGGACAGGACAAGTTCCCAGTCAGGCAGCGGTACGGTGTTCTTCTGCATAGTGCATCCAGAAGTGGTGGCGCTGGGCATAAGGGTCACAAACATAAGGGCGGCAAACCCGCTCCACCTTGTCCAGCAGGGCGCGATCTGCCAGAACGGCCCGGCGCAGCTCGGCCCAGTCCCCCCACTGGCCGCGAGAAATCACGTCGTCGATAGCAGCAAGGGTGAATCGTTGATGGTTGAGGTGGCGATGCAGCATGACGAACTACAACTTTGGCGATTGTTGATTTCAATTCAGCAGGTCAATGCCGTTGATGATGGCATTGAGCACCCCGGCTTGATTCTCCGGCGACTCGGAAAAGCCCATGAGCGCCGTCGTCGGGCTGTGCGCGCCCGTGTTGAGTTGATTCAGCCACCAGGCATAGCCGCCTGCGTCGGGCGTGCGATGCAGGACGTTGTTGTACAGCCGGGTCAGAAAGTCTGCGTTGTTCGGGTTGGTGCCGTAGAGTTGGCGGAATTCGGCGCTGTCAATAAAGCGCGCGGCAACTTCCTGCAAGGGCATACCGGCGTCCAGTTGGCCGATCCAGTACTTCAGTCCTTCGTTGTCGGGTGTACGGTTGAACGCCGCCTGGTACAGCCGATAAGCCTGGCCCGCATTGCCGCTGATGTCCAGCGCCAGCGTTTCATCGCCAAAGCGCAGGCGCTCGACATTGCTCAGGGTATCCAGCCCTTCGGATTGCGAACCAACCGTCCAGCCACTCGCTGTTTTGGTCACGGTGAAACTGGAGCGGTTGCAGTTGTAGCGCACGGTGTCGATGCCCGCAGCGCCATCCAGGCTGTCGTTGGTCGTGCTGCTGGCAAGCTGGTCATTCGCAGCGGTGCCGCCCGGTACCAGAGGACTGTAGTTTTGCACGGGTGGCGTGTTGCACACGTACACCGCAGCGCTGGCGATAGTGCCACCACCCGCTGCGTTTCGGCCCACCACGCCGTAGAGCGTAGTCGCCGTGGGTGACACCGTACCGCTGGCCGTGGTATCACCAAAACCGCTGTTGATCCAGCCATACGAGGTAGCCGCTGGCGTGCAGCTGACGCGCAAGGTGGCCGAGCCGCCCGCCGCAATCACCACGGGGCTGGCTGAAAGCGTGCAGACTGGTGGGGTGGTGGCGGCGGTGCTGTCCACCGCGTTGCGCACCAGCAGTACTGCGTTGTTACTGTAATAGTAGTCGCCGTGATAGTGAGCGCTGCCGAAGAGTCTTTGATCCACTCCAGACGTGTCGCCATCGATAAAATTGACGCTCCAGGCACCACCCGGAAGGTTGACATAGGGCGCATTGGACCAAACACCTGATAACGACGGGAATATGCTGCGATTGAGTGCTGGGCCATAGATGCTGTAGTCCACCAGGCTCAATAACTCCTCTTCGGTTGGCAAGCGCCAGTCGTTTTGCCCGACATACGTTGGCCCTGCAGTCAGCGCACTGGCTTGCTCAAAGGTATAGGTGGTGGCCTCGCCGCTGCACGTACTGCCCGTCCAGGTCTGACCTACCGCGCAACGTTTCCAGGTGAGACGGGTTGGCGTGTGCGTGACCGTGCCATCACCGTGGTCCACATAATCGCTCGTGGGGCGCGTAATGCGCAGCAAAGCGCCAGAAGACTCTCCACCGCGTACCAGCCGCACCGCGTGGTTGGTTTCATTGCTCCGAAGGATGCAGTTCGCATTGGAGGTGCCCAGGTAGGGAATGGAGTAGAAAGAAACACACCACGCCTTTGAGTAGCGCACTTGGGGTGTACTCGACCAAAAATCCGAACCGTGCATGTTTGGAAACGCCGCAGTGTCAATGGCCGGATCGAAAGCCGACCAGTTCACAATCGTCTGCAATTCGCGGATATTGGGCAGCCGCCAGTCGCGCTGGCCCGCAAAGGTCACGTTGCCGGTCAGCGCATTGGCTTGGCCGGAAGTGTAGGCATTGGCTTCGCCGCTGCAGGTGCTGCCGGTCCAGGTCTGGCCCATGGCGCAGCGCATCCAGGTCAGGCCGGTTTTGGCGTCGGTGACTGTGCCATCGGTACTGGCTTGTAATGTGCTAGCGGGAGGTGTTGCCACCGTCACCGTCACACTGGCTGTAGCGTTTTTTCCCGTTGCTGCATTGACTCCCAGCACGCTATAGCTGGCCGTAGCCGTGGGTCTGACTGTGCAGGTGGAGCCTGTCGTGTTTGGACAGGCGTTATCACTCCAGGTGTAACGGGTCACAGCCGGTGTGCAGTTGGCGACCAGTGTGATCCTGGCGCCAACAGCGACCACTGACGCTGACGGGGAGGTAAGAAGGGTGCAAACAGGCGCTGTTGTACCCCAAGACGGCCCCCCGCGCACAAGCCGAACCGGCTGCTTCATGTCCCGTTCGAGGGAGTAAGTATTGCCGTCACCATAATAGACAATGACTGCCAACGCTTGGCTTGTTGGAAGTCCAGGCGAATTGGACCAATATTGACCAGGAGCTGTTGGCGTCACAGGAAAAATGCTGGTGTTCATCGCTACGCCAGCGATACTGCTGTAGTTTTCCTCCAGACTGTAGTTCAGACTCTTGTAGTAGTCCACCAGACTGTAGTCCACCAGACTCAATAACTCATCCAAGGTGGGCAAGCGCCAGTCATTTTGACCCGCAAACGCCGTTGTGCCAGTCAGGGCATTGGCCTGATCGAAGTTATAGATCATCGCATCGCCGCTGCAGGTGCTACCCGTCCAGGTCTGGCCTTCAGCGCAGCGCTTCCATGTCAAATTAGTTGGCGTATGCGTCACGGTGCCATCGCCACGGTCCACGTAGTCACTCGTTGGGCGAGCAATGTTCAACAAAGCGCTAAAAGACTCTCCTCCGCGCACCAACCGGACTGCACCATCGCTACGGACGGCGCCGCTGTAGGTTGTGCCGTTGAAGAAATAAACCCTCGTCGTGGAAGGACTCGACAAAAAGCTCATATAGCTCATATGTTGCGTATTCGGAAACGCTACGCTGTCAATCGCCGGGTCATAAACTGTCCGATCCACAAGCGTCTGCAATTCACGAATATTGGGCAGCCGCCAGTCGTTTTTCCCGGCAAACGTCACCGTGCCGGTCAGCGCATTGGCCTCATCGAAACTGTAGGTGCGGGCGTCGCCGCTGCAAGTGCTGCCGGTCCAGGTCTGTCCCATGGCGCAGCGCATCCAGGTCAGGCCCGTGCTGGGGTCTGTGACGGTGCCGTCGGTGGTGTAGGTGTAGTTTTTGGCAAAAGCAAAAGGGGCGCTTACCAGCAGCATGAGCGTCAGCAGCCAGGGTAGAACGAGCCTTGTGGCAGTGTTGGTGGATGTGGCAGCAGGCTGTGGGTGCATGTGGCGCGTGTGGTGCATGGGGACTTCTCCCGAAAATGGGTGCGCCACAGTTTACGATGGACTGGCAAAAACGCGGTTGCGTCCGGAGCGTTTGGCTTCGTAGAGTCTGGTATCGGCGCGGCTGATGGCGTGGTCGATTGGCTCGGTGCCGTCGTAGTTGCTGACGCCGATGCTGATCGTGACCGAAACGGTTTTCTCGTTCCCCAGATCGAACCGCTCCCGTTCGACGTCCGCTCGCAGTTCCTCGGCGAGCCGGAGGGCTTCCTCCGTGCTGCAGCCCTTGAGCACCATCAGGAATTCCTCACCTCCCCAGCGTGCCGCTATGTCCGAGGCGCGCAGACGGCGTCGCAGCAGTCCGGCCATGCCCTCGAGCACGCGGTCACCGGCCAGATGGCCATACTGGTCATTGATGGATTTGAAGTGATCAATGTCGATCAGCAACACTGCTACGGGTTCCGATACGCGACGAACCTCGGCCACGACCCGCTCGATCAGCATGTCCGATGCCTGACGGTTGAGCAGGCCGGTGAGCTTGTCGGTGATGGCCATTTCCTCGATGCGGCGTTGGTAGCGGCGCAGCGCAAGGTGGGTCAGCCATAGCACCACCAGCGTGACCACCAGGCAGATGGCGAGGTTGGTGTATAAGGTCTGACGGATGCCTTCGATGGCTTCATCTTCTACCTTCTCGACAAACAGATACCACTTGAGTTCCGGCACGTGGGTCACATTGACCAGATGGTTGGTGCCTGCGGATACATACTGGTAGGAGCCTGACTTCTCGGCGAGGATGTGGTCAATGATGTTGCGCAGGCCTTCGGTCGCGCGCAGGTTCGCCTCGATCCGCCCCGAATGGTTGCCAAAGAGCACGATGCGCCCATTTGCATCGACGAAATAGATCGTTCGCTTATAGCGCTGCTGATATTCCGATATCAGGTGGCGAACGGCATCCACGGTCAGGCCGATGCCGGTCACACCGATGTAGTTTCCGGCGAAGTCGAAGACGCGGTAGTTGATGAAGATGGTCAACGCATCCTTGTTCGCCTGGTCCGGATCGACATTGATCTCGTAGGTTTCCTTCATGGCCCGTACCCGGTAATACCACTTGTCGCGCGGCTCCACCGGCGACATTTGCTTGAAGATGCCCTCGCCGGTGTAGTAAGTGCCCGTCTGCTCCGAGACGAAGAAACTGCTGAACGCGCCGTAACGATCCTTCATCGCCTTCAGATAGCGCGCCATTTCATCCACGTTTTGCTCGCCTTTCAGAACCCAGTCGCGGACGAAGGTGTCGTTGGCCATGGTTGACGAGATCAAAATCGGCCGCACGAGATCCTTCTGGATCTCGGAGTAAATGTTGCTGGAGGTGAGCGGCAGTTCGCGGGCGATGATGGCTTCGCGGATCGCTTCGCGCGACACATGGTAGCTACCCAGGGTGGTGGCGAAGAATCCGGCGGACAAGAGAAGCCACAACACCAGCAGCAAGCGGCGGCGACCGAATAGCTGGGGCAGCGGCATCATCAGCAAATTCTGGCGAATGGCGCGCTTGTTCTTCACGGCATATCGTCGTCCGCCGCCGTGCTGGTGCCGCCGCCCTTGGGGCCGACCTGTCCGAGGCGGGCCTTGAGCGATTGGGGCTGGCCGGTGATGAGTGCTGCGTAGTTGGTGGTGTTGGAGAGCACCTTTTTCACATAGTCCCTGGTTTCGGAAAAGGGAATGTTTTCTGCCCAGATGGCCGCGTCCAGCGTAGGTGCGCCAGCTTGTCCACGCCATAGACGCGGGCGGGCCGGACCGGCGTTGTAGGCGGCAGCGGCCATGGGCAGGGAGCCGCCAAAGCTGTCGAGCACCAGTTTGAGGTAGCCGGTGCCGATGGCGATGTTGGTGTCGCGCTCGGTGATCTGTTGCGGCTCAAAGTCTTTCAGCCCGATTTTTTTCGCTGTCCAGCGCGCGGTGGCTGGCATGACCTGCATCAGCCCGGAGGCACCCACACTGGATTTGGCATCCATGATGAAGCGGCTCTCCTGGCGGATCAAGCCGTATACATAGGCCGGGTCCAGGCCAATCTGGCGCGTGCGTGCAATGACAGCGTTTTTGAACGGCATGGGAAAACGTTGTTCAAAATCCATCTCGCTGCGGGTGCGGTCACTGGTGTTGATACAGCGGTCCCAGACCTCGTTCTTGCACGCCAGATCGGCGGCGGCCAGCAGGCTGCGTTCATCCATGCCGCCGCGCTGGTGCAGATTGGCGCTGTAGTTCCACTCGCGCACGCCTTCCGGACGCAGCCCGATGCGAATGGCGTGCAGGGCGCGCACGAGACCGGGATTCTTGCGCGCGGCCTCCATCTCTTCGGCGGTGAGCGGCGCAGGCTTGGGTGGCACGGTGATGCGCTGGCCGAGTTCTTCGAGCGCCAGTTGTTCATAAAAACCGCGCACACTGGCAATGCCTTGCAGCAGTTGCACGGCCTGCGCGCGTGCCGACTCCGAGGATGTGCGCAGCAGCAAGGCCCTGGCGCGCCAGTAGACCCAGGCCGGATCGTTGCGCTGGGCCTCTCCCATGGCCTCGGTAGCCTCCAGCACCTGGTCCCATTGTCCGGCCTTGAGTGCGGCACGCACCCGCCAGGCGAGGTGGTCTTCGTGCATGTCCTTGGCCTTGCCCCGGGCAAAATAACCGATGGCGTTATCGGACAATTTTTGCGCCGCGCGCTTGCCAATGGCGCCCCAGACCCAGTTGCGCTCTTCTACCGTGAGCTGGGTGCGCCAGCGCAGTTTGCCCAGTTCCGCCGCCGCCTCGTCCGGGTCGAGGTAGGCCAGGCGGATCAAGGCCAGCGACACCAGCTCGCGTGTGTGCGGGTGCAGCGCGGTGAATTTTTCCTTGAGGTATTTGGCCGGATGCAGGTAGATGCTGTCCACCGTCTTGGTCCACTTGGGGTTGAGCAGGTCAATGGCCTGGTTCACGACGCGCAATCGGTCATTTTCCATGCCCAGACGTGCGCGCAGCCACACCACCTGGGTCACTTCGGGGTGTTCCTTGAGAAACTGTGCGGCCACGCTGGCGCAGGCTTCATCGGCCTCTTTCATGGGCAGCCAGATGTCCTTGAGTTGTGCGTCAACGTCGACGCCGCTATCGTTACCCTGGTGCTCGGACAGCAGGGCGTAACAGCGCACCGGACGGTCATCGTTCATGCGGTAGAGTGGGTACTCGCGCCGGAAAGTCTCCCAGTCGCGGTTGCGCCCCAGGTGCATCAGCCATTCGACGCGCAGCCGGTCCTCCTGGTACGTGTTGCCAAAACGGGTGAAAAATTCCTGCAACTCGCTGCGGCTGGCTTCGTCCAGGCGGGCCGATAGATCCCAATACGCCGCCCAGGGTTCGAGCACATGGCCGCGCGCCTGGGGCAAAAGGGTGGCAAGGCGCTTGCGGTCACGCTGTTTATAGGCTTGCGCCATGTCCAGAATAAGCTCGTCGGCGCGTGTATTCTCCCGCTTCTGGGCGTGTGCTGGCAAAGGCAGGGAGGTAATCAGGCAGCCCAAAAGGGCAATCAATGTCAAAATAGATGAAAACTGCATACGGGGGATTATGAACAATTCGCAAGAGTCCAGGATAGCGGCCAAGAAGGTTTTGCGTAAAAAACTGCTCGAAGAGCGTCTGCGCCTTTCCAATCGGCAGGAACTGGCCGCTGATTTGCAGCAGGTGCTGCGTATCTGGCTGCTGGGGCGCCCGGACACGGTGATTGGCGCTTATTGGCCCATCAAGGGCGAATTTGATCCTTTGCCAGCCCTGCACCGCTGGAAAGAAGACGGTGAACTGCTGGAGCAGCCGCAACCGCGCCGCATCGGCCTGCCGGTGGTGGATCGGGAGCAAAAAACCATGCGTTTTCATGCCTGGTATCCCGGTTGCCCGATGGAAGAGGATGCCTATGGCATCCCCAAGCCCAAGGATACCGAGCTGATCACCCCCACGCTGCTGTTTGCGCCGTGCGTCGGTTATGGGCCGGGTGGGTACCGTCTGGGATATGGCGGCGGGTTTTACGACCGATTGCTGACCACGATGAAACCGCGCCCGTTTATCGTCGGACTCGGGTTTGGCGCCGGGTTTATCGAGGATTTGGAACCCGAGCCACATGACCAGCCGCTGGATGCGATTCTCAACAACTATGGCGTCGTCTGGCCGCTATAAACCCGAAAGTGCAACTTAACTCAGGAGAAGTCCCCACCATGTCTGATGATCCCGTCACCTCTGTCACTTCTGTCGCCCCTGCCTCCCCCGTCAAGAAACAGCGCAAACCCCGTCCCGTACAGACTGCCACCAGGTCCGCCGTGCGCGCTGTGGCGCAAGGGGATGTGCCGCCATCGAACCGTGCCGCTGCGCTCAACCAGTTTGTTGTTGACCAGGCAATCAGTGCCGCACAGGGAAAAGCCGTTGCCGCCGCGCTCAATCTGGTGCGCCCGGATGCCGACGAGGCGACGGCTGAAGAGCGTGCCAAGGGCTTGCGTGCGCTGCTGGAGGGGGCTTCCGAGGACGATGCGCGTGTGCTGCGCGCCGCACTGCTGGGGGAAGAAAAACCAGGTGCGCGCAAGCGGAAAAACCCGGATGAAGAACTCGCCGACGATTGGCGCGATGGCGGCTACCCGTACCGCAATCTGCTGCGCCGCAGTACCTACGAAGCGGAAAAATTCCGCCTGCAAGTCGAATTGCTCAAGCTGCAAGCCTGGGTCAAGGAGACCGGCCAGCGTGTGGTCATCCTGTTCGAGGGGCGCGATGCTGCGGGCAAGGGCGGTACCATCAAGCGCTTCATGGAACACCTCAATCCGCGCGGAGCACGGGTGGTGGCGCTGGAAAAACCCAGCGAGCTGGAACGCGGCCAGTGGTATTTTCAGCGCTATGTCGAGCATCTGCCCACGCGCGGCGAGATCGTGCTCTTTGACCGCAGCTGGTACAACCGCGCCGGTGTGGAGCGCGTCATGGGTTTTTGCACCGACGATGAATACCGCGAATTCATGCACCAGACCCCGGAATTTGAACGCCATCTGGTGCGCAGCGGCGTACACCTGATCAAATTCTGGTTCAGCGTCAGCCGCAAGGAGCAGCGCCGCCGCTTCAAGGAGCGCGAAAACCACCCGCTCAAGCAATGGAAACTCAGCCCGATTGACATGGCTTCGCTGGACAAGTGGGAAGAATACACCAGGGCCAAGGAAAACATGTTTTTCGAGACCGATACCGCCGATTCCCCCTGGACGGTCATCAAGAGCGACTGCAAAAAGCGCGCCCGGCTGGCTGCCATGCGCTACATCCTGCACAAGCTGCCCTACGGCAACAAGAACCTGGAGCACATCGGCAAACTCGATCAGCTGATCGTGGGACGTGCCTATGTGGTCTACGAGCGCGGCGAACGCCCCAGCGCGATTGTGTAGCCCCCCCTGGTCGGGCCATGCCATTCGACCGTAGCGAACCGTCTGCTGCCAACCAGTACCAGGCTGCGTCTGCGGGCCTGATTCTCGACAGCCACCGCCAGCTTGTGCAGCGTGAATTGCTTGCGCACTCTACAAGCGTGTCGCATCTGGCCAGAGAGCTTTACCATGCACCGTTTGTGGTGCTGGCGCACGATACCATGCCCGACCCGGTTTTCTTCTACGCCAACCTTTTGGCCCAGCAGCTGTTTGAAATGACCTGGCAAGAGATGGTCCGCCTGCCATCGCGCCTTTCGGCGGAACCTTTGGCGCGGGAGGAGAGGCAGCGCCTCCTCGACCGGGTGGCAAGCCACGGCTACATCGACGACTACTCGGGGATACGCATTTCCAGAAAAGGCAAGCGGTTTCGTATCGAGCGGGCAACGGTCTGGAATCTGGTGGCAGGCAATGCAGCCGTGGTCGGCCAGGCTGCGGCCTTTGGTTCCTGGCTTCCTTTGCACCAGGGTGACACCATTCCCTGAGTTTCTCCGGGGCTTTTGCAGGAGTTGGTGAAGCATGAAATACTGCCCCTGGTTTTTCCATTTTTTCCTCGAAAGGAGCCAGACTCATGATCCAGCGCTTTATTCCGGTCATTCAGGTTATTCCGGTGGCCGTCGCCCTTTTGCTGGGTGCCTGTGCTGCGTACCCGCCCAAGCCCAGCGCGACTGCGCAGCTCAATCCCACCAAGGGCAATACAGTTACCGGCACGGTCAGTTTTGCCAGACAGCCAGGCAACGTCGTGAAGGTATCCGGCGAAGTTCGCGGACTGACGCCCAACGCCGAGCATGGTTTTCATGTTCACGACAAGGGCGATTGCTCCAGTGGGGATGGGGTGAGCGCGGGTGGACATTTCAATCCCCTGGGCAAGGCCCATGGTGCCCACGGGCACAGCGAACACCATGCGGGTGATCTGGTCAGCCTGCGGGCGGATGCGGCTGGAGTGGCACGGTTCAGCTACACGTCTGGTGCCATCACGGTGGGCGAAGGTGTGACCGACGTCATTGGCCGTGGAGTGATCGTGCACCGCGATGCGGACGACTTCAAAACCCAACCTGCGGGCAATGCAGGCCCCCGTATTGCCTGCGCCGTCATTGTCAGGGATTATTGAACCCTGCTGCGCCCTCATGTTCCCTGCCGGGCCACGCTGGGCGCGGGCGACAGCTGATTTCCTTGCACGCTCACGCGCGAGCCCACGCCGAAGGACGGGGCGTTCTGCTCCACATAGCGGGCGCTGCCGTCATCCATGCGCACCAACAGGCGATAGGTCGTTTGCTGTTTCATCTGCTTTTCGACCGCGTTGCCAGCGTAGGCGCCTCCGACCACACCGGCCAGGGTGGCGAGCGTTTTGCCATCGCCTCTGCCGAACTGGTTGCCCAGCAAGCCCACCAGAGCGGCCCCGGTCAAGGCACCCACACCGCTGGGTTTGCTCTCGGTGGCGACGGGAACCACTGACTCCACCGTACCGCAGTTGGTGCACAGGGCCGGTGGTGGTGGGGGCGGCGGGGTCCATTCAGGCTGCGCAGGCGCACGCGGGGCCTCAGCCACTTCCACGGGGGGAGTGGCGACTACATTTTTCGCAGCGGGTGGCGCCGTGTGGACACGCGCAACAACGGGTTTTGGTTTATGCACAGTGCCGGCTGTGCTGGCCTTTGGCGGGGTGGGGGCGGGCTGAACCTGCTCTGCGGCCACAGGGGCGGCAGAGACGGCCAGGGTAGCCGGGATGGCCGCAACCGCCGTCGTTGTCGCGCTGGCTGCCGGCAACGGTGGCGGGGGCGCTGTTGCTGTCGCTGTCGCTGTCGCCGCACCCTGCTGCTGGCCCATCAGGTACAGGGTTGCACCGCCCGCACCCAGGCCGGCGGCGCACAGAAGACCGGCAACAAACCAGAGCCATGGTGAAGCAATGGCAGGGGCAGAGGCAGCAAAAGGGGCTGCGGGAGGGGTGAGGCTATGGGACATGGAAGTTCCTGGCAAAGCGGGGGACTGCACCCCGAAACCTGAAGCAGTCGTATCCACAACGTTTGCACCGGGCTGCCGGATGACCGCGCAATGATGGGGTGGCGCCATCAGCGCAAGATGTCCTCCATGGCGTCAACCACCATCCGGGTGCCGGTCATGATCATCAGAATGTCTCCAGCGATTTGGACATAGCGGTGGTTCGGCGGCGGCACCGGCAGGCGAACACGCAGTTCAACAGGCAACTCGTGGTACTTGACGTCTTTGGCGAGGGGCTGACCTTTTTGCCATTTTTTTGCCTGCCCTGGTGGTTGGCAGCCATTGTTCTTCTTCGCCAGCCCCGGAGGGCATTTGCCACTGGAAATCCGGGTACCGTAGTACTCACTGACGATACGGCGATCATCACTACCGAAGCTGAATGCCACCGAACCGCTGTGCCCATCCGCATCGCGATCCTTCTCCTTGTGATGGCTCTTTCCTTCCTTGTGCTTGCCTTCGCCCGCCCAATCCGGTTTATCCGCACATATGCCACCCGAAACAAGAGCCAGGGCAATCCCTAGTGCGGTATGGCGAAGAAATGATTTTGCATGAGTACCCGACATGATTTTCTCCCGTTTGTAGGCCATTATGCAGTTAACCAATCCAAGGATCAGGTCCGTGGTGCCAGTTTCATATCACCCGTGATATTAAAAATACCAAAACCGCACTGCAAGTACTCCCCGCAAGCCTCCGAGGCACGTTTTTAGCCTCCATCTGGCCTCAAATCAGGCATTCAATCAGCCTCTGGCACCCGTGGGACAAGCGGGGGCAGCTACTGAAAACGTAGTAACCAAGTGCATCTCAGGAACCATTTGCAGCTTGGGTAAGTCCGTACCGCACTGCGGGTGTGCGCATGGTCACCAGTTCTTCTGCTGCGGTAGGATGCACGGCCAAGGTGGCGTCCAGCGCGCTCTTGGTGGCGCGCAGTTGCAGCGCCACACCCATGAGCTGCGCCATTTCACCCATGTCCGGGCCAACGCCATGAAAACCCAGCACGCGGTCGGTATCACGGTCCACCAGCAGTTTGAGCAGCATTTTTCCCGCATGGCCCGATAACGCGGATTTCAGGGGCCGGAAAACGCGGCGGTACACGTCCAGGTTCGGATACTGTGCCAGCGCCTGCGCCTCGGTCAGGCCCACCACCCCGGCCTCGGGTGTGGTGAAGACGGCGGTGGGCACCAGGTGATGGTCAACGCTGCGCGGCTTGCCGCCAAACACGCTGTCGGCAAAAGCATGGCCCTCGCGGATCGCCATGGGGGTCAGGTTGACCCGGTTGGTCACATCGCCCACGGCATAAATGCCAGGAACGCCGGTCTGGGAATACGCATCGACCGCAATGGCGCCCTGCGCATTGACTTGCAGACCGAGTGGCAGGAGTCGCTCCAGCCCCAGGCTGCGTGTATCGGGTGTGCGCCCCAAGGCACGCAAGACGCAATCGGCTTCCAGGCGGCGGCCATCGTCCAGCGCAACCCGCAAGGAGGAGAAGGTCTTGCCGATGGCAATAATCTTGCGCCCATAGTGGAAGTTCACGCCCAGATCCGCCAGCGCTTTGCCCAGGTGTTGGCGCACATCCACATCAAAGTTGCGCAAAATACCCTCGCCGCGCACGACGACATCCACCTCGGCACCCAGGAGCTTGAGCAGGCACGCCAGCTCGACCGCAATGTAGCCGGCACCTTGTACCACCACGCGCCCTGGCAGGGACTCCAGCTCGAAAAAGCCATCGGAACTGATCGCCAGTTCATGCCCTGGAGTGTCTTCGCCGCCCGTGGAATGGGCGCCTGTAGCTATTAATAAATGAGCGCCCGTCAACTTCCTGCCGTCAGACAGTTCCACCGTCTGGCGGTCCACAAAGCTGGCCTGGCCCTGAAAAATATCAACCCCGGCAGACACCAGCGCTTGGCGGTAGACGTCCTCCAGCCGTGCGACTTCGGCATCGCGGCGCCGCTTGAGCGTGGTCCAGTCAAATTGTGGCTCGCCCAGGGTCCAGCCAAAGCCCTGCGCTTCTTCAAACTCCTGTGCAAAGCGCGCAGCGTAGACCATCAGCTTCTTGGGCACACAGCCGCGAATGACGCAGGTGCCCCCCAGGCGGTGTTGTTCCACCAGCGCAACCCGCGCGCCATGGCCTGCTGCGATGCGCGCTGCACGCACCCCGCCGGAGCCACCCCCGATGACCAGCAGGTCGAAGTCGGGCGCAGTCACTGGTCAGACCGGAATCCGATCCGGGCATGGGTGTTGTCACAAAACGGCTTGTTGGCCGACCCGCCGCAACGGCATAAGCGCGCGGTCTGCACCCGTTGAATGGTGTGGCCCGTTCCACCGCAGATTTCCAGATTGCCGGTGAACTCCAGCGGCCCGTTGGGGATGGGTTCAATCGCCAGCTCGCCGGCACGGTTTTCCAGCGGATCGGAGTCGATCACCGCGCGCTCTCCGGTGGCGGTAAAACCAGCCTCCAGATGCGAACTGTCACAAAACGGCTTGTTGCGTGATTTGCCACAGCGGCACAGCGTGGCCCGGAACATGGGCTCCTGGCCTTCCAGGGCGATGCTGGCGCGCACGGCATAGGGTCCGTTTTCACGCACGCGCAGCACGTTCACTTCGGGCGGCTGCTCTTGCGGGCCACCGTCGAGGCGTTGGTAGGTGATGGCCCCGGAACAGCAATCTTGCGCAATTTCAGCCATGTGGTCCGGCGTCGTGGCCTCGGGGTGCAACCACGGCCCGACGACGTTGGCCAGAAACACGCGCGGTGCGTTGAGAACGCAGTTGCGCGAGTGAATGCAGCGCTTGGTGTCGTAGTCAATACGGATGGCGTCGGTACTGGCCACGTTGGGATTGTCCGCATCCACCTTAAGAGGGGAGGGGGCTTTTGCTGCCACGACGGGCGGGATGCTGGTTGTGGCTTGCCGGGCCAAAGGCGCACTTGGCACCAGCTCGCCCTCAAACTCATCGTGTAATTTTGCAAGTTTGCGCGCCAAGGTTTCCAGGCTGTCGGCAACGCCGGGGAGCGGCACGTCGGCTGCGATTTCCCTGGTGACGCTGGCAAGCTCCGATGCGCGCTCGCCGAGAATCTGTGCAGCGCAGCGTTGTACCAGCTGGCCCACGGAACCCGGCAATTCAAAGCTCAAGCCTGCCGTGTGCGCGCCACCTTCTTTCTTGAGCGGCAGCCGGGTAGCGGCTTCGCCCACGGTGGTCAGCGCGTACATCATCGCCGTTGCGGCTTGCGCCAATCCGGTGCGCAGGGGCTGGGGCAGCGGGTTGGGCGCATAAATCTGGGCAAAGGTGCGCAGCATCAGGCTGTACAGGCAATTGCCCAGGTCCACCACGCGCATGGCCAGCGGGTGCGTGACACAGGTGTGCGCCTTCGCACGCAGCGGGTCCACCAGCACCGGATTGACAACCGCCGCTCGTGCGGGCTCAAAATCTGGCCGCGCAGCCTTGAGCTGTTTGAACTCTTCAAGAACGCTGTGAAACCGTGCGTAGTGCGAGTCATTGCTGTGGGCGGGGGCACCTTCTCCCTGAATCACAATCTCCTCAATCGCGCGATGGGCTGACGCCAGGTCCGTGACGGCAAAGAGGCCCGGCAGGGCGAACTGTGCGCCGCTGACCTGCGCATCCCCGTGCCCGGAAAACAGTGCGTCGTGCCCGAGCCTTTGCGCCAGCGCGTCAATGCCGTTGGCGATGGCGTGGTAGAGGTGCCCTTGCGAGGCGTAATCGGTCGGCGTGGGCGAGAAGAGGTCGCGGCGAATCGCGCGCCGGTAATGGTGCAGATGCCTGAAGGCGGTGCCATCCGGGATGTCGATCTCCAGAGGCTTTTCTATGAACATGAAGTGCTGCAACGATGATTCGCTGAACGCAGAGAGGTTCAGCTCGATATCTGCCGGAAAACGCCCCTGCGGAATGGGAAAGTCGGGCCGCGCAAAATGGGGTGCAGAGCCAAAAGCGGTCAGCATATTGTTGACCAGGCTCAGGTGCAGCATCTCTTGCAGTGCCACGCCACGAATTTCCTTGCGCCAGCGCTCGATGGCCGCCAGTTCCGGCGCGGTAACCCCCTCGTCGAGTGAGCGTTTCAGGCTCATTCCGGCGTAGAGGTAGCTGCACATCACGGCGTGCTCAAATTCGGCGGCCTCGGCCAGCAGGAAAAGCAGTTCTTCGCGGTCTTTGATGGGGTTGAGATCGGTTTCCAAAATGGCTCCTTCAAGGAAAAAATAAGGGTACGTGCAATGGTGGGAGCATATAGCGTTCTCACCAGCACTGCGCAGGACAGGAATTTCTTGCGCATCTGCTTTCAGGGTTCATGTCTGGCGCAGTCGCCCCAATATTTGAGGGTAAAGGGCACCGGCTTGCGCCAGTCCGGTGAGACCAGCGAAGCTTGCGAGAAGGCGACGCTCTTGCCCGGGCCGAGCTGCTTTTGAAAATATGCGTCCGGTTCAATGTAGTTGGTCTCGATCAATACGCCATCGGCCCCATAGTAGCCCAGTACAAGCTTGGGCGAGCGGCACGGCACGGAGCCTACGTTGCGCAGCGTGCCAGCCACTTCATGGGAACCGGCGGAATCGACCTTGTCCTTGAAACCTTCCACTGCAATTTTTGGCAAGGCGCCCTCGCAGGCGCGCGCCGACGCCTCCAGCACGTGTCTGGCCGGTTTGGCACCACCGAGCTTGGTCAAATCGCGCAGATAGGTAAACACAGCGACCTCACCAGCCGGCAGCCATTCCCGTGTTGACGAAACGCCATCGGTGGGTTCCTGGCCCAGGCCTTTTTTTGTTTCGGTGAGCACGGACGTTACCGTGATGGGTTTGCCTGCCGCGTCTTTCAAAAACACAGCCACCTGGGGATTGCAAACCGTCTGGCCGGTGTTGTTGTGTATTTCTCCGGAAATCCGGATAAAGCCGTCTGCGTCGTACACCACCGCGCCCGGCACCAGTTTCAAACCGCCGGCCAGCACCGGCCCCGCCAGCGCCACCCATGCCAGGACAGACAAGCCCAGGCCTTTGCCATGTTTTTGCATTTGCACCATCCGCTCCTCGTCAAAGGCGCGTAGTGTATGGTGCAAACACGAAAAAAGCCGTTTCGATTGCCAGGCCGGGGGATCGCAATGCGCCAATACGATACTTGGGATTACACTGTTGAAATGCCTATCCTTTTATCATTTATTCGGGGGACGAGTATGAAACGCCTGACTGCATTCATCATCATTTTATTGGGCGCATTGTTTGCCTTCAGCGCCCATGCGGACAACTTTACGTTTACCGGCAATGAGGCAAGGGCACCAAAGATATTCAAGGACAGGGATGGGACACCCAGAGGCATCGTGATTGATGTGATGAAATATATTGAAAAGGAAACCGGAGATAAATTTACTTTCAATTTATTGCCGCTGGCCCGGGCAATAGAATCTGCTGAAAATGGTGATATGGGGATTATCGGATTTTCAAAAACGTCCAAGCGGCTGGAGAAATTCGATTATTCAGAAGAGCCTCTGTATATCGACGAAGTCGTGCTGGTTGTGAAAAAGGGCAAGGAATTTCAATTTAACAATATGGATGATTTAAAAGGCAAGAAAATTGGCGTTGCCAGAGGGGCCAGCTATGGAGAGGCATACGATGTGGCGGTTGCCAACAAGGTCTTTGAACCAGTTCCTGGTACTTTGCCAACGCAGCAACTGGCAATGCTGCTTTCTGACCGGCTGGACGCTGTTTTGATCACGTCGGGCAAAGCGGGTCTTGAAGATGCAATCAATTACTTTTCCCCAGGTTTGGCAGGGCTCGATCTCGCAAAGCGCAGGGATGAGTTTCTGATACTCCCGAAACCATTTAATCGTGACCCGAATTACGTTGCATTTGCCAAGTCCGCAAAGAAAACTGATTTTCTTAAAAAAGTTGATCGGGTGCTGCGAGAAGCCAATAAGTCAAACATTATTTCAAAAATAATTGACAACTATTCCCCGCAGAAAAATTAGTATCCAGCGTTGATGCCCAAGCACTTGGCGTGAGCACAAAGAGAGGCCAACCATGCGATTCCTGCTCGCTGCACTGATTCTTTTTATGGCCAGCACGCCCGGCGGCGCGGCGGAAGCGCTCACGCTCAGGGGTGGCGTGCCCGAGGGCCTACCGGGCTACGCGATGGGTGCTGATGGCAGTCTGGTCATCGAGGTGCCCCTCAACGAGGTGCCCCTCAAAAAGCGTATCTTTCAATGCATCGAGAAGGCGCTGAACGCCCGCGTTGTGTGGGAAGCCTATCCGACCAGACGGGTGGTGCAGATGGTGATCGACGGCAAGCTCGATCTGGCCTTTCCGATGGGTTTCACCAGCGAGCGGGCAGGCAAGATGCTGCAAAGCCAGCCGACATGGGAAAACCCCGACACCTGGTTGTCGATGCGCCCGCTGGACATCACCGACAAAAGCTTGCGCATTGCCGCGCGACTGGGCTCGCCCCAGCAAGCTGACTACAGTGCGGACGGTTACACCCACGTGACCGGTACCTACACCTACGAGGAACTGGTGAGAACCCTCGCGCAGGGGCTAGCGGATGCGGTGATCATTCCGCAATCCATATACGAGGACATGAAATCTGACTGGCCCAAGGAGACCAGGGTGACGGTGGGGCGCGCGCGTAATTCCGGCTTCTACCTCAATACCGCCGATCCTAAAGGCCTGCTGGCACCGCTGAACCGTGCGATTGACCGTTGTCGCGTGGCTGCAAAGTGATACCAGTTTTATGTCATTTTCATATCACCCGTGATACTAAAAATGTGTCCTGTCCGCCGTCCGTTTCTGCTCACGGGATTCTCTCTCAAACCAATTTTTCACAACGTTTGCACCGATTCAAGACGCAAACCGTGAAGGGAAGAGATTTTTTGCATGCCCATGTGCAACGCTCCAGCGACCACCACTGGGCCGCGTTCCAAGCACCGCACACACAAACGCTATCCATTTACCGTGCATGGATCAAATCCGGCTATCGGAGAAGTGCAACCTGGAAAATGCACGTCCAGCCAGAACCGCTTTGCGTTCGACCTCCGAGGCAGATACCAACCACCCTTTTTGCTCAAGGAAAAGCAGGTAGGCGCGGGTACTCACCTTGCGGCAATTGTCTGGCACGACAAAGGAAGCACGGGCGATTTTGTGATCTTCAAACAGAAAAACGCCTGTTTTCGGCGGTGCTTCCAAGGCGAAGCTGGCCTTGACTCCTGTATCGCAAGCTCGCCAGGATTTGATTTCCGTGGCACATCAGTTCTGGAAACCAGCTTTTGTTGATGGTGCTCGTGAATTCTCGTCGGGATTACGAGAAGTTTATTGACCTGAACCCATGGTTCAAGCTTTTCACTTGTGGGTGTCCGGGTGCGGGTCACTTCATGCAATACTATGTCGACGAGATTGACGGACCAGCCAGGTCGAAAAAGCAAGTCGAGTGCGTCAGCATAAGCCAGCGTGATTAACGGCCCCGCATCAGGTAGCAGAACGATGTCGGTAGTAGATACCAAGCGTGTCCCCGCTCAGGAATCCAGCGCGTGAAGACTGTCCACCATGCGCTTTGTCTGTGCTTGCGGCAGCCGTGGCATAGGTAGATGGGCATGCGCCATGAGCAGGAACAGGTCTTCCTGGCTATCAATGCCAAGGGCGCCTAGTACGTCTTCATCACCAATTCGACCAAGCGAAAAGTCCAGCAAAGTTCTGAAATTCTGATTGCCACTGATTTCTGCAGCCTCAAATGTTTCAACCAGATATCGCAACTCGGCATTGAACAGCGCGTTGATGGATGTATCCGTCTTTGCAGCGATAACCTTTGCCCTCTTGAGCAAGTCACGATCCACAGAGCCGGTGAAATTGACGGTTGTTCCCATTATTAACTGACCTTACGCAGGCAAAATGCATTTCCCCAATGGAGAGAGCTTTTTGTTAGAACCTGCTCCTCCTTGGTGAGTGCGTAAGGTCAGTTATTAACTCCTGGTTACGCCTCATATCCCGGTGCCAACGTGCTTGGACGGACTTTGCGGCGCAATGGATATGATGTTATACGCAATTAATAGCTGTCCCCGCACGTCCCATAAGCGATACAGCCGTATTTGGCATCAACCGATGCGCCTACCAGAGCCACTGTGCCTATTTCCGCCGTTCCGCTGCAAGCCCCGCGCACACAAACGCTATCCGTCATGTGATCACAGGCGACCATCATGGCGAAGCGGTCGACAATGGACCATTTAGACCGTATTTGTCGAGGTGACATGAACACATTTGAGTTTTCCGTCTCGCTTAGAATTTTCAGCATTGATGTTGCCCCTGCCGAAATTTGTGCGCAGCTTGGCCTGAAGCCAAAGTGGACGCACAAAATTGGCGAACCCAGGACTAATCCTGTTGGAGTCGTGTTGGGCGGCGTATATGACGAAAGCTATTGCTCATTTCCTATTGAGCGGAAGTATGATGAGGACTTGGCCGATTTGCTTGCGCGCGTCACGAAAGATTTGGCTAAGCACGCTGATTTGTTCTTGAAAATTTGTGCAGGCGGCGGTCGATCAGAGTTTTTCATCGGATGGTATTCGGTCGGGAACACAGGGAGCACCTTCGGCAACTCGCTGTTAAAGCAGATTGGTGAGCTTGGAATTGATTTAGCATTGGACGTTTATGGGGAAGCCGCAACAAATGGGCCAATTTCAAATTGAATTCGCATAAGTCGGTGTTGTCCTGTTGTCCTGTCCGCTGTCCGTTTCTGCTCCCGTGATTCTCTCTCAAGCCAATTTTTCACGATATTCGTGCCGCTTGACTGCGCAAACCGTGAGAAAACGAGATTTTCCGAACCCCCATGTGCCCATTTTTTGAGCAGTTTTCAGCATCAGAACGTGTCGCCACCCGCCCAATGCGTTCGGTATGATATTTGAATTAATAATCGAATTATTGTGAAATATTATTATCAAACAACGCTGGGCAACGTAAGTTGTTGATTTGTATGGAGGTGGCGCCTTGAAAGAGCTGTTTATTTTTATCTTATATGGGTGATTTATGGATTTTCAAACACAGGAATTGCTTATTAATCGACTTAATGGCTATGTTATGGCAATGAGTTCTGTTGACGGGAAATGGGGTGACTCTATTGCTAGTGCTTATGTAAGCAATCTTGATGAAAGTAATATTCTTGAATCATTAAATGCTCATCTTCAGCAAGGGGCTGGTAATCAATATATATATGAATCTGTATCTGAGATTTGTAAAACTTGTACAAGGGAATTGGTGGTGGCGTTGGATAGTTTTTTTTTCAAGCAGCCTTTTTCTATGTTGAGTGACTTAATGAATGGTCAGATAAAAATCACACGAGAGAGAATGGTAACTGAGATAGAAGATTTGATTGGATTAATCACCAATGACTTTAAATGTGAGAGGATTTATCGTGTGAGAATGCGTTGGGGTAGCGATTATGCTGGATACATGCATATATTTCCGTTGGTTCAAAGATTTTTGATATTGAAAACCATTTCGAGACTATCCTAGTGCAAGGTGTTGTTGTCCTGTCCGCTGTCCGTTTCTGCTCACTGGATTCTCTCTCAAGCCAATTTTTCACGACGTTTGCGCCGCTTGACGACGCAAACAGTGACTTTTTAGTGATGGCTCCTGCTTGCTCGTTCGGGTTTCCACCTGCTCCACATGCCGTTTTGACGACCAGCTCACACGCTGCTTTCCCCTCCAGATCATGAAGCGTTCCTGCGGCCACTACCAAGCCGCGTTCCAAGCCCCGCACACACAAACGCTATCCATTGGCACATCACCATCCAGGTGCGAAAAGTGTGCAACGTATACATAGGCGATGGAAAACCGGAGTCCGGGATGCTTCGATGGTAATACGCCGGACACTGGACACCGGACGCCGAAAAACCCCTTTCACAAGCATTTCATTCGCTCGTCATATTGCTTCGTCATGCTTCGGCTCCTTTCCCCTTAATGAGGTTTTGTCCATGAATCGTCGTCTTCCCGATAGCCCCGACTACGTCTTCAACAATGAAGCGTCCAACACCACGGCCAACGAATCGTTTGACGCAGTATTGAATGCACGCCTGCAACGCCGCAGCTTGCTGCTGGGCGGCGCGGCGGCGCTGGGCACCAGCGTGCTGGGTGGCACCGCGCTCATGGGTTGTGCCGCCACCGGCAACGGTGCCGCAGCCCCCGCGCCGTTGAACGCCATGGTTTCCGCCCTGGGTTTCAAGGCCGTGCCCAAGAGCCTGGCCGATCAGGTAATGGTGCCAGCGGGCTACCGCGTGCAGGTGCTCTACGCCCTGGGCGACCCCTTGCGTGACGATGTTGCCGCTTTCAGGAATGACGGCACCGACACCCAATGGGAACACCGCGCCGGGGACCACCACGACGGCATGGAGTGGTTTGGCCTGGACGCGCAGGGCCGCCCCAGCGCCAGCGCCACCCAACGCGGGCTGTTGGCCATGAACCACGAAGCCACCACCGACGAAAAACTCAGCTCCTTCTTCATCCACGCCGACGGCGGCAAGGCCAGCCTGCCCCGTCCTGCGGGGGAAGTGGACAAGGAATTGGCCATTCACGGCCTGTCCGTGGTGGAAGTGCAGGCCCAGGGTTCCCAGTGGAAATACCAGCCCCAGTCGGGCCTGAACCGTCGCGTCACCACCATGACCGAGGTGCTGCTCACCGGCCCTGGCGCAGGCAGTGCCCACATGGTGACCAAGTACAGCCCGGACGGCACACGCGCACGCGGCACGCTCAACAATTGCGGCACCGGAAAAACCCCCTGGGGCACCTTTGTCTCTGGCGAGGAGAACTGGTTTGGCTATTTCCACCGCGATGCCAGGGACGACGAGCGCCGAGGTAAAAAGGACAAGCAGGTTGCCGGACTTATCCGCTATGGACGCAAGGCCGGAGATGCCAGCCGCCACGGTTGGGAAAGCGCAGGCGCTGACGACCGCTTTGTGCGCTGGAACAACGGCGCGCTGGGCGCGGATGCCAAAGCCGACTACCGCAACGAACTCAATACCTTCGGCTACGTGGTGGAGATGGACGCCTACAACCCGCAAGAGCCGGTGCGCAAGCGCACGGCCATGGGTCGCATTGCCCATGAAAGCGTGAGCTTCGCGGCTCCCGTGGCGGGTCAGCCCATTGTGGCTTATATGGGCGACGACGCGCGTGGCGAATACATCTACAAGTACGTCTCTGCCGCGCTCTGGGACGCAGCCGATGCCACGGCAGCCAAGCGCATGGCTGCTGGCGACAAATACCTGAACAAGGGCACCCTGTACGCCGCCAAATTCAAGGCCGACGGCACTGGCGAATGGCTGGAGTTGTCGCTGAACAACCCCTATGTCGCCGCGAACCCGGACTTTGAATTCGCCAGCGACGCCGATATTGCCGTGTTCACCCGACTGGCAGCCGACGCAGCCAACGCCACCAAGATGGACCGCCCCGAGTGGGGCGGCATCAACCCGCGCAACGGCGAGTTCTACATGACGCTGACCAATAACTCCAACCGCACGGTCGATGGTGAAATGGGCGTGGACGCAGCCAACCCGCGCCATTATTCGGACAAGATGAAGGGCGGCAAGGAAAACAAGGGCAATGTGCATGGCCACATCATTCGCGTGGCCGAGGCCAAACCTTCCGACAAGGCATTTCGTTGGGACATATACCTCTTCGGTGCCGAGTCGGATGCGGATGCTGCGCGTGTGAACCTTTCGCGCCTGACCGAGGAAAACGACATGTCGTCCCCGGACGGTCTGGTCTTCAGTCCCGCCACCGGCATCTGCTGGATTCAGACCGATGACGGCGCCTACACCGACGTGACGAACTGCATGATGCTCGCCGCCCTTCCTGGTCGCGTGGGCGATGGCGAGCATAAAACCTTGGCCTACAAGCGCGCCGACGGCAGCGAAAAGCGCGTGACCACTCCGGTGGGCAAGGCGCAAACGCCCGAGACGCTCAAACGTTTCCTGGTAGGCCCCAAGGACTGCGAAATCACCGGACTGTGCGAAACGCCGGACGGAAAAACGCTGTTCATCAACATCCAGCATCCGGGCGAGGGCACCAAGATGGCCGACATAGGCAACCCCGCCAAGTACACCAGCCAGTGGCCTGCCAACGCGGGTTACGGCGCCGGTTTGCGCCCACGTTCGGCCACCATCGCCATCACCAAGGTCGATGGCGGCGTGATCGGGGGCTGATTTAAGTTTTGAGTCGGCTGTTTCACTGAAATTCCCTCGTCACGGCTTTACTTCCAGCAGCCAGCTTTACTCATGAAAATATAGCTTCCCATGCTCTATCCATAGGCCGTACAGCCCAAAACAGGCATCAACGCTGGCCTGCGTCCACGTCCGGTAAGTATCATTGCAGCGGATTGCGATGTGTCAGAATGGGTATTCTGACGAGACACAGCACAATCGGCGGTGTTTGTGCTTGTGTTTGCAGGGTACTACTACTACACGTGGGGGAAGACATGGATGATGGCACGCTTTTCGATGTGTTGATCGTGGGGGGCGGACCTGCCGGGCTGGCGGTTGGTGCCGAGCTTTCCGCCCAGCATACGGTGCTGCTGATCGACAGGGCCGAGATCGGCAAGACGAGCAAGAGCTGGTTTGTTCCGCTGGATGTGGTTGATGCAGACGTGATGCCTTACACATACGGTGGCGTCACCCGCTTCATGACGGAAACCTTTGGCGGCGCCCGCATCTCCTGGCGGGCGGAGTTGTTTGACCGTTATCCCTACGTTGACGAGAAGACCTTGCTGCCGCATTGGCTGACGGTGATGAAGGCCAACGGTGCCGAACTTGTCGAACACTGCGCCTATGTCGATAGCAGCGTCGCCGATGGCGTCGTCAGCGTCGAGACCAGCCAGGGCCGTTTTCGCGCCAGGCTGCTGATCGACGCCTCGGGCTACGATTCGCCCATCGTGCAAAAGTACAAGATCGAACGCAATAACGATTACTGGTGGTCGGTCTATGGCTGCATCGGCGAGCATCCGGATGGCTTGAACGGCATGCAGGTCGGCGACTACATGATGTGGCAGACATTCCGGGACAGCGACGAGAATATCGCCGCGTCCATGGCCAGCGGTCGGCCGGTGTTCGAATACGAAATACTGAATGAAACCAGTTCGTTTTCCTTCGTTTTCTACCTGCGTCGGCAACGCATGCCGCTGGAGACGATGGAGAAGGAATATTTCAAAGTCATCCGGGACGAAGCGGCCACGCAGAATTTTCATGGTCTGAAAGTCAAGGAGCTGAAGTACGGCTGGTATCCGTCGGGCGCCCTGTCGCAGCAACTGGCTGAAGACCATGTGGTGTTTATCGGCGACGCCGGCTGCTGGACCACGCCGTGCGGCTGGGGCATGAGCTTCATTTTGCGCAACTACCGGCAGTTTTCCAGCCAGATGGGCCAGCTGCTGCGGGCCAATCGGCTGGATAAGCAGAGCCTGCTGGCGGTACCGCATTATCGGACGCATGAAAAATACGAAGTCCTGCTCAACACCATCGTCACCCATTTTCTGTCCAACGCGACCGCGCCCGAACTGGACCGTTTCATCAATTTATTCAACCGCATTCCCAAGATTCTGTGCGAGAAGGTGTTCACGCTGACCATCAGCCGCGCCGAGGTACAACTGATGATCAAGGCCATGCTGGAGGAATTTGAGTTGATGCAATTGGTGCGCATCCTGCCAAAAGAGGACTATCTATTGGTGCTTGAAGAGGTCAAATACTTCGCTGAAGACGCGCTGCTGGACGACATGCACCGGGTCTTTCATGGATTTCACCGGGCGACTTCGGTGACTGCGGCGACTGCGGCAGAGCCCGGCTTGAACAATGGATTTGATTTTTCCTGAAAAGGTATTCCCGGTGGCCATGCATGAGGTATAAGCAATGACGCAATTGACGTTTAGTAAAAGTGACGCAGCGGCGCAGCCGTCAGACGGCGCACAGGAAGAAAGAATCAAGGTCATCATTGCCGACGATGAGCACGAAGTGCATACCGTCACGCGGTTTGTACTCAGGGATTACCGCTACCAAGGCAAAAAACTGCAATTTCTCAGCGCCTATTCGGGCGAAGAGGCCAAGCAACTGCTCAGGGATAACCCCGACGCCTCCCTGATCCTGCTTGATATCGTCATGGAGAAGGATGACTCCGGTCTGGCGGTGTCGGAATTCATCCGCCAGGACCTCGAAAATAAATTGATTCGCATCATCCTGCGCACCGGCCAGCCGGGCACGGCGCCGGAGGAAAGTGTGATCGTCAAGTACGACGTCAATGATTACAAGGAAAAAACCGAACTGACGGACAGGAAATTCCGCACAGCGATCACCCTGGCGCTCAGGTCGTACGCCGATATCTACGCCGTAGACTCATTCCGCGCCTTTTTGGAGGAGGAGGTGCAGGCGCGCACGGCGGAATTGCAGGAGAAAAACCGCGAACTCGAGCGGATGAACAAAGAGCTTGAGCTGTTGGCAACCCACGATGTGCTGACCGGCGCTTGTAACCGCCTGAAGTTCAATCGTGCGCTGGAGGCCGAGATTGTGCGCTGCAAACGCTATGACCGCAGCCTGTCCCTGGTCATGGTCGATGTTGACCATTTCAAACGGGTCAATGATCGGTTCGGCCATGCTGCCGGCGATGCGGTTCTTTGCACGATTGTTGCGTTGATTTCGCGGCAAATCAGGGCGAGCGATGTCTTTGCCCGCTGGGGCGGGGAAGAGTTCATGATCATGTTGCCGGAAACCGAGTTGGAAGAAACGCACATTGCCGCCGAAAAGCTGCGGGACTTGATTGAACGCCATGATTTCAATGATGTCGGGCAAGTGACGTGCAGCTTTGGCGTCACCCATTGGGCGCACGATGACTGTTTCAGTAGCATTTGCCAGCGCGTGGATGAGGCACTGTATGCGGCCAAGAGCGCGGGCCGAAACAAGGTTGTCTGCCGCTAGGCCGTCAGCGCAGGGCATTCGCAGGGTATTTCATCCCGATCCCGATCCCGAACCGCAAGGAGTGATTCAATGGCATTGTCTGTCGACGGCTTCAAGGTCAAACAGGTGATTTTTGAGAGCGAAAGAACGCTGGTCTGCAACGGCGTTCGTCTGGCCGACAATGTTCCGGTGGTGATCAAATCGTCCGGCGCGGACTGCCCTAGCCAGTTCGAGCTGGCACGTTTGAAACACGAGTACGAAATCCTGGCGCGCCTCTCCATCAGCGGCGTTTCCAGTGTGTACTCGCTGGAGAAGTGCCACGGCGGCCTGGCGTTGGTCATGGCGGCCTTTGATGGCCGAACGCTGGCGCAGGAGCTGAAAACCCGGTATGCATCCAGCCGGATCGACCTGGCAAGCTTTATCGACCATGCCTGCAAAATGGCGGCCATCATCGGCGATATGCACGCCAAAGGTGTGATTCACAAGGATGTCAATCCGGGCAACTTCCTGGTGGGCAGCGATGGCGCCGAATTCAGGCTGATTGATTTCGGCCTGGCCTCTTTCTTGCAGCGGGAAGAACAGGAGGCGATCAGCCCCGGTCTGCTGGAGGGCACACTGCCCTATATTTCGCCGGAACAGACGGGCCGCATGAACCGGGGAATCGACTACCGGACCGACTATTACTCGCTGGGCGTGACGCTTTATGAAGTGTTGACGGGGTCTGCGCCGTTTCAGGCCGACGATGCCATCGGCTGGGTGCATTGCCATATTGCGAAAAATCCCACCCCGATGCGGGCGCACCGACCGGATGTCCCGCCGGTCATCGAGAACATCCTCCTGAAGTTGATGTCGAAAAAGGCCGAGGATCGCTATAACAGCATGTCCGGCCTGATCTGGGATCTGGAGAAATGCCGCAAGCAGCTGAATGAAAGCGGCACCGTGGACCATTTCACCTTGGGGATAGGCGATGTTTCCGGGCGGTTTCACATACCGCAAAAACTGTATGGCCGCACGGTCGAGACCCATGTGCTGGAGGATTGTTTTTTCCGCATTGCCGCCGGTGGCGCCGAAATGCTGATGGTGGCCGGATATTCGGGCATAGGCAAATCCGCCCTGGTCAACGAAATCCACAAGCCCCTGGTCGAGAAATACGGTTTTTTTATTGCCGGCAAGTTCGACCAGTTTCAACGCCATATCCCTTACTCTGCCATCAGCGGCGCTTTCAATGGCTTGCTGAAACAGTTGCTGATGAGTCCCGCAGACGAGCTGCTGGCGTGGAAAACCAGGCTGTTGGCGGCGCTGGGGCCCAATGGCCAGGTCATCATCGACGTGATACCGGCGCTGGAAAAGATCATCGGTGTGCAGGCCAAGGTGCCCAATCTCGGCACGGAAGAGAACCAGAACCGCTTCAACATGGTGTTCTTGCAGTTTTTGCGGGTGTTCACCCGCAAGGAATCGCCTCTGGTTGTTTTCCTCGACGATTTGCAGTGGGCCGATGTGGCGACGCTGAATCTGATCAAGACGCTGATGCTGTCCGAAGGCAACGAATACCTGTTGCTGATGGGGGCTTACCGCGACAATGAAGTGGACCACACCCATCCCTTCAGCATCGCCATGCACGACATCGTCAAGGCGGGGGTGCGGATCAGCGAGTTGAGCCTGAAACCGCTGGATTTTTCGCATCTGGCTGCCTTGATTGCCGACACGGTGCATGCGGAGGGCGCTGCCGTCACGCCCCTTGCGCAGTTGATCATGGAGAAGACCGGCGGCAACCCCTTCTTCGTCATCCAGTTCCTGAAAAACCTGCACCACGAAAACCTGTTGCGCTTTGACACGCGGCAACAGCGCTGGGTCTGGGATGTCGAGCAGATCAAGGCCCAGGACATTACTGACAACGTGGTCGATTTCATGGCACAAAAGCTGCGAACCCTGCCCGGCGCCACCCAGAACCTGCTGCGCCTGGGCGCTTGCATCGGCAACAGCTTTGATCTGAATACCCTGGCCATCATTGCCGAACAGTCGGCGGTCGGCATTGCCCGTGATCTCTGGCCGGCGGTCGAGGAGGGCTTGCTGCTGCCCCAGGGGGGCGGCCATCAGCGGGTGCGGATGATGGAAGGGGATGAGGCGGGGGATGAGGCGCGCGAGGCGGTGGACCGATTTTTGCACGACCGGGTGCAGCAAGCGGCCTATTCGCTGATTGAAGAGGGGCAAAAAAAGGCCACGCACCTCAAGATTGCCCGGCTGCTGCTCAAATCGACCGCTGAAGAGGACCTGGCTGGCGGCTGTTTTAGCATCGTCGAGCATTACAACAAGAGTGCATCCCTGATCGACAGTGCCGAGGAAAAAATCAGCCTGGCAAGCTTGAATCTGAGCGCGGGGCGTCGGGCGCAGGAGTCCACCGCCTATGGGCCGGCGCTGGAATATTTCAGCGCCGCCGCTGCCTTGCTGGACGACGGCGCCTGGCAGACGCACCATGCGCTGATGTTCGGCGTTCACAAGGGGCTTACCGAATGCCAGTTCCTGACCGCAGACGCCACCGCCGGCATCGCCAGCGCCGCTGGGTTGTTGCAGCGTTGTCGCAGCCGCGAGGAGCAGGTGGAGATCAACAACATCCTGATCCTGTATTACGGCGGTGCCGGTCAAATGGACAAATCGATTGATATTGCCATCGATTCCTTGCGTCTGTATGGCGAATGGTTGCCACGCAAGTGCACCCAGGCACAGCTGCTGCTGGAGCTGGCCGCGACCAAATTCCGCGAGCTGGGCAAAGATGTCGATTACCTGATGGCGATGCCAAAAACCGGCAATGCCGACGTCCTGAGCGTGCTGAGTCTGCTCAAAGAGCTGGTGGCACCGACCTACTTGCAGGGCTTGCTGCTCTTGCCGTTTGTCATTTTGCGGATGTTCAAGCTGACCCTGATCCATGGCAACAGCCCTATCTCCTCGTTCATATTTTCCGGCTTCGGATTGCTGTGGTCCAAACTCGGTGTCCCCAGCGAAGCCTATAAATATGGCCGACTGGCCATGGGCTATATCAAGCACGTGGACAACCCGCCGATGGAGGCGCGCACCTATTTCATGGTGACCAGCTTTGCGCTGTTCTGGAAGCAGCCGATACGCGACACCGTGGCGCCGCGCAAGCAGGGCTTGCAAAAGCTGGTGAATACCGGTGAAAACTTCTGGGCCTCCTACATCTATCTGTTCGGTTTCTGGCAGGAGGTGAGTTTGTCGAAGTCGCTGGCCGATGTGTTGAAAATGACCGCGCGCGAGGTGAAGTTTGCCAAAAAGGTCGGGCAAGTCGAACCCTGCTACGTGCATGCGCTGCATCGCGGGCTGTTTTTGAATCTGTCGGGCGAGATTGCCGACGCCGCGTCCCTGGACCACGACGGGTTCAATGAGGCGCAGGCGGTGGACTACTTCAATGCCAACGTCACGTCCACCTGCGGTACTTTCTACCATGCGACCACGCGCCTGGTCCTCAATTACTACCATGAAAACTATAAGGCAGCCGTCGAGGCCGCCACCGCGCCGAACATCACGGCGGAGGTGATCGCCGATCCCACCTACAACCTGACCATCTACACCTTTTTCAGCTGCCTGGCCATTCTGGCGGCGCTGCCGCAGTGTGACCGCGCAGAAACGGCGCGCTACCGCAAAGTCTATGCCTCGGGCAAGAAGAAGGTCGGGAAGTGGGCGCGGTGCAGCCAGGATAATTTCAACGTGATGCTGTTTTTGCTCCAGGCGGAAGAGGCGCGTCTGGCGGGGCGCGGCGCGGATGCGGTCAAGGACTATGCGCGTGCCATAGAGGCGGCGCAGCGGATGGACTCGCTGCTCTTCGAGAGCCTGTGCAACGAATGTTGCGCCAAATACTGGCTGGCGGCCGGGCAGGAGAAGGTGGCCCAGGTTTTCATGCAAGCGGCCAGCGCCTTGTATGCCCAGTGGGGTGCGACCGCCAAGGTCCGGCAGTTGCAGGCCAGGTACCCGCAGCTGCTCCGATCCGGCAGGAACTACACGCCGTCGGCCACGATCACGACCACAGTCTCGGCCTCGGTCACCACCGCCGTGGTCGGGCAGCTGGATATGGCCACCGTGCTCAAGGCCTCGCAAGCCATCTCCAGCGAGATTGTCCTGGGCAAGTTGCTCGAAAAGCTGATGAACATCCTGATTGAAAATGCCGGTGCGCGTCGCGGCCTCTTGATCCTCAAGCAAGACGGGCGGCTGTTCATCGAGGCGCAGGGTGATGTGCAGCGCAACGAAGTCAAGGCCTTGCAGGCCGTGCCGCTGGAGGATGCGCAGGAGCTGCCCTTGTCCATCATCCGCTATGTGATCCGTACCGAGGAAAGTGTCGTCCTGGGCGATGCGCTGCATGCGGGCATATTCAAAAGCGATGGCTACATCCAGTCGAAGCAGCCCAAATCCCTGCTGGTCATGCCGATCATCAACATCGGCAAATTGCTGGGTATCCTGTATCTTGAAAACGACTTGATCGAAGGTGTGTTTACCGCAGAACGGCTGGAGCTGCTGAAGGTGCTGGCGGCACAGGTGGCGATCTCGATTGAAAATGCACTGTTCTACAACAGCATGGAGAAAAAGGTCGAGGAGCGAACGGCCGAGTTGCAAGAGGCCCTGGCCGATCTGCAACGCAGCCAACAACAGCTGATCGAATCGGAAAAAATGGCGGCGCTGGGGCAATTGGTCGCCGGTGTCGGCCATGAGGTCAATACGCCCCTGGGGGCGATCAAGTCGTCCATCGGCAATATCAAGACCTCGCTGCAAGAGACCTTGGTACAGTTGCCACAGCTGTTCCAGCTGCTGGACCAGGAGCAGCAACGCGATTTCCTGCTGCTGATTGCGCAGATGGACGGCAATAGCGCCGTGCTGACCACACGGGATGAAAGGGAAATCCGCAAAGCGCTGGAAGTCGAGCTGAAAAGCCATGGCATCGCCAACACCCGAAAGCTTGCCAGCACCTTCATCAAGCTGCATATTTTCAAAAATATCGACGCGTTTCTTCCCTTGCTGCGCAGTGAGGACGCGGATTTCATCTTCGATACGGCCTACAGGATTTCCGATCTGAGTTCCAGCACCGCCAACATCGCCCTGGCGGTGGACAAGGCGGCAAAGATCATTTTTGCCTTGAAGAATTTCGCCCGTTTCGACCAAAGCGGAGAAATGGTGCGCGCCAGTTTGAAAGACGGTCTGGAAACGGTATTGACCATTTACCATAACCAGATCAAGCGCAATACCACGCTGGTGACGGAGTATGAAGACCTGGATGCCATCTACTGTTTCCCGGACGAATTGAACCAGGTGTGGACCAATCTGGTGCACAACGCCTTGCAGGCGATGGACTACAGCGGAACGCTGACCGTGGTGCTGAACAAGGTTGATGGCCACCAGCGGGTGGTGATCAAGGACAGCGGTCCGGGAATTCCCGAGGAGATTCTCGGCAGGATATTCACGCCCTTCTTCACCACCAAGAAGGCGGGCGAAGGCAGTGGTCTTGGCCTGTACATCGTCAAGAAAATAATCGACAAGCACCATGGCCGGATCGAGGTCACAAGCACCATGGGGCAGGGCACGGCCTTTTCCGTGTTTATTCCAGCGGTGGCGGAGCAATGATGGCCAAGGACGCTAAGGACGATAACCACGTAATCGGGTGCGTGATTCTGTGTGTGGACGACGAGCAGGTGGTGTTGAAATCCCTGGAAAGCCAGTTGATCCGGGAATTTGGCACGCGCTATCAGGTCGAATTGGCCGAAAGTGGCGCCGAAGCCCTGGAGTTGCTGGACGAATTGAACACCGAAGGCTACAAGACACTGGTAATCATCTCCGACTGGCTGATGCCGGAAATGAAAGGGGATGAGTTCCTGATCAAGGCCCACGAAAAATTCCCCCATGTCCTCACCCTGATGCTGACCGGGCAGGCGGATCGTCAGGCGATAGAACGTGCCAGAAATGAAGCGAATTTATACAAGTTGATCACCAAGCCCTGGAGTTCGGCAGATTTGATTGGTGCCATTACATCCGGTTTGGCGTGATTTGGCGTGATGGGTGCGGCGGCGAATATTGCTTGAAAGAAGGAATCAAATTGAATAGAAAAATAATCTTGTGCGTGGATGACGAGAAAATTGTCCTGGAGAGTCTGCGCAGCGAACTCGATGGCGCCTTGGATCGGCAATACGATCTGGAGTTTGCCGATAGCGGCGCCGAGGCTCTGGAGGTCATTGCCGACCTGGTGGCGGACGGTGACCAGCTGGTGCTGATCGTCACCGATTACATCATGCCGGGCCTCAAAGGCGACGAGGTATTGACCAAGCTATACGACAAGCACCCCGAGGCCAAGCAGATCATATTGACCGGACAGGCCAGTCTGGAGGGCATCACCAACGCCATCAACAATGCCAAGCTGTACCGCTATATCTCCAAGCCGTGGGAGAAAAGCGATCTGCTGTTGACCATCAAGGAAGCCATCAAGAGCTACGAGCAGGAAATGAAGCTCAAGGCGCACCAACGCATTCTGGAAGAAACGGTCAAGCTTAGAACGCATGAACTGGAAAAAGCCCTGGAGCATCTCAAGAACAGCCAGGAACAGCTGGTGGCCTCGGAAAAAATGGCGGTACTCGGTGGCCTGGTCGCTGGCGTCGCCCATGAAATCAATACGCCGGTCGGCGTTGGCGTGACCGCCGCCTCGCATCTGGAATCGAAAATAAAACACGTGGTGCAACTCTACCGCAGCGACGCGCTGACCAAGGAGGGGTATGAGGAATTCATGGAGGATGTGAGCGAGGGATCGCAAATCATTCTGCGTAATTTGCAGACGGCGGCCAATCTGGTGAGCAGTTTCAAACTGGTGGCCGTTGACCAATCCAGCGAGGCCATGCGCAGCTTCAAACTCAAGGAATATATCCATGCCATCTTGCTGAGTTTGCAGCCGGAACTCAAGCAAACCAAAATACGGATTACCGTCGATTGCCCCGACGATCTGACCCTGAATAGCTATCCGGGGGATTTTTCACAGATTTTCACCAACCTGATCATGAACTCCATTGCCCATGGTTTTGACCGTGGCGAGCGTGCGGGAAACATAGAAATCAAAACCGAACTGCAAGGCAGCGAAGTGGTGATCCGCTACCGGGACGACGGCAAAGGCATACCCAGCGCCATTATCGGCAAGGTGTTCGACCCCTTCTTCACCACCAATCGCCAAGGCGGACGCAGCGGCCTGGGGATGCACATCATCTACAACATCGTCACGCAGAAATTCAAGGGGTCGATAGCGTGCGTGGACACGCTTTCACACGGCGCCTTGTTCGTCATCAGAATGCCGATTGCCGACCAGGAGTAAAAAACTGTGCCTGACAAAGCCCCCTCACAGGCACGGGCCGATGTATCACATGGAATCACGCCAGTTTGATATCGGTTTCATATCACCCGTGATATCAAAAATACCCAAACCGCACCACAGATGCTCCCGCCGAGCCTGTGTAGCACGTTTTTAGCCCCAATTTGGCCTGAATTTGGCCTCGACTCAGGCATAAAATCGCCTATAGCCCCCGTGGGACAAGCGGGTGCAGCTACTAATAATGTAGTGACTTGCCGCTTGCGGCGCCGATCTCGCTGGAGGGGCTGCGATGGCGGCGGTAGATGTCGAGCACCCAGCCAAAGGCCTCGTGGCCGGCCAGACTGGCGCGCAGTGCTACCAGTCCGGGCGGCCAGGGCTCGGGCAGGGGATAGGAGAATTCCGGGGGCCGGATGATCGCGGTCATGACGGCGGCGGCGCTCAGATCGGCGACACCGAAGCGATTGCCGACCAGATAGCCGCTGGCGCCAATTTCGTTGGCCAGGCGGTCGAAATAGCCGCGCAGGCGTTGGCGCGCGCCCTCGATGTCGAGCCCCATGTTGCGGCGAATCAGCGGTCGCATCACCGGCAAACAGGCGCGCCAGACCGCGCACGTCGCACCGGAGAAGCCATCGGTCGCCATGCGGGCGCAGTCCTGCGGCCTGTCGAGGTAGGTCCACCAGAACAGGCGGCGCAGATCAGGCGCGACCTGCTCGTCAAAGAAGGCCTGGATGGCCAGGGCGCGCGCATGCTCCGCCGGATTTTCCGGGTACAGCGGCGGCGTTGGCCGCAGGCGCTCGATTTCGGCCAGTATATGGCTGGACCCCGCCAGAACCCGTTCGTCCAGAACCAGGATCGGGAGCTGTTCTTGCCCGGAAAGCCCGCGCGCGCGCAGCATGTGCCAACCGGGAATCAGCGATGTCCGCCGGTGCGCCCAGCCCTTGTGGTCCAGTGCCCAGCGGACTTTTTCGTTGTAATGGGAAACACGGAACTGGTACAGGTGTACAGCTTGGGGCGGCGGTGGTGTTGGCTGCTGCGTATCCATGGCATTCTCCATTTCTCCATGCGGTCAATCGTTGTGGTGGTTGCAGCGGCGGGTGCGTTGCAGCGCCATTGTGCCGGCAAACCCTTTCACCGCAATTTTTCATATCACCGGTGATATCAAAAATACCCAAGCCGCACCACAGATGCTCCCGCCGAGCCTGTGTTGCACGTTTTTAGCCTCGATTTGGCCTAAATTTAGCATCAAATCAGCCTCTAGGCCCCGAGGGATAAGCGGGGTCAGCTATTTAAAACGTAGTATAAAAAACTTGCCCAAGGCGGGCTGCTGGCCATGAATGCAATAATTGGCGCATGAGCCATGTACTTCCATTCCCGAATACCAAGCCGTCCGCTGTTTATGTGGTCGAAGTGGTCCATGACGAAGACATGTGGGTCGGCTCTTGCGACGCCTTGCACTGTTGCACCGAAGCGCCAAGCTATGAAGAGCTGATGGCGCGGTTCTGGGAGGTAGCCCCGGACATTGCCAGCGAAAGCGGTATTCCTTTCGATGCCAACGTGCGCATTGATTTTGTGCAGGCCACGGCCATTGCACCAGAGGCACTGTTGCAGGCGTGATCCTGTGGGGCGCTGGCACACTGCCCACTGGCTGCCGTGCGCTCACTTTACCGAGCCAGCAGCCAGCCTCCACGCAACAAAAGACAGCCAGAATAGCAGCGCAAGCGCCGACATGCGCTGGGCAATCCCGTCCGCCAGCACGCTGCCGCCCAGCCCGGTAGCACCGCACATCAGCAGACCAGAACCCCAGGAAAGCGCATACGCACGTCCATCGGAAAAAATGGCGAGATGGCAGCGCGGCAGCAGGTACATGACAAGGCCGCAAAGGACGAAGGCGATGGCAACCAGGGCAATGTGTACCTGGGCCGCCAAGGCAAGGGTGATGAGGCCTGCCAGCAGAAAGCAAAGAGCACTGCCCCCCAGCAGCAGCGATAAAAGGAGCGGAAAACCGTGGATGCGAAAACCCACGGCAATAGCGGCAACAGCGGCAGCCAGACCCCCGAAAGCCCCCACGAGCAGGCCGCCGAAACGGCCCAGCGCCAGCTCGCTCATGAACTGCGTGCGTGGGTCATAGCCAGGCTGGACGAGGTGCAAGGCAATGACGATGGCCAGAAAAACGGCCACAATTGAGAAGATAGCTGTCCGCGCTCGCTGCATGAACCATACAGCACGATTTGCCTCAGTGCCGGGGTTCTTGGAAAACTTCTTCCAGGGAGACAGCATCCAGAACCCGATCCAGCCAGACTTCCAGCAGTTCCGCGCGGGCATTGGCAATTTGCTCCACGGCACTGGCAGGCAGGGCGCCAAAACGCCTGACCAACAGTTTTTGCAAGGCCAGGGCTTCCCCTTGCTGCACACCCTGCTGCATGCCTTGCTGCACGCCTTGCTGGATGCCCTGCTGGACACCTTCTTGCTGGCCTTCTTGCCAACCCAACTGCCGACCCTTTTCAATGCCGATGCGTTCCACGCTTGATACGTATGCCATTCGTTGCTCCTGCTCCATGGTTTCAACATTCTGCCATAGCTGCCTGGATAGGAAGTCTGGCAAGTGCATCATCCAGTCGATGACAAAAAACAAGTCG
>JAYRRD010000126.1:0-25266 GCA_041910275.1 Rhodoferax sp.
GAACCACCTATATCAATCGTTATTTCCAGTTTGATTGTTGTCCCATTACGATCTATTACCTTGCTTGTCATGACGGCACTCGCCTACGTATATTGATGGGTGGAAGAAATACGTACATTACATCAAATTCCGGTCGCACCCTTTACCCAGAGCAAGCTGTGGCCTGCTGGAACGCTCTGCATCACCATTGCGGCCAATATCGCACAGACCGGAATCCTGACGTTCGACGCCTGCTTCCCTGACAGCGTGGTCGGCTTCCTTGCTCACAAGGCAGAGTCCAACACCCTGTACATTCTTGGCCTGTTCTGGTTTTTCCAAGCCATGCTGGAAAAGAACGCGCCGGCAGCGGCGCAGAAGAACATCAACCTGGAAATCCTTCGTGCGCTCGTGGTTCCCAAGCCACCCATCGAGCTTCAAGACGAATTCGCCGTGGTCGTGGAAAAGATCGAAGGTCTGAAATCTCGCTACAAACAAAGCCTCACCAATCTTGAAGCACTCTATGGCGCGTTGAGCCAGCAGGCATTTAATGGTGAGCTGGATTTGTCGCGCGTGCAATTAAATTTGGCTCCCTCGCCCCAGCGGGGAGATGGTTGGGGAGAGGGGTGCATGGGAGCGTGCGTTATGCAGGAAGCCCGTTCGTCACCCGATTCGTTGTAATTTCATATCGCCCGTGATATGACAAATGCAAAAACTGCGGTACAAAGCCCTCTCGAAGCCCTCTTGCAGCCCTTGTGGCACTTTTTTTGCCGCAAATCAGGCATTAAATCAGCCTGTAGCCCCCGTGGGACAAGCGGGTACAGCTATCAATAACGAAGCGAAAGGCCCAGGTGGCGCGAGGAATCGCAAGGCGCTGGTCACTCAGGCAGGTTTCAGCATTTGCCAGGAAGCCAAGCCCGCCAGCGTCGCCAGCAGTGAGCCGGTGACGTGGGCGGCAATGGCGCCCATTGCCCAACCCAGCCGCCCCTGCTGCAACAAGCTGACGATTTCTGCCGAAAACGTGGAAAAGGTTGTGAGGCCGCCGCAAAAGCCCGTGATGATGAACAGCCGCCATTCCGGGGCAATTCCGGGTGCCTGGGCAAAATAGGCGATGGCAATGCCGATGATGTAGCCACCAATCAGATTGGCAGCCAGCGTGCCCGGCGGGATGGCGGGAAACAGGTTATTGAGCCTGGTGCCCAGTATCCAGCGCAACACCGCGCCAAGGGCAGAACCGAGAGAAATGGCCAGTACGGGCTTGAGCATGCACCTATTTTGGTTTAATCCTTGGCAGCGGACGCAGCGGACGCAGCGGCGGCGGGCTTGAACCCGGCGCCATTGACTGTCAATCCAGCGGCTGACAAGCGCTCGGCATTGGCGCTGCGTATGCCCTTGATGCGTGCCATCAGATCATTCCAGTCCTTGAAATTACCCTTGTTGCGCTCGTCCAGAATGCGTCTGGAGGTACTCGGGCCAATGCCTTTGATGCCGTCCAACTCGGCTTCGGTGGCGGAGTTGACGTCCACGTCGGCCCAGGCCATGGAGACGCAGAGTAACAGCGCGCTGGCAAGACATTTTTTGAGCATATTCTCTTATTCCTCTCATCAAGAGGCGGCTTGCGCCAGGGTTTGCACGTAGCTGCGCACACCACTTTGCACGTTGGCAAAGGTATGCTGGCAGCCCTGGGCACGCAGTGCGCTCAGGTCCGCCTGGGTGTAGCACTGGTATTTGCCGCGCAGGGCGTCCGGGAAGGGTATGTATTCGATCAAGCCCTGGGAGACGGCCTCGGCCAGGGTCAGAGGACTTTCGCCTTTTGATTCGCGCAGGGTGTTGACCACCGTGATGGCCACGTCATTAAAGGGTTGGGCCGCGCCGGTTCCCAGATTAAAAATGCCGGACTTGCCCGGATGGTCGAAAAACCACAAATTGACCGCCACGATGTCGGCGACGAATACAAAGTCGCGCATCTGCGCACCCGCAGCGTAGCCACCGTAGTCACCAAACAGTTTGACCTTGCCCTCTGCCTGGAACTGGTTGAACTGGTGAAACGCCACACTGGCCATGCGGCCCTTGTGCTGTTCACGTGGGCCATAGACGTTGAAATAACGAAACCCCACCACCTGGTTGGTGCGCCCCGAGAGGGTACGCTGGAAACTGCTGCCGCATTCCAGGCGCATATGCTGGTCAAACAGCAGCTTGGAATAGCCATAGACATTGAGCGGGCGCTCGAATGTCGGCTCTTCGCGGAACGTGGCGCTGCCTCCATAGGTGGCGGCTGAGGATGCGTACAGCAAGCGGGCACCGCGTTTCTGGCAGGCATGGAACAGGTTGCACGACAGTGTGTAGTTATTGGCCATCATGTATTTGCCGTCTTGCTCCATGGTGTCGCTGCACGCGCCTTCATGGAATATGGCTTCCACCTGCCCATACTGGCCGCTGGCATATGCCGGGTAGAACACATCGGCGTCCACATAGTCCGAAATGCCCAGGTCGGCCAGGTTGCGAAACTTGTCGCCCTGGCGCAGGTCGTCCACGGCAATGATGTCCTTGATGCCACGGGCGTTGAGCCCCTGGATGATATTGCTGCCAATAAAACCGGCGGCTCCGGTCACAACAATCCGGGTCATGGAAATAACTCCTCATACGATACAGTTGCCGTGCCAAATTTTCCGACGACCAGGCCACCGGCACGGTTGGCAAGGGGCAGGGCGGCGCGCAGCGAAACGCCAGCGGCCACCAGCGCGGCCATGGTGGCAATGACGGTGTCGCCTGCGCCGGTGACATCGAACACTTCGCGCGCCTGTGCGCTGACGTGCAAGTCACCCTGGGAATCGAACAAAGTCATGCCTTCTTCGCTGCGCGTGAGCAAAATGGCATCCAGATTCAGTTGTGCGCGCAACTGCTGCGTGCGGGTGCGCAGCGTGTCTTCGTCCGACCACGAGCCGATGACTTGCTGCAATTCAAGGCGATTGGGGGTGATGATGCTGGCATTTTTATAGCGTGTGTAGTCGCTGCCCTTGGGATCAACCAGGATGGGCTTGGCAGCGCTGCGCGCATGCGCGATCATGTCGGTAATGTGTGCCAGACCGCCTTTGCCGTAGTCAGAAAACAATACCGCACCATGCTGTGGCAACAGTTGTTCAAAGGTGCTGGTTTGTGTGGCGAGCAGCTCGTTTTTCGGGGTGTTTTCAAAGTCAAGGCGCAGCAATTGTTGCTGGCGCCCGATCACCCGCAGCTTGACGGTGGTTTTAAGGTCGGCATCGCGTCCGAAATGGGTTTGAATTCCGGTTTTTGCGACCAGCCCTTGCAGCGTATGGCTGGCTTCGTCTTCCCCTACCACGCTTAACAGCGAGGCTTGTGCCCCCAGGGTGACGACGTTGTAGGCCACGTTGGCAGCACCACCGGCGCGCTCTTCCTCGCGGTTGATGCGCACCACCGGAACCGGCGCTTCGGGCGAGATACGGTCCACCGCACCGTACCAATAGCGGTCCAGCATCACATCGCCGACGACCAGGACGTGCGCGCTGGCCATTTGCGCGCGGGGGATTGTCAGGGCTTGGGTTGATTGGGTTGTATGGTTCATAACTCTTCTACCCGCTGCGCGGGGTAACTGTCCCAGGCCTGACAGCCGGGACATTGCCAGAAATGCTGCTTGGCCTCAAAGCCACAAGCGGCGCAGCGGTAGCGCGTGAGCGGCTTGACAGCGTGGTCCAGGGCACGTTGCACGTGCGGGTGAAATTGCTCGTGTTCGAGTTTTTCACCGGCAATCCATTTGGCAGCGGCCACCAGGGATGGCTCCTTTTCCAGATGCCTGGCGTACCATTCGCGCGCACTGGCACTGGGGGCACCGCTGGCGGCCTCCAATGCCACGATGGCATCGAGCACGTCCAGTGAGGGTTCCTGGGTGTAGATCATTTTCAGGCGCTCCAGTGTGGTGGCACCTTGCCGAGATGCTATGGCGTACTGTGCCAGCAGGGGGGCAATGAGCCCGATGGCCAGTGGTGCGGCCAGCAGCGCCTGGGTCAGGGTTTCGCATGCCTGTGCGGATTGGTTTGCGTGGTTTTGCAGCCGGGCCAGATCAATGCGTGGCCTGGGCGTATCGGGAGCCGTTTGCACCGCCTGGAGCAGATGGGTTTGTGCCTGGTGCACGTCCCCTGCTGCCATGCAGCTTGCCGCTTGCTCGCATAAGTAATGCGCCAGACGCCCTTTGAAACTGCCCTGGCCGCTGGATTCGAGCTTGCGTGCGATCTGTGCCGCGTTTTCCCAATCCCGCGAGCGTTCGTAATTGGCCAGCAGTGCCAGCAGCGCTTGCGTCTCGAAACGGGTTCCTTCGAGCTTGAGCAAAGCCTCCTCGGCGCGGTCGAGCAAACCAGCCTTGAGAAAGTCCAGCGCCAGCGCATGCTGCGCCCTGTGCCGGTCATCCAGGCTCAGGTCACCACGTGACAACAGGTGTTGGTGCACGCGCACTGCGCGTTCGTACTCGCCCCGGCGGCGAAACAGGTTGCCCAGCGCAAAATGGAGTTCGGAGGTGTCCGGGTCGCTTTGCACCGCCTCGATGAAAGCGTCGATGGCCTGGTCCTGTTGTTCGTTGAGCAGGAAATTCAGCCCCTTGAAGTAGGCCTTGGGTGCCTGGCGATTTTCCATGCGCAGTTGGCGCACATCAAAACGCGAGGCCATCCAGCCCAGCACGAACGCCAATGGCAGCCCGAGAAGAATCGAACCCAGATCAAATTCCATACAGCGGTGGCGCAGGCGGTTTTTCAGGTTCCAGGGCAGCAGTCGCAGTCGTTGCAGCCGCAGCAGCCTTGCGCGCCAGTACCTCAGCGCGCCGATGCCGCCACCAGCGCGGCACCATGCCAAGAACACCAATCACCAAGCCGATGGCAAAGGCACTCAACACGACCAGCACCAAGGACGCAGTCCACTGGCGGCCAAAGAAAAAACGCACGGTGACATCGTGCTGGTTGTTCAGCGCAAAGGCAAACAGGGTAAAAAAAATGGCTGCCTTGAGCATCCACTTTGCGAATCTGACAAGGTGCTCCATCGCTGCCAGACGATTCAGACAGCGGGGGCATCCGCACCGGATGGCGCAGGCGCAGGGCCACCCTGGTCTACGGACTCACGCAAGGCTTTGCCGGGTTTGAAGTGCAGCACGCGCCGCTCGGGAATTGCCACACTTTCGCCGCTGCGCGGGTTGCGCCCCATGCGCGCCGGGCGCTGGTTGACGGAAAAGCTGCCAAACCCGCGAATTTCAATGCGTTGTCCCGCTACCAAGGCATCGTTCATGGCATCGAGAATGAGCTTGACGGCATGTTCAGCATCCTTTTGCGAAATTTGGCTAAAGCGGCAAGCCAATTCTTCAACTAGATCGGATCGGGTCATGGTGCGGCCTCATGGAAAAACAGGATCGGTCAGCTGGCAAGCCCCTTATGGTGGCAGCTGGCTGACCGATTCCGCAACGCTCTGCCGGGTTGCGGTCTTCGAAAAGATTAACGATCCGAGGTATCGAGCTTGGCGCGCAGCAAAGCGCCCAGGCTGGTCGTTCCAGCGCTTTCACGGGCGGCTTGCTGGTTCAGGTTCGCCATGGCCTCGTTCTGGTCGGCGGCGTCCTTGGCCTTGATCGAGAGCTGGATGTTGCGGGTTTTGCGGTCCACATTGGTCACCACAGCCGTGACCTCATCGCCTTCCTTGAGCACGTTGCGCGCGTCTTCCACGCGGTCACGGCTGATTTCCGAGGCACGCAGGTAGCCGATGACGTCCGATCCCAGGTCGATCTCGGCGCCCTTGGGGTCCACCGACTTGACCTTGCCCGTGACGACCTGGCCTTTGTCATTGAGTGATACAAAGGTGGTGAACGGGTCAGAGTCCAGCTGTTTGATCCCCAGGGAGATGCGCTCGCGGTCCACGTCCACAGCCAACACAACGGCTTCGACTTCCTGGCCCTTCTTGAACTCGCGCACGGCTGCTTCGCCGGTTTCGTTCCAGGACAGATCGGAAAGGTGTACCAGGCCATCAATACCGGCAGCCAGACCCACGAACACGCCAAAGTCGGTAATGGACTTGATCGGACCCTTCACGCGGTCACCGCGCCGGGTGTTCTGGGCAAATTCCTGCCAGGGGTTGGGCTTGCATTGCTTCATGCCCAGCGAGATACGGCGCTTGTCTTCGTCGATCTCCAGCACCATGACTTCCACTTCGTCGCCCAGGGCAACGACCTTGGAAGGAGCCACGTTCTTGTTGGTCCAGTCCATTTCAGAGACGTGCACCAGACCTTCGATGCCGGGTTCGAGTTCCACGAACGCGCCATAGTCGGCGATGTTGGTGATCTTGCCGAACATGCGCGTGCCTTGCGGGTAGCGGCGGTTCACGCCCATCCAGGGATCGTCGCCCATTTGCTTGAGCCCCAGGGAAACGCGGTTCTTGTCGGTATCGAACTTGAGAATCTTGGCCGTGATTTCCTGCCCGGCAACCACCACCTCGGACGGGTGGCGCACACGGCGCCAGGCCATGTCGGTGATATGCAACAGGCCGTCAATGCCGCCGAGGTCAACGAACGCACCGTATTCGGTGATGTTCTTGACCACACCGTGGACGATGGAGCCTTCCTTGAGCGTTTGCATCAGCTTGGCACGCTCTTCGCCCATGGAGGCTTCGACCACGGCACGGCGGGAAAGCACCACGTTGTTGCGTTTGCGGTCAAGCTTGATGACCTTGAACTCCATGGTCTTGTTTTCGTAGGGAGACAGGTCCTTGGTGGGACGTGTATCGACCAGCGAACCTGGCAGAAAAGCACGGATGCCATTGACCAGCACGGTCAGGCCGCCCTTGACCTTGCCGTTGGTGGTTCCTGTGACAAATTCGCCGGATTCGAGCGATTTTTCCAGCGACATCCACGAAGCCAGGCGCTTGGCGGTGTCGCGGCTGACGATGGTGTCGCCATAGCCATTTTCCATGGCCACAATGGCCACCGAGACGAATTCACCTACTTGAACCTCAATTTCACCCTTGTCGCTCTTGAACTCCGACAGCGGGACGTAAGCCTCGGATTTGAGGCCAGCGTTAACGACGACAAAATTGTGCTCGATGCGCACAACTTCGGCGGTAACAACTTCACCAATACGGGTTTCGGAGCGTTTTTGTGACTCTTCAAACAGGTCTGCAAAAGATTCTGACATTGCGTTGTATGCGGCATAGCCGCAGGTTAATACGCGGATTGACCGCGGTTTCTGTTGCGAACCACACCACCCATACGCCTATTGCTGTTAGCGCGTTCAGGAAAAGGGGATGTGGGCCTAAACAGCCGGAAATGGCTGTTTTTCTTGCCACCAGCGCAACACCAGATCAACCGATTCTTCAATCGACAAATCCGAGTTGTCCAGCAGCCTGGCATCTTGCGCTGGTTTGAGTGGCGCAACGGCGCGGGACATGTCCCTTGCGTCACGGGCCTCCAATTCAGCGCGAAGATCGGCGAGTGTAGCGGAAATACCTTTTGAAATCAGCTGTTTATGGCGCCGTTGTGCACGTTTTTCCGCACTGGCGGTGAGAAACACCTTGAGCGTGGCCTCGGGAAAGACCACCGTTCCCATGTCGCGCCCATCAGCAACCAGCCCAGGGAGCTGGCAAAAGCTGTGTTGCAGTGCCAACAATGCGCTGCGCACCAAGGGCAGGGCGGATACTTTGGAGGCATTATTGCCCACTTCTTCGGCACGAATGGCTTCGCTGACATCGTTGCCATCAAGCAACACATTCTCACCTGCAAAGCGGATGTGCAAGCGCGCGATCAGGTCGGCAATGGCTTGTTCATGGTTTGCATTCGGTTCCAGTCCGGCCTGCATGGCAGCCAGTGCGCTGATGCGGTAGAGCGCACCGGAATCCAGCAAGTGGTAGCCCAGTGCATGTGCCAGACGTGCTGCGAGTGTGCCTTTGCCGGATGCGCTGGGACCGTCGATACACATCACCGGGATGGCAGTGCGTCTGGCTGCGACCACGGCGAAAAACGTTTCGAAATAATCCGGGAAGGTCTTGCCCACACACCGGGGGTCCAGAATGCGCACGGGCAGGTGCGCCGGGTTGAAAGCGGCCAGCGAAAAGCACATGGCCATACGGTGGTCGTCATACGTGTAGATGCTGGCCGCGCGCCAGTCGGACGGTGTGGCCGGTGGTGTGATCTGGATGAAGTCGTGGCCCTCGACGACCTGGGCGCCGAGTTTGCGCAACTCGGTCGCCATGGCGGCAATGCGGTCGGTTTCCTTGACACGCCAGCTGGCGATATTGCGCAGGGTGCTGGTGCCATCGGCGTAGAGCGCCATGACGGCCAGGGTCATGGCGGCATCGGGAATGTGGTTGCAGTCCAGATCAATCGCCCTGAGCGGCCAGGCACCACGGCGAACCTGCAAGCAGTTGGGTCCGCCGTCCACCTGCGCGCCCATAAGCCTTGCAGCATCCACAAAGCGGATATCGCCCTGAATCGAGTCGGTGCCTACTCCCTGGATAATAATGCCATTTTGGCCTGTAGGCCCCGTGGCAATAGCGGCAACAGCTATAAAATAACTAGCAGATGATGCGTCGGCTTCCACGTGGATGTCTCCAGGCGCGCGCAGCTTGCAGCCAGCGGGAATGGTGAAACGTTGCCAGCCATCTGCGCCTTCAGGACGCATAACCTTGACGCCAAAGCGCGCCAGCAGATTCAAGGTGATGGCGATGTAAGGGCGCGAAATCAGTTCTCCCACCACTTCAATCACGATGTCGTGTTGTGCCACCAGGGGCAGCGCCAACAGCAGGGCGGTCAGGAACTGGCTGGATACATCGCCACGCACGCGGATCGGCTGCGCCAGCCGCAGCACCGGCTTGCCTATGTGCAGTGGCGGGAAGCCATCCTGCCCAAGATAGTCGATGTGGCAACCGATCTGGCGCAAGGCATCCACCAGATCACCGATGGGGCGCTCGTGCATGCGTGCCACACCGCTCAACTCGAAATCACCCCCCAGCAGGGCCAGGGCGGCGGTCAGGGGCCGCATGGCGGTGCCGGCATTTCCCAGAAATAGCTGCGCCTGCGCAACAGGTAACTTGGCGCCCAGTCCGTCAATGCGCACCTTGTCGCTGCCATCCTGGTGGATGTCACAACCCAGGGCGCGCAAGGCATCGAGCATGACGCAGGTGTCGTCCGAGTCCAGCAGGTCGTGAATGGTTGTGCTTCCTTCGCTCAAGGCCGCAAGCAGCAACACGCGGTTGGAAATACTTTTGGAGCCCGGCAGGGCCAGCGTTCCCGCAGCGCTGGCCAGCGGGGGAATGTCGAGAAATGCAGTGCTGAACATCAGCCGATCAGACGTTGTGCTTGGATGTCATGCGCCAGTTGGCGCGTATGCTGCTGGCTTGCTCCAGCAAGCCTTCCAGCGCCTCGGCATTGCTGCCGGAAAGCAGCAACTCCAGGGCATGCAGGCTGCGCTGGAAAACCTTCGACTGTTGCAACAGCTCTTCGCGGTTGGCAATCAGGATGTCGCGCCATATCTTGGGGTCACTGGCGGCGATGCGGGTGAAATCCCGAAAACCTGGCCCGGCCAGCGACAGGTATTCTTTGCCTTCGGCCTGTCCCGCGATGCTGTTCATCAACGCAAAGGCAATCAGATGGGGCAGGTGGCTGACCGCTGCAAACGCCGCATCGTGTTGCTCGGGCGCCATCTGTTGTACCTTGCAACCCAAAGCCGTCCACACCTCGATGGCCCGTTGCAGTTGGGTTGTGAACGTGCGCTCAATGGGGGTCAGAATGATCTGGCGACCGGCATACAAATCGGGATCGGCGTATTCGATGCCTGAAACCTCACGGCCGGCAATCGGGTGCGCCGGGACGAAGGAGCCGATGTGTTCGCGCAGGGCACGCCGGGCGGCGTCAACCACGTCACGTTTGGTCGAGCCGACATCCATGATCAACATGCTGGGAGAAACCAGGTGCCGGATCGACTTGAAGGTGGCTTCGGTAGCGGCAACAGGCACGGCAATCAGCACAATGTCGGCGCCCGAGACCGCCAGCAATGCCGAAGGGGCCTCGACATCAATGACACCGAGCTGGCGGGCGCGCTCCGTGGTGCTGGGCGACTTGCTGTAGCCCACGACCCGTTTGACCAGTCCTGCACGCTTGAGCGCCAGTGCGAACGAGCCACCCATGAGACCGCAGCCAATTAAACCAAGTTGTTCAAACATAAGATTTCCTGAAATAGTTTTATTCTGATTCTGTTACTCGGCCAGCGGATACGTGCCCAGCACCTTGTAAAAGGCACACAGACCTTGCAGGTCTGCCAGAGCTGCCGCAACGTGGGGCTGCGAGGGGTGGCCCTGCAAGTCGATGTAGAAGAAGTATTCCCACTGCCCTGAGCGTGCCGGGCGTGATTCAAACCGTGTCATGGAAACTCTGTGTCGCTTGAGCGGCGTGAGCATGTCGTGCACCGCGCCAGGCCGGTTTGGAACCGATACCACCAGGCTGATGCAGTCTTTTCCGGTTGCAGCTTGCGCTGCCATGGTGCTTGGCAGGCAGACCACGACAAACCGGGTACGGTTGAAGGCATCGTCCTGAATGGCATGGGCCGCGATGTGCAGGCCAAATTCGGCGGCAGCACGCGCACTGGCGATTCCAGCCCAGGTGGGGTGGCTGGCGGCCAGACGGGCGCCTTCGGCATTGCTTGCCACCGCACGGCGCTCGGCAGCAGGCAGGTGGGTATTGAGCCATTGCTGGCATTGGGATAGCGCCTGGGGATGCGCCAGCACCACCTCGATGCCATCCAGCGAAGGGGTGCTGCGCAGCAGGTTATGGCGCACCAGGAGGCTGATTTCGCCCACGATGTGCAAGGGCGAATTCAACAATAAATCGAGTGAGCGGGTGACCACACCTTCGGTGCTGTTCTCGATAGGGATCACGCCAAAATCGGCTGCACCCGCAGCGGTGGCGCGAAAGACCTCATCAAAATTTCCGCAGGGCAGACGTCCTGTACTGGAACCAAAATACCGCAGTGCGGCTTCCTCGCTGAATGTGCCCGAGGGACCGAGGTAGGCCACGCGCTGTGGCGCTTCCAGTGCCAGACAAGCCGACATGATTTCGCGCCAGATGGCAGCAAGATGCTCGCCCTTGAGCGGGCCACGGTTGGCCTGCTGCACGTTGTCAATCACCTGGGCTACCCGCTCGGGCCGAAAGAAAACCGATCCTTCCATGCGCTTGAACGCGCCCACCTGTTCAGCCACCAAGGCACGCTGGTTGAGCAGGGAAAGAATGTCCTGATCCAGTGCGTCAATCCGGGCACGCAGTTCCGTGAGATTGAGCGAAGTTTGTAGCGGAGCTTGTGTTGGGTCGGCCATGTTGTTCAAGGATTGGGCGCGGCACCGGGATCTTCCGTACCAGGTTGATTGGCATCAGGTGGATTGGCATCGTTTTCAACGATGCGTTGCAAGCCGCTGAGTTTGGAACCTCCATCCATACCGATCAGGGTGACACCCTGGGTCGCGCGTCCCATCTCCCGGATTTCACTGACACGGGTACGCACCAACACGCCCTTGTCGGTAATCAGCATGATTTCGTCATCGGCGTGCACCAAGGTGGCCGCAACCACCTTGCCGTTGCGTTCACTTTGCTGGATGGCAATCATGCCCTTGTTGCCACGGCCATGGCGGGTGTATTCGGTGATGCTGGTACGCTTGCCATAGCCGTTCTCGGTGGCCGTCAACACGCTTTGCTGTTCGTCTTCGGCCACCAGCATGGCAATCACGCTTTGCCCTTCCTCCAGCGCCATGCCACGTACACCGCGCGCCTGGCGGCCCATGGGGCGCACATCGTTTTCATCGAAACGCACGGCCTTGCCACCGTCACTGAACAGCATCACGTCGTGCTGGCCGTCGGTCAATGCGGCGCCGATGAGGAAATCGCCTTCGTCGAGCATGAGGGCAATGATGCCGATCTTGCGCGGGTTGTTGAATTCGTCGAGCGCTGTCTTCTTCACGGTCCCCATGCTGGTGGCCATGAAGACGTACTGGTCGGCAGGGAAGCTGCGTTTGTTGCCGGTCAGCGGCAACACGACGTTGATCTTTTCTCCCTCCTGCAAGGGAAACATATTGATGATCGGACGGCCACGGGAACCCCGCGAACCTTGCGGAACTTCCCAGACCTTGAGCCAATACAGCCGCCCCCGGTTGGAAAAACACAGGATGTAGTCGTGCGTATTGGCAATGAAAAGCTGGTCAATCCAGTCGTCTTCCTTGGTTGCAGTGGCCTGCTTGCCTCGGCCACCACGCTTTTGCGCCCGGTATTCACTCAAGGGCTGGCTCTTGATGTACCCGCCATGGCTGAGGGTGACCACCATATCGGTCGGGGTGATCAGGTCTTCGGCGTTCAGATCCTGTGGATTGTGCTCCACCTGGCTGCGGCGGGCACCGACTTTGGACTGTCCGAACTCGGTACGAATGTGCGTCAACTCATCGCTGATGATGGTCGAGACTCGCTCGGGTTTTGCCAGAATATCGAGCAAGTCTTCAATTTCAGCCATCACCTCCTTGTACTCGGCCACAATCTTGTCCTGCTCGAGTCCGGTCAAGCGTTGCAGGCGCATCTGCAAAATTTCCTGCGCCTGGGTTTCCGACAAGCGGTACAAGCCGTCGCTGCCCATACCAAACTCTTTTTCGAGTCCGTCGGGACGGTAATCGTCGGCATTGATGGTGCCGCCATCGCTGCGCGCGCGGGTGAGCATGGCACGCACCATTGGGCTATCCCAGCGGCGGCCCATCAACTCGATTTTGGCAATCGGTGGGGTAGGGGACTCGCGGATGATGCGAATGAACTCGTCAATGTTTGCCAGTGCAACGGCCAGGCCTTCGAGCACATGGCCACGCTCTCGTGCCTTGCGCAGATTGAAGACGGTACGGCGCGTCACCACTTCCCGGCGGTGTTGCAAAAAGACTTCGATCAAGTCCTTCAGATTGCACAACTTGGGTTGGCCATCAACCAAGGCCACCATGTTCATGCCGAAAGAATCCTGCAGCTGGGTTTGTTTGTAAAGATTGTTCAGCACCACTTCAGGGACTTCACCGCGCTTGAGCTCGATGACCAGGCGCATGCCGGACTTGTCAGATTCGTCCTGAATGTGGCTGATGCCTTCGATTTTTTTCTCGTTCACCAGCTCGGCCATGCGTTCTTGCAGGGTTTTCTTGTTGACCTGATAGGGCAGTTCGTCAACGATGATGGACTGGCGTTGGCCTCTGTCGATGTCCTCGAAATGGCATCTGGCGCGCATGATGACCCTGCCCCGACCCGTCCGGTAGCCATCCCTGACACCACTGATACCGTAGATGATGCCCGCAGTGGGAAAGTCGGGGGCCGGCACGATTTCCATCAGATCATCGACCGAGGCCAGTGGAAACTTCAGCAGATGCAGACACGCATCGACCACTTCGTTCAGATTGTGCGGTGGAATATTGGTCGCCATGCCCACGGCGATGCCACCCGAGCCATTGACCAGCAGATTGGGAACACGCGTTGGCAATACCAGCGGTTCCCGTTCGGAGCCATCGTAGTTGGGGCCAAAATCCACCGTTTCCTTGTCCAGGTCGGCCAATAATTCGTGGGCAATTTTTGCCAGACGGATTTCGGTGTAACGCATGGCAGCGGCGTTGTCGCCATCCACCGAGCCAAAATTACCCTGGCCATCGACCAGCATGTGGCGCATGGAAAAGTCCTGCGCCATGCGTACGATGGTGTCATACACCGACTGATCACCATGCGGATGGTATTTACCGATGACATCCCCCACGATACGGGCGGATTTTTTATAGGGCCGGTTCCAGTCGTTATTGAGTTCGTGCATGGCAAACAGCACACGCCGGTGCACGGGCTTCAAGCCATCCCGCGCGTCCGGCAGGGCGCGCCCCACAATGACACTCATGGCATAGTCAAGGTAGCTGCGCCGCATTTCCTCTTCAAGGCTGATGGGCAGGGTTTCTTTGGCGAACTGGGTCATGAGGATGGGGTAGTGGGGTGGGGTGGGTTTGCGGCAATTTCAAAGATAACCCGCCATTTTACGGCCCGCCGCGTGTGGCATACAGGCAACATTCAAGGGTGATATGTCGTTGCAGTTCAGGGTTTAGTCTCTATGAAGCCCAGACACCCGCCTTGCCTATGGCACAATTGCCCCAACGTTTCGAGTTGAAACGTGGTTCGGTCGGATTTTGATCGGGCTTCGACTATTCGCAGCGATGCTGCAGTTTGTTACGAAAAAGGAAGGCCATGAAAACATTGAATCGAGTAGCAATCGCCCTCGCTGCTGCTGCGCTTGCTACCACTGCCGGTGCACAAGAAATCCACAACTGGAAGAATTCCACTGGCGAGGTCTGGAAAAATGCATCCGGTGAGTGCTGGCGTGATGGCAGCTGGACGCCTGCCACTGCAGCGCCTGGATGTGATGGTGCGTTTGTACCTCCTGCGGAAAAACCAACCCCCGCTGCCCCGGCTGCTCCGGCACCTGCTGCCAAGCCAGCTCCCGCACCCGCTGCCGCACCCGCACCAGCGCCCGTAGTTTCCGAAAAAGTGAAGTATTCCGCCGATGCGTTCTTTGACTTTGACAAGTCTGTGCTCAAGCCCGAAGGCAAGGCCGCGCTGGATGATCTGGCAGCCAAACTGAAGATGCTGAATCTGGAAGCCGTCATCGCCGTTGGTCACACCGACTCGGTTGGCAAGGACGCTTACAACCAGAAGCTCTCGGAAAGGCGCGCTGGGGCTGTCAAGGCCTATCTGGTGTCCAAGGGTGTTGATAGTGGCAAATTGTTCACCGAAGGCAAGGGCGAGAAGCAGCCAGTTGCCGATAACAAGACCAAGGAAGGCCGCGCCAAGAACCGTCGCGTGGTTGTCGATGTGACCGGTGTGCGCACCAAGTAATCTTTCTCGATAGACTTCCAGAAAACCCGCTTCGGCGGGTTTTTTGTTGTGACCAACATAAAACCATGTCCAATACCCCCAATGCCGATCCAGCCGAATTGGCCAAGTTTTCTGAGTTAGCCCACCGCTGGTGGGACATGGACAGCGAGTTTCGCCCGCTGCACATGATCAACCCTTTGCGCCTGGAGTGGATTCACTCCCTGTATCCGGTCTCGGGGCTACGGGTGCTGGATGTAGGCTGTGGCGGCGGCATATTGGCCGAATCCCTGGCAAACAAGGGCGCCGATGTGCTGGGCATTGATTTATCCAGCAAGGCACTCAAAGTGGCCCAACTCCATGCCTTGGAAATGCAGAATATGCACGTCAGCTACCGGGAGGTGAGTGCAGAAGACCTGGCAGCCGAAATGCCTGGGCAATTCGATCTGGTGACGTGCATGGAAATGCTGGAGCATGTACCGGACCCTGAATCGGTGGTACGCGCCTGTTCAGCCTTGGTAAAGCCTGGTGGCTGGGTATTTTTTTCGACGCTGAACCGCAATCCGAAATCGTTTCTTTTTGCCATCGTGGGTGCTGAATACGTACTCAACCTGCTGCCGCGTGGTACGCACGAGTACGCCAAAATGATCCGCCCCAGTGAACTGGCAGCGTATTGCCGTCTTGCCGGACTGGAAGTTCTACATACCCGAGGTATGGAATACAACCCTTTGAACAAGCGTTATTCCTTGAGTTCCGACACCTCGGTCAACTATCTGTTTGCAACGCAAAAAAACCTTTAAATGCAGCTTCCAACTGCCGCCAGTAGCTATCGCCCTGACATTGACGGTCTGCGTGCCATCGCGGTGTTGTCCGTCATGGCGTACCACCTGCACGCCGCCTGGATACCAAGTGGTTTTGTGGGGGTTGATGTATTTTTCGTTATTTCCGGCTTTGTGGTTACGGCCTCCCTGGCAGCCAATGGGGGGGTATCCCTGCCAGCGTTCATTGCCGAGTTTTACGCCCGCCGCTTGGCGCGCATTTTCCCGGCCCTGATGGCGGTGCTGGTAGCTAGCGCACTGGCGGCAACCTTGTTCATTCCCCCGGGTTGGCTCAGTGGATTCAGCGATACCACGGCAAAGTATGCCTTGTTCGGACTGAGTAACTGGGCCATGCAACGCAATGTGGATACCTACTTTGCACCACGGGCCGAATTCAATCCCTTTACCCATACGTGGTCGCTGGGCGTCGAGGAGCAGTTTTATGTACTGACCCCTTTGCTGGTGTATTTCTGGGTGCGCGCGCTTCGGCGTGGACGCACCAGCGAGCGGCACTTGGCTACTGCCGGTCTGGCGCTGGTCACCTTGCTCTCCATTGCCGCGTGTATCTGGGCCAATAAGCGGCACCCGGAGATGGCGTTTTATTTCATCGGTTGCCGTCTATGGGAGCTGGCCCTGGGAGCCTTGCTGTTTCTGGTCAGCGCAAACCGCCCGGCCATCACAGATCAGCGCCCCCCTGCGTGGCGGCAGTGCTTGCCCTGGATCGGGTTGGTGTGCATAGGTCTGGGCTTTTTTCATGCCAAGGCGGCAGATTTTCCCTGGCCATGGGCCGCATTGCCGGTGGCGGGCACCTTGTTGCTGATTGAAGGGGCAGGGGCCTGGAACGGACACTGGCTGCGCCGCATTCTGGGGGCAAGCCCGCTGGTATGGGTGGGAAAACGCTCTTATTCGCTCTATCTCTGGCACTGGCCGGTGTACGTTCTGCTGCGCTGGACGCTGGGCTTGCACACCGCACTGCTGTTTGGCATAGCCCTGGTGACGACTTTCCTGCTGGCCATGGTTTCGTACCGCTGGATCGAACAACCGTTCAGACACCATGCCTGGATCGAGAGCCAGCCCAAACGGCTGCGTATCGGGATTTTTCTGCTTTTGCCCCTGATCGGCTGGGTGATCTTGTCCGCATTTTTTCAGTTTCGTAGCCACATCAGCCTGAGCAACGTTGCCCGCGCGACCATTGACTGGCATGCCGATTTGCGTATGCCTTACCCGGATTTGGGTAACCGCCAATGTCAGGTTGACGTGGGGGTTCACCCCTTTCAGGGGGGGCAGGAATGGCGTTATACCGCCAGGCAGTGCCGAGACAAGGTGGGCACAAAAAAAATGGTTGTGCTGGGTGATTCACACGCCATTGCCTTGGCGCCCATGCTGGAGCAGCTCAGTGCCGAACAGGGTACGGCGGTCAGCATTTTCACTTTCCCGTCATGCAGTTATCTGGATTTACGGTTTGCCATGGACAATAACCGCCCTGCGGGCTGCCCGGAATACACGCGCGCCATCACCGACCACGTTCTGGAGCAACTTGCTGCCGGTGACATCGTGCTTTTATCCAGTTTGCGCATACAGCGTTATGGCGACCAGTGGGCCAATCCTGACATCCCCGATATGTTTGAAAGAATGTATAACCCGCAGGCCATGCAGTGGCACCAGGCAGCCCTTGAGGATGCCAGGCAATGGTTGCAGCGTTTTGCACACAAGCAGATCAAGGTGGTATTTGTGGCACCAACACCACTGTTCAGAGCGCCTCCATTTCGTTGCTCGGACTGGTTCAACCGCATGAACCCGATTTGCGTAGGGGAAAACCAGCAGCCACGTGCCGAACTGGAAAGGGTACGCCAACCGATTGTCAGCGGTATGCACGCCCTGGCGCAAACCTTTCCCAACGTCAGTGTCTGGGATCCGTTTCCCCTGCTGTGCCCGGATGCCACGTGCCGCGCCCATCGCGATGGCCGTCCCTTGTTTTTTGATGGCGACCACATCAGTGCGTATGGCAATGCATGGATGTACCCGGATTTCAAGCGGGCCTTCCTGGAGCTGTCGCAACCCTGAGAAATACGCGCTGCGGTTGTGAGACACCATGCTGCAATCCGTATTGGGCAGTACACTGATACAAATTTCACGTAACTGAACGGCCTTTTACCAACATGGGCAAAGCGAGCGCAGCATGGAACCTTTCGAAGAAAATCCGGATCGCAACGATGCCCTAGGCCGACAACTGGTCAGCGATCTGGAAAACTTGCGCGACGCACTGACCAGACTCTCGCTGACGCTACAGGATATTGCTTTCGATGTGGAGACAAACGCCATGAGCGAGGTCTCACAACTGACAACCGCACTGCTGGTACGCCTGCAGGCCAAGGAAGATGGCGATAAGGGTGATGAGGGCGATAAGGGTGGTCATAGGTGAAATCAGGCTGTAGCGCTCGTGGAATGAGCGGGGGCAGCTATAAAAAGCAAAGTGAAATAACCCCTACCGTGCCAAGGTGCGCAGCGCCAGTTTGATGCCTTCGCTCACTCCCACATCCGGCGGCAATGCCTTCAGCGCGGCACTGGCTTCGCGTTCACTGTAGCCCAGCGCCAAAAGGGCTTGTGCAATATCGGTCTGATGAGTACTGCCACTGGTTGCGGTCGCAGCGGGGCCGACATCGGGTCCGAGTTTGCCCTTGAGTTCCAGCAGCAGGCGCTGCGCTGTTTTCTGGCCAACGCCTGGAACCTTGATCAGGCGTCCTGATTCCTGCAACACCACGGCTTGTGACAATTCAGCCACACTCATGCCCGAGAGGATGGCCAAGGCTGTGCGTGGCCCCACGCCGGCGATCTTGATGAGTTGCCGGAAGGCTTCCCGTTCGACGGTGGTGGCAAAGCCATACAAAATTTGGGCATCTTCCCGCACCACAAAATGCGTCAGCAAGGAAACCCGCTCGCCGACCGATGGCAGGTTGTAAAACGTGCTCATGGGAACCTGTACCTCATAGCCCACGCCACCACATTCAAGCAGTACCTGGGGGGGATTCTTGTCACCGAGAGTTCCCGTCAGTTTTCCGATCATGTTTTTCCTGCGCGTCCTTTATTGCCTATCATCGGGGGTATTGGCATTTTGGAGTCCCCGAGCGGAATTATCAGCTTGATCCTCAAACACGTATTCTCACCCCTTAACAATACGCGCCTGGCGCACCTGTGTGGCCCTACGGACGAACACCTGCGCAGCATCGAGATGGCGCTGGACATTCGCATTGCCCACAGGCACGAGCAATTCAAGGTTGAAGGCCCCAAAGCCAGGGCGCAACGCGGTATGGAGCTGCTTCAGGCGCTGTATGAAATTGCACATCAGCCCATCGGTGCTGCTACGGTGCAGTTGATGGCATCCGGTGGCGGCGAGGACGTTTCCGGCCAGACTGACGAGCCTGTTTTGCACACCCGCCGCGCCGATCTGCGGCCACGCAGTAAAAATCAGGCTTTGTATCTGGACAATATCGCCGAATACGACATCACTTTCGGCATTGGCCCGGCTGGCACCGGCAAAACCTATCTGGCTGTGGCTGCCGCCGTGGACGCCTTGCAGCGCAGCGCCGTACAGCGCATTGTGTTGACCCGCCCGGCAGTCGAAGCCGGAGAGCGTCTGGGCTTTCTGCCGGGCGATTTGACCCAGAAGGTGGACCCTTATTTGCGCCCTTTATACGACGCGCTGTACGACCTGATGGGTTTTGACCAGGTACATAAGGCTTTCGAACGCCAGGCGCTGGAGATCGCGCCTTTGGGCTTCATGCGTGGGCGCACGCTCAACAATGCCTTTGTGATCCTGGATGAAGCGCAAAACACCACCCCCGAACAGATGAAAATGTTCCTGACGCGCATCGGCTTTGGCACCAAGGCGGTCGTCACTGGTGACATCAGCCAGATTGACCTTCCCAAAGCCCAACTCAGTGGCTTGATTGACGCCGAGCGCGTGCTCCGGCGTGTGTCCGGCATTGCCATCACGCACCTGACGAGCGCGGACATCGTGCGCCATCCGCTGGTGGCCCGCATTGTCGATGCCTACGACGCCGCGCGCGTCGGCGAACGCTGATACATACGTAAGGAATAGCATGCTGCCACCACTCACTTTATCCCTGCAATTTGCCGTTGCCGATGTTGCTGCCCATCGTGCTGCGCTGCCTCGGCAAAAGGTGGTGCGCTGGATACGCCATGCGCTTGCAGTCCCTGGCGAAATCACCGTGCGCATTGTTGACCAGCACGAAGGGCAGGCATTGAACCGCGATTACCGCCAGAAAGACTATGCCACCAACGTGCTGACCTTCGACTACGCGCGCGCACCCGTGGCGTGTGCCGATCTGGTGCTGTGCGCGCCGGTGGTGGCCCGTGAAGCCCATGAGCAGCACAAGACCTTGCAAGCCCATTACGCCCATCTGATTGTGCACGGCACCTTGCACGCCCAAGGCTGGGACCATGAAACCAACGCCGCCGATGCCCAGAAAATGGAAGCGCGGGAGATCGAGATTCTGGCTGCTTTGGGGTTTGAAAATCCCTATTAACCCAGCCAAAAAACCGTTCCCATTGGGCTAAAAACAGCCCTAAAGATTGTCAATGGTGGCACTGGGTGCTACCATTAGACATGATGGAGAAAAGCCACCAGTCCAAGTTTGCCAGGGTCTTTAAGGCAGCATGGTTTTCCAAAGCTGCCAAGAAAGCACACATATCCGACGCATACCTGTGTTCAGCCATCAACCAGGTCATACAAGGCCAGGCGGATGACTTGGGCGGTGGAGTGTTCAAGAAACGATTGAACGACAACATGTACCGCTCAATCATTCTTGCCAAGGCCGGTCATCATTGGGTGTACCAGTACCTGTTTGCGAAGAAGGACAGAGAAAACATCGAAGACGATGAATTGGCGGATTTTCGAGTCCTTGCCAAAGCCTACGCAGACTTGTCAGAGACGCAGATTGAGCAACTGTTGAGAAACAAAGACCTGATAGAGATATGCCATGACAGCCAAGCCCAAATTCAAAAGTGATGCCTTTGAAGCTATCCATTCGTCCGCCCAGGCTCTATTCAAGGTAGGCGGCATCGACAAAGCGACCCTTCGCAATTTCGATGAGTCGTGCCTTGTGGTTCCGAGTGCCATCGAACCCGAACAGATCAAGAAAATCCGCGAGCTAAACCATGTGAGCCAGCCAGTCTTTGCACGCTTCCTCAATACAACTGAATCGACCGTCCAGAAATGGGAGAGTGGAGCCAAGCACCCGAGCGGTATGGCGCTGAAGTTGCTGGCAGTGGTGCAAAAGCACGGGTTGAAAGTGTTGGCTTGAAGTGTAGTAGGCAGAGTGGCATTGGCACTGTAGGGGATGCTATCGGGCAGGAGATATGCGAGAGGATGCGGGTTTGTAAGGCAGTAACTTAACATAATATACATTGTATGAATTATTCAACCCATTTCCTCCAGAGCTTGCAAGGCTTTGGCTACTTGATCGTATTCAGCCACGAGACTGCTCACCAGTACCTGCACCCCTTCCGGTAGCATGTCTCCTGGAACTGCCTTGGCGGTTTGCGCCAAGGCTTCCAGTTCTTTGAACTGGGCTGCAAGCCGATCTGCACCAACATTGGCGCTGGCAGATTTCATTGCGTGGGCTACCTTACGTAGCATCTGGGCATCGGACGCCTGCACTGCGGCCTGGAGCTTGTCCAGCCGCTGGTCAGCGTCTGTGAGGTATGAGCGGACGACTTTGGCAAGAAGACCCTTTTTTCCCTGGGGATCGAGCTGGCGTATCGCCTTAAGAGCCGAGATGTTGAGCGTCCCATTTTCTTGGGTGCTCCCAGGGCTGGGCTCTGGCGATTTGGCCTGCTCGGGTGTTTCCTGTTGTGACAGCGCAAGCCAGCGCATCAGCGTTGTGCGCAATTGGTCATGCGTAAATGGCTTACTCAGGTAGTCATCCATGCCAGCTGCCAGACAGCGATCCCGATCACTGCTCAACGCATTGGCAGTCAATGCAATAATGGGTATGTGCCCAGGACGAGTGGAACTCTGTTCTCTGGTCCGAATTGCTGCAGTTGCGGCGAAACCATCCATTTCCGGCATCTGACAGTCCATCAGGATGGCATCGAAATGCGCCCCCTCCAGCGCAACCAACGCCTCGCAACCATTGCTGCAAATGACCGCCTCTACCCCTATCTTCCCCAGCATCGCCAAGACGAGTTCCTGGTTTACTGGATGGTCCTCTGCCACCAGTACGCACCCTTTGAGAAGATGTTGGGGCACAGGACTTGGTGGTTCAGCAACACTGGCGTCTTTCAACACGCGCGCATCGGCGCGTTGCTTGCCCAGGACGACTTCAAACCAGAAGCTCGACCCAGAACCTGGCGTACTCGAAACTTGCAATTGCCCACCCATGGCCTCGATCAACAGCCTGGAGATGGTCAGACCCAAGCCGGTTCCGCCGAAACGGCGCGTGGTAGTGGTGTCGGCCTGGGCAAATGCATCAAAAATGCGCTGTTGTGCCTCTTGACTGATGCCTATGCCGGTATCACGCACTTCAAAACGTAGCCTGACCGTGTCTTGCGTTTCCGCTGTCAACTGAATTTCGAGGCGGACTTCGCCCTCTTGGGTGAATTTGATGGCATTACCGATCAGATTGGTCAGTACCTGGCGCAAACGCACCTGGTCGGCACGCAAAGCCACTGGCAGTTCGTTGGGCAATAAGCACGTCAGATGGATTGTCTTCGCCGCAGCTTGTGTCGCGAACAGAAAACCGATGTCTTCCACCATCTGTCGCAAGTTGAAGTCCGTCAGTTCCAACTCCAACTTACCCGCTTCGATTTTTGAAAAGTCAAGAATCGCATTGATGATATCCAGCAAGTTTTTACCGGAATGGTAGGCTGCATCGACAAAGCGTTTTTGCTGCGCGGTGAGCGGCGTTCCCAACAAGAGTTCGGTCATACCCAGAATGCCGTTCATGGGCGTGCGAATCTCATGGCTCATGTGCGCCAGAAAGAGTGTTTTGGCATTGCTTGCGGCTTCTGCAATGTTCTTGGCTTCTTTCAGTGAATGTTCAATTTTCTTTAGTGCTGTGATGTCCTGGGCTACGTACACCATGCCACGAAAATTCTTGTCAGCATCGTACATGGCTGAAGCGGACAGCAGCACCGGAACGTGTTGCCCGGTTTTCGCCCGGTAACTATCCTCGATATTGCCAATATGGTGGTGGTTATCTGGCGTATCTTTTTTCCATGCGGCCTGGATTGCAAGGCCGCCTCCAACCATGTCAAACGATTGCCCCACCAACTCCTGTTCTGTATACCCCAGCAGCGCACAGGTAGCCATGTTGACCTTGACGATGCGGTTGTCCAGGGACACGACGATCAGTGTATTGGTCATGCTACTTAAAATATTGTCAAAGTAGTCTTTTGACACCGTCGACAGGTTCAGGTCTTCGGCCATGGTGTTAAAACCATTGAACAAGGCCAGCACTTCACCCGTGGCGTTGCTGGTGATTCGGGTGGACAAGTCTCCCTTGGCAAGACGGGCGATGGCTTTGGCCAAATCTGCAATCGGATCAAAAATCAGTTTGCGTGAAACCGCAAACAAAACACCGGCCAGCACCAAAGCGACAATGACGTTGAGAAACAGTACCGACAGAACGATCTGTTTGATCTCTTGCTGGATGTTGTGGCGTGATAAACAGGTGACGACCTTGCCTATGGTATAGGCGCCGGATACAACAGGAACCGTTATCTCCGTGACGACATCGGAATGATGGCTGCGGATGTGTTCAATAATGCTCTCAAACTCGCCGTCCTTTGGCATGTCCTCAAGCATGGATTGCAGCCGGGGTGAGCGGTAGTTGACTCCGGCAAACTGGGAGGTCAGGAGTTTGCCGTCGGCATCGTAAATGACGGTAAAGACAATATCTTCGTCTTTGTTCGCCACGCTGACAATGTTGTCGAGTTGAACCGTGTCTCTTGTGACCAGGGGGTCTTCACTCAGTAAAGCGACATAGGACGCAAAACTCTGCCCCTTGGTCTCGAGCGACCTGTTGAGCATCCGACCTTCACTGACCGCGACGACCGTGCTCAAAACCACCGCACTGGACATCAGGGTCACGAAGACGATGGTCAAAAACTTGTAGCGAATACTCGCTTTTGTTGTGGCCAACCACCTGGCGCCATGCACCATTGCGGCTACTCGATCTTTTTCGTTACCGTTTTCATGAAGTCGTCAGGAATCGCAAAATTGCCTTTTTTGGCGGCTTGCATATTCAGGAGGACCATGGACGTTTTGGGTTTATCAATTGGAAGCGAGGCCGGTTTCGCCCCTTTGAGAATTTTGATGGCTTTGGCACCCGCGTCTTGTCCCTGTGTGTAGGAATCAGCGCATACCCCCATCAACACCCCCTTCTCCACCAAATCTTCGAGATGGGTAATCGTGGGGATTTTGGCTTTTGCGGTCAGATCGGAGACGAGCGCTACCTGGCTATCGACCAGATTACTGCCGGTAACATACACCGCATCCACAACCTGAAGTACGGTTGGCAACAGGTGCTGAATCTCCTCGGCGCTGGTCAAGCGAACCGGAACCACCTTGATCTGGTATGCATCCTGGATTTTTTGCAGATCGGCCAATGCAGCTTCGGAATTTTTTTCACCCGGCGTGTACAGCACCGCCAGTTTTTTCACAGGAACCAGCCGTTTGAGCACATCCATGAGCTGCGACATGGGTAACTGGGTGCTAACACCGGTTGTATTGTTGTCCGAACTGGTCCAACTCTTGGCGATTCCAGCTACCACCGGGTCATACACCACGCTAAAAACCACCGGCACATCAACAACCGTGCGACTGACCGCAGCAGTAGCCGACGTTCCGACGGTAAAAATCAGATCGAGCTTGTCAGATGACAGTTTTTTGACCAGTTCCACCGCTCTGGCTTTGTTGGCTTGCGCGTTTTCTATTACGAAGTAGGTGTTCGCTTCGGTGTACCCGGCCTTGTGTAAAGCGTCCTTGAAACCCGTCAAGGCCTCCGCATAACGCGCCTCACCACTAAACAGAAGTCCACCTATTCTGGTTTGCGCCAATACTCCCGTGCACCACAGCGCCAGGATCATGGCAATCAGCTTGCGCAGCAGATAGTAACTATTTATATTCTTCATGGTTCATCCTGCATAAAAATCAATCAGCGCTGTGATTACATCACGTGCGGCGCCTTGGAATCTGGGGCTGGAAAACATCCGCAATGCGTCGGCTCGGTGTCCCTGACTAAACAATGCGATGGTCCTGTTGGCCAGCGCACAAAATTGCCGATGGACTTGGGCGAGATTCGTCAATTGCAGATTGCTTTGGGTTCGATGCGTGTTGATCCACGCCATTAGTTGGCAAGGATCGGGCACAACCCGATATTCAGTCGATGGGCACACCCCACCCTCAGAAGCCGTCAAGAATTCAAATAGGCTCATATTGGGTTTTGAGGTCATGTTTCCGGCTGCAACAGAATTTCAAGGAGAGACCCCAATAGAGCGCGTCCACGCCGCCTCGCGTTGTGAACGAACTCAAAGAAGCTCAGATAAATGGGCAATTTTTCTTGGGAA
>JAYRRD010000127.1:0-1636 GCA_041910275.1 Rhodoferax sp.
CGCGTTTAACCGACATCCAAATCATTTCCTTGCCAATCTCGGGACTGTATGCGCGCAACACATAGCTCCCCGGTTCTGCAAAGGAAGCGATGACGGCAGCAAAATCCTTAGTGGGCACCTCTAAAAACCCACGATTTCCGCGCCGATGATGCGCGCAACCGCGATCAAGTTTTGAGATGCCTATTTTTTTAGGCAAGACCGGCGTGTTTTGGGCGTTTTTCACCCATTTTTTCCCCGCTCCTCACGCATTTGCCGTTTTCAGGCGTGTCTCGCTCTTTGATGGGCTGGTGGCCGCCTTGTAGAACGCATCCACCCCGTCCTTGAGGAAACCGGCCAGGCGCTTGAGGTTGTAGCAAGTGGCCATCATGGTCATGGCTGCCGTCGCCCTGGCCTGTCCAATGGTGCGGATGAGCTTGCCGCCCATGTGCTGTATCTGCGCAAAGGGGTGTTCCACCCGCGCACGGGTGCGGGCAATGCGGGTGTTGCGTTTCTTTTGGCACTCGCTCAACGGCTTGCCACGCTGGGCCTTGCGCTGGATATGTTCGCGGTAACCCAGGGCCTTGAGCATTTCACTGCGCGCTGCGCTGGGGTAGCCCTTGTCGGCATACACATCCCGGCTGGTGTTGCCATCGTCGAGCACCTCGTCAAAGTGCGTGCTGTCGTGCTCGCTGGCGGTGCCCGTGGTGATCTTGCGGATGAACTTGTGGCGGACGTCCACGCCGATGCTCAGCTTGTAGCCGTGGTAGCTCTTGCCGTGTTTCTTGGTGTGCGTGGCGTCCAGATCCTTTTGCCGGCGTTTGGCTGGGCTCCAGTCGCTGGGCACCTGGCCCTCATCGAGCAGCGCCTTCTCCTGCTTGGTGAAGTGCTGGATGGGCGCGGGTACCAGGGTGGCGTCGATGATCTGCCCGCGGCGGGCGATGTAGCCATGGCGCAGCAGCTGCGCGTCTGTGGCCTGAAACAGCGCCGTCGTGCCATCAACGCCCAGGCGCTGCTGGTAGTGCCAGATGGTGTTGCGATCGGGTACGTTGGCGCTGTCAGAGAGCAGGCAAAAGCGTTGGAAGCTCATGCGATCGAGCAGTTGGTACTCCACCTGTTCGTCCGACAGGTCGTTGAGGTACTTGAGCACCAGGATGCGCACCATGACCGCGGTGGGGTATGGCGGGCGCCCACCCTTGCGGGTGTCGGCCCGGGGACACAGGCCATCAATGACGCCCGCCAGGTGGTCAAAGTCGATGTGTTTGGCGATGACCTGCAACGGGTCGCCCAGCGCCTCGATCTTGCGTTGGCGTGCCTGGTCGGCGAACAGGTCGAACTTCAGGGCGCTGCGCGTGCAAGGTTGGCTCATGGGGGAATTGTCGAGCCTGTTGGGAGGCAACGAGGGCAACTATGGGGGGTTTTTAGAGGTTCCCTTATGTCATTGCGTGAGTCACCGGCCACTCGTACACTGCATTATCGTTTCGAATCGCGCAGCTTTGCATGTTCCGCCACCGCCAACTGACCTTGCCCCTGTTCCGTGTAGTTCTTAGCCCAATGGTCACGCGGCTTTTTTACGCTGTGCCTCGTACCAGCGTTGCTCGAACTGCATCGGGCTGAGATAGCCCAGCGACGAATGCAGCCTGCGGTGATTGTAGAAAGC
>JAYRRD010000128.1:0-129665 GCA_041910275.1 Rhodoferax sp.
CCCAAGAAAAATTGCCCATTTATCTGAGCTTCTTTGAGTTCGTTCACAACGCGAGGCGGCGTGGACGCGCTCTATTGGGGTCTCTCCTTGAAATTCTGTTGCAGCCGGAAACATGACCTCAAAACCCAATATGAGCCATAAGAATAACCAGACTCCCACCTCCCGGATTTTGTGCCGTCGTTTGGGGTCCGTGGCAAAAATTACATGACAAGCATGCCGATGCCGACGATTTGGCTCGGCAATCAAGTAAGATTGGCCGACCTTCGGGTTCCACGTTACGCTTTTATCGGGTTTTTCTGCTGTTTTTTGTCCCCATGACTGTTCATTCCGCAGGCCATGCAACAGGTCAAGTACCTGCTTCCTTCGAAATAAAGAGCACCCAACTGCCGTTGGTAGCTTTGCTGCTTAAAACCAGTGATGTTGGTCTGCTCATTGCGGATTTTTTTCAACAATTCGGCCCGGATGGTGAAAGTCCGGATTTCTTCGACAATGACGGGTTGGTGCTGGATTTTTCACACATGCATGCCGATGCACCGGCTTTCGACTTGCTCCCCTTGCTCAAGGCATTGCGTTCGTGCAGTCTCATTCCCGTGGCCATACGTTCTGCAGGTCCGCAATGGATAGCTCCGGCGCTGGCTTTAGGCCTGGTGGAAGCTACGCCCGACGTGCACCACCGTCCAAAGCCCGGGAGTGAGAATGCACCTGTTGCTACGCAGGAAGTAGTACGGGAAGTTGTGCACGAAGTCATCCGTGAAGTCCCGGGTCCAACAGCCATGGTGGTGGACAAACCTTTGCGCTCGGGACAAAAAATCTATGCACGTGGCACGGATCTGGTCATGTTAGCCATGGTTAACCAGGGGGCCGAAATTGCGGCAGATGGCAATATTCATGTGTACGCCCCGTTGCGTGGCAAGGCTATGGCTGGTGCGCGCGGCAATACCAACGCTCGTATTTTTTCCATCTGTCTTGAGCCTGAGCTGATATCCATCGCTGGCATTTACCGCACCAGTGAAAATCCACTTTCTCCCGAGGTGCAGGGTAAGGCAGCGCAGGTGCGCCTGAGCAACGATGGACAGGATAAGTTGATCATTGAAGCCCTTAAGACCTGATTTTTGAAATTTTGAAAGATAGTTGAAATTTATGGCAAAAATCATTGTGGTGACATCTGGCAAAGGCGGCGTGGGCAAGACCACGACCAGTGCCAGTTTTTCCTCTGGATTGGCATTACGCGGTTACAAAACCGCAGTAATCGATTTTGATGTGGGTCTGCGCAATCTGGACTTGATCATGGGCTGTGAACGCCGTGTGGTGTATGACCTGATCAACGTCATTCAAGGCGAGGCCAATCTCAATCAGGCCTTGATCAAGGACAAGTTGTGCGACAACCTGTATGTGCTGGCTGCGTCACAAACCCGTGACAAAGAGGCTTTGACCCAGCAGGGAGTGGAAAAAGTTCTGAACGAACTCAAAGCCATGGACTTTGAATACATTGTGTGCGACTCTCCGGCCGGCATCGAAACCGGCGCCTTGATGGCCATGCATTTTGCCGATGAGGCTTTGGTGGTCACCAACCCGGAGGTATCGTCGGTACGGGACTCGGACAGGATTCTGGGTATGCTTGCCAGCAAGACCCGCCGGGCCATCGAGGGAATGGAAGCCATCAAGGAACACCTGCTCATCACCCGCTACAACCCGGCGCGGGTTGACCAGGGCCAGATGCTGTCACTCTTAGACATCCAGGACATTTTGCGCGTCAAACTCATCGGCGTCATTCCCGAGAGTGAGTCCGTGTTGCAGGCATCCAACCAGGGCTTGCCGGTGATACACATGAACGGGATGGATGTTTCCGAAGCGTACAAGGATGTGATAGACAGGTTTTTAGGTAATGAAAAACCGATGCGATTTACGGAAGTGCAAAAACCGGGATTATTGAAGCGAATCTTCGGGGGGAAATAAGACCATGTCCTTTCTGTCTCTTTTGATACGTGAGAAAAAGAAATCAGCCAGTGTTGCCAGAGAGCGATTACAAATTATCCTGGCACATGAGCGTAGTGGTCGCAATGTGGCGGAACCTGACTATCTTCCTGCCTTGCAGGCCGAGTTGCTGGAAGTGATTTGCAAATATATCAAGATTGATCCCAAAGACATCAAACTCAATCTTGAGCGTCAGGACAATCTCGAGGTGCTGGAAGTCAAGGTTGAGCTGCCGGACGTTGCACGTTAGCGTCAGCAGATGAACGGATAGACAGCAGCGAAGCCAGCACGATCAGCCCTCCACCGGCCAGGCTGCGCGCTGTCAGCTCCGCTGCCCCCAGAAGAACCGAAGAAGCACTGGCAAATACCACTTCGGTCAGCATGATCAGTGCGGTCGTGCCTGCGGGCAACCGGGCGGCACCGTACTGCAAGGCCAGATTGCCCGCCACCAACGCCAGCCCCAGGGCGGTGGCAATCGCAACCCAGCTGCCAACATGCACAGGCGGCGTGCCCACAACACCCATGTTCATTCCCAGCAGGGCCGATGCAGCTGCCATGAGCGCGCCTCCGGCAAACATGGCCAGCATGCGTGCGTCGCTTGGCGTGGCGTGCAAAAGCCGCAACAACACATTGGTCAGGGCAAAACAGAAACCTCCGGCCAAAGCCAGCCAATCGGCCAGACCATCGGGCAGCGGCCAGGGCGAAGACGGGTTTTTGAGAACCACCACCACGCCACCCAGTGCCAACGCCAGTTGCAGCAAGGCCGCACCCCCCGGTCGCTCGCCCAGCAGCGGCCAGGCCAGCAGCAAAGCCCAGGCTGGCATCATGTAAAACAACAGGACCACGCGCACCACATCGCCGGTGGTGACGGCCCAATTGAAACCGACATTCGTCAGGCCCGACGCTGCCAGCAGCACATACAGCATGGGATGGCGCGCCAACGCACGCCAAGCCCCCGGACGCAACAGCGTCAATCCCCCGGTTGCCAGGAAGAACATGAAGGCCGTGGCCCACAAGGCATGCATGCCCCGCTCGTCCAATGCCCGAAAAGGCCACCACGAGACGCCAAAAACCAGTGCGTTGAGCATCAACGCCAGGGCTGGAAGCAAAAAACGCATCATGGACATCGCTATGCACCCTTTTTTCCCGCTTGTCAAATGGCAAGTGTGTGGATAATTTTGGCATAAGACCCCACTTATCCACAGCCTGTGCCAAAAAGAAGAAATTGTTCATGCGCGCGGTACAGCTGCAAAGCGGACTCACGCACAGCCATTGAACCCATGCAAGCATTTGATTCAAAAAAGAAAATTATCCTTGTGCACAGCAAATGCCAAGCCTTAGCTACTACTACTACCTTTAAAAATTTAAATAATTCAGATTAAAAATACCAGGAATGCCAAAGAAGAATAAAAAAATGCCGTCACCCCGACGGTCTAAACTCGCCCCTTTGCCAATAGACCAACAGACAATCTGACCATGCAGCATGCTGGAGAAATTGATGACCGAAACCAAGCCTGAACCCGCTTCTGAGCCAGAGCGACCGCCTTTTTTGCGCCGCCTGGGCATCGCCATGGGCGCTTTTTTCAAAACCTTGTCCGATCCGGAATTTGCCGCCCGTGTGGATGCCCTGCACGTGCCGCCCCTTCCTGCCACATTGCCTGCGCCAGTTGTCGCTGCGGCAGCACCCCCCGCATTGCGTTCGGCTGCCCCCGATGCAGCGCTGCAGTTGCTGGGCCTTTTGCAGCGTGAAGCACGCCTGATCGACTTCACGCAAGAGGATGTGAGCCAGTATTCCGACGCCGACATCGGCGCTGCTGCCCGTGTGGTGCACGAAGGTTGCTGCAAGGTGCTGCGGGAACATTTCAGTATCGCCCCGGTACGTTCGGAGCCCGAAGGCAGCCGCATCCGCCTGGAAGCGGGTTTTGATGCCACCGCCATCCGCCTGAGCGGCAATGTGGTGGGTACTGCGCCCTTTCAGGGTAGCCTGAGCCACCGGGGTTGGCGTGTCACCGAGGTGCGCTTGCCACGCATGTCCGAAAGCCACGATACTTCCATCATTGCCCAGGCCGAGGTGGAACTATGAATACGCCGCGTTATTCCATTGGCATTGATCTGGGTACGACCCATTGCGCGCTGGCTTATGTGGATATTTTGGCCAGCGACGGGGAATCGACCAGCCACGGTGTGCTGGCCATCCCGCAATTGACCGCACCGGCGTCGGTCGAACCATTGCCCTTGCTGCCATCGTTTTTGTATCTGCCCCATGCCGATGAATTGGCTCCTGGCGATCTGGCACTCCCCTGGACCGATGCGTCCGGTTACGCCGTGGGTGAGTTTGCGCGTTCGCGCGGTGCGGCCACACCCATCCGTCTGGTGTCCAGCGCCAAAAGCTGGCTGTGCCACGCCGGCGTGGACCGGCGTGCGCCGATCTTGCCTAATGATTCACCACCGGAGGTGGGGCGTGTGTCGCCGCTGGAAGCGTCCATCCGCTACCTGACACATCTGCGCGAGGCCTGGAACAATGCCTATCCGCAAGCGCCCTTTCACGAGCAGGACATCACCGTCACCATTCCGGCCTCGTTTGACCCGGCGGCACGCGAACTCACCGCTGAAGCCGCCAAAGCTGCGGGTTGCACCCACCTGACACTGCTGGAGGAGCCGCAGGCGGCGCTGTACAACTGGATTCAAAACAGCGCAGGCAACTGGCGCAAGGAAGTCAAACCGGGTGAAATCATCCTGGTGGTCGATGTGGGGGGTGGCACCAGCGACTTTTCACTCATTGCCGTGCTGGAGCGCGACGGCAACCTGGAGCTGCACCGTGTGGCCGTGGGCGACCACATCCTGCTGGGCGGCGATAACATGGACCTGGCATTGGCCCATGTCGTGGCACGCAAGCTGGCCGAAGCTGGCAAGCAGCTCGACCCCTGGCAAATGCGCGCCCTGTCCTATGCCTGCCGCGCGGCCAAGGAAGCCTTGCTGGGTGACCCTGCGTTGCAAAGCCAGCCCATCGTGGTGCCAAGCCGTGGCTCCAAACTGATTGGCGGCGCCTTGCGTACCGAGCTTACCGGCGAAGAAGTGCGTGCGACCATTGTGGAAGGCTTCTTTCCCGTGGTACAAGCCTCGGCGCGGCCCGTCAGCCGTACCCGTGGCGGCTTGGCGCAATTGGGGCTGTCGTATGCCCAGGACGCAGGCGTGACACGCCATCTGGCGGCCTTGCTGGGGCGTCAGGTGGGTGCTACCGCCGAACTGGAAGGTTTTGTGGCCCAAGCCGCGACGGATGGTGCTCCCACTGCCAGCTTTTTGCATCCGGCAGCGGTGTTATTCAATGGCGGGGTGTTCAAGTCCGATTTGCTGACGCAGCGCACGCTCGAAACGCTGAACGCATGGCTTACCGCCGAGCGGGCGCAACCGGCACGTCTGCTCAGTGGTGCTGATCTGGACCTAGCAGTGGCGCGCGGTGCGGCCTACTATGGCTATGTGCGCCGGCGTGGCCAGGGTGTGCGCATTCGCGGTGGAACAGCCCGTGCCTACTATGTGGCCATCGAGTCCGCCATGCCAGCCGTCCCCGGCGTTGAGCCGCCGATTCAGGCACTGTGCGTGGCACCGTTTGGCATGGAAGAAGGCACCGAGGCCGAATTGCCCTTGCATACCTTCGGCCTGGTGGTTGGCGAGCCCATCCATTTGCGCTTCTTCGGCTCGTCGGTGCGCCGCAGCGACGTGATCGGCACGCTGCTGGATTTCTGGCCGCCCGATGAACTGCAAGAGCTGGGCGCCATCCAGGCCACCCTGCCCGCCGAAGGCCGCCAGCCGGGCGAAATGGTGGAAGTCAAGCTGCGCGCCATCGCCACCGAAACCGGCACACTGGAACTCACCGCCGTGGCCATTGGCAGTCAAGAGCATTGGAAAGTGGAATTTGACGTGCGCGAACAGGTGTAGCGTGCCTGTACTATGCGAAATGGTCAAATCCAGTAAACGTGTTGGTACTGGTGTTGGCTAGCGGCAAGTCGTCGGCGCCTTGTAGACGCAATCCCTTTTGCGCATCAATCTGCCCGATACGCGCCACAGGCGTATCGCTGGCAGCGCTGGCAGCCTGTACTGCGGCACGCTGCGCGGGTGGTGCGGTGAACACCAGCTCGTAGTCATCGCCTCCTGCCAGCACGTAGCGCAGCGCGGCGGATTCTGACAGCCAGGAGGAAAACGGGCTGTTTGGGCCATTTTGGTCGTTTTGGCCACTAGCGTTTGTGGGGTGTGCGGGTGCAGCTAGTAAATCAATAGCGGCCTTGGTGTCCAGTGTTGCGCCTACACCGGAGCGTTGCAGGATGTGGCCCAGGTCGCCCAGCAAGCCGTCGCTGATGTCGGCGGCGGCGCTGGCAATGCCGTGCAGCGCCAGACCCAGCGCAATGCGTGGTGTGGGTTGCTCCAGACGGACGCGCGCCTGGGACAGCAGCGCTTCGGGCAATTGCAGCGTGCCTTGCAAGGCCGCCAGCGCCATGGCCGCAACGCCGAGCGTGCCGCTGACGTAGATGTCGTCGCCAGCGCGTGCGCCGCTGCGCAGCAAGGCCTGTCCTGCGGGTACCTCGCCAAAAACCGTGATGCAGATGTTCAAAGGGCCGCGCGTGGTATCGCCGCCTATGAGCTCGCAGCCATGCAGGTCAGCCAGCGCCAGCAAGCCCTGTGCGAATGGCTCCAGCCAAGCGGCGTCAGCTTCGGGCAGCGCCAGCGCCAGCGTGAAGGCCAGCGGGCGCGCGCCGCAGGCCGCCAGGTCGCTCAGGTTGACTGCCAAGGCCTTGTGGCCCAGGGTGCGCGGGTCTACGTCGTCGAAAAAATGCCGACCAGCCACCAGCATGTCGCTGGAAATGGCCAATTGCATGCCGGGCGCGGGTTGCAGCAGGGCGCAGTCATCGCCCACACCCAGCACGGCGCGGGGGGTAGGGCGCGTGAAAAAGCGCTCGATCAGCTCGAATTCCCCCATACGGCCAATATTTTTCAGTGCAGGATGCGTGATCCGCCAGTGCCGCTGATGGCGTCGAGCACGAACAAGGGCACATCCACGTCAAACTTCTCGCCATCTTCGGCGACGCAGAAAAAACTGCCGTGCATGGTGCCGGTGACGGTGCGCAGCCGGGTGCCGCTGGTGTATTCAAACGTTTGCCCCGGCTGGAGGAGGGGCTGCTGGCCGACTACGCCCAGACCCTTGACTTTTTCGGTATACCCGTTGGCATCGTTGATATTCCAGGTGCGCGCAATCACCTGCGCGGCAATGTCCCCGGTGTTGGTAATGGTGATGGTGTAGGCGAACAGATAGACATCTTCGTCCGGCGCCGACTGGTCGGGTAAAAATTGCGGCACGACTTCCACAGATAATTGGTACTTTGGCATCCCTCAATCCTACCCTTTCTTTTCCTTTATGACCTACCGCATTGCCCCTTCCATTTTGTCCGCTGACTTTGCCCGCTTGGGGGAAGAGCTGAAAAACGTCATCGCCGCCGGTTCCGACTGGATTCATTTTGATGTGATGGACAACCACTATGTCCCCAATCTGACGTTCGGACCCATGGTATGCCAGGCGCTCAAGCCCCATGCCAAGACCGCAGCGGGCGTGGCAGTACCCATTGACGTGCATCTGATGATTGAGCCGGTGGATGCGCTGGCGGCGGCGTTTGCCGATGCGGGGGCCGACCTGATCAGTTTTCACCCCGATGCTTCGCACCATGTCCACCGCTCGATCCAGGCGATCAAGGCCAAGGGCTGCCAGGCCGGGCTGGTGTTCAACCCGGCCGAGCCGCTGGACGTGCTCGACTGGGTGATTGACGATATTGACCTGGTGCTGATCATGAGCGTCAACCCCGGTTTTGGTGGTCAGAGCTTTATCGACTCGGCACTGCGCAAGATCGAAGACGTGCGCCGACGCATCACGGCCAGCGGCAAGGACATTCGCCTGGAGGTCGATGGCGGCATCAAGGCCGACAACATCCGCCGCGTGGCCGACGCTGGCGCCGATACCTTCGTCGCTGGCAGCGCCATTTTTGGCAAATCCGACTACAAGGCGGTCATTGACGCCATGCGCGGGGCGTTAGCAGCCTGAGCCACATCATCCACCCCCGAAAGTCAGAGCAACGCGGTAGGTGATGAAAGACGCCAGATACGCCAAGCCGAACAGGTAGCCCGCCATGATGGCGGGCATCGTCCAGCCGCCGGTTTCCCGCTTTACAGCGGCCAGTGTGGCCAGGCATTGCGGCGCAAAGACGTACCAGGCCAGCAGCGACAGCGCGGTGGCCAGGCTCCATTGCTGGGCAATCAGTGGTGCCAGGGCGGTTGCGGTTTCCTCTGTGGTCGCGGAAATGGCGTATACCGTGCCGAGTGCGCTGACTGCAACTTCGCGCGCCGCCAAGCCCGGAACCAACGCGATGCTGATCTGCCAGTTAAAACCAATCGGCTCAAAAATCGTCGCCAGGCCATGTCCCAAGGTTCCGGCCAGGCTGTATTCGATGGGCGCTTTGGTGGCACCCGGTGGCGGCGCGGGAAAGCTCGCCAGCACCCATAACAGGATAGACAACGCCAGGATGATGGTGCCCACCCGTCTGAGGAAAATCACCACGCGCTGCCACAGGCCGATTGCCACGTTGCGCACGGTCGGCAAGTGGTAGCTTGGCAACTCCATCATCAGCGAGCGCACCTGCCGCCCGGCGGCGGTAAAGCGTTTCAGCAGCCACCCCACCGCCATGGCACCAATGATGCCAGCAAGGTAAAGGCCGAACAGTACCAGACCTTGCAACTCCATCCAGCCGCCCAGCACCCGCTGCGGGATAAAGGCAGCAATCAACAGCGCATACACCGGCAAACGCGCCGAGCAGGTCATCAAAGGCGCCAGCATGATCGTCACCAGCCGGTCGCGTGGGCTGGCAATGGTGCGCGTTGCCATGATGCCGGGAATGGCGCAGGCAAAGCTGGACAGCAAGGGAATAAACGAGCGCCCCGACAGGCCCACGCTGCCCATCACACGGTCCAGTAGGAATGCCGCGCGCGGCAGATAGCCTGACTCTTCGAGTACCAGGATGAAGAAAAACAGGATGACGATTTGCGGCAGAAAGACCAGCACACCGCCCGCACCAGCGATCACACCGTCAATCAGCAGCCCCTTGAGCCAGCCCTGCGGCAGCGCGTCCCCTATGGCCTGGCCGACCCAGGCCGTGGCGGATTCGATCAGGTTTTTGGGCAGTTCCGCCCAGGAAAATACCGCCTGAAAGATCAAAAACAGCACCAGCGCCAACACCAGCGGCCCGACGACCGGGTGCAAAATCACCCGGTCAATGCGGTCACTGACCGTATCGGGCACCAGATCATTGATTCCCAGGCGTTCAAGGATCGCGCGCACGGCCTCATGGTCGCCCTGCGTATGCACCGCATCCGGCACCGTTGGTGCTTCAGATGGCACCAGGGTTTTCCATACCGCAGGGTCTTCGAGCGAGCGCCGCAGGCCATCGACACCGTCGGCCCGCACGCCCACCGTAGGCACCACCGGAACGCCCAGTTCGCGCGACAAGGCTTGCGGATCAATGGCGATGCCTTGCTTTTTAGCCAGATCGGCCATGTTGAGCGCCACCACGCAAGGCAGTCCGAGCCGCCGCACGGCTAGCACCAGCCGCAGGTTGCGGCGCAGATTGGTCGCATCCACCACGCAGACCGCCAGATCGGGCCGTTTTTCTCCCTGCGCACGGCCAAACAGGACATCGCAGGTAACCCGCTCATCGGGCGAACGCGGGTAGAGGCTGTAGGTGCCGGGCAGGTCCAGCACGCGCAAATTTTTGCCGGACGAAGTGGTCAGCTTGCCCTCCTTGCGCTCGACGGTCACCCCCGCGTAATTCGCCACTTTCTGGCGGCTGCCCGTGAGCAGGTTGTACAGCGCAGTTTTGCCGCAGTTGGGATTGCCAACCAGGGCGACCAGCGGGCCACCAGGATGAAAATGGACGACGGCCTCGTTCATGACGGACTTCCTATCGGTTCAGGCGCCGGCACGACGTGAATGCAGGCCGCTTCAGCCGCGCGCAGGGCAAAAGTGGAGCTGCCGACCCGCACGACCAGGGGATCATTGCCTGGCAGGGCGCGCGCCATCAACATGACGGGCTCACCGGGAATAAAGCCGATTTCCTCCAGCCAGCGCCCCCACTCCGGGGCATGTTCCGGTGCGCCAACGGCATGCACTAGTTGCGCTTCACCGATGGCGACGGCATGAAGCAAAGAAGGTTTTCGGGGCGAGTCCATGACGGAACCTCATGTAAATTGACAACGGACGAGAGCATAGCATAATGCGAATGATTCTCAAATAGAGAAAGCTCACAACTTCGTCCAACGCCATTTGCCCGTTACTGGCGCGGTGCGCAACGCAAAAGCAGCAGCTTGACATAGGCACTAGCAATCCTTACAGTTTTAATAAATGTAAGGAGTTACCTATGTCTGAAGCAACCCTGACAAGCAAGGGTCAAATCACCATCCCTGCCGATATCCGCAGGTCTTTGGACATCCATCCAAAAGACCGGGTTACGTTCACCCCGATGCCTGACGGAACGGTAGTGATGCGGGCCAAGACGAAATCCATCCTGGATATGCGGGGAATGCTGGGGCCTTCTTCGGGCCAGTCGGTGGGCATTGCAGAAATGGGCATGGGTTCGACTTGATGGCGGCGCTGGACACAAATGTCCTGGTTCGTTGGCTGACCAACGATGACGCCAGACAATGCGCCATCGTTGCCGAGCTGTTGGACGAAACCATCCGTAAAGGCGAGCGACTGTTTGTCAGTATCACCGTCATGCTGGAGTTGGAATGGGTCTTGCGCACCCGGTACGGCTACGACAGGAAGAAGATTACACCCGTCCTGAACGCCATGCTGGACGTTACGGAGTTGGAATTTCAGGCAGAACCAGCGCTGGAACAAGCGCTTTGGCTGTTCAAACAGACGGGAGCAGGAGATTTTGCGGATTGTCTGCACCTTGCTTGTGTCAATCAGGCAGGAAAGGGTCCTTTGTTGACCTTTGATGAGCGAGCCGCAAAGATGGACGGCGCGCAGTTGCTGCGCTTTTGAGCGATTACGCTGTCCGATCATGCGGACGTCGGGGCTGCTGGCAGCTTGGCGATCCGCATTACAAGGATGGCGTTGCGCGAGACGATACGCACCTAGACCACATCGGCCCCCGATGTGGGGCTGTCGAGCTTGAACTCGCCTTTCAATGACAAGTTTCATATCACCTGTGATATGAAAAACACCAAATTTGCACGACAGGTGCTCTCCGAAAGCCTCCGTGGCACGTTTTTAGCATCAATTTGGTCTCAAATCGGGCATAAAATCAGCCTCTGGCCGCCGTGGGACAAGCGGGGACAGCTACTGAAAACATAGTAAAAAGAGCCAAGGCATCACATTGAATCGCACCCACAGGAGATTGTTACTACGTAAGCCGTGGCAATTCGTTTGGCCTATTCACTTCTCGCACACGCCGTATTTCGTATGATCGGGCAACGGGAAGGCAACCAGGAAGGATAGTTTGCGCATGACCAACTGCTTTCGAATAGCTCTCACTCTGGTGTTTGTGCTGGTAGGCTCGTGCGCGCTTGCCCAAATCGGGTCCGATTGGTCCGACCTGATGGCGATTGGTCTGAATGATCGGGAGCAGGGCCGGATTGACAGCGCGATTACCAGTTTTCAGCAGGCTCGAAATGTTGCCAGCGGTGAGCGCCAGCGCATGCACTCGGCTGCCGAGTTGGGTGCCTCGTTGTTGCTCGCACGACGCCTCGATCAGGCCGAGTCCCTGATGCGTGAAGCCCATGCCCTTGCCATGGGAGCTGACCGTGCCCGTGTTGAACTTGACTTGGGCAATCTGGCTTTGCTGCGCAAGGACCGCTTGAAAGCGCAGGAGCACTACTCCGAGGCAAAACGCCTCGCCGGTTGGCCATCGTCGCTCGGGATTGATGCCAGCCTGAACCTGATCCGGCTGGCGCCCCAAATCGAAAGGCACAATCCGCTGCAGACCCTGTTCAACGATATTTCAGAAAATGGTCAAAGCCAGGCCGATGTCCGCCACTACCTCAACATCGGCCATCAGGCGGTCAACCTGGGTGCGGCGGGGCTGGCGCTGGCCTACCAAAGCCTGGAGCGGGCACGCAAACTCTCGGCAAACGAGCCAGCCTCGCGCCCGCATCTGGAGTCGCTTGATGAACTCGCGCAGCTCTATGAAGACCAGGGCCGCCATGCCGACGCTTTCAAGCTGACCCAGCAGGCGCTGTCCCAGCTTCGGGCTGCGCCCCATATCAACACCGCTGATCTTGGCGTTGCGTTGGAATGGCGACTTGGACGCTTGCAAGGCGCTTTCGGTCACGACAAAGAGGCGCTGGCGGCATACCAGCGCGCCGTCACGCAGCTGGAACGCATTCGGCAGGACATCCCCATTGACTACGACGATGGCCAGTCTTCATTTCGCACCACCTTCGAGCCTCTGTACATGGGCCTGGTTGAACGCTTGCTGATGTCGACCCGGACACTGCCCGAGGGCCAGCGCCAGGCCGTGCTGCGCCATGCCCGGGACACCGTGGAACTGATCAAGCAGTCGGAATTGCAGGATTATCTGGGTGACCGCTGCGCCGTTGACGCTGTCAAAGGCGGCAGCACCAGTGTGATCGGGTCCGGTGTAGCGGTGCTTTACCCCATCGTTTTTCCTGATCGAATTGAACTGTTGCTGGACACTGCGGACCAGATTTCACACTACACCACCTTGGTCCCAGGCGAGCAGGTGCGCGCTGCTGCGGGCGAACTGGCGCGTGAGTTGCGGTATGTGAAGGGCGGGTACCTGTTACCCGCGCAGAAACTGTACGATTGGTTGCTGCGGCCAATGGACGCGTTGCTGGCAAAACAGGCGATCACCACGCTGGTTGTCATTCCGGATGCTGCGCTGCGGGTGGTTCCCATGGCCGTTCTGCATGATGGCCGCCACCATGCGATTGAAAAATATGCGCTTGCCACCGCGACTGGTATGTCGATGACCAACACCACCCCCCCGTCGGAAGGCAGCTTGAATGCCTTGTTGGCGGGTGCCTCCAGCTTTGGCCAGGTGATTGACAAGTACGGGACGAGTCGGCTGGCACAACTGGTTGACGATACGCCTTCAAGCTCCAGGGCCGTACCGCTGGTAGTCGGACGAACATTGCGTTCCGCGCGCAGCAGCGTCAGCGTGGCAATGGGTGATCCGGCAGGGACGCGGGCCAATCGCATGGAGTCCCTGCGGGAGGCGCTGTCACTGCCGGGAGTCACCCAGGAGATTGGGGCCTTGAAAAAAATTCTGCCTGGCGCCAGGTTGCTCGACGCGGAATTTACGGTGGACGCATTTCGTCTGGCAGCGCAATCCGCTCGGTACCGCATCGTGCATGTTGCCTCGCACGGTATTTTCGGAGGCACGGCTGACACCAGTTACATCATGGCCTATGACGATCTGCTGACGCTCGATGGTTTGCAGTCCATGCTCAAGGATCAGCATTTTCAGAAATACCCGATTGAACTGTTGAGCCTGTCTGCCTGCGAAACCGCTGCCGGAAATGACCGGGCACCTCTGGGCATTTCAGGCGCTGCCATGAAAGCGCGCGCCAAAAGTGTGTTGGGCACACTCTGGCCGGTGGACGATGAAGCGGCTGTCAAGGTGATGGAGCTGTTCTACACCGGCCTGTCAACGCAGAAGCTGACCAAGGCACAGGCAATGCGGCAATCCCAACTCAGGTTGATCGGGAACCCGCCATTTTCGGACCCCTTTTTCTGGGCGCCTTTTGTGCTGATCGGGAACTGGCTATGACGAATTCATTCCGGCAACATTCGCTGTTGATGGCCCTTGGTTTACTGCTGGGCGGGGGGCTGCAAGCGCAGATTCGAACGGACGTCAGTCTGGGGCAGCCCGCCCAAAACCTGACCGGCCCGATGATCCTGATCCCCCAGTCGCTGGGCAAACTCGCTGGCAACAACCTGTTTCACAGCTTTCAGACCTTTAACCTGGCGTCCGGCGAGGTCGCCAATTTCACGACCACCAGTGCGGGGCTGGCCAATGTGATCAGTCGGGTCACTGGAGGCGAGGCCTCGCAGATCAACGGAGCGATGCGTTTGAGTGCGGCAGGTGGCACACCGGCGTTTTTCTTCATCAACCCGGCCGGTGTGACATTTGGCGCCGGTGCCAGCATCCATGTTCCTGGGGCGTTTCACGTCAGCACCGCCGATTACCTGAAATTTCCGGATGGCCGGTTTCAGACGGATGTAACGCAGACCAGCACTTTTTCAACTGCGCCGCCTGAAGCGTTTGGTTATCTGGGCACCGCGCGCGCCAGCATTGCCATCCGCGATGGTGCGGCATTGAAACCACAAACCGATTTCCCCATCAGCGTGGTGGCCGGTGACATCCTGATCGATGGTGGTCTCCTGGGGGCCAAAGGTGGTGCGGTGCACGCGATTGCGGTCGGTGGCGTGTCGAATGATATTGCACTTGTCGGTTCGATACCGCTGGTCACAGGTACGCTGAGGGTGGACAACGGGGGGCAAATTGCGACCATCAATTCCGGGACTGCCACGCCACCGGGCCAGATCATTCTGGATGCTGGAGACATCGTGATGGCCAACGGTGGCAATATTTCGTCCTTTAATGCCTCGTCCGGCCAGGCGGGTGAGATCGCACTAAATGCCCGGCGCGTCGCGCTGCAATCCGACGCTTATGTGTTCAGTACAGCCCAGGTGAATGGTTCGGGCGATGGGGCAAACATCCGATTGACGGCATCGGATTCCATTGCCATCAACGGAGGCGTCAACGGACAAACCAGTGTTTCAACCGCCACCTTCTCTGCCGGGAATGCCGGCCACATCCTGATTCAGGCAGACAACATCCGGGCAAACACCGCCGGCTATGTGTCCAGCGACGCCTTTGATTCGAGCACCGGCAACACCGGCAGCATCACTCTTGATGCTGTTGACACCATGACCCTGTCTGGTCGGAGCAAAGTTTATGTCAGTACCGCTGCCTCCGGGAGTGCCGGCACTGTCAAACTCAAGGCCACTGACATTACGATTGGTTCCGGTTCCTACGTTTCGAGCGTGGCGTTCCAAGGCAGCGCCAATGCTGGAGATGTTGAAATCCGTGCTGGTAACACACTGTCACTGCGTGATGATGCTGCGGTTATTTCTTCATCAACATCTACCGGCAACGCGGGCAACTTGCGTATCTCTGCACAAGACATTGTTCTCGACAACACCAGCAAAATTGCAAGTCCTGCGTTTGCGGGAACCGGGAACGCTGGCTCTGTTGACGTGTCTGCGCTTGGGACATTGTCCTTGCGCCATGGCAGCGCGATTGATTCAAGCACCGCCTCTGCCGGGCGTGGAGGAAACATCATGGTTGCAGCCGCCAACATGACAATCGACCAGGAGAGCCGCATTTCCAGCATTGCCCTGGAGGGTAGCGGCCATGCCGGAAAGATTGAAGTGCGCAGCACGAATCAATTGACGCTGTCGAATGACGGATCGATTACGTCGGCTACTTCCACACAAGGCAATGCGGGCTCGGTGTTGATCAATGCCAACACCATCGATTTGCAATCCGGTGGCCACGTGTCAACCGCGACTTTGAGTGCTGGCAATGCAGGCCGGATTTCGGTCAAGGCAAGCGGAACGGTGGCGGTAAGCACAGGTTTTGTCAGCTCCAGTACCTTTGGCGCCGGGCGCGCAGATTCGATTGATGTCAGTGCCCCTGTCATTTCGTTGGCCGGACCGCAAAGTTATGTCAGCGCCTTGGCCGCCGTTGATTCGTCGGGCCAGACCGGCGCCATCACGCTCAGTGCGTCAGATTCGATCCACCTGAAGGACGGTGCACAGCTTCTGATCAGTAACTATGCTGCCCCTGCCAGCACCAGTAACCTGTCAACGACCGCACTGTCGCTCACAGCGCCCAGCATCATTCTCAGAGGCAATGCACTGGTCTCATCCGCTTCAACCGGCAATGTCAGCGCTGGCCATATCACGATTGATGCTTCGAAACAGCTCGACCTTGCAGGGAGTCGGATCAATACGATTGCCAACGACGGCAATGGCGGTCGTATCACGATACGGGCAGGAGACCTGATGCTGCTGAACCAATCCAGAATCAGCACCTCGGTGTCGGGCTCCTCGGGCAATGGCGGGGATATTCAGGTCAAGGCCAACAGTCTCATCCTGAACCAGGGGTTTATCCAGGCCAATACAGCGGCCAACCAGGCGTCTGGTGGCCTGATCAATCTGGATCTCAGGAACCTGGTGGCAAGTGGCAGCACACTGTTTGTCGGCGGCCAGTCGGCATATGAATATGTCCCTGGCCTGTTCGGCTTCAACGTGGTGCAGGCGGCGGCCCCCACGGGCATCAGTGGCGCCATCCAGATCACCAGCCCGGTGCTTGACTTGTCGGGCAGTCTCGGTCGCTTGGGCGCACAGGTTCTTGACACGGGGGGGCTCGGGCGCAACTTGTGTGATGTCTCGGGTGGCAGTTCCCTGGTCCTGGCCGGGCAAGGAGGAATGCCGGTTTCCTACAGAGACTTGTTGCGCGCAAAGGATAAACCCGAGAGCGCCAAGCCGACATTTGTGCCAGTCTCCTCGCTATCAAGGTCTGAGCGAGTGGCAAGCTGGACGGCGGGATGTCCATGAACGCGAAAAATAACTTCTGCCTGTTGTGCTTGACGGCCAGTGCTTTATCACTTGTGACGGGCGATGCGTTCGCCGTCAACAAGACCCCGGCCATCAAGCCACCTGCAGATTCGTCACCCCATCGGTCACAGCAGGCGACCAAAGCATTTGAGCTGCCCCCGGTTGAGGCCGCCCCCCCGTCAGCCAACGATGCCAACGGACCTCGCAGCATCTGGGTTCAGCGTGTCACTTTCAGCGGCAATACGGTGGTGGAAACGCGTGCGCTGGACGCCATCGCCGCACCCTACCTCAACCGCAACTGCGATATGGATGAGATTGAAGACCTGCGCCAGAAGCTGACCCGCTATTACGTTGACAAGGGTTTTGTCAATTCTGGTCTGGTCTGGAATGCCCAGACCGTTGATGGTGTGCTGGCATTCACTGTGCGGGAAGGACGCCTGACCGATATCCGTCTGACCGGCATGAAGGGACTCGATCCTCGCTATGTGACGCGGCGTCTGGCCGCGAATCCGGATGAACCCCTGAACATGGACACCCTGCGTGAGCGCTTTCAGCTGCTCTTGGCGGACCCGCTTTTCCAAAGCATGAACGCGCGCCTGGTGCCCGGTGAAAGAACGGGCGATGCGGCGCTCGAAATCGATGTTCAGCGTGCCCGCGTCCATCAATTCACAGTCTTTGCCAACAACTACCGCCCTCCCTCGATTGGCGAAACGGGGCTTGGTTTGAACGCAACCCTCCACAACCTGAGCGGGTTTGGGGACGTACTTGACGCTTCGTTGCAGGGTTCGCCGGACTCGGGGGCGGCTGGCCGTGTCAGTGCCACATGGCAGCTCCCGCTTGGCTTTGCCGGAACCCGTTTTTCGCTGACCCTGGACCATGGCAGATCATCGGTAGTAGAACAGCCCGCTGCGGTTCTGGACATCAGCAGCCAGCTACGCAGTGTGGATGTGGGCATCAGCCACCCCCTGATGGAAACACTTCATAAGAAGCTTACCCTGGGGGTCAACCGCGTGAGCCGCGAGAATCGTACCTGGTTGCTCGGCGAGCCTTACTCGTTCACACCACATGAGCCTGACGGCGTGACCCGGGAGGATCTGTGGCGTTTTTGGCAGGAATACAGCTACCGCACCACCACGCAGGTTTTTGCGGTGCGATCAACCCTGACTTGGGGACAAAACAACCTGCAGGAGATTGTGGGCGTACCTGACGTCAACAAGCCATCCGGGGCATTCCGCCTGTGGATGGGGCAGATGCAATGGGCGCGCAAATTGTTGGACAACGGCGCCCAATTTGTCGTTCGGGGCACCGTGCAACGAAGCCCGGACGGGCTGCTGTCCCTGGACGGATTGTCTGTGGGCGGCGTCAATACCGTGCGCGGCTATCGGGAAAACCAGCTGGTTCGCGACCAGGGTGAGTACATAAACCTGGAGTTTGATTATCCTTGGACACGCAACACAGGAACCGCCATGACCCTTAACCTGATCCCGTTCGTTGACTATGGACGTGCCCAAAACCGCAACGGACCAGACGCAACCCTGGCCTCGGCTGGACTTGCGGCCCGGATAGCATGCAACGGGTTGGTGGCCGATCTGGTGGTGTCACGACGTTTGCGACAGGTGGATGCAGTCGCTGGTAAGGAGTCCGCGCTTCAGGACAAGGGCATTCATTTGCAAATGTCTTACAAGTTCTGAAGGACAGGGCGTCCCACAGGCCCGGATTGGTTTGGTCAAAGAACAACTCTATCGGATGTGGAAAGTTCCGATGCCCAATAGCCCAAGCGTTCCGATAGCTATCAGGTAACCAGCAACAATATTTGTCAGCAGCCGAGGCTTGATCAATATAAAAATCCCTGCTGCCAGCGACAACATCGGGGTAAGGCTCAAAGTTATGTTCATCCTGTTTCCTTTTTTCCGCACATGTTGTTTTCACTGGTTGCGGGTTCCCAGCTCAATGCCGGTTCAGGAGAAATAGTCGGGCTCGTTGCCGGCTTTCCACTTGATGTTGCACCCAAGACTCGGGTACTGGTTCTGATCTACAGTTTCGCCAGCCAGCAGTTGATCCATGGCGAGGCGAAGACTGTGGCCTGTCACCGGCTTGCCATTTCCGGGGCGGCTGTCATCGAGTTGTCCGCGATAGACGAGTTGGCGGTTCTGATCGTAGAGAAAATAATCCGGGGTGCAAGTGGCTTCGTACTTTTGGGCCACTTTCTGACTTTCATCGTAACAAACAGGAAAATCAAAACCTTCCTCCAGCGCCATCGACTTGAGTTTCTCTGGCGCGTCGTCTGGATATTTCGAGATGTCATTGGCCGAGATTGCGACCATGCCGATTCCTTTGGAGAGGTAATCTCTGCCAATGCGCGCAAGTTCGCCTTTCACATGCTGCACGTAGGGGCAATGCCGGGAGAGGAATATCACCAAAAGGCCTTTGGTGCCGACGGCAGTATCTAATGAAACCTGTTGCCAAGATACAACGTCTGGCAGTTGAAAATCAGCGGCTTTAACGCCGAGGGGCGACATTTTTGAGGCAGTAGCAGCCATTTTTTCTCCTTGTTAGCCGGAAGAAGTCACCTACGCACAAAACCCGGAAACCGCGCCAGTACTGGGGATTTCAGGGGGTAGGAAAAAGGCAGATGTTGCGTTTGTAGCAGGTTATGTGGTGGGTGATGACGGGCTCGAACCGCCGACCTACGCCTTGTAAGGGCGCCGCTCTACCAACTGAGCTAATCACCCCACCTGAAAACCTGATCTATCCGTTCAGCGCATCCCGCAATGCCTTGCCTGGGCGAAACTTGGGGACTCTGGCTGCGCTGATTTTAATCACATCGCCGGTGCGCGGGTTACGTCCGGTGCGTGAGGCGCGCTTACCGACAGTAAACGAACCGAATCCGACCAATGATACCACTCCGCCCTTTTTCAAGACCGTAGTAACCGCCCCGAGGGTTGACTCCAAAGCACGGGTCGCTGCTGCTTTGGAAATGTCCGATTGCAACGCAATGTGCTCAATCAGCTCTGACTTATTCACGAAGACTCCTTGTATTCGAGCAGTATTACTGGATGACTTTTCATGTACTTTCGATTGATTGTGGCAGTTTATGTTCCCAACCCACTGATCAACCAAAAAGATTGCTCTTATCCTATGAACCAATGCGTTGCAAAAGCAACAAAGTGTCAGTTTCCCAAAAATAGCGTTGCTTTTGCCTGGGTGGTTACCACGTGCGGGGGCGCATTTTAGTATGCTTTTGGTACGAATCTTGTGGCCAAAATCGACCGTGGGTACAGAATTTGCCGCCCGCAGGACAAAGAGCCACCGTGCGGTCCGTGCGTTTGTCGTGTGGTAGCATCAAAACGGTTGTTGCTCAGTTTGTAACGTATCCCCTATTTACCCGCCTTGGCCGTGTGATGGCAAGAATGTCTGGTGAAAACTTTGACCGGCACATCAGGTTCGGTCTGGTTCAGATCGTTGATTGCCTGAAGAAGCCCGGTTTGTCATGGCAACACAAGATAGAAACAGATGGTGAAATAATGAAAGCAGTTATTCTTGCTGGCGGCCTTGGAACACGGATTTCCGAAGAAACCCACCTCAAACCCAAGCCCATGATTGAAGTAGGCGGCATGCCCATACTCTGGCATATCATGAAAATCTACTCCCATTACGGCATCCACAATTTCATTATTTGCTGTGGCTACAAAGGGTATGTCATCAAGGAGTATTTTGCGAATTACTTCCTGCATATGTCGGATGTCACTTTTGACCTGGGCAACAACAGCATGAAAGTACATCAACTCAAAGCAGAGCCATGGAAAGTGACCCTTGTGGACACCGGGGTCGAAACCATGACGGGAGGGCGGCTCAAACATGTGGCCCCCTATATCGACGACCATGAACCTTTTTGCATGACCTATGGCGATGGGGTCAGTGACGTTAATATTGCCCAGGTGCTTGCCTTTCACAAGGCGCATGGCTTGCAGGCGACCATCACCGCTACCTATCCACCTGGTCGCTTTGGCGCATTGGATATCAAAGATGGGCGTGTCCTTTCCTTCAAGGAAAAACCCAAAGGGGATGGGGGTATGATCAATGGTGGTTTCTTTGTCCTGTCGCCCAAAGTCCTGGATATCATTGACGGCGCACAAACCATCTGGGAACGGGAACCTTTGGAGCAACTCTCCAGACAAGGCCAGCTTGCCGCCTATGAACATGACGGGTTCTGGCAACCCATGGACACGTTGCGCGATAAATCGTATCTCGACGAACTGTGGAGCAGCGGACAGGCTCCCTGGAAAGTATGGGTGTGAATGCGTCTTTCTGGCACGGGCGATCCGTCTTTGTTACGGGTCATACCGGTTTCAAGGGCAGCTGGTTGTGCTTGTGGCTGCAAAGTCTGGGAGCAAAAGTTACCGGCTACGCCCTTGCGCCACCAACCTGCCCCAGTCTGTTTGAAGTATCCAGGGTTGCAGCAGGCATGGCATCCATTGTCGGTGATGTTCGGGATTTTCCCGCCCTGCTGCGCGCCATGCAGGCAGCACAGCCCGAAATCGTGATCCACATGGCCGCCCAGCCACTGGTGCGCCGCTCTTACGCAGATCCGGTCGAAACCTATTCCACTAATGTCATGGGTACCGTGCATCTCCTGGAGGCTGTAAGACAAACTCCGGGTGTGCGCGCCGTGGTCAATGTCACCACCGATAAATGCTATGAAAATAAGGAGTGGGTGTGGGGCTACCGTGAAAACGAACCGATGGGTGGATTTGACCCTTATAGCAGCAGCAAAGCTTGCGCAGAACTGGTGACTGCCGCTTACCGCAATTCATTCTTTCACGCGACATCGCACGGACATGGGTGCGTTGCCGTGGCGACTGCCCGTGCGGGCAACGTCATTGGTGGTGGCGATTGGGCTCAGGACCGATTGATACCCGATATCCTGCGGGCTTTCGAACACAACCAGCCCGTCATCATTCGCAATCCGCACGCCATACGCCCGTGGCAACATGTGCTGGAACCGCTCTCGGGTTACTTGAGCCTGGCAGAGCGCCTTTATTCGGACGGTCAGAAATTTTCCGAGGCCTGGAACTTTGGACCCAACGACCATGATGCCCGTCCGGTGCAATGGATTGTGGATCATCTGGTCAAGCGCTGTGGCAATGGTGCAAGTTGGCAGCAAGACAGCGGCGCGCATCCACATGAGGCCCATTACCTTAAATTGGACATCTCCAAAGCCAAAGCACGCCTGCAATGGTTTCCACAGTGGAACCTCGCAATCAGCCTGGATAAGATAGTAGAGTGGCACAATGCATTTACTGCGAACAAAGACATGCATGCCGTTACGCTAGAACAGATTTCAACCTATCCCAAGGAGTTGGTTTATGACAGCTGTGCTTCGCCAAACATTACTGGCTGATGCGAATCACACCATTCACATGGTTTTGCCTGATGACATGGGCGATCAGGTTGAGGTCATCGTTTTTCCGGCACGATCCCGACAAAGCACCGCCTTGAGCGAAGACGAGGCCTTTACGCTCGCTGCCTATTCAGCAGTCACACAAGACAGCGCCGAGGAGGACGCGATATGGGAGAAGTATGTCCGTAACTAATCGATATCGACCGGGGACCATACATGTGTACAAAGTCCCTTTTGTCGATGCCCATGGGGGAAAACCTCGGCCTGTCCTTATTACGTCATTGCCAAATAGCAAAGGGGAAGTGATGGGAATACCAGGGAGCTCGCAAATACAGCAATGGAGCGAGTCCCATCAGATCGTCATTGACCCGAATGATTTTCAGAGCGGGTCACTTGACACCCCAATAGTGTTTCCCGTCAGCAAACAAATGGTTTTTTCACCCCGATTTTTCAGGGGTGAAATTGGTGCCATAACCGCCAAAACCATGGACAAAGTTCTGCGCATGATCGTGGCGCACCAAGTTGATCAATTTCATGCAAGCATCGACCAACCCAGGGAGTTCATTCCTGGCGAAACACCTGTTCCTCCATCCGGAAAATTACTCGATGCCAGTGAACGCAAGAACATGGTCGAGGCCGCGCTGGATGGCTGGCTGACAACCGGACGGTTCAACGCCGAATTTGAAAAAAAACTCGCGGCATTCATTGGGGTAAAGCATGCCATTACCGTCAATTCCGGTTCCTCGGCCAATCTGGTGGCATTCAACACCTTGACCTCGCCCAGGCTGGGCGCGCGGGCCATTCGACAGGGCGATGAAGTCATCGGCGTGGCAGCAGGTTTTCCCACTACGGTAAACCCCATTTTGCAATTTGGCGCGGTACCCGTATTCGTCGATGTGGACCGCCTGACGCACAACATCGACGCCAGCAAGATCGAAGCCGCTATCAGCCCCAAAACCAGGGCCATCATGCTGGCGCACTCTCTGGGCAATCCCTTTAATCTGGATGTAGTCACTGCCTTGTGTAAAAAATACAACTTGTGGCTGGTGGAAGATTGCTGCGACGCGCTGGGTACCACCTACCGTGACCAGATGGTCGGTACTTTCGGCGACATTGCCACCTTGAGTTTTTACCCGGCACACCACATCACGATGGGAGAAGGTGGTGCGGTATTCACCAACAGCGATGAACTCAAGACCATTGCCGAGAGTTTTCGTGACTGGGGCCGCGACTGTTACTGCCAGCCGGGCAAGGACAATACCTGCGGCAAGCGTTTTTGCCAGAAGCTGGGTGATTTACCCCAGGGCTACGACCACAAATACACCTATAGCCATCTGGGATACAACCTCAAAATCACCGACATGCAAGCGGCCTGTGGCTTGGCCCAACTGGAAAAGGTCAGTGATTTCATTCGTGCGCGCAAAGCCAATTTTGCTTTTCTAAAAGAGCGCCTCAAGGACTGTGAAGAATTTGTGCACCTGCCGCAGGCCACCGAGCATTCCGACCCTTCCTGGTTTGGTTTTCCCATCACCCTCAAGGAAAACTGCCCCGTCACGCGCCTGGATTTGCTCACCTATCTGGACCAGCATAAGATCGGCACACGCTTGCTGTTTGCCGGGAATCTGACACGCCAACCTTATATGATCGGGGCTAAATACCGCATCAGCGGCGATTTGACGAATACCGACAATGTGATGAACAATACCTTCTGGATTGGTGTGCAACCGGCGCTGACCCAGGAAATGCTGGAGTTTGCCGCGCGCAGGATCGAACAGTATCTTGGAGTGAATTTTTAAGGAATGATGGTCGACCAGATACATCATTCGTGCGAGAGAAGCTATAACCTGCCATGCATCCTGGTTTATTGGAAATCAACCAGTCCTGGCGTAAATTATTAAACATGCATAACGCATAACTAAAGGGGGCAGTTGTGGGCAGTATTTCGCAACGAGATCGTGCATTATTCGAAAATTTGTTTATCCTGGAGATGGCGAATAACCATTGGGGGAAAGTTGAACGTGGCCTGAAAATCATTCGGGAACACGCGTCCATCGTGCGTTACAACAACATCAAGGCGGCTATCAAGTTGCAGTTTCGTGATGTGGATGAATTTGTACATCCTGAATTCAGGGGCAATCAGGACATCCGCTACATCAAGAAGACCGAGGACACAAAGCTCAGACGTGATGATTTTGCGCGGCTGGTCGAAGAGATCCGGTATTTAAGCTGTATTCCGATGGCAACGCCGTTTGATGAAGCTTCCGTGGATTTGTGTGTCGAGTTTGACATGCCCATCATCAAGATCGCAAGTTCGGACATGAATGACTGGGTTCTGGTTGAGAAAATCGCTGCCACACGCCGTCCTACCATCGTTTCAACCGGAGGTGCATCCGAAAAAGATCTGGACGATCTGGTGCGTTTTTATGAACGGCGCGATATTCCGCTGGCGATCAACCACTGTATTTCCATCTATCCCTCCGAAGATGGTGAGCTGGAGTTGGATCAGATCGATTACTTGACATCACGCTATCCTGGGCATGTGATTGGTTTATCCACCCATGAATACCATGACTGGCATTCCTCCATGCTGATTTCGTATGGAAAAGGTGTGCGCACCTGGGAACGCCATATTGACATTGATGACGCCACAGTATCCGTTTCTCCCTACTGTTCCCTACCCGGTCAGTGTGATACCTGGTTCAAGGCCTTTCGCAAGGCCGCAGAAATGTGTGGTGGACGCAGCCAATCCAAACGCATTATTTCCCGCAGGGAAGTGGAATATCTGGATGCGCTGGTTCGTGGCGCTTATGCCAAACGCGATCTGGAGCCAGGATATGTTTTCAGCAAGGAAAGTTTTGAGCGTGATTTTTATTTGGCGATTCCACTGAGAAAAGGCCAGCTTTCGTGCAGGGAAGTCATGAATGGCGAACAGTTGACGCAATCGATCACTGCACATGAAGCCTTGACCATTGACCATGTGGGCGGGCCTTATGCCCGTGACCCCAGCTTGAAGGCGTTCATCATGAATCGCGGGTTGTAAATGAAAACCGTAGCAGAGCAGATCGCCGATTGGCTGGTACGCCAGGGAATAGAGCAGGTATTCACCGTTACTGGTGGTGGGGCGATGTTTTTGAATCAGGCGCTGGGCAGCCATCCTGGGCTTTCGTGTACTTTCATGCACCATGAGCAGGCCTGTGCGATGGCCGCAGAAGGCTATGCGCGCATTGCCGGAAAACCCGCTGTCGTGATGGTGACCACCGGGCCTGGCTCTATCAATGCCTTCAACGGTGTGCACGGAGCGTTTACCGACTCCATCCCCATGATCGTGATCTCGGGCCAGGTCAAGCGCGAAACTTGCCTTTCCTTTCATGAGCTGCCGGGTTTGCGCCAGCTGGGAGACCAGGAAGGCCCCACAGTGGCCATGGCGTCGTCCATTTGCAAAAGTGCCACGCTGATTCGCAACGCCGAACAGGTGCAAACTGCATTGCCTGCGGCCTATGCATTGGCTATTTCGGGCCGTCCCGGGCCGGTCTGGCTTGATATTCCCTTGGACATTCAATCGTCCAAAGAGGCCTTGGCCATTCCTGATCCACCTGCCATGGAAAAAACGCAGACACCCAAACTGGAGGCTGCCTGCCTGGAGATCATCGAACGCCTGCGCCGGGCGCACCGCCCGCTGATTCTGGGGGGCACCGGTGTGCGCCTGGCGGGGGCGGTTGACCTGTTACGGCAATTGGTGGAAGACACCGGCATCCCCCTGGCCACGGCCTGGACCCATGATCTGATTGCCTCTGATCACCCTTTGTTTGCCGGACGCCCAGGCACCATCGGCACACGTTCGGGCAACTTCTGCCTGCAAAACGCCGATGTGGTGCTGGTCATCGGTTCACGCCTGAATATCCGCCAGACCAGTTACAACTGGGACTCCTTTGGCAAGAACGCCTGGATTGTGCAAGTGGATGTGGACGCAGCCGAACTGGCCAAGCCCGGCGTGCAGGCCGACCTCGGGGTGCAGGCGGATGCCCAGGTGTTCATCGACACACTGCGCCGCCTGTTGGCGCAATCCACATTGCCGAACTTTTCGGCCTGGGGTACTTGGTGCCGCGAGATCGGGACGCGCTACCACGTGCGCAAAGAGCACACGCAAAAGCCGGGTGCCCCGCTCAATCCCTATGTAGTGGTGGATCGCATCTTTCGCCAGATGCGTGACAACGACATCGCCGCCTGCGGCAATGCGTCTGCTTGCATCCTGCCGTTTCAGATGGCCCATCTTACGGCCAACCAGCGCCTGTTCAGCAACTCAGGATCGGCCTCGATGGGCTACGACCTGCCCTCGGCCATAGGCGCTGCATTTGCGGGCATAAAAGACAACCAACGGCGGGTGATCTGCTTTGCGGGCGATGGCAGTCTGCAGATGAATATCCAGGAACTGCAAACCCTCAAAACCACGGGTCGCAATGTGATCGTGGTGGTGATCAACAACGCAGGCTACCTGTCCATCTGGCAAACCCATGAAAACTTCTTTGGTCGCGTTATCGGCGCCACCCCCGCATCTGGCGTGGAGTTTCCCGACTTTGAGTCCGTGGGAAAAGCCTATGGTCTCAAGGCTGCGACGATTCGCAGTGAGGCAGACCTGTCCCGGCTGGATGCCCTGCTGCAAGAAGACGGCCCGCTGTTGTTGAATGTGGTAGTTGATCCACGCCAGGAGTTTGCCCCGCGCATCAAATCGCGTGTGGACGAAAACGGCCAGTTTGTCACCCCGGAGCTGGACGACATGCACCCCTTCCTGGACCCGGCAGAACTCAAGGCTGTGGCAGACTCTGCCCGCGCCATCCAGGCCAGCGTCTGACCATCTGCTAAAGTGGCACCGACCATGACCGACCACTTTTCAGCAGAACTGCATACCCTGGCCAAGCGCTTCGCCGACAAGCCGACCAAAATTCTCCCCCACAGCCAGCCCGTGTGGATTTTTGGTGCCGGCCAGTTTGGCCGCGACCTGTGCCGTGCGCTGCAAGGTGCCGGCCACACCGTAGCGGGCTTTGTCGAAACCAGACCCGTTGCCGAGCAGGTCATGGGGCTGCCCCTGATGAATTGGCAGCAGTGGTCGCCCGTGCACTGCGCGGCCCCTTTGTGCATCGGCATCTTCAACCGGGGTATGCCATTGGACGCGCTTGCGACTCTGGCACGCGAGGCTGGCGCACGCGATGTGTTCCTGCCATGGGATGTGTACCACGCACTTCAGCAGGACTTGGGCTGGCGCTTTTGGTTGAGCGAACCCGAGCGTATCCTGAGCCAGATCGACACCATTGCGAACGCGCTGAACTGCCTGAGCGATGACGCCAGCAAACGCTGCATGCTGGATATTGCTGCTTTTCGCCTGGGGCTGCACACGTCCTACGGCAGTTTCCGTCATCCAGAAAATCAGTATTTCAACCCGCTCACCTTGGATTCATTCCAAGGCAAACCCATTCGCTTCGTTGATGGCGGTGCCTACAACGGCGACACCTATCTGGAGTTGTGCACACTGGCTGATGTGCAGGCAGCCTACCTGTTTGAGCCGGATAGCGCGAATTTTTCCCAACTGGTCAACCATGTGCGCGGTTGCACACACCCGGTGCAGTGCCTGCCACTGGGCTTGTCAGACGGCTACCGTATCCTGAGCTTCAGTGCCGGAAAAGGTGAAGGTGCGTTCATTACCGAGCACGGCACCACCCACATTGCCGTCACGGCATTGGACGATGTATTGGCCGGGCACACCGTTGATTTCATCAAACTGGATGTCGAAGGCGCCGAATTGCAAGCCCTGCAAGGAGCGCAGCAGTTGATCCAGCGCTGCCGCCCGGTGCTTGCCTTGTCGCTGTACCACCATCCGCACGACCTGTGGGAATTACCCCTGATGCTGGCCCGATTGTGCGAGAACTACCGCTTTTATATCCGTCAGCACTTTTTCAACAGCTTTGACAGCGTGCTGTATGGCGTGCCACAGTCGGCCTCCATGGTATTACAGAAAGGTGATAGCCCAACATGATCACATCTCAGACGTCCCTTGCTGCCGACATGAAGCAGAAGTTGGCCGATGCGTACGCGGCCATTCGCAGCCAGGCACCCTGGAGCCATCCGAAGTCACCCGAAATAGCGCATCACCGCGTGTTACCGCACGCGACCTATAGCCCGTGGTTGCTTGACGAAGGCTTTCAGACGGTTTTCCAGCACATCCAAAACCATACCCTGGTGGATATTTACCGTTGCTACGAACTGTGGACACTGGGCCAGCAACTGAGCCATGTGCCAGGCAACTACCTGGAGGTGGGGGTTTGGCGTGGTGGCACCGGTGCCTTGCTGGCATCTACTGTAAAAGACAACGCTGCCAAGCACGTATATCTGGCGGACACTTTTCAGGGGGTGGTGAAAGCCGGTGGCGCAGATACCGTATACGTTGGCGGGGAACATGCGGACACCTCATCCGCGCTGGTGTCTGACTTGCTCAAGGGACTTGGGCTTGCAAACTTCACTTTGCTCGAGGGAATATTCCCAGAGCAGACGGCCAGCAGCTTCCAGGGTCAATTGGCTTTGCTGCACTGCGATGTGGATGTGTACTCCTCGGCAAAGGACGTGGTGGAGTGGGGTATCCCTCTGCTTAGTAGTGGCGGATGTATCGTTTTCGATGATTATGGTTTTTCGGGTTGCGAAGGGGTTACCAAACTGGTGAATGCGCTACGCTCGGACAAACGCTTCCTATTCATCCACAACCTGAATGGCCACGCCATCCTTATCAAGAAGTAAGCCGCAGGACTTTGATATGCCCCAGGTTTCACGTCCCTGCCCGATCTGTACAAGTGAATCTGCTGCCTTGTGTTTTGCCAATCCAATGGCAGCGATAGGTGGATTTGACATGAGCTACACGGTTGTGCGCTGCAAGCACTGCGGTTTCCACTATGCCCAACAGTTGGCAGACAACGCCACCTTCAGTGCCTACTACCAGACGGTTTCCAAATACGATGCGCCCGAGTCCGTAGCCCCGGTAGACCAGGCACGCATTGACGCCACCGTGCGCTTTCTCGATGGTCGCCTGGCAAAAACCCAGCGCATTGCTGACCTGGGTTGCGGCTATGGCGCCCTGTTGGGTGGCCTGCAAGCCGCCGGTTGGCACTATCTGCAAGGACTCGATCCTGCTCCCAACGCGGCGCAATGTGCGCTGAAGATGTTTGGTGTGAGAGGCGTCCAGCGGGGCTTGATGTCGGAGGCACACACGGTGCTGAACCTGCAAGAAGTCGATGTGATCTGCATCATGTGCGTGCTGGAACACCTGCCACAACTGCGATCCGATCTCTCCCGGCTTTTCTCCCGATTGCGACCGGGCTGCAAAGTGCTGATCGAAGTACCCGCCATCGAGTATTTTCTCAACCCCGACAGCGAACCCTTCAGTGAGTTTTCACTGGAGCACATTCAGTTTTTTGATGCCCCGTCGCTGACAAACCTGATGCATTCTTTGGGGGCCAGACAGCTTGCGCTGGAACTGTTGCCTTTGCCCATGGTGGCCTCTGGCTCCATGCTGGGCTTGTTTGAATGGAGTGGTGCGCCCCCTGCTGATCTCCGCTACGAATACCCGGAAACCAGTCCGCTGGCCGCCTATGTTGTTGAATCTCAACGGCAATTAGACCGCGCATTGCAGCGGGTGCCTGCATGCCCGCTGATTGTTTATGGTGCTGGCTCGCATACAGCCCGCTTATTGGCGCATCTGGAGAACAAACCTGGTTGCAGTGTTTTTGGCATTGTTGATGGCAACCCCAATCTTGCCGGCAAGCAAATGGGCCGCTGGACGGTGCGATCACCCAGCAGCATCCATGAAACACCCGATATTCCCGTGCTGGTGTCGTCGTTTCGTTCGCAAAATGCCATTGCAGCGCACCTGAAAAAGTCTGTTCCCAATCCCATGGTGCTGATGTACCACTGAGTGCCAACGGTATGGACAGCGCCAACCACATCCTGCTCACCGGCGGTACCGGCTTTTTCGGTCGTGCGCTGCTGCGTCACTGGGTGGAGCAGGAATGCCAGGGGTACAAAGCTCCACACGTCACCCTGTTATCCCGGAATCCACAGCGGTTCATAAACCAGTTTCCTGCGCTGGTAGCGCGTCCCTGGTTGCGTATGGTGCAGGGGGATATTTGCGCTGCGGACACCTTGCCACGGGACGTGGCGTTTACGCATGTATTGCATGCCGCTGCCGACTCCACTGTTGGCCCTTCGTTGTCGCCGCAGGAGCGCTTTGACCAGATCGTGCATGGCACCCGCAACGTGCTGGATCTGGCCGTTCATTGCGGCGTCCAAGGTTTTCTGTTGACCAGTTCCGGCGGCGTGTACGGTGCCCAGCCGCCCGACATGGTGCAGATTCCCGAACATTGCCACACCCTGCCCGACCCGCTCAATGCGGCCCATGCCTACAGCATCGGCAAGCGCATGGCCGAGCACCTGTGCGCGCTGTACATGCAGGCACATGGACTGCCCACCGTGGTCGCACGCTGCTTTGCCTTTGTTGGCCCGGATTTGCCATTGGACGTGCATTTTGCCATCGGTAATTTCATTCGCGATGCGTTGCAAGCCGAGTCTATTACGGTGCAAGGCGATGGCAGTCCCTTGCGTTCTTACCTGGATCAACGTGATTTGGCACATTGGCTTTTGACCATGTTGTTTTATGGTCAGGCTGGGCAGGCCTACAACGTCGGTTCTGACCATGCCATCAGTATCCGGGACCTGGCCCATACCGTACGCGACTTGATCGCCCCCCACAAACCAGTCCACGTCCTGCAAAAAGCGGATGAATCCTCGGCGCGCAACCGTTATATCCCATGCATCGCCAAGGCCCGGAATGCGCTCGGCCTGGAGGTGACGATCAGCCTGGAGGATGCCATCCGGTTTTCTGCCAGCGCCCATTTGGGTAATTCAGTCTGAATGCCTTGCCAAACATGCGGGAAGCGCTATGAAATTTAATTCAATCGTCTTCGATCTGGATGGTACGCTGGTTGACAGTGCCTCGGGTATCCTGACATCCTTGGCGCATGCGGCGGAGCTTACAGGAGTAACTCCGGCGCGCCCCTTGACACCCGATATCATTGGCCAGCCGTTGGCAGACACCCTGCGCGCCCTGTTCCCAGATGCCGACGCTGCCACGCTTGCCCAGGTTACCGCAGCATTCAAACAACACTATGACACCGAAGGGTGCCTCCATAGCCAACCGTTTGCAGGTATCCCTGAACTGCTGAAAATGCTGAATGCTGCTGGCTGTGCGGTTTTCATCGCCACCAACAAGCGGCAGTTTCCTACACGCAGAATCATCAGCCATCTGCATTGGGATTCCCATTTTGTGGCGGTGTACGCACCGGACAGCATCCACCCCCATGCAGACAGCAAGGGAAAGCTGTTGCGCTATATTCTCGAAAGACACGGTTTGGCTAGCGATGCCACGTTGTATGTCGGGGACCGATACGACGACTACGAAGCGGCAAAATTTTCGGGCTTGGCCTTTGCATTCGCCACCTGGGGCTTTGGTGCTGCCGACACTTTGGTGCCACAGGAGTGTGAACGCCTGGAAACGGCAGCATCCTTGTACCATCTTGTACTTCCTGTCCCCATGAAAAATCCGGTCGCAAGCTGACTCTGGTTCATGGCTTTATAGGGTGTTGTGCTATGTTTTTCATATAGAACCCCGCTCATCCCATAAGGCCTGCAGCCTATTTTTATCAAAATTTCAACCAGCTTCAGCATCTGGCCTGATGCGCGACGCCTTTTTTGGCTGCGTGTAGGCGCTGTGCCAGCGCGGCCAGCGTGCTCCACGGGGGCACACCGACGATAGGCGAGAAGCCGCCGCCGGGGGTACGGAAATTGGTGGTTTGTCCCTGGTAGGTGCGTGCGGCCAGCAGTTGCACCTGTCCGGCGTAGGTGTAGGCGCGCACATCAAACTTCAGATTGGTTTCCTCCCCATCGACTTGCACCAGCCGCTGGCCCGGCGGTGTGAGCGCCTGGGCAATGAAGCCGCCCGCCACAATCTCCTCCCACACCCGCCGCGTGAGCTTGTCGCCCCGGTACACCGCCCTGGCGCCATAACCCGCCACGGGTTTGAAGAAGAACTGGCGGCGCTGCGTCCACAGGCTGTTGGCGTTCTCCGGTGTCACCAGTTGTGTGGACGGCACAGCGGCGGCCAATAGTGCGCGGTCCACACCGTCCACGCCCCAATCTGCCAGCACATCGGCATCGCTCAGGGCTACCAGATTGCGCTTGTCGGCCAGCACGGCGTGTGCCTGGGGATGGGGCGTTAGCACCACGGCCCCGGCGACATAGGCGGCGTGCAGCGCCTGGTGCGCGGGTTCTTCCAAATAGAAATCGGTCAGACGGTTGTACACCATGTCCACCACCATGTCGGAGTGCCACAGATGGCCATCGCGCCATTGCAGTGCGCCGGGGTCGGCAATTGCCGCCTGGATGCCGTGGCGCGCAAACAGCTGGCGGTACAGCTCGAACTCGGGCGCCAGATATTGTGCGTCGGGTGCATCGTCCACAATCAGCACGGAGATCAGCGCTTGCCCACCCCGCTGGGTGCTCCACTCCTGCAAGAACATGTCCATAAAGGCCTGCTCCAGCGTGTCCAGCGGGGTGTAGCTTGCAAAAGCCTGCTCCATGGCGGTGCAACATGCTTTTTGCGCCCGTGCCAAGGCCGTATTGAGCAGCGCGCCACCGGCGTTGGTGTTGATCTCGATCAGCCGGGGACCATCGGCATTGACATGAAAGTCATAGCCCATGTGCACTCCCAGGGGGCCAAAGTCGTGCTGCGCAATGCCGGGTGCGCGTGCCAGGGCCGCTGTGCGGTACGCTGGCAAAGCCGCGACACGCTCGATGGCGGCCACGGTTGCGGCGATGGTGTCAAAGGTGTTTTGCGACAAAAAAACCGCTGTGGATGAAAACAGATGGGGCCGGGACTGCGCGATGTGTTGCGCCAACCCGGCCAGCGCCGGGTCGCTTTCCAGTTGCGCACGCAAGCGGCGCGCATCCAGCGTGTGGCAGATGCAGCCATGGTTGAGGGTGGTTTCCAGCGTCATGCGTCAGTCTTGGTGGGGAGGTCAATCATCTTCTCCGCCTTGGTCATCTGCTTGGGCGGGAGGGCGTATGTTTTCCAGTAAAGCGCGATCCCGCTCAAGTTCAGCGCGCAGCTCTGCTTCGGTCGGCATCAATCGTTGGTACTTGCTGGCAAAAAGTTGGGCCTTGTCCGCCAGCAGAGAATACCTGGCTACAGCCGCATTGCGCTCGGAGCACAAAATAAGGCCAAGTGTCGGGTTATCTCCTTCGCTGCGCATCTGTTCGTCAAACACCCGCACATACATGTCCATCTGTCCCACGTCCTGGTGCGCCAGCTTACCCACCTTCAGGTCAATCAGCACGAAGCATTTGAGCAAATAGTTGTAAAACACCAGGTCCACAAAACAATCTTCACCCTCCACCCGCAAATGCTTTTGGCGGGCAACGAATGCAAAACCCTTGCCCAGCTCCATCAAGAATTTCTGCAACTGGTTGAGTAAGCCCCGCTCCAAGTCTTGTTCATACAGGCACGCATCAGGTTGCGCACCCAAAAATTCCAGCACATAGGGGTCACGAATGAAGTCACGCGGGTCGTGGGGCGCATCGCGGGCAATCAACGCCACAGCTTCGGCGTTGACCCCGACCTTGTTCTGGCTGCCTAGCAGGCGCTCATAAAACAGTGTGCTGATTTGTCTGTCCAAAGCCCGCACACTCCAACCCTGGCTGACGGCCTCATTGGCGTACCAGGCGCGGGCGTGTGTGTCCTTGACGCGAAGCATCATCTTGAAATGTGACCAACTCAATTCTCGCCACGCTGTGGCGAGAATTGGAAAGTCCAGATAAAACTGGCGGTAATTCCACAAACTGGAGGCTGAAAACCCCTTGCCGAATTCAGCAGTCAAGCGTTTTGCCAATGCAGGTAGCACCTGCTTGCCATACTCTGCCCGTTGTTCGCCGCCTTGTTCACCTTCCACAATCAAGCGACCAATTTGCCAATAGGTTTGCACCATTGCCGTGTTGACGGTTTGGCGCACTTGTGTGCGGGCAGCCAGCAGCAGGTTGCGGATGCCTTGGTACAAATCGGGTTGGGCGTTGACGGGGAGATTGCTCATTTCGTTAACCAGGCTGCCAGAAGCCGCAAAAAGTCAAAATGGTTGTCGTCTCTGGTCATCGCTTCATAGGCTTTTTGTGCTATATCTTTTATACCTTATCCTGCTCATCCCATATGGCTTGCAGCCTGTTTTCATCAAAATCCCGTCAAGACGGAAATCTGGCCCAAGCCCCACAGCAGGAGCAGCAAGACGACCGATAAGCCCCAGAATTTGTTCCACGCCTGGGATTTCATGGCGTTGAACTTCCCCCATGCGCTCTTTTGGGTGGACGTACCGCTGTTCGCGCCCAGTCAATCGCCTTGTGCTCCAGCCAGAATGGACGCATTGCGCTGACGTAGAGCCACGCCTCGTATTTCCCGCCCACGATGATATCGCCAGTACGTTGATCGTCCGGCTTGACCGGCTTTGGGTTGGTTTCCAGCAGCATTTTCAAGGCAACGGGACATATCCTTCTTGCCTCCCGCAGCAGCGCCTGCGCTTTGGCTGTGTCTTGCAATGTGTAGGCTGCCAGCACTGCGTTGAGCAAGAGGGACGGCTGTATATCGGTGGAGTAGCGCTCCTGCAGGTTCAGTACATCCTGCCAGCGTTCGAAGCGGACATACACGTCGCACAGATCGGTGCGCAGGTCATGGTTGTCGTTGGGATTGAGTTCAAACACCAGCCAGTGGGCAATCTCCATGAAGCGCGTCCAATTCTGGGATTCCAGGCAGACAAAGGCCAGCATGGCAATGGGGCGCAGAACGGGGCGCAATGGGTTGAATAACCAGCGGCATTCCAGCTTGGGGACATTGCCGGATTCGATGGTCAGACGCAACTGTTCGGCCGCACGCTCGGCCACGGGCACCACAAAACGCTCGGTGACGCCTCCCCAGTCGACGGTATCCAGCGCCATGACCAGATCGTCCAGCACGTCAAAGCTGAACCACAAGTCGGGCTGCTCCTGCAACAAGTCCAGCCAGTCGGCAGCATTTTTCCAGACCTTTTTGGCATCATTTTGCACAGCGATGGACTGCGGTTTGACCTGGCGGAATGTCTTTTTCCAGCGCTTTTCCAGCGTGGCCAATGGCGCATCGGGCGTAAATTCGGAGGTGAGCGTGTGCAAGACACCTCGCCCGTCTTTTTCGGTATGCACGGCAAAGCTGTGCCGGACCTTGGGCTGTGGCGCTGCCAGGAACAGGGCATGCAGCCGCTGCAGATCGGGATTGGCCTCGGCGGCGGTGTGCAGCATTCCCAGGTGCGGGTCATCGGCCATTTCCAGCAGGCGCGCGATGGGGTGCGCAAGATCAGGGTCGCGCTGCCGGGCCAGAAAGCTGGCCCACCACCGGGCGCGCGTCCTGGCCTCATCCAGTCGGTCCTCACTTACCAGAACGGTGACTTCCAGAAAGCTCAGGGCAGGGTCGTTGGGATTGAAGGCACTGGCTTCCTTGAACGTGCGCCAAGCAGCAGCATAATCACCCCGATCCGCCAGGATGGTGGTCCAGCGCTGCAAGGCATCGCTTTTGAGCGGGCGATCCCCGCGTTCCAGCAACTCCTGAACCAGATTCTGTCGCTTGGTGTGTTTCCCCAGCACGCGCCAGGCTTCCATCAACTCGTTGAAAATCGGCGACAGCTTGACCGACAAAGGGCCGGTGCCTGCAAAATACGGCTCCAGCAGGTCAACGGTACGCTGTGCCTGCGCCTTGTCCTCCTTCAGCCACTGTATCGCGGTGTCAGCGACGGCGTCGATACAGGCTTTGCTTTGGGCCACTTCGGGCAGACGTTCCTTCGGATAGGCATCGAGCACAAAACGCAGCAGGTTGATCTGGCCAAAAGGCGCTGGTACGGAGAGCATGCCGCAGCATTGCTTGTATTTTTTCCCCGATCCGCACGCGCAAGGGTCGTTGCGGCCTTGCTTGGCGTGTCCGGGGGCCTGCAGGGCGTGGGCTGGATTGGGCATATCGCCATACAAGCTCAAGGCCATGGCATGCAACAAACGCGCCGCCTCCTCTTCGTGTCCGGGGGGCATGTCTGCCAGGAAATGCGGCGCTATTTCCGGGGCATGGGACACAAACCAGTCGACAAATGCGTTCGCCTGCGTGTTGGCGAGCAACTGCGCGCCAGCTTGCTGCAAGAGTTTCGCAAAGTTTTCGGCGGAACCAGGGGGTGGTGTGTGCATGGGGTGCCTACGCGGTAGGGTGTGGGTTCATCGAGTTGCTGGTATTGAGTTGCGCCAGGCGCTCAGGTGTGCCCACATCAACCCAGCGGCCAGTATAAATCTCGGCGCTGACGTGCCCGTGTGCCATGGCGCGGCGCAAGAGCGGAGCCAGTGCGGCCTTGATGCCGGTGGGGTTGCCCACCGGAACATCACACCAGGGCGCGGCGAACAAGGCGCTGCGGTACAAGCCGATGGTGCTGAAGGTGTAGCGCGGGCGCGGATCGTCCGGCGGCAGGCTCAGGGCTATACCAATATCTATACCTTTGTCATCGACAGACCCTGGCGCTGGCTCCCAGCCAAAATCGCCGCGCGGATTGTGTGGTGGATTGGGAACCAGCCACAGGTGTGCCAACTTGCCGCTGGCGATGAAACGCGCCACAGCAGAGGAGGCAAAGGCAAAGTCCGGCGCGAACACATCGCCTGCTGCCACCCAGAAAACGTCCGACTTGGTACACAGCAGTGGCAATGCGCGCGCGATCCCGCCAGCGGTCTCCAGCGCACCACCAAAATCCTGGCCCTCGTGCGAGTAGTGAATCTGCATGGAGTGACACTCTTGTATTGATAGCTGTTCCCGCTCGTTCCATGGGGGATACAGGATAAAAGTGCTTCCAAAACTCTCGGCAATCTGCGACCCGAGCCATGCGGTGTTGATGACCAGGCGCTGCACGCCAGCGCGCGCCAGTGCTTCCATCGGCCACTGCATCAGCGGTTTGCCCAGAACGTGCAGCAAGGGTTTGGGCGTGGTATCGGTTAGGGGGCGCATGCGCTCGCCCCGGCCTGCGGCCAGCAGCAAGGCGGGGGTGGACGTGCACGGATCGGTTGGCTCGGATGGTGGTGTCATATTAGGGTGAAGAAAAAACGCGGTCCAGGCGGTAGTCAAACCTTGAAACGGCATGAAAATGCCTTATCATTAGCACTCATTGTGGTTGAGTGCTAACAGCATGGGTGCCGCAAGTCTAAAGGTAAAGGGGCTTGGCTGTGTGCCTGCCCCGTGTTTTTTTGTTTCCACACTTAGGAGATTTTTATGAAACTGCGCCCTCTGGCAGATCGCGTCATTGTCAAACGCGTCGAGAACGAAACCAAGACGGCCTCTGGCATCGTGATTCCCGATAGCGCCGCAGAAAAGCCCGATCAAGGCGAAGTATTGGCCGTAGGTCCTGGCAAGAAAAATGACAAGGGTGAGTTGATCGCCATGAATGTCAAGGTGGGTGACCGCGTGCTGTTTGGCAAATACAGCGGCCAGACCGTCAAGGTCTCGGGCGACGAGCTCCTGGTCATGAAAGAAGATGACCTGTTCGCTGTGGTCGAGAAGTAAGAAGCTCTCCAAACTCACAAAACAATAGCTGGACGCGCACGGTGTACGTGCCCTGGCGGTTCATTTAACTTCATTTAGGAGCCAAACATGGCAGCAAAAGACGTAATTTTCGGCGGCGAAGCCCGCGCCCGCATGGTCGAGGGTGTGAACATCCTGGCCAATGCAGTCAAGGTAACCCTGGGTCCCAAGGGCCGCAATGTGGTGCTGGAGCGCTCGTTCGGCGCCCCCACCGTGACCAAGGACGGTGTGTCCGTGGCCAAGGAGATCGAGCTCAAGGACAAGTTGCAGAACATGGGCGCACAAATGGTCAAGGAAGTGGCTTCCAAGACCAGCGACATCGCCGGTGACGGCACCACGACGGCAACCGTGCTGGCGCAGGCCATCGTGCACGAAGGCATGAAGTATGTGGCCGCCGGCATGAACCCGATGGACCTCAAGCGCGGTATCGACAAGGCCGTGACCGCTTTAGTGGAAGAACTGAAGAAGGTATCCAAAGCCACCACCACGTCCAAGGAAATCGCCCAGGTGGGTTCCATTTCCGCCAACTCCGACGAGTCCATCGGCAAGATCATTGCCGATGCCATGGACAAAGTGGGCAAGGAAGGCGTGATTACCGTGGAAGACGGCAAGAGCCTGGACAACGAGCTGGAAATTGTTGAAGGCATGCAGTTTGACCGTGGCTATCTGTCGCCCTACTTCATCAACAATCCCGAGAAGCAGGCAGCGATGCTGGACAACCCCTTCGTGCTGCTCTTTGACAAGAAAATCAGCAACATCCGTGACCTCTTGCCCACGCTGGAGCAAGTGGCCAAGGCCCAGCGTCCCCTGCTCATCATCGCCGAGGACGTGGAAGGCGAAGCGCTGGCAACCCTGGTGGTCAACACCCTGCGCGGCATCCTGAAGGTGTGCGCGGTCAAGGCTCCTGGCTTTGGTGACCGTCGCAAGGCCATGCTGGAAGACATCGCCATCCTGACCGGCGGCAAGGTCATCGCCGAAGAAGTGGGCCTGTCGCTGGAAAAAGTGACGCTGGCCGATCTGGGCACCGCCAAGCGCATCGAAGTGGGCAAGGAAAACACCATCATCATTGACGGTTCCGGTGCGGCTGCCGACATTGAAGCGCGCGTCAAGCAGATCCGCGTGCAGATCGAAGAGGCCACCAGCGACTACGACCGCGAGAAACTGCAAGAGCGCGTGGCCAAACTGGCTGGCGGTGTGGCCGTCATCAAGGTGGGTGCGGCAACTGAAGTTGAGATGAAGGAAAAGAAAGCCCGCGTCGAAGATGCGCTGCACGCCACGCGTGCTGCCGTGGAAGAAGGTATCGTCGCCGGTGGTGGCGTGGCCTTCCTGCGTGCCAAGCAGGCGATTGGTGCTTCCATCAAGGGCGAGAATTCCGACCAGAACCATGGCATTGCCTTGGTGCTCAAGGCCATCGAAGCGCCTTTGCGCGAAATCGTCAATAACGCTGGTGGCGAGGCTTCCGTGGTGGTCAACGCCGTGCTGGCTGGCAAGGGCAACTATGGCTTCAATGCCGCCAATGAAACCTATGGCGACATGATCGAAATGGGTATCCTGGACCCGACCAAGGTGACCCGCACCGCGCTGCAAAACGCCGCATCGGTCGCTTCGCTGATGCTGACCACCGAATGCATGGTGGCCGAAGCTCCCAAGGCTGAAAGCGCCGGTGGCGCTGGCGGCATGGGCGGCGGCATGGGTGGTATGGGCGGCATGGGTGGCATGGACATGTAACACATGTAATTTCCGTCCTAAACAAAGGCCACCGCGAGGTGGCCTTTTTGCATGCTTTGTCGGCAGATAGAATGGACAGCGACTTGTTTTGATGAAATTTTTATGACAACCGAAAAAGTAACCGATGGCAAAAAAACTGTTGCCGTGAAAAAAACAGTCACGGCAAAAAAAACCAGCGCAAGAAAATCCACCCGATCCGCTGCAGCTGCCCCGGTACGCACCGCCCCCCATTCTCAAGCCCCATGGCCATTCCCGACGGGCGCCAAGCCTTGAGACCTGCGTATCAGGGATAAAAAGAGAGCAGGCGGTAACCCGACACGCGCTCCGCAACCCCCGTGGCCTTGACGCCGACGGGAATCATCACCGCCAGTTCGACTCCGGGTTCGATCACGCTGGCATTCTTGCCCAATTCGGTTGCTGGAAATACCCGGCGTACCAATACATGGTCCTGCAGGTCGGTGAGACTGAGTTCCACGGCAGGGGTGGCTATGGGTGTTGGGGCCGTATTTCTGAGTGTGAAGCTCAGGCGGTAGACATCGGCGCGTACTTTGGTGAACGAGGAACTGTCAATCACCACCGTGTCGATTTGCTGCAGCGGTGCAATCTCACAATCCAGGGCATCACACAGCAGCTGTAACCACGGTTTCGTGTCTGGTCGTGTGGCGGCAATCCAATCCCGCTCCGTTACGACTATTTGCAGTAATAACCCGCAGAACAAGGCAGTACATAGCAGCGACCAAGCCACACGCTTCAAGGTGCGATACTTTTGCGAGGGCGGTGTCGCCGCCGTTGGCGCCAGAAAAGAATGCTCGAGCCGGGGTTCAATGCCAAGATCCTGGGCAAGGTCTTGTATGGGGGTATCCAGCGGGAAATCCAGCGAGGGTTCCGTTATGTCGGTTAGTTCCGACGCGTCCATTGCCTCGTACTGCAGACCGTGCGGATTGATGTCCAGGAAATGGGGTGCGGACTGCTGTGCCTGCTGTGTTTCTTCTTGCGTGGGTTCGGCAGCGCTCAGATGGCTATCGCTTCCGGGTGGGGCTTCGGTCTGGATGTGAAGGCTGGCGTCGAAAACCTCCTGACACTGCCCGCAACGAACCCAGCCGTCAGAGACGCGCAGCTGATCCTGCACAACCCTGAACAGGGTACCGCAGGCTGGACATCGGGTTATCCTTCTCATCGGTATGCATCAGAATGTTGCGACCAGCAAAACCCAGCCATCCTCCTGGTCCGCCACTTCCAGGCGGCAATGGGGTGCATAGGTCTGGACCAGCTCTTCGGTTTGTCGCTCCAGAATGCCCGCCAGCACCAGGTGGCCAGCCGGTGCCACACGGGCACACAGCAGTGGTGCCAATACCTTGAGGGGCGTTGCCAGAATATTGGCCAACACCAGATCAAACACGCCAGGGGCCTGCTCTGGCATGCCGACTTGCACCTCTGCTGCGTTGCTTGCTGCGTTCAAGCGGGTCGCTTCAATGGCTGCGGGATCAATATCGACGGCAAAAATTTGTTCAGCGCCAAACTTGGCCGCACCGATGGCCAAAATGCCGGAGCCGCACCCATAATCCAGCACTTTGCCCGGCTGCGGGTGCGCCGCAATCCAGCGCAGGCACATGCGTGTGGTCGGATGCGTCCCGGTGCCGAATGCCAGGCCCGGATCGAGCCGTATGACCTGGCGTGCCTGGGATGGCGGGGTATGCCAGCTTGGAACGATCCAGAATGCAGGCGTGATTTCCACGGGCGTGAACTGCGACTGGGTGAGCCGCACCCAATCCTGGTCGGCAAGCTCCGTCACACCCAATACCTTGCAGTCGGCAAAGAAATCCTGCACCCGCAAAAGTTCTGCGGCTTGCCTGGCGGCGTCGTCGTCGGCAAACAATGCGCGCAGGTACGAGCGTTGCCAGCCATTTTTTGGTGGCGGCAGCCCAGGCTCACCAAACAAGGCTTGTTCCGCATCGGTCTGGGCGTCGGCATCTTCCACGCCAACGCTTTGCGCATCGAGTGCTTCCAGCGCATCGCCCAGCTGGTCAACCCGGTCTTCGGGGCATAGCAGACTCAGTTCAAACATCGCCATATATCGCCGTTTATCGTCATGTCTCCCTCAGCGCTTGCGCTGCTCCAGCCATTGTTCCAGGTAATGGATATTGGTGCCCCCCGCCATGAACTTGGCGTCCACCAGCAATTCGCGGTGCAGCGCAATATTGGTGGTAATGCCTTCCACCACCGTTTCAGCCAATGCCGTGCGCATGCGGGCCATGGCTTGCTCACGGGTGTCACCGTGCACAATGATTTTTCCGATCATGGAATCGTAGTGGGAGGGCACCACGTAGTTGTTGTACATGTGGGAGTCCACCCGCACCCCCGGCCCTCCGGGGGTATGCCACATGGTCACCCGACCCGGAGAAGGCGTGAATTTGTAGGGGTCTTCGGCATTGACCCGGCACTCGATGGCGTGCCCACGCATCTGGAGCTGGCGCTGGGTGAACGGCAACTTCTCGCCCGCTGCCACCATGATTTGCGTGCGCACAATGTCCACGCCGCTCACCATCTCGGTCACCGGATGCTCCACCTGCACGCGCGTGTTCATTTCGATGAAATAAAACTCGCCGTTTTCATACAAGAACTCGAAGGTTCCGGCGCCACGGTAGCCGATCTTCTTGCACGCTGCCACGCAACGCTCACCAATGCGCTCAATCAGCTTGCGCGCGATGCCCGGAGCGGGCGCTTCTTCCATGATTTTCTGGTGGCGGCGTTGCATGGAGCAATCGCGCTCGCCCAGATAGACCGCATTCTTGTATTTATCGGCCAGTATCTGGATTTCGACGTGGCGTGGATTTTGCAGAAACTTTTCCAGGTACACCGCCGGATTGCCAAATGCAACCCCCGCTTCGCCCTTGGTCAGGGAAACGGCGTTGATGAGCGCGGCTTCCGTGTGCACGACACGCATGCCCCGGCCTCCGCCACCACCGGCTGCCTTGATGATGACCGGATAACCGACGGCGCGCGCAATGCGGCGGATGGCGACCGGGTCATCCGGCAGTTCACCCTCGGAGCCGGGAACGCAGGGCACCCCGGCACGCAGCATGGCCTGTTTGGCGGCCACCTTGTCGCCCATGATGCGGATGGATTCCGGTGTGGGGCCAATGAATTGAAAGCCACTTTTTTCAACCCGTTCGGCAAAATCGGCGTTTTCACTCAGAAAGCCGTATCCGGGGTGTATGGCCTCGGCATCGGTCACTTCGGCTGCCGAGATGATCGCTGGCATGTTCAGGTAGCTCAAGGCAGAAGGTGCCGGACCAATGCACACCGCTTCGTCGGCCAGTTTGATGTACTTGGCATCCCGATCTGCTTCCGAATAGACCATTACTGCCTTGATATCCAGCTCACGACAGGCGCGCTGGATGCGCAACGCAATCTCACCCCGGTTGGCGATCAGTATTTTTTTGAACATGGCCATGCACGTTTTTTTGTTCTATGTCATTCAATGATGAACAAGGGTTGACCGTATTCAACCGCCTGTCCGTTTTCGCAGAGGATGTGCGATACGGTGCCGGCCTTGTCGGCTTCAATTTCATTGAGAATTTTCATGGCCTCAATGATGCAGATGGTTTCGCCCTCCTTGACGGTAGAGCCGATCTCGACAAAGGGTTTGGCACCGGGCGCAGAGGAGCGGTAAAACGTTCCCACCATGGGGGATTTGACGGTGTGCCCCTTGACCACTTCCTCCGGTTCCGGTAGCGGCGTCACAGCTGCCATCTGTCCTGGTGCAGGTGCGTACATCGGCGTCGGTGCATACGCTTGCACCAACGCACCAGAACCTTTGACAATGCGGACCTTGCCTTCGGGTTCGGTAATTTCGAGCTCCGACACGTTGGAATCCGATACCAGATCGATCAAGGTCTTGAGTTTGCGCAAATCCATGTCAACTCCAACAGTGTGTATCCGTATTTATTCAAAAAGCCGCGAATCTACAGCAAAAACCCGCATCTGACGACAATTCGAGCTATCTGTGCCTATTTTCGTTTATTTTTCTTTTGGGTAAGCTTGCGCGAACCACAGGATTCCCATTCTAGTCGACTCCGTGTACACGCCTTGCATCTTGCACCTTAGAGCAATTTGCGCAGGGCCATTGCGTTGCCGCGCAGGTTGCGCCCCTGTGCGTCGGTTTTTGGCGCTGTGCGCAGTTCGTCGTAGTCGTACATCAATAAATGCAAACCCACGTATGCATCCAGATCGGCACAGAACGCATGCACACTCAAGGCGTCAATAACCTTTGCCTTTCCCTGGGGGTTGGGAACGGTGCGGGACTGGAACGCAATGTTCCTGTCGATCAAGCCCATTTCAGCCGACTTGGGATCGTCACAAAAAAGCTCAAGATAAATATCGGAGTGGCGCGTGGCCGTGCCGTGCCAGACCGCGCCGCAGATGTAGGGGCGAAATGGCTCCAGGCGTTCCATCCAGGCCAGACCCAGCAAACGCAGGGTGCGCAGTTCGGATGCCTGGGTGTCGGCACAAAAAATGGCGATGTATTCCTGCACCGCACGCTCCAGTTGCGTGTTATCTGGCAAGGCAGCCCTGCTGCTGGTCAGCCCCAGCTGTTTGAGCGCCCGCCGTTTGGCGGCGCCGTAATCCAGCCCCTCCTCGACCACCATGCGGGCCGCCACCGTGGCAATTTCAGCTTTCAAGTATTCCATGTCCTTTGTGTTACCGTGTTGGAAAATGGCGATCATCCAGCCCCAGGGCTTTTTGCAGCCGGACCCAGTCCAGGCCCGCTCCCGGATCGGCCTTGCGCCCAGGGGCAATATGTTCGTGTCCTGCGATGTGGGCTATCGGGTAGTGTTGCATCAGGAGCGGGCACAGTTCCTCAAGGCTTGCGTACTGCGCATGTGCAAAAGTCTCGCCTTCCAGCCCCTCCAGTTCAATGCCGATGGAGTCGTCGTTGCAGTTGCTGCGCCCGCGATAGCTGGATACGCCTGCATGCCAGGCGCGCTGGTCACAGCTGACAAACTGCCACAGTGCCCCATTGCGCTGGATGTAAAAGTGGGCCGACACTTTCAGCCCCTCGATGCGTTTGAAATAGGGATGCCGCTCCCAGTCGAGCTGGTTCGTGAACAGTTGTTGCACCTGTATGCCGCCATACACCCCCGGCGGCAAGCTGATGGAATGCAAGACAATCAGGTCAATGTGCGCGCCTGCTGGCCGGGGGCCGAAATTGGGGGAGTCCAGACGCTGTGCGCACCGCAGCCAACCATCGCACCACACGTTGTCTGGTGCTGGCGTAGGGTCAGACGGCATGGCCAGCGTCGGAGGCAGCGAAAGGAAAGCCCACCGGGGGCTCGATTTTCAGACGGGCCATGCGGTAGCGCATTTGTCGCAGACTCAGACCCAGTTGTGTGGCCGCCAGCGCGTCGTCAAACCCGGTTTCGCGCAAGGTCTTGACCAGGATGGTGCGTTCCTGGGCATCGAAATGGCTTATCAAATCGGTGGGTTGTGTGGGCGTATGAGGGGTGGCTGTGGTGCTGGCCGAATTGTCAAATAGGGGCGAAAAACCGCTATGGGGCAGTTGCAAGTCTTCGAGTTGCAGTTCGTCGCCTTCGCACAGCGCAACGGCGCGGTGCAATAAATTTTCCAGCTCGCGTACATTCCCCTTGAGGGGCAAGCGCATGAGCTGCTCCAGCATGGTCTCCCCCAATCGGGGCACGGGCAACTCGGACTCCTTGGCAATGCGCACCAGCAAGGCCTCACATAATTCCGGTAAATCACCCGCGCGCTCGCGCAGTGGTGGGATATTGATGTCAATCACGTTGATACGGTAGAACAAATCCTGGCGGAACCGACCGGCTAGAACCTCCTGTGGGAGGTCTTTATGGGTGGCGCTGAGAATGCGCACATCGACGGGTTCTTCCTGGCTGGAGCCCAAAGGGCGCACACAGCGCTCCTGGATGGCGCGCAGCAATTTGGCCTGCATGGCCAATGGCAGATCACCGATTTCATCGAGAAACAAGGTCCCGCCCCGTGCAGTTTGAAAAAAACCTTCACGGTCGTGGGTTGAGCCGGTATAGGCGCCTTTCTTGGCACCGAAAAACTCGGCTTCCAGCAGGTTTTCCGGAATGGCGCTGCAATTCACCGCCACCCACGGACCTGTGGCACGGTGGCTGTTGGCGTGCAGTGCGTTGGCAACCAGTTCCTTGCCCGTACCGGATTCGCCCTGGATCAAGACTGGGGCCATGCTGCGGGCCACCTTGGCGATGCGCTCCTTGACCGCACGCATGACCGCCGAATTGCCGACCAGCCGCGCCAAGGCTGCCTGGCCGGAACTGGCAAGCGCTGCGGATTCCATGAGGTTGGCATCAACGGCCCGGCGCGCCGGGGTATTGCGCGCGGTTGCGGCAATTCCATGGACTGCGGATGCAATGGCGGTGCGGAATTGCTTCAGGTCAACGGGTTTGGTCAGGTAGTCAAAAGCGCCTGCCTTGAGCGAGATCACGGCGTTTTCTGCCGATCCATGCGCAGTAATGACAATGCAACGCTCCGGGCGCTGTCTGGTCTTCAAATCCTGCAAAACGTCAACGCCCGAGCCATCCGGTAGACGCATATCGGTGATGACAACGTCAAAACGCTGCGTTGCCAGCAGGTGCAGCGCTTCGTGAACGGTAGCTGCCGTATCCACACGGTAGCCCTCGCGCAACAGCGTGAGTTCGTACAACGTGCGCAAATCGGGCTCATCGTCGATGACCAGAATCCGAACATTGTTCAGTTGGGGTGCATGTGCCATGGTGTAACCACTCGGTCCGCAGTGGAGGAAATGCCGTGAGGGGAGTTGCGCTGGAAGGTAATGACAAACTCATTGCCTTCTATGGATTTTCCCTGGGTTTTGCGAAAGTTGCGTTGGTAAATGATGGCGGCGTCGTGTCCTTCGCACAATTCGCGGCAAATATAAAGCCCCAGGCCACTTGATCGGCTATCGGATGAAAAAAATGGTTCGAACAGGTGGCGTTCAACCGATTGGTCCATGGGGGTGCCATCACTCCAGACGGATAAGGTGGCGTGTTCCATGTCCACCACCCGGGCGTTAACCTGAATGGCGTTCGCCTGGTCACTGGCATAACGACAGGCGTTGTCCAGGAGGTTGACCAGTATCCGGCGCAGGTGTTCAGGGTCAAAACGGACATGGACATGCATGTCTGCCAGTTGCACGTTCAATCGCTGCCGACACGTCGATTGCGTGGCCCAATCATGGCAGATACGCTGTGCAACCGGGCCAAGTTCCAGCGTGCTGGTTTGCAGTGCATGGTCTTGCGGCTGCACGCGTGCGACATTGAGAATGTCGTTGACGATTTTTTCCAATCGTTTGGTGTTCTGGCTCACCATAAAGGTCAACTTCTTTAATGCAGGGTCCTTGATGTCTTCATCCAGCAAGGCATTGGCTTGCGCTATCGCAGCCAGCGGGTTGCGGATTTCGTGCGCCACGGCCGTGGACAGGCGGCCCATGCCGGCGAGTTTTTCGGTGCGCAAGCGCGCTTCCAGTTCGCGCTGGTCCTGCAGGAAAAGTACGCACAGATTGTCTCCGGTGGCACCGCGTGGGGCCGCAAGGCGCGTGCGAACGTGCAAACGCATGGGGCCTTGGTCGCTGTGGCTGATCGTGACATTTTCTTCGTGGCTGTGGCCCGTTTCCGTACTCATACGGGTCAAATGCAACAAGGGATACCAACCGTCCTCGTCCCTTAAATCAAAAACCGCCGCATGCATGGCCCTATGCGAGCCCAGCAACTGGCGCGCTGCCGGATTGGCCGCACGCACACAGCCCCAGCCATCGACAATCAGTACACCATCCGACAGGGACTCAATGACCAGCTCATTCACCTGGCGCTGGATCGCTGCGGCCAGATGGCTTTTGCGTGCGCGTTGGCCTTCGTTGGCCAGGCGTGTCGAGAGCTGGTTGGACAACAAGGCGATGGCAAAGTAGCCCATGCCACTGAGCGCGGACTGGGCAAAGTAGGAGGTCACATCGCCACTGCTCTTCAGGTAGGACCAGAGCGCACCACTGAGCAGAAGCACGGTAATGCCCGCAGCGGTTCCCAATGCCAGGCGCAAGGAGCCCAGCACGGATGCCAACAGGATAGGCAGGGCGAACAAGGGCGTGTAATTGACGCCGTTGCCATCTTGCAGCAATTGCAGGGCCGAAAACGCCAGTAAATCCACCCCCACCAAGGCACCCCAGACCAGATTGAACGACTGGCCCAGCGGGCGCGGGCGAACCAGCAGCTTGCTGGCCACCGTGCTCGCAAAATAGACCGCACAGATGGCGACCAGGGTTTGGCTGTGCGAGGCGCCGGTGACGTAGAGGCTCGATTGCAGGGCAAACAGCACCAGGCCCAGCAGCAACCGTGCGGTCATGAATCCTTGCCATTGGCGCACCATCTCATGGGAGTCCTCAAAAGACTCCTCCGGCACGCCCTCGATGCGCGGATCAAACCATGAGTTATCCACGGTTGATGTATTCATTTTTGCATGTTGACACTATGCTGCTGGCAGCAAAAAACACCTTCTGTGCTGTGGATGGCTTCGTTTTCCGGGACATGGACACCGCAAAAACGGCAGGCCAGCATGGCTGCCGGGGCACGCGAGGCTGGGGTGGTCGGAGCCTTCAGCTTGGTGACGATGCGCCGGCCACGCCCGAGCCAACGCCATATCCACAGCACAAAAATAAACCCCACGAGCAGTAGCACAATTCTCATGGCGCACGTCCCAGGATGATTTCCAGCACAAAACGCGACCCCACGTAGGCCAGCAATAACAGCACAGAGCCTGCGTAGAGCATGTTTACGGCGCGTTTGCCGCGCCAACCAAATACCTGGCGCCCGATCAATAACCAGGCGAACGTTACCCATGACAAGAGGGAAAAAACGGTCTTGTGCTCCCAGCGCCAAATCCGACCCGGACCATATAGATATTCACTGAAGAAGAGTCCGGCCAGCAGTGTGGCACTGAGCAAGACGAAACCAGCCGCCACAAAACGGTAGGTCAGCCGCTCCAGGGTCAGCAAGGGCACGCCGCTGTGCGGGTCTTTCGCGTGGCGAATACGCTTTTCTGCCCGTATCATGAACCAGGCATGCACGACTGCCGTGCCGAACAAACCATAACAGGCAACGCCAAAAGCCAGGTGCAATGGCAGCCAGGCCGATGCGCTGGCGTGCATCGGGTTTCCGGGAAAGGCCAATGCCAGGAGCACAGCCCCGGCCCCCAGACCGGCCAAGGTCCAGCGGGTGGGCAATTGGGGGATAAACTGGCTTTCCACCGCATAAACGGCGGCAATCAGCCAGGCGGTGACAGACAAGGCAGGGGCAAAACCAAAGCGCGCTGTCTCTCCCCAAAGTCCCAGGGACAGCGCTATGCCATGCAAAAGCCAGGCAAGGATGACCAGACGCCGCGCCGTGTGTTCGCCAAGATGGAGGACGGACAACGCGGGGCCTGCGTACGCAAGGGCAGCTAAAACGGAAACCATCAGGTTCACGAAGGGCACACTGGCTAGAATCATGGCTACAGTTTAGCGTTTTACTCCTTGCCAGCCACGCTGGCTTGCTACAAGGTACAAGGTTTCGCATGGCCTCCGCTCTTTCCGACAAACTTTCCCGTCTCGTCAAAGAAATGCGCGGCCAGGCCCGCATTACCGAAGCCAATGTCACCGACATGCTGCGCGAGGTGCGCATGGCCATGCTGGAGGCCGATGTGGCCTTGCCGGTGGTGCGCGACTTCATCGCGCGTGTCAAGGAGAAGGCGCTGGGGCAGGAGGTCATGGGTTCACTGCAACCAGGCCAGATGCTGGTCAGCATTGTCAATAAGCAGCTGACAGCCACCATGGGCGAAGGCGTGAGCGACATCAACCTGGCCGCACAACCACCGGCGGTGATCCTGATGGCCGGTCTGCAAGGGGCTGGTAAAACCACCACGACGGGCAAACTGGCCAAATACCTGATCGAAAAACGCAAGAAAAAGGTGCTCACGGTGTCGGGCGACGTGTATCGGCCTGCGGCCATCGAGCAGCTCAAGACCGTGACCAAACAGTCGGGTGCCGAGTGGTTTCCCAGTTCGGCGGACCAAAAACCCATCGACATTGGCTACGCGGCCCTGGACTATGCCAAAAAACATTTCTTTGACGTGCTGTTGGTGGACACCGCAGGCCGTCTGGCCATTGATGAAGCCTTGATGCGCGAAATTTCCGAGTTGCACGCATCCCTGAATCCGGTGGAAACCCTGTTTGTCGTGGATGCCATGCAGGGGCAAGACGCAGTCAACACGGCCAAGGCTTTCAAGGAGGCCTTGCCCATCACCGGAATCATCCTGACCAAGCTCGATGGTGACTCACGCGGTGGCGCCGCATTGTCGGTGCGCCAGATCACGGGTGCGCCCATCAAGTTTGCCGGCATCAGTGAAAAGCTGGACGGACTGGAAGTGTTCGATGCCGAACGCCATGCCGGACGGATTCTGGGCATGGGCGATATTCTGGCGCTGGTTGAACAAGTGACAGCTGGCGTCGATATGCAAGCCGCCCAGAAACTGGCTGCCAAGGTCAAAAGTGGTGGTAGTTTCGATTTGAACGATTTCCTGATGCAGATTCAGCAAATGCAGCAAATGGGCGGCTTGTCGAGTCTGATGGATAAACTGCCCTCGGCCATGAGTGCCAAGGCCGGGCAGCTGGATATGGCGCAGGCCGAAAAGGACATCCGGCACAAGATGGGCATCATTCACAGCATGACCCCGCAGGAGCGCAGCAAACCGGAGCTCATCAAGGCCACCCGCAAACGCCGTATTGCCGCCGGTGCGGGCGTGCAGGTGCAGGAAGTCAACCGCATGCTCAAGGAGTTTGAGCAAATGCAGGGCATGATGAAAAAAATGAGCGGCGGCGGATTGATGAAGATGATGAAACGCATGGGCGGCATGAAAGGCCTGCCGTTCTGAAGCCGGGCAGTGTTGCTGTGGAGATTACCGGACTCATACTTGCGGGTGGCCGTGGCACACGCATGGGCAACCAGGATAAAGGCCTGGTTCTCTTTGAAGGACAGCCGCTGGTATCCCACGTGGTGCGCCGGCTCCAGCCCCAGGTCCAGCACCTGCTGATCAATGCCAACCAGAACCTGTCAAGCTATAGCGCATTCGGTCTGCCGGTATGCAGCGATTCTGTGGCAGATTTTGCAGGCCCCCTGGCTGGCCTGCAAGCGGGCCTGATGCGTTGCCAGACCGCGCACCTGATGGCTGTGCCGTGTGATGCCCCGCTGCTCCCGCTTGATTTAGCCGCTCGTTTGCTGCATAGCTTGCAAACCGATGGCGCAGATGCAGCTATCGCTGTTACGCATGAAGGTACAGTTGCGCAACCCCATCCCGTATTTTGTTTATTAAGCGTGCATGTGCTGGAACAACTCAACCAGTTTTTGAACAGTGGTGGTCGCAGCATGTGGCGCTGGTTTGCCACGTTGCGCGTGGCGCAAGTGCCATTTTCCGACACAATGGCCTTTTGCAACCTCAATACCCTGGAAGAGTTACGCCGGTATGAACACCGCTCAATCTGTGAGAAGCAGTCCGTTGCACTGGCTCCCGCTGCTGGGGGTTCTGAAAAACTACCCTAAAGCGTGGGTGCGACGGGATATGGTTGCGGGGCTCTCCGCCTGTGTCGTCATGATTCCATCCGTCATGGCCTACGCGGAACTGTTGCATTTGCCGGCCATCACCGGCCTATACGCGGCCTTGGCGGCTTGTGTCGGGTACGCGCTGTTTGCCAGTTCGCGTCAGGTGATCGCCGGTCCTGACGCCGCGATTGGCTTGCTCGCAGGTTCGGTCATCCTGCCACTGTCCGGGGGCGACCCGGCGCGCATGGCCATGCTGGCTGCCGAACTGGCCTTGTTCTCGGGAGTCGTGCTGCTGTGTGCGGCGCGCCTGCGTCTGGGCACCGTGGCAGACCTTTTGTCGCGCCCGGTCCTTGTGGGCTATCTCAACGGCGCGTCCCTGGTGCTGATTGCCACCCAGCTGGGCAAGCTCTTTGGCCTGAAAACCGAAGGGGATGCGTTCTTTGTCCTGGTTTCGGACGTGTTACAGCGTTTGCCGCAATCGCATGTGCCGACCCTGGTATTGGGCCTGGGACTGGTTGGTTTGCTCGGGGTGTTGCTGCGCTGGTTCCCCCGGGTGCCTGCTGCGTTGACCATCTGCGTACTGGGCATTGTGCTGGCGCTGGGCCTGAACCTGGAGCAATACGGCATCACGCTTGTCGGGGCGGTTCCCAAGGGGCTGCCGGAACCGACTCTGGTGGCTCCCCGTCTGGCAGACATTGCCGCGTTGGCACCAGCGGCCCTGGCTCTGGCTTTTCTGACGTTCTCCGATGGCATATTGCTGGCGCAAACCTTTGCGGGCAAGCACAGCGCCGAGATCAACCCCAACCAGGAATTGGTCGCCCTGGGCGTGGCCAATATCTCGGCTGCGCTGTGGCAGGGTTTTGCGGTCTCGGCCAGCCAATCGCGCACTGCAGTGGCTGCCAGCGCGGGCGCACGCTCGCAGGTGGCACAACTGGTCGCTGCGGCGGGTTTATTGGTTTTTTTGCTGTTTCTTGCCGATGTTGTCGCGCATTTGCCCAGAGTCGCCCTGGGTGCGATCCTGATAGTCACCGCCGCAAGCATGCTGGAGGCGGCATCGCTCAAACGCATGTTTCGCATTGACCGCGTGGAGTTTGGCATTGCCATGGGTGTGACGCTTGCCATTCTTCTGGCGGGCGTGGTGCCGGGCATCATCATGGGCATGCTGGTTTCCCTGATCGCCGTACTGGTTGAAATCTCCCGACCAGGTGGCGCCGTGCTGCTGCGCGTGGCGCGCGATGGCAAATTCCACGATTGCAGGGACGAGGATGCGGGTGAATCTGTTCCGGGACTGCTGGTCTACCGTCCCTACGCGCCGCTGATTTTTGCCAATGCCCGCCACGTCATGGACCGCATCGAAGCCCTGGTGGAGCAGGCCGGGGCGGATTTGAAGTGGCTGGTGATTGATGCCCAGGCCATTACCGACATCGACACGACCGCTGGCGAACGCCTTGCACAGTTGGAAAAAGCATTGCACAAACGCGGTATTCGTGTCATCTTTGCCGATTGCCCCCGCCCCTTGCGCGAGCAATTGGCCAAACTGCACCGCATCGGTCTGCTTGGGCCACAGGAGTTTTTCGTCTCCGTTGGCAAGGCCGTGCAGGCATTCGAGAGCAAGCTTCACTAAGTTATCCGCGGCAAGAACCGGGCATCAGGCTCAGAGGTGAGCCGGAGCACGTCCATGTTCCAACGCTACCCATGGTACCAGCGGTGAACCCGGTCGGGGTCATGGTGACATTAACCATGGAAACATCGCTCAAACCAGCGACAGAAATGACACCTGTCGTATCAGCTACAACCAGCGAACTGGCATATTTTGTAACGGTGGTTGTACCGCAGGAACTGAAATTGGTTGCGGTCGAACTCGATACCATTTCAGAGATGCAAGTGCGCGCCGAACTGGCAGCCAGCACCACTTCCGATGCCTTGGCCCGCTTTGTGTAGTCCTGGTATGCAGGCAGTGCCACGGCAGCCAGAATGCCAATAATCGCCACGACGATCATCAGTTCGATCAGGGTAAAACCTTTTTGCATTGAACGTTTCATGATTAACTCCTTGTGAAAAATGAAATAAACGCGGTATCGCTATGCGCACGATGCGTGCCAGAACGTCTGCAAATGGAGTAGGTTTATTTCTTGTGCACTAATTCACACCGGTTGCGCCTGGCGTTGTGTGTGGCAGGCGCGCTGACTGCACCGTGGCACTCAAAACGCTGCCAAAGTTGCAATGGCACTTGGTAAATGGTGCCAAATCGGGTAGTGAGCGCATTTGCTCGGCAGTCAGCATGATCTTGGTCTTTCCTATGGGTACATACAATGCGCAGCTGCTATCGTGGTTTCCGGCAAGAGGATTCCCTGGCCGTTACACCAAAGCCCATCTGGCCCTATTGGAAACAGGAGAATCGCACTGATGCTGACCTCTTTGAACAAACTGACTAATCGACTCTTGCTTAAGTTACCCACCTTGCCGACTTGAAGCATGGCCGATTTCTTCCGCTTCCCCCACACCCCGCACCTGGTTTGGCTGGGCGACGGCGTGCCACGCGATGACAAGGTGTTGTCCCCCCATGCAGTGGCGACACTGCTTGCGGGTGATGTGGTGGCAGAGGAAAAGCTCGATGGTGCGAACGTGGGCCTGTCCCTCACCTCGGATGGCAGTCTGCGCGCGCAGAACCGGGGGCAATATCTGATGGAACCGCACGCTGGCCAGTTCGCCCGCTTGCCTGCGTGGCTGGCGCAACACGATGCGACATTGCACAGTGTCCTCAAACCCGACCTGATCCTGTTCGGCGAGTGGTGCGCCGCACGCCATTCGCTGGATTATGCCGCGCTGCCGGACTGGTTTTTGCTCTTTGATGTCTACGACCGCACCGCTGAACGGTTCTGGAGTAGCGCACGCCGCAATACGCTGGCGCGCACGGCGGGGTTGGCGACGGTGCCAAGGGTATTCCAGGGAAAAGCGACGATCCCCGCGCTGCGGCAGCTTGTTGCCACGGCGCACAGCCGCTACCGCCAGGGGGCACTGGAAGGCGTGGTGATCCGCCGTGAATCGAACGATTGGTGCGAAGCCCGTGCCAAGCTGGTTCGAGCCGACTTCACCCAGGCCATAGACACCCACTGGCGCAAGCGGGCGATGGAGTGGAATCGCATGCACATGCGAAGTGATGCGTCCGTTGCATCACATGGAACCACGTCAATCTCATATCACCCGTGATATCAAAAACACCATAAAAACGCCAAAACCGCACGACAGGTGCGCCCCACAAGCCTGTGTGGCACGTTTTTAGCCTCAATTTGGCCTGAATTCAGCATCAAATCAGCCTGTAGCCCCCTATGGACAAGCGGGGACAGCTCTCAAAAATATAGTAACAAGAAAACAAACCTACAGACCTCACATGGCATCGCACCCTGCGTTGGCACCATCCCCGATAATCAACGCATGCCCGCCACCGCCCCTTTTAGCTCCTCTTTTCCTGCCCTGCCACCCAAGGCCGTGGGGGTGCTGGCGGCTGTGGTCACGGTGTTGATCTGGTCTTCGTTCATTGTCATCTCCCGCGCCGCTGCGGACCCGGCGCGCGGCGGTGTGCTGACGCCCTTCGACATCGTGTACGCCCGCATTTGCGGCGCCAGTCTGGTTCTGCTCCCCTGGGGTTTGCGGATGACTTGGCGCGCGCGTTTGCTGGCATCGGAAACAAAAGAAGCATTTTCCGGCTATTCGCTTGGCGGCCTGTCGCCCTTGTCGCTGAAACATACCTTGCAACTCGGCCTGGCCGGCGGGCTTATCTACCCCATGCTGGCGTACAACGGCTTTTCCTTTGCGCCCGCCGCCCACGCCTCGGTGCTCATGCCCGGAAGTCTGCCACTGTGGACGGCTTTGCTGGCTTTGTTGCTGCTGGGCGAGCGCGTGACCATCGCGCGTGCTTCGGGGCTGGCCTTGATCGTGGTGGGCGATCTGCTGGTGGGTGGCGCAAACATGCTGCCAACGGCAGATGGCAGCAGCACCTGGCGCGGGGATATGCTGTTCATCCTGGCATCCATGACCTGGGCGGTTTACAGCGTGCTGGCACGGCGCTTTGCCCTCCAGGCCGTGCGCGCCACGATTGCCATCACCGCACTGGCGTTTGTCCTGTACGTGCCGCTGTATACGCTTTTGCTGCTCCTGCACTGGGCGCCGGGGAATGCGCTGACGGCGCCATGGCAGGATGTGGCCACCCAGATGCTGTTTCAGGGCGTGGGCTCGGTGGCCATTTCGGGCATCAGCTTCACCGTGATGATTGCGCACTTCGGCCCGGTGCGCTCGACCATGATGACAGCGTTGGTGCCGGGACTCTCGGCACTGGCGGCAACGGTGTTGCTGGCAGAGCCCCTGGCCTGGAATCTGCTCGGTGGACTGGCCCTGGTGACGGCAGGCATTGTTCTGGGCGTGCGCCCGGCAGCACCACGCACTACCGAATCAATAGCTGTTCCCGCTCTTCCCACGAGACTTTGAAGCCATCATGAACCTCCTGGCCTTTGACACCACCACGCAAACCATGTCCATTGCCGTCGCGCGCACCCTGGATGGGCACGATCTGCAATGGCAGCACACGGGTGTCGGCGCAGCACAGGCTTCTTGCGATCTGATTCCAGCCATCCTGAAATTGATGCAGCGCGCCCAGCTGCGCCTGGACGAACTGGACGCCATCTGCTTTGGCCAGGGACCGGGCGCATTTACCGGACTGCGCACCGCATGCGCGGTGGCCCAGGGCTTGGCAATGGGTGCCGGGGTACCGCTACTGCCCATCAACTCCTTGCTGGCCATCGCCGAAGAGGCACGGCACACGGCACTGGAAACCACTCCGCATGGAATCATCACCTCCATGCTGGACGCCCGCATGGATGAGGTATACATCGCCAGCTATGCGTTTGATGCCGGCCAGTGGACCGAACTGCAAGGGGCGCGCCTGCTGGCGCCGCAGGAGCTGGATGCCTATCTGGACGCATTGGGCAAACCGTGTGTATTGGCTGGCAATGTATTTACGGTGTACCCCGCACAGCTGGCGCAAACACGCGCCTGTTCCGACACCGCAACCGCGCCCGTAACCGCCCTGCCCACGGCCACCGCCATGCTGCGTCTGGCGCCACAGGCATTGATGGAGGGGCAGGCAGTGCAGGCCAGCGACGCCCTGCCCTGCTATGTGCGCGACAAGGTGGCGCAAACCACCCAGGAACGCAATGCACAAAAGGCCACGGCCACAGGCACACGGCAAGAGACACAGTAAGAGACACAAGCAGCATGTCAGAACCCACCGCTTTAGCGCTTGAGCTTGCCCCACTCGTCCCCGAGTGGCTGGACAAGGTGCTGGCCGTGGAACAACGCACCCATGTCAACCCCTGGAACCGCGCCAATTTCACGGACGCCTTGCAGGCCGGGAATCAGGTTCAGCTGTTGCGCGCGCATGGCACGTTGCTGGGCTATTTTGTCGCCATGCCGGGCGTGCAGGAAGCCCACCTGCTCAATATCACGGTGGCCCCCGAATACCAGGGACAAGGGTGTGCGCGCACCATGCTCAATGCCCTGGCGCTGTGGGCACGCGCGCAGCAGGCCCAATGCGTATGGCTGGAAGTGCGCGCAGGCAATACCCGCGCCCTGCAGGTGTACGAGGCCCACGGCTACCGGCGCGTCGGGGTGCGCAAGGCCTACTACCCAACGGCCAACGGTGGCCGCGAGGATGCCGTGGTCATGCACCTCCCCTTGTGACCACAGAACACCACCGCCATGCCGCTTGAACTCGACACCCGCCAACGCGCCATGCTGCTGGAGATGGGCGTGCGCGTCTGGCTACCTGCTGCTGCGCCCCCAGCTATAGAAAAGCCAAGCAATCCCGCTCCAGCGCCCATTGCGGCGCCACGCCCTGCACCACCCCAGGCTCCGCCAACAACACCGACTCCGGCGACGACACCAACAACGCCCGCAACAACGCCCGCAACATTGGACGTACACGCCATGGACTGGCTGGAATTGGTGCGCGCAGCCGCAAGTTGCCAGGCCTGCGGGCTGTGCGCGGGGCGCAAGAACAGCACACTGTTTGCGCCAGAGACCACAAAAATCACAGAAACAGAAGTGTCCGCACGACAGGCCGACTGGTTTATTCTGGGTGATCCGCCCAATGCGGAAGAAGACCGCCTGGGCCAGCCATTCGTTGCCGAAGACGGGCGTTTGCTGGACAACATGCTCAAGGCCGTGGGCGTCAGCCGCCATGGCAGCGGCGCGCAGGGGGCCTACCTGAGTAATATCGTGAAATGCCGCCCTCCCCATGGCCGCGCACCACAGGCCGGTGAACTGGGCCAATGCACGATGTACCTGCAGCGCGAGATGGATTTGTTGCGCCCCAAGGTCATTTTGGTCATGGGCCGGCGCGCAGCGCAAACGCTTTTTGGTGCATCTTCCGCACAGGCTGCCTTGCCTTTGGACAAACAACGCGGAACAGTCCACCATTACCACTACCGCAACACCCCGCTGGTCATCACCTACCCGCTGCAAACCCTGCTGCGCACCAGCGCGCTCAAAGCGGGTGCCTGGGCGGACCTATGCCTGGCGGCAGATGTGGTCGCAGGCAAAGTACCCTGAGCGGATCGCCTGCCGGAAACATGCCACAATTGGCGCATGTTTACGACGATCCCTACCATTCTGACCTGGACGCGCATTTTTGCGATTCCACTGATCGTGGCCATTTTTTATCTGCCAGAAGCGTGGGTGTTGCAAGCCGAGAAGAATTTGATTGCCACTGTGATGTTCGTCATATTCGCCGCCACCGACTGGCTCGACGGGTACCTGGCACGCAAACTGGATCAAACATCGGCATTCGGTGCATTTTTAGACCCGGTGGCGGACAAATTTCTGGTGTGCGCTTGCGTACTGGTGCTGGTGCATCTGCAACGTACCGATGTTTTTGTGGCGCTCATCATCATCGGACGTGAAATTGCCATTTCAGCTCTGCGCGAATGGATGGCGCAGATTGGCGCTGCCAAAAGTGTGGCGGTACACATGGTCGGCAAGCTCAAGACCTTCGCGCAAATGGTGGCCATTCCATTTTTACTGTTTGATGGCTATTTATTGAACAAGGCTATCGACACCCATGCGTGGGGCACCTGGTTGATCTGGATAGCGGCGGTCATGACCATCTGGTCCATGGTCTACTACCTGCAAAAGGCGCTGCCGGAAATTCGCGCACGTACCCAGTGACTACAAACCACACCCCTATATTTTTCAAGGAGCCATGAGAAACATGAAAAAGCAGTTCATCGTCGCCGCCGCAGCCATCGCCGGGCTGTTTGCCAGCACTGCCGCCGTTGCCCAGGACAGCGCAACGCTCAAGAAAATCAAGGATAGCGGGACCATTGCACTGGGCCACCGCGAGTCGTCGATTCCATTTTCATATTACGACGACAAGCAGCAGGTGATCGGTTATTCACACGACATTCTCCTGAAAATTGTCGATGCGGTGAAAGCCGAGTTGAAGCTGGCCAAGCTCGATACCAAGCTGATCCCGGTGACGTCCCAGAACCGCATACCCCTGGTGCGCAACGGAACCGTCGATATCGAGTGCGGCTCGACCACCAACAACACGGAACGGCAAAAAATGGTGGCCTTCTCCAACACCATTTTCATCATCGGCACGCGCTTGATGACCAGGACCAATTCCGGCATCAAGGACTTTGATGATCTGGGTGGCAAGAACGTCGTCACCACGGCGGGAACCACGTCGGAGCGCCTCTTGCGCAAGATCAACGAGGAGAAAAAGCTCAATATGAACATCATCAGCGCCAAGGACCACGGCGAATCGTTTCTTACCCTGGAAACGGACCGTGCAGTGGCATTCATGATGGACGATGCGCTGCTCTATGGCGAAACGGCCAAAGCCAAGAATCCCAAGGACTGGGCGATTGTCGGAACACCCCAGTCACGCGAAGCCTACGGCTGCATGGTGCGCAATGACGACCCCGGCTTCAAAAAGCTGGTGGATGCGACGATTGCGAAAATCATGACTTCCGGTGAAATCGAGAAGCTGTACGCCAAGTGGTTCCTGTCTGCGATTCCACCCAAAGGTCTGAACCTGAACTTTACCTTGAGTGATGACATGAAAGCGCTCTTCAAGGCTCCGAACGACAAGGCCTACGAGTAAGACCTGCCCCAGGCGCAATGGGCTCCATGGGCTATCAGTGGAATTGGGGCATCTTTTTATCACCCGCGCCTTCGGGTGACAGCACGTATCTGGGCTGGATGCTCTCCGGCTTGCAGGTGACGGTGGCCTTGTCCTTGTCCGCGTGGGTGATGGCGTTCATACTGGGCACCCTCATGGGCGTGTTGCGCACGGTACCCAATCGCTGGCTTTCTGGATTGGCAGCTTGCTATGTCGAGCTGTTTCGCAACATTCCGCTCCTGGTCCAGCTGTTCATCTGGTACTTCGTATTGCCGGAGTTGCTGCCCGTCCACGTGGGAACGGCCTTCAAGCAGCTGGACCCGACATTGCAGCAATTCATTTCTGCCATGGTCTGCCTGGGGTTTTTTACCAGCGCACGCATCTGCGAGCAAGTGCGCGCGGGTATCGGATCGCTGCCCCCCGGACAAATGCACGCCGCCCTGGCGATGGGGTTTACCCTGCCACAGACCTACCGCCATGTGCTGCTGCCCATGGCTTTGCGCCTGATCGTGCCGCCGCTCACCTCTGAGTTTCTCAACATCTTCAAGAATTCTGCCGTGTGCTCAACGATTGGCCTGCTGGAACTGGCGGCGCAGGGCAGGCAGCTGGTCGATTACACCGCGCAAGCGTACGAGTCCTTCATTGCCGTCACCCTGCTCTACCTGCTGATCAACGCCGTGGTCATGCTGCTGGCACGGCGCGTCGAGCAACACACGCGCGTTCCGGGCTACATGGGAAGCAAATAAAGACGAACCAAGGCCATGTACGCTCTTGACTGGTCCTCCATCCCCGGCGCCTTGCCCTTCCTCTGGCAAGGCATGAAAGTCTCCCTGGAGATCACACTGAGCGCCATCGTCGTCGGGATCGTCTGGGGAACCCTGCTGGCGCTGATGCGCTTGTCAAGCAACCGTTTTCTGGCCTGGCTTGCAGCGGCTTACGTCAATCTGTTTCGCGCCATCCCCCTGGTCATGGTGCTGCTCTGGTTCTTTCTGTTGATTCCGCAAGTACTGCAAAGCCTCTTCGGTCTGAGTCCTGCTGCCGACATGCGCCTGACCTCGGCGATGGTCGGTTTTGCCCTGTTTGAGTCGGCGTATTACTCGGAAATCATCCGCGCCGGCATCCAGAGCGTTCCCAAAGGTCAGGCAGCCGCAGCCGCAGCGCTGGGCATGACGTATGGGCAAAGCATGCGGCTGGTCGTGCTGCCGCAGGCATTCAGGAATATGCTGCCACTGCTGCTGACGCAGGCCATCATCTTGTTTCAGGATAGTTCCCTGGTTTACGTCAGTGCGCTGGCCGATTTCTTTGGCGCGGCCTACAAAGTGGGCGACCGCGACGGGCGGTTGGTGGAACTCCTACTGTTTGCCGGTTGCGTCTATTTCGTGCTGTGTTATTCGGCTTCCTTGCTGGTCAAACGCTTGCAAAACAGGAACAGTACCGGGAACAGCGTATGATTGTTATCAAGAATGTGAGCAAACACTACGGCACTTTTCAGGTGCTTGACGGTTGTTCGACCAGTGTGCAAAAGGGCGAGGTCGTCGTCGTCTGCGGTCCTTCCGGTTCGGGCAAATCGACGCTGATCAAATGCGTGAACGGCCTGGAGCCCTTTCAGTCGGGCGAAATTCTTCTCGATGGCGTATCAGTTGGTGATCCTCGCACCAATTTGCCGAAGCTGCGCGCCCGCGTCGGCATGGTGTTCCAGAATTTTGAATTGTTTCCGCACATGCGCATCATCGACAACCTGACGATTGCCCAGGTCAAGGTGTTGCATCGCCCGCATGACGAAGCGGTGAAAAAAGGGCTGAAACTGCTGGAACGGGTCGGGCTCCAGGCGCATGCGGACAAGCATCCTGGACAACTGTCTGGCGGGCAGCAACAGCGCGTCGCCATTGCCCGCGCGCTGGCCATGGACCCGATCTGCATGCTGTTTGATGAACCAACCTCGGCACTCGACCCGGAAATGATCAACGAGGTGCTCGATGTCATGGTCGAACTGGCCAAGGAAGGCATGACCATGGTGTGCGTGACCCACGAAATGGGCTTTGCCAGGAAGGTCGCCCATCGCGTGGTCTTCATGGACCATGGCCAGATTATTGAAGATGCCCCCAAGGATGCATTCTTTGGCACGCCGCGCTCCGAACGTGCGCAACTGTTTTTGTCCAAAATCCTCCACCATTGATCCACTGATGGGTTTTTCCGAATCGCATCCCCAGGAACTGCTGAACCAGGTAGCCGGCTTACCGGCCCTACCCGGTGTGTACCGCTATTTTGATGCCCAAAACCAGGTGCTGTATGTGGGCAAGGCCATCAACCTGAAGAAGCGGGTGTCGAGCTATTTCCAGAAGAACCACGCCAACACGCGTACAGGCCACATGGTCAGCAAGATCGTGCGCCTGGAAACCACGGTGGTGCGCTCCGAGGCGGAAGCGCTATTGCTGGAAAACAACCTCATCAAGGCGCTCAATCCCAAATACAACATCCTGTTTCGGGACGACAAAAGTTATCCGTACCTCAAGATGAGCGCAGACCCGTTCCCCCGGGTGTCGTACTACCGGGGCGCGGTGGAGAAGAAAAACCGCTACTTTGGCCCCTACCCCAGCGCCTGGGCGGTCAAGGAAGCTATTTTGCTGATGCAAAAAGTGTTTCGCCTGCGCACCTGCGAAGACCCGGTGTTCAACAACCGCACGCGCCCGTGTCTGCTGTACCAGATCAAGCGCTGCTCGGCTCCGTGTGTAGGGCATATTTCGCTCCAGGACTATGCACACGATGTAGCCAATGCGGAAAAGTTCTTGCGCGGCGATGCCCAGGACGTGCTGCACCAGCTGGAAGCGCGCATGCTGGCCCATGCAGAGAAACTGGAATTCGAACAGGCGGCGGAGTTACGCAACCAGATTGCCGCCCTGTCCGGCGTCTTGCACCAGCAGGCCGTGGACAATATGGAGGACCGCGACGTGGACATCCTGGCCGTAAAGGTGCAAGGTGGCAAAGCCTGCATCAATCTGGCCATGGTGCGCGGTGGCCGCCATCTGGGCGACAAGGCGTACTTCCCCGTGCACGTGGAAAATGCCGCCGGTTTATTGAACGATGATGCTGACGCCGCAGAGGCCGATGCCAGATCCGCACCCGTGGAAACCCAGGTGCTGGAAGCCTTCTTGTCCCAGCACTATATCGAAACCCCCATACCGTCCACCCTGGTATTGAGCGAAGCCGTGGACTACGGCTTGCTGCACGCCCTGTCGCAGCGCGCGGGTTTTCGGATCAACGCCGTGCACCAGCCGCGCGAACAACGCCGCGCCTGGCTGGAAATGGCGCAGACCAACGCCGCGCTCCAATTGGCCCGGCTGTTGGCGGAAGAAGGTTCGCAGCAGGCACGCACCCGCGCCCTGGTGGAAGCACTGGATGTAGACATTGAAAATATTGCGGCGCTGCGGATCGAGTGTTTTGACGTTTCCCATACGGCAGGCGAAGCGACGCAGGCAGCGTGTGTTGTATTTGAAAACCACACCATGCAATCGGCACAATACCGGCTCTACAACATCGACGGCATCACGCCGGGCGACGACTATGCCGCCATGCACCAGGTACTGATGCGCCGCTATGGCAAGCTGGTCGAAGCACTGCAACAAGCCCAGCAGGCCGGGGAAGAACCGTCCAGACTGCACCGCATGCCGGACCTGGTTTTAGTCGATGGTGGCCAGGGGCAGGTAGCGGTGGCGCGCACCGTATTTGAGCAACTGGGACTCGATCTGGGGCGCATTGTGGGCGTGGAAAAAGGCGCTGGCCGCAAGGTGGGCTTGGAAGAACTGGTCTTTGCCGATGGACGCGGCAAGGTGTACCTGGGCGCCGACTCCGCTGCCTTGATGCTGGTCGCTCAGATTCGCGATGAAGCGCACCGATTTGCCATCACCGGCATGCGCGCCAAACGTGCAAAAGTGCGCATAGATGGCGGCAAGCTGGAAGAAATCAAAGGCATAGGCCCCAAGCGCCGCGCCCGATTGCTGCAACGTTTTGGTGGTGTACGCGGCGTCACCCTGGCCAGCGCCGACGACATCGCCACCGTTGACGGCATTTCACGCACCTTGGCAGAAGAAATTTACCGCGCCTTGCATTAGGCACCACGACCAAACCCGTGGTTAGAATGTTCCGCCCAGAACCACACCCATAAGGAGATACGTCCATGTTCCCCACGAGCCCCCATGTACCAGGCATTCTGGCAAGCCTTGCGCTCGCTGCCATTGGCCACACGGCACAAGCCGCCAAACTATGCTACGACGATGTTGAACAATTCCCCTGGGTACTCAAGGATGGCCGGGGACTGGCCGTCGAACTGCTGGAAATGGCCAGCAAAAAGACGGGGACCACATATGAACTGGTCGCACTGCCCTGGAAGCGCTGCCTGATGGAAGTGGAAAAAGGGGAAGTAGCGGGGGCGTTTCCGGCCAGCTTTTCAGAAGAACGTGCCAAGTTTGCCGCCTACCCCATGACGGACGGCAATAAACCGGATGCCGAGAAGCGTTTGAACACCGACGGCTACACGCTCTACCGCCTCAAAGGCAGCAATGTCAGCTGGGATGGCAGCAAGTTCAGCAACCTGACCGGCCCCATCGGCACGCAGGCCTCATATTCCATCATTCCCGACCTGATCAAATGGGGTGCCAAGGTCGATACCCAGACGCGCAAACCCGAAACCCTGATGCGCGCCCTGGTGGACGGCCACTTGCAATCCGTGGCCCTGCTTACCGGCCAGGGAAGCTACGCGCTGAAAAGCCCGGCCTACGTCGGCAAGGTGGAGGCAGTGGACCCCCCTCTGGTCAGCAAACCCTACTATCTGATCATCAACAAAGAGCACTACGAAAAGAATCGTAAAAACATCGACGCCCTCTGGTCCGCCATTGCAGCCGAGCGCAATTCGGCGCAGTACAAGGCCAAGGCGACTGCCATGAATTAGCAAAGGTTTGCACGATCCAAGCAAACTCTGAGACGTAACTTATTTGGAGCAATAGACCATGAGCGATGCAACAGACAATTTGATCCTTGAGCACTTGAAACGTTTTCAAGCAGGGCATGACAACATCTTGCGTGAATTGAAAGAAATCAAGGGGCGTTTGTCGCAACTGGAAATTGGTGTTGCCGGTATTCGTGGTGATATTGCACATCTTTCTGGCGACCAGGCGCGTCAACAACTTGCAATGGACAATCTGGGCAATCGGATCGAACGCATTGAGCGCCGCTTGGAATTGGCGTAAGTCCGCCTTTGTACCGCTACATCAGACGCGCCATGCAACGCACCATAACCCGCACCCCCTTGCACGCGCCACAACACACAGCCGATCTGGCCTACTGGCTGACGCAAACCGTTCAGGCGCGCATCGACGCACTGGAGGCCTTGCGCCACCAGTCGGTTGCAGGACAGACCCATGCTGACATCCGACTTCAAAGAGTTTGCCGCATTACTCAACGCCAACCGCGTTGAGTATCTGATTGTGGGGGGGTATGCACTGGCGGCCTATGGCTATCCCCGCTATACCGGCGATCTGGATTTTTGGGTTGGCACCGACCCTGTAAACGCGCAGCGCCTGCTCGACACGCTGGAGCAATTCGGGTTTGGCGGCCTGGGTATCCGGCTGGAGGATTTCACGGCGCCCAATCAGGTCATTCAACTGGGATACCCTCCCGGACGCATTGACTTGCTGACCAGCATCGACGGTGTTGCGTTTGCTGCCTGCCATGCGCGCCGTATGACGCTGCCGCTGGATGGATTGATGCTGGATTTCATCGCATTGGAAGATTTCAAAACCAACAAGAAAACCGTGGGCCGGCACCGGGACCTGGCTGATCTGGAAGTTCTGGAGCACTTGCAGGATGCCAGTTGACGCTGCGCTACGTCTCAGGGCTGCTGGCTGGCCTTGGTTTCCTCGTCTGGCGGCGCCTGGGTGTGTCTGATGAAAATTTGCGCGCACCAGATGCCTACTTCGTAGAGCAATAGCATAGGCGCCAGCAAGGCCAGCATGGAAACCGGATCGGGGGGTGTCACGATCCCTGACACCGCCGCCGCCGCAACCATAAAGTAGGAGCGCCAGGCGCGCAATTGCTCGACCGTGACCAATTCCATGCGCGCCAGGATGACCACCACGACCGGCACCTCGAAGGTCACACCAAAAGCGATGAACATCGTGATGACAAAGTCCAGATAGACATCCATATCCGGACTGACCGCCACCGACGCTGGCGCCATGCGCTGGATCGCAGGAAAGGCCTGCCCGAAGACAAAGAAATAACAAAAAGCCGCCCCCAGGTAGAACAGCACGGTGCTGGAGACAACCAGTGGCAACACCAGCTTCTTCTCGTGCCGGTACAGTCCCGGTGCGACAAACGCCCATACCTGGTACAAAATCCAGGGCAAGGCCAGGGCAAAGGCCGCCATGACCGTCACCTTGATGGGTACCAGAAAAGGGGAGACCACGCCCACGGCGATCATGCGCGAGCCTTCGGGCAGGGCTTGCAGCAGCGGCATGGCCAACCAGTCGTACAAGCGCGAAGGGCCGGGATACAGCGCCAGCAGTGCCAGCCAGGCACCTACACCGTAGAGGCAATAGAGCAGACGGTCGCGCAATTCGAGCAAGTGCGCGACAAATGGCTGCTCAGTGCCAGCGAGTTCTTCCGGCGCAGAATGTTTGTCGGTCATCGGTAGAGTTTATGCGGTCGAAAGCGCGCTACCCGTGCCGCGCCGGACTGCGCTTTGGTGCGGACTCGGGCATGGGCCTTGTACCAGTTGGGAATTGTGCTTCTCTTGAGGCGCCAGCGTTTGCGGGGGTGGCGGTATTGCGGATAGTCATCCGGCACGCGCTCCCATGTGGCCGAGTCCGACTGATTCGACTGATCCGGCTCTCCCGCCAGGCTGTGTTCCAGGTCCTTGGCGCTGGTGCGCAAGGACTGTTCCATGTCGTGCGACGCACCCACTACGGCATCTTTCATCTTCTTGAGTTCGTCGAGTTCCATGGATCGGCTGACTTCGGCCTGCACATCCGCCATATAGCGGCGCGCGCGCCCGAGCAGGGTGCCCATGGTGCGCGCCACACCCGGCAGCCGCTCCGGGCCAATGACCACCAGCGCGATGGCACCAATGATGGCCAGCTTGGCAACGCCGATATCAAACATGCAACAACAAGCCCAAGGCCTTACTTGACTTTGGCTTCCACGTCGATGGTGGACTTGGCTTGCGTCTTGTCCTCGGCGACCAGCGCAGCCGTTGCTGTCGATGTGGATGCATCGGCGGGTTTTTCGGCGGCGTTGGCGTTGCCGTCTTTCATGCCATCCTTGAATCCCTTGATGGCGCTTCCCATATCCGAACCGATGTTCTTGAGCTTCTTGGTGCCAAAAACCAGGATGATGATGACCAGAAAAATGATCAGATGCGTTGTTGAAATACCCATGGCCGACTCCTTGCTTTCGTCACGATTGTAAGTACCTGCGCCCTACCCTACATTAACCACGCTTCCAGGGCCGCGCGCCACCCATGACATGGAAATGCAGATGACCCACCTCTTGCCCGCCTTCGGCTCCTGTATTGGCCATCAAACGGAACCCCCCTTGCGGATAAGGGTTACAGCCTTCTTGCAGCGCCAGTTTGGGAACCAGGGCCATCATGCGCCCCAACAAGGCGGCATGTTCCGCACCAATATGCGCCATGGAAGGGATATGCAGCTTGGGAATCAGCAAGAAATGTACCGGTGCCCAGGGGTGGATGTCGTGGAAGGCGTACATTTCTTCATCCTCGTACACCCGGCGCGAGGGGATTTTTCCGGCCACAATCTTGCAAAACAGACAATCGGGGTCGTGTTCCACCACCTCACTCGTCACGCTCATTTTCAGCTCTCCTTTACGGGTTTATGGATTTTGGCGCCGTGCTTTTTCCGCAATGCCGCTCGTGCCTTCGCGGCGTTCCAGTTCAGCCAATACATCGGCAGGCGCCAGATCGTAGTGCGCCAATGCGACCAGACAATGAAACCACAGATCGGCCACCTCGGCCACCAGTTTGGCTTTGTCGCCGCCGTGGTCGGCATCCTTGGCAGCCATGACCACTTCGGTGGCTTCTTCGCCGATTTTTTTCAAAAAGGCGTCCGGCCCCTTGTGCAGCAGACGCGCCACATAGCTGCTGGCCGGGTCGCCACCAAAGCGGGGTTTGCGTGACTCAATCACTGCGGCCAAGCGCGCCAGTGAATCGGAAAGATCAGGGGATGCGGGCATAAAAAACTTACGGGTTACTGGTAGATAGTCTGCGGGTCTTTGAGCACCGGATCGACCGTCTGCCAGACCCCATCTTGCAAGACACGGAAGAAACAGCTGTGGCGCCCGGTGTGGCAGGCGATGCCGGGGGTGTGGCCGGTCTGGCTGACCTTGAGCAAGACCACGTCATTGTCGCAATCGAGCCGGATTTCGTGTATCAATTGCACATGACCCGACTCCTCGCCCTTGAACCACAGTTTGCCACGTGAGCGGCTGAAGTACACCGCGCGGCCCAGTTCCACGGTCTTTTGCAGCGCTTCATGGTTCATCCAGGCAAACATCAGCACATCGCCACTGTCCCTCTCTTGGGCGATCACAGGCACCAGGCCCTTGTCGTCCCAACGAATAGCGTTCAACCAGTTCATGTCTGCTTTTCTACCTGGATCAAGGAATACTGATATTACATTTCTTGCGCTTACCTTCAGCCTCAATGGCCTGACGGTACGCAGTCAGTTCGGCCAGGTTGGTCTTTGCATCGGAGTTGTCGTCCCAGCTGAAAAAACCCAGCCCAAAAACTGCCAAAGTAGCTGCGCCCACCACATTGGTAGCCACCGTTTCGTTGGAGGCGCTTTGCATCTCGGCTTTGAGTTTTTTTTCGGCTGCTGAAAAATTCTTGTACTCCTCGACGATTTCTTCGCAGGAAGCTGCCGCAATGAGTTTTTTATCCTCATCGGTCACCATAGCGCAAGTCGCAGAGGTCCACACCAACAACAGCGTGACACACGAAATTTTCAAGATAGACATACCATCAGGCTCCTATTGCGGATGAAATTTAACCACATTTACCGTTAACTCACCCGCCGGGGACAGGCAGACACACACGTACACACCTGCAAACGCAAGAATGGTCAATAACGCACCGGTATGCCACGTTGTGCCATGCAATCCTTGGCCTGGGCGATGGTGAACTCGCCGTAGTGAAAAATACTGGCCGCAAGAACAGCATCCGCCCCACCCTGTTGAATGCCGTCCGCCAGATGTTCCAGCGTGCCAACACCGCCCGAGGCAATCACCGGGATGCTGATGGCATCGCTCACGGCGCGCGTCAACTCCAGATCAAAGCCTGCCTTGGTGCCATCGCGGTCCATGCTGGTGAGCAGAATTTCGCCCGCACCACGGCGCGCCATCTCCACGGCCCAGGCCACGGCATCCAAGCCGGTGTTCTGGCGGCCCCCGTGGCTGTACACGTCCCAGCCAGCGCCGCGCGCCAGCAGGTCAGTGCCCAGGCGGCGCTTGGCGTCGATGGCCACCACGATGCACTGCGCGCCATATTTTGCCGAGGCATCCTCGATCACCTGCGGATTGGCAATGGCCGCCGAGTTGAAACTGGTCTTGTCGGCCCCGGCATTCAGCAGCCGGCGCACATCTTCCACCGTGCGCACGCCACCACCGACCGTCAGCGGAATAAACACCTGCGAGGCCACGTCCTCGATGATGTGCAGAATCAGATCACGCGCGTCGCTCGTGGCCGTGATGTCCAGAAACGTCAGTTCGTCGGCGCCCTGTGCGTTGTAGCGTGCCGCAATTTCGACCGGATCACCGGCATCGCGCAGTTCAACAAAGTTGACACCTTTGACGACCCGACCGCCGGTCACGTCCAGACAGGGAATGATGCGTTTAGCGAGCAAGAGGGTGCCTATGTGTATATGTTTCAGCCATTGAGTTCATCGGCCAGCTCCTGGGCAGCCTCGAAATCGAGATCACCGCTGTAAATGGCGCGGCCACAAATGACCCCTTCTATGCCCTCGTCCTCCACCGCGCACAGGGCTTCGATGTCCGCGATGCTGGACAGGCCACCCGAGGCAATGACCGGGATATGCAGCGCCTGCGCCAGCCGCACGGTGGCATCAATATTGATGCCACTGAGCATGCCATCGCGGCCAATGTCGGTGTAGATGATGGATTCGACGCCAAAGTCTTCAAACTTCTTGCCCAGGTCCACCACGTCGTGGCGCGTCAGCTTGCTCCAACCGTCGGTGGCCACCTTGCCGTCGCGGGCGTCAAGCCCGACGATGATATGGCCGCCAAAGGCCGTGCAGGCATCCTGCAAAAAACCGGGATTGCGCACGGCGGCGGTACCGATGATGACGTAGCGCAAACCGGCATCGAGGTAGCGCTCGATGGTGTCCAGGTCGCGGATGCCACCGCCAAGTTGCACATCAACCTCACTGCCGACTTGCTTGAGAATCTTGCGGATGGCGCTTTCGTTGCGCGGGTGCCCGGAAAATGCCCCATTCAGGTCTACCAGATGCAAGCGCCTGGCGCCCTTGTCCACCCAGTTTTCGGCCATGGCCACCGGGTTGTCGCTAAAGGTAGTGGACTGGGTCATATCGCCTTGCTTGAGGCGCACGCAATGACCGTCTTTGAGATCAATCGCAGGAATTAAAAGCATGGTGCTTCAGAAGTGGAACGAAGGGGAGAAGAAAGAAGGGGAAGTGGCGCGGCAAATGAACCACACGGCCTCAGGGTTTCCAGTGCAGGAAGTTACGGTAAAGGGACAAGCCGTGTTCGGCACTTTTTTCCGGGTGAAATTGGGTTGCGAAAATATTATCGCGTGCAATTGCCGCAGAAAAGCGCTGGCCATAATCGGTTTCACCCACGCTGTGGCGTGCATCTGACGGTTTGGCGTAAAAACTGTGCACAAAATAAAAATAACTGCCGTCCGGTACCGCGCCCCACACCGGATGCGGTGTCTGCCACACCTGGTTCCAGCCCATCTGCGGCACCTTGTAGCGGCTGCCATCGGGCTGCGTCTGGCCATCGAGGGCAAACTTGAGCACTTCGCCGGGGATCAGCCCCAGGCAGGGGGTATCGAACTCGGCGCTGTGGTCCAGCAGCATCTGCATGCCCACGCACACGCCCATCAGCGGTTTATGGCGTGCCGCATGCAGCACCGCATCCAGCATGCCAGAGTCGTGCAACTCGCGCATGCAGTCCCGCATGGCGCCCTGACCAGGCAACACCACCCGCTCGGCTGCCATGACCTCGGCGGCTGTGCGCGCCCACACCACTTCCACACCCGTGCCAGCGGCCACGTGCATCACGGCCTGCGTGACCGAACGCAGATTGCCCATGCCGTAGTCCACCACGGCTACCACTTTATTCATACTTTATTCATGCTATATTTATGATAGCTTTATCCGCACATCCCGTGCGGGTTACAGGGTACCCTTTGTGGAAGGAATACTGCCCGCTGCGCGCGGATCACGCTCCAGCGCCATGCGCAGGGCGCGGGCAAAGGCTTTGAACACCGATTCGGTCTGGTGGTGGGCATTGTTCCCCTTGAGGTTGTCAATATGCAAGGTGATGAGCGCGTGGTTCACGAAACCCTGAAAAAACTCATGCGCCAGTTGCGTATCAAAGTTGCCAATCATGCCGCTGGTAAAGGCAACGTTCATCACCAGCCCAGGACGCCCGGAAAAATCCACCACCACGCGCGACAGCGCTTCGTCCAGTGGCACATAGGCGTGTCCGTAGCGGCGAATGCCCTTCTTGTCGCCCATCGCCTTGTGAAAGGCCTGGCCCAGGGTGATGCCCACGTCTTCGACCGTATGGTGGCCGTCAATGTGCAAGTCGCCATCGGATTCGATGTCCAGGTCCATCAGACCATGGCGCGCGACCTGTTCGAGCATGTGGTCAAAAAAACCAATGCCGGTGGAAATACGTGCCTGCCCCGTACCGTCCAGATTGACCTTCAGACGTACCCGCGTCTCGGTGGTGTTGCGGGTGATCTCGGCGATACGGTCCGCGTTGGGGGAAGGCGGCAGCTCTATCAGGGAATGGTTGTTGCTCATAAAGACTCCAGGAAAGCAGCAAGCAAGCGCGTGTTCTCGTCAGAGGTACCCACTGTCAGACGGAGGCACTGCGCCAGCAAGGGGTGCATTTTAGAAACGTTCTTGACCAAAACCCCCCGTGCTTTAAGACCAGCGAAGGTTTTTTGTGCATCCGGCACGCGCACCAGGATCATGTTCGCGTCGCTTTGCCAGGCATGCACACCGGGCATGGCCTGCAATGCTTCCAAAAGAATAGCTCTTTGCGCACAGATGTCGCGGGCTTGCGCAGCAAACACCTCGGCATGCTCCAGCGCGAACAAGGCGCACTCGTAGTTGAGGACGCTGACGTTGTAGGGCGGGCGTACCTTGTCCAGCTCGGCGATCAGGGCTTTGTCGCCCATCAGATAGCCCAGGCGCACACCGGCCAAGCCAAACTTGCTCAGGGTGCGCAACAGCAATACATGGGCATGCTGCTGCGGGTTTTGGCACATGGCATCCAGGTACGTACAACCGGCAAAGGGCTGGTAGGCTTCGTCAATCACCACCAGGCTTCCCACCTCCCCTGCCGCCTGCACCACCTGCGCCATGGCATTGGCATCCCACAGGTTGGCCGTCGGGTTATTCGGATAGGCCAAGTAAATGATGGCCGGTTTGCGCTGGGCGATGGTCCGCAGCATGGCTGGCGTATCGAGTTCAAAATCGGCATCCAGTGGCACGCCCACAAAATCCAGCCCCTGCAAGGCGGCGCTGACGGCGTACATCACAAAACCCGGAACCGGCGCCAGAATCGCCGGTTTTTCTCCCCCGGCGGGCACGGGCACATCACACGCCATGGCCAGCAAGCTGATCAATTCATCCGAGCCATTGCCCAGCATGATGTCAAAACCCTCGGGCATGTGCGCGTAACAAGCCAATGCGTGGCGCAAGTCGTTGACCCGGCCATCCGGGTAGCGGTTCAAGGCCAGGGCACCCAAACGCTCACCCAGTTTTTGCTGCAAATCAGGCGGCAAGCGGTGCGGGTTTTCCATGGCATCGAGCTTGACCATGCCGGTCGCATCCTGAACGGCATAGGCCTGCATGGATTGCACATCCTGGCGGATACGGGCCAGGGCTGGAGGGCGTAATGAAGGAGTCATCAAAAAAGCTTAAAAAGCGAAGGGGCACAGTTTGCCTGCCATCTTACCTCCTTGCCCTGGCGGCCCGGCATGCATTGGCTCTTGTTACTACGTTTTCAGTAGCTGACCCCGCTTCTCCCACGGGGGCTGTAGGCCAATTTGATGCTAAATTCAGGCCAAATCGAAGCTGAAAACGTGCCATGGATGCTTGCGGGGAGCGCCTGTAGTGCGGCTTTGGTATTTTTAATATCACGGGTGATATGAAACTGGCGTGATTCCTGCGGCAAGGAGGCTTGCATGGCTTTGTACTACAGTGTCAACTTTTATCCAGCGAAGACAGTATCCGATGAACCTGTGGCAACGACTGAAAATCAGCAGCTATCTTGCCCAGTGGTTACTGCTGGGCTGCGGTTTGCTCATTCTCGGCGGTTTCGTGGCCTGGAATCTGTACGCGGCCTACTCCACTGCGGATGAACTGGAGCGGGAGCGGCTGACGGCCCAGGCCCAGGTGATTGACCAGAACCTGACACGCCAACTGGTTGCCATGAATATGGCGCTGGATGCGATCCGTGCCGATTTACCCTACCTCAACGCCCAGACGGACGCGCAGCGCCTGATCACACGCCGCCTGCAAGCCATGCGCGAGGCCATGCCAGGCACCCGCGCCATCAACATTTTTGATGCCCTGGGAACAGTAACCGCCCGCAGCCCGGACCAGTTTGTCGGGCAGAACTTCAGCTCCCGGGAGTATTTCCAGATCGCCCGGCAAGGTGGAGATTCGACGACGCTGTATGTTTCACCCCCTTTTCTGGCGGCTACCGGGGAGTACGTCATCAACCTGGTCAAGGTGATCAAGGATGCCCAGGGCAACTTTGCCGGCGTCTTGCTCGCCAGTCTGGACCCGAGCTATTTTTCGGTCCTGCTGGATTCCGTGCGTTATGCACCCGACATGACATCGGCCCTGGTGGACAGCAGCGGCAAGCTGTTTTTGCGCCTGCCCGCCCAACCGGGGGTGGAAGGTAAAAATCTGGCCGAACCTGGCAGTTTGTACACCCGCCACCTGAAAAGCGGAAAAAAAACCACGGTGCTCACGGGCCTGAGTTACGTTGCGGGAAATGATCGGATGGCGGTTTTTGTCACCATCAAACCCGATAAAGTCCCTATGGACAAGCCCCTGGTACTGGTGATTGCACGCGACCTGGCCAGCATATTCGCGCCCTGGCGCCAGAGCGTCTATGCCAATGCCATCCTGTTTGCGCTACTGGTGTTGAGTTCCACTGCCGCATTGCTTATTGCCCAGCGACACCAGCGCGCCTACGAACGCCTGGTGGCACGCCAGGAACAGGCACGCCTCCAGGCGGAAGCCGAACTGCGCATCGCCGCTGCCGCTTTTGATTCGCAAGAAGGCATGATGGTCACCAACGCCCGATCCGTGATACTTCGGGTCAATAAAGCCTTTACACAAAGCACCGGCTATACCCCCGAGGAGGTCGTTGGAAAAACACCCGCCTTGTTGCGCTCCGGGCGGCACGACGCCGATTTTTACCGCGCGATGTGGGCAACCATCCTCCAGACCGGCTCCTGGCAAGGTGAAATCTGGGATCGGCGCAAGGATGGATCCGTCTACCCCAAGTGGCTCACCATCTCGCAAGTCCAGGACGATAGCGGCCAGGTCACACACTACATTGGCACCCACTACGACATTACCGAACGCAAAAAGGCCGAAGACCGGATCAATACCCTGGCCTTTTATGACCAGCTGACCGGGTTGCCCAATCGCATCCTGCTCCTGGACCGTGTGAACCGCGCCATGGCTGCCAGTGCACGCAGCGGCAGCCATGGCGCCTTGCTGTTCATTGACCTGGACAACTTCAAGACGCTCAACGACACCCAGGGCCACGACATGGGCGACCTGCTGCTGCAACAAGTCGCCCAGCGCTTCAAGCAATGCATCCGCAACGACGACACGGCCGCGCGCCAGGGCGGGGACGAATTCGTCATCCTGCTCACCGGGCTGGGGCTGGACGGTAACGACGCTGCCATGGCGGTCGAACCGATTGCCGCAAAGATTCTTGCAGAACTCAACCAACCCTACCAGCTGGCCGATACGGGCTACCATTGCGGCGCCAGCATCGGTGTCACGCTGTTCAAAGGCCAGGCAAGCAGCGTGGATGACCTGATGAAACAGGCCGACCTGGCCATGTACCGCGCCAAGTCGTCGGGCCGCAATGCGGTGTGCTTCTTCGACCCCACCATGGAAGCTGCCATCCGGGTGCGCGCCGTGCTGGAACATGATTTGCGATGCGCCGTTGACACGCAACAGTTTTTGCTGCACTACCAGCCCCAGGTGGACGGGGAACAACGCATCACCGGCGCAGAAGTCCTGCTGCGCTGGCTGCATCCGCGACGTGGCATGGTGTCGCCCGCCGAATTCATTCCACTGGCCGAAGAAACCGATCTGATTCTGCCCCTGGGCCTGTGGGTGCTCGAAACCGCCTGCCGCCAGCTGGTTCGCTGGGCGGAACAACCCCATATGGCGGCGCTGACGGTCGCCGTCAATGTCAGCGCCAACCAGCTGCAACAGGACGACTTTGTGGAGCAGGTGCTGGGCGTGCTACGGCAAACCGGCGCCAATCCGCAGTGCCTGAAGCTGGAACTGACTGAGAGCCTGCTGGTGCGCAACGTCGAAACCATCATCGAAAAAATTGCCGCACTCAAGGCTGTTGGCGTTGGCTTCTCGCTCGACGACTTCGGCACCGGCTACTCCTCACTGTCTTACCTCAAGCGCTTGCCACTCGACCAGCTGAAAATCGACCAGTCCTTTGTACGCGACGTACTCAGCGACCCCAACGATGCGGCCATTGCCAAAACCGTTGTCGAACTGGCAAAAATCCTCGGTTTGTCCGTGATTGCCGAAGGCGTCGAAACTATGGAACAACGCGACTTTTTGGCCAGTCAGGGGTGCCATGCCTACCAGGGCTACTATTTCAGCAAACCCGTTCCCCTGGACGAATTCGAGCAACTGCTGGGGTGATCCCTACAGATTCCTCAGTCCAGAAATTCGAGCAAGTCGCCCCGGCGGAAAGTGGCCGAGAGCTGTTGCAGGGAAATCTCGCGCGCACCGTAGAGTTTTCTCAAAGCATCACGCACCTTGGTGAGCGCATTTTTGTACAGCGTAGCCTGGTTGCCTTGCAAGTAAGCCAACAGTTCGGCGAAAGTGCGGTGGTTGACATCGGCCACGCGCATCCCTTTGGCTGACAGCAAGCCATCGCCGACCAGCATGGACACATAATGCGATGCGTAAGGCAAGAACTCCGGGGGATTGGCATCCTGTGGACGTTTGCGCTCGTTCTCGACCAGCCGGAAAATCAGGACAGCCAACAAAGCTTGTGCTGCCTGCAGGCCGTGGAATATCGTCGGGTAGAGTTTGCCAAAATGCTCTTTACGACGAAACTTGGCTTGCTGGGGCATGCGGCGCCAGATGGCCAGCGCTGCCTCGGCGACAATGTTGGCGGTAATGACGCTGGAACCACTGCCGGTATCCTCGCGCTGGCGCTTGTAGCTGTATCCCAGATCGGCAATGCCGATTTCCAGTTGTTTTTGAATCGCGTCATTGGAGCGCAGGTCACGCAAATCGACCGGGTTCTGGCTGTTGGTGGCATACGTGATGTCACGCACGAATTCCTGGTCATCGTCCGCCAGCTCATACAAGCGCAGCAGCACATAGACATTCGCAAACGCCGCAAACGAATCAGCATCACTGCGTGTCAACGTTTGCTGAATTGTCTTGCAGGTTTGTCCGCCATTGATGATTTGCATGCCCTCCACCTTGAGCTGGTAGTTTTCTCCTTGCAAGGCGTTATGGCGGAATTTGCGGCAGATCATGGTGATGCCGTTGTTGTAGAAATAAAAATCCGGGCGCTTGTGCGGAGTCGTCAAGGTTTCGTGAATGGCGGAATTCACCCGATTGGCATGCAAACCGAGATACCGCCGGATATTGCGCTCCAGCAACAAGTCGTCGTGGCGATGAAACAAATGGGCAATTTCTGCAACGGATACCTTGCCAATGAGTACCCGACGGTAATTGAATTCCTCAATCACGGCCTTGCCTTCCAGTCGCAGGCTGTCATCCACGGCCTTGCGCCGTTGCAGCACACCCACAATGGCATCGTGATTGAAGTGTGCCCAGCTCACCTGATCCGGCGGGAAGCCGGTCTGGCCTATCCGGCGTTGCGCGTCATCGGTCCACTTCTGGCCGTTGTTGCATAACACCACGCGAACGCTGGGGACGTAGCCGTCCTTGATGAGCGAGCGGATTTCTTCTACGCGCGGGGCAAGCCGGTCATTCAAGGCGAGATTTTTTGCCGGATCGAACAAGCCCGCCACCGTGGCGATGGCTTTCTGGACACCGTTTTCCGGGAAGTTGGCCACACCGCTCAAGTCCTTGTGCTTGTACTTGCCCTGAAAAAGGGTGACCATGAACTCTCCATCGTCCACCTCGCCGAGGTGCAGGCCATCAACGCCTTCATCCTGCCCGCCTTCGGTGAGGATTTCAGCAGCATCTTCCAGCGCCATGTCCAGCATGGTGGCAATGCAGAGCAGGACAAACGCCACCGAACGCAGCTTCTCGTCGGACAAACCCTGCCCAAGCAACGCGGCTTGCCCTTGGATGATGCCGCTCAGGCGCTGGTCAACAATGCTGGCGTTGATATTCATGCTTGCATCCCTTTCTTCAAATCCACCACTGCGGGTGATAATAAGCCCGGGATCGCATGGAAGAATCAAAAGGATAGAGGATAGATGCACGATGCTACTGATGATCGACAACTACGACAGCTTCACCTACAACATCGTCCAGTATTTTGGCGAACTGGGCGCGCAGGTGGAGGTATTCCGCAACGACGAAATCAGCATTGAAGGCATCCAGGCGCGCAAGCCGGACCAGCTGGTTGTGTCTCCTGGCCCTTGCTCACCTGCCGAAGCGGGCATTTCGGTGGCGGCGATCCAGCATTTCATGGGCAAACTGCCGATTCTGGGCGTGTGCCTGGGGCACCAGAGCATTGGTGCAGCGCTGGGCGGCAAGATTGTGCGCGCCCAGCAACTGATGCACGGCAAAACCAGCGTCATCAGCACCACGGAAGACGGCATTTTTGCCGGACTGCCGCGCCAGTTCACCGTCAACCGTTACCACTCCCTGGCCATCGAGCGCAGCACCTGCCCCAGGGAACTGGCCATCACCGCCTGGACGGACGACGGCGAAATCATGGCCGTGCGCCACACCGGACTGCCCGATGCCGTGCGCCTGGAAGGCGTGCAGTTCCACCCGGAATCCATCCTGACCGAACACGGCCACGCCATGCTGAAAAACTTTTTGCAAATACACGCATAATGCCATATACTGTATGAAAACACAGTATCTCAATCAAAGGACATCTCATGAACGCACCCAGTAAAGCACCCAACGCCGCCAACACCGCTGGCACCGCCAACAGCGAAAAATCCAAAGCCCTGCAAGTGGCCCTGGCCCAGATTGAAAAGCAATTTGGCAAGGGTGCCGTCATGCGCCTGGGCGTGGGCGAGGTGATTGAAGACATTCAGGTCGTCTCCACCGGCTCGCTGGGGCTGGATATTGCGCTCGGTGTGGGCGGTCTGCCGCGCGGGCGCGTCATCGAAATTTATGGCCCGGAATCCTCGGGCAAGACCACGCTCACCCTGCAAGTGATTGCCGAAATGCAAAAAACCGGCGGCCAGTGCGCATTCATCGACGCCGAGCATGCGCTGGACATTCAGTACGCGCAAAAACTGGGCGTCAACCTGCAAGACCTGCTCATCAGCCAACCCGACACCGGGGAGCAGGCGCTGGAAATCGTCGATAGCCTGGTGCGCTCGGGTGCGGTGGACCTGATCGTCGTGGACTCGGTGGCCGCGCTGACGCCCAAGGCCGAGCTGGAAGGCGAGATGGGCGACTCCCTGCCCGGTCTGCAAGCCCGCCTGATGAGCCAGGCACTGCGCAAGCTGACCGCAGTCATCAAAAAATCCAACTGCATGGTGATTTTCATCAACCAGATTCGCATGAAAATCGGCATCATGTTCGGCAGTCCCGAAACCACCACGGGCGGCAATGCACTCAAGTTCTACGCCTCGGTGCGCATCGACATCCGCCGCACCGGAACCATCAAGAAAGGCGAAGAATCCATTGGCAGTGAAACCAAGGTCAAGGTGGTCAAGAACAAGGTGGCCCCCCCGTTCAAGACCGCCGAGTTTGACATCCTGTACGGCGAAGGCATCAGCCGCCTCGGCGAAATCATTGATATGGGCGTCAACGCGGGCATCCTGAACAAATCCGGCGCCTGGTATGCCTACAACGGCGAAAAAATCGGCCAGGGGCGCGACAACGCGCGCGAGTTCTTGCGCGAAAACCCGGCACTGGCCATGGAAATCGAAAACAAGGTACGCCAGTCCTTGAGTATTCCCTTGCTGTCCGGCGCTACGGACGCGGATGCTTCCACGCCCCAGTCTGGAGAGTAAATAAGCCCCCATCCCTTATGGGAAGAGCGGGGACAGCTATTCAATTTAAAGCAATAGGCTTTCGCGCCATGCCCCCCACCCCGCTATCACTCAAAGGCCGGGCCTTGCGCCTCCTGAGTATGCGGGAATATTCCCGTCTGGAGCTGGAGCGCCGTTTGCAACCGTTCGAGGAAGAACCCGGCGCGCTGGCCCAGGTACTCGATGATCTGGAGGCCAAGGGCTTCATCAGCGCCCAGCGCGTGCTGGAGTCCGTGTTGCACCGCAAATCCGCCAAGCTGGGCGTATTGCGTCTGCGCCAGGAGTTGCAAAACAAAGGACTCCCTGCCGAAGCGGTACAGGAAGCCGTAGGGCAGTTGCACGCGACCGAAGTCGAACGCGCCCGCGCCATCTGGCGCAAAAAATTTGGCACAGCACCCACCAGCCCCGCCGAGCGCGCCAAACAGATGCGCTTTCTGGCGGGACGCGGTTTTGGCGGCGACACCATCCAGCGTGTTGTGGGTGGTGCGGACGATGGTGATTGTGAGGAGTGACCCCTCACTGCTGCAAAAATATCCGATACGCCGGGTTGGTGGTTTCTTCCACGTAAGGGTAGCCCAGCGTCTGTAAAAAGTCCGCAAAGGCTTGGTCGTCCGCCTGCGGAACCTGCAAGCCGACCAGAATGCGACCGTAATCTGCGCCCTGGTTGCGGTAGTGAAACAGGCTGATATTCCAGTTGGGACGCATCAGGCTCAGGAATTTCATCAAGGCGCCGGGCCGCTCGGGGAATATGAAACGCAAGAGCCGCTCATCGTGCGCCAGTGCCGAGTGGCCGCCGACCATATAGCGGATGTGTTCCTTGGCAAGGTCGTCGTGCGTCAGATCCAGGGCATCAAAGCCATGTCGGCTGAAATTGGCAGCAATTCTGGGCGATTCGCCCTTGCCATGCGTGGTCAAGCCGATAAACACATGGGCCTGCACGGCGTCGCTGATCCGGTAATTGAACTCCGTCACATTGCGCGGCCCACCGGGCAAGTCGCCAATCAGCTGGCAAAAGCGTTTGAAACTGCCACGCTCTTCGGGAATGGTGACGGCAAACAGGGCTTCTCGCTCCTCGCCGACCTCGGCGCGCTCGGCAACAAAGCGCAAGCGGTCAAAATTCATGTTCGCGCCACACAAAATGGCGGCATAGGTCTCACCCTTGGTCTTGTTCTGTGCCACGTACTGCTTGATGGCCGCCACCGCCAGCGCCCCGGCGGGCTCCACGATGCTACGGGTGTCGATAAAAATGTCCTTGATCGCCGCGCACACTGCATCGGTGTCCACCGTCATGAACTGGTCCACCAAAGTGCGCGCGATGCGAAAGGTTTCCTCCCCCACCTGTTTGACAGCCGTCCCATCCGAAAACAGCCCCACATCAGGCAAGGTGACTCGCGCATCGGCATCGACCGACTGCATCATGGCGTTCGAGTCGTTCATCTGCACGCCAACGACCTTGATGCGCGCATCCACCGCCTTGATGTAGTTGGCCACCCCCGCAATCAAGCCCCCGCCACCAATGGCGACAAACACCGCATCCAGCGCGGGCCGCTTGTCCGCAGCCTGCCGGTTGCGCGGCAGCGTTTGCACCTGGCGCAGGATTTCCATGGCGATGGTTCCCTGGCCGGCAATCACGTCCGGGTCGTCAAACGGGTGCACAAAGGTCAGGCCTTGCTGCTCCTGCAAGTGCAGCGCGTGGGCGTAGGCGTCGGAATAGCTGTCGCCAAACAGCACGACCTCTCCGCCCAAGCCGCGTACCGCATCCACCTTGACCTGGGGCGTGGTCGTGGGCATGACGATGACCGCACGCGCGCCCAGCCTGTGCGCACTCAGCGCCACGCCTTGCGCATGGTTGCCAGCCGAGGCGCAGATCACCCCCATCTCCAGCTGGCTGGCAGAGAGATGCGCCATCTTGTTGTAAGCGCCGCGCAACTTGAAACTGCGCACACTCTGCTGGTCTTCGCGTTTGAGCAGCACCGTGTTGTGCAGGCGTTTGCCCAACTGCCTGGCAGTTTCCAGGGCGGATTCGGTGGCGACGTCGTAAACCCTGGCATTCAGAATCTTTTTCAAATAATCATCGGGGGTCAATAAGGGTCGAATCACGGACAATCACTCCTCTTTCCTACTGCGGACAAACAGGAGATTATTGATGGAATGCACAGTTACGTGGACGGGTGCCTTGAAAACCCGCTCCGGCATGGGCTTTGTGGCCGAAACGGGCAGCGGCCACACCCTGATGATGGATGGCGCACCGGACGCCGACAAGCCGGAAAACGGCGGCCTCAACCTGGCGCCGCGCCCGCTGGAGACGGTGCTGGCCGGAACAGGCGGCTGCAGCGCCTACGACGTGGTTCTCATCCTCAAGCGCGGACGCCACGCCGTGCAAGGTTGCAGCGTCAAACTCAGCGCCGAACGCGCAGCCACCGACCCCAAGGTGTTCACCAAAATTCACATGCACTTTAGCGTGACCGGCAAGGGCATCCCCGCAGCCGCCGTGGAGCGCGCCATTGCCATGAGCCACGAAAAATACTGCTCCGCCAGCATCATGCTGGGCAAAACCGCCGAGATCACCACCAGTTTCGAGCTGTTGGAAGACTGAAACGAAACGGACACCCCTACAATCACCGCCATGCTTCGCTGCGCAGGGATGATATTATTTTTATAGCTGTCCCCGCTCGTCCCACAAGGATTTCAACCACTTTTAACGGATAGAAATGACCATGACCACCGCACCGCACGCCCAACTCATTGACGGTATCGCCCTCTCGACGCAACTGCGCCAGAACATTGCCCAACGTGCCCAGGCGCTCAAGGCGCGCGGCCTGGTCCCTGGCCTGGCGGTGCTGCTGGTGGGCGACAACCCGGCTTCGCAAGTCTATGTGCGCAACAAGGTCAAGGCCTGTGAAGATGCGGGCCTGCATTCCGTGCTCGAACGTTACGACGCCAAGTTTCCCGAAGCCGAGCTGCTGGCCCGGATCGAGGAACTCAACCGCGACCCGCGCATCCACGGCATTCTGGTACAGCTGCCCTTGCCCGCGCATATCCACGCGCACAAGGTCATCGCCGCCATCGCACCGGCCAAGGATGTCGATGGCTTTCACGTCGCCAACGCCGGGGCGCTGCTGCTGGGCCAGCCGGGCTTTCTGCCCTGCACGCCATATGGTGTGATGAAAATGCTGGCATCCATCGGTTGCGATGTGCGTGGCAAGCACGCTGTGGTGCTGGGGCGCAGCAATATCGTGGGCAAACCCATGGCGCTCATGTTGCTGCAACAGCACGCCACCGTCACCGTATGCCACAGTCACACGGCCAACCTCAAAGCCATCACCTTGCAAGCCGACATCATCGTCGCAGCCGTCGGCAAGCGCAACACCTTGACAAAAGACATGGTAAAACCCGGCGCAGTGGTCATTGACGTGGGCATGAACCGCGTCCCCGAAGGCGAAGAAGGTGCTGGCAAACTCTGTGGCGATGTGGATTTTGCCGGGGTCAGTCAGGTGGCAGGCTACATCACCCCCGTACCCGGTGGCGTCGGCCCCATGACCATCACCATGCTGCTGACCAATACCCTGGAAGCCGCCGAACGCGAGGCAAACTGGTTGGACGCATCCACCGAAGCGACCATATGAATCCCTTGTTGCTTGCGGCCAACTCGGCCTCGCTGCCGCTTTTTGACCAGATTCGTCCAGAGCACGTCGCCGAGGCGGTTGACACATTGCTGGAGCAGGCCGACGCCGCGCTCAAGACCGTCACCGCAGCGGAATTTCCTGCGCAGTGGCAGCCAATAGCCCGCGAGCTGGACGTGGCCACTGAAAAACTCGGCCTGGCCTGGGGTGCCGTCAGCCACCTCAACAGCGTCGCCGACACGCCCGAGTTGCGTGCGGCCTACAACGCAGCCCTGCCCAAGGTAACCGAGTTCTGGACGCGGCTGGGTGCCGATGCGCAGCTGTACGCAAAATACAAAGCCATTGATGGACAAACCCTGAATGCCGAGCAAGCACAGGCACACAAGAATGCCCTGCGCAACTTCGTCCTGGGTGGCGCCGAACTGCAAGGCGCACAACGTACACGCTTTGCCGAAATCCAGGAGCAACAGGCCGCACTGAGCCAGAAATTCAGTGAAAACACGCTGGACGCCACCGATGCCTTCAGCTACTACGCCAGTGCCGAGGAAATGGCCGGAGTTCCCGACGATGTGCAGCAAGCCGCCCTGGCAGCCGCACAAGCCGAAGGCAAAGCAGGCTACAAACTGACCCTGAAAATGCCTTGCTACCTGCCCGTGATGCAGTTTGCCCACAGCAGCGCCCTGCGCGCCACCTTGTACCGGGCTTACGTCACCCGCGCATCCGACCAGGCCGATGCCAGCACGCAGCATCTGGACAACACGCACACCATGCGCCAGATTCTCGCCCTGCGCCAGGAAGAGGCGCAATTGCTGGGATATCCCCATTTCGGCGCCGTGTCGCTGGTGCCCAAAATGGCCAGTTCGCCCGAAGCGGTCATCGGCTTTTTGCGCGATCTGGCCCGCCGAGCACACCCCTATGCCGAACAGGATTTGCAAGACCTGCGCACTTTTGCCAGCCAACAGCTGAATCTGCAAGACCCGCAGGCCTGGGATTGGGCGTATCTGGGCGAAAAACTCAAGGAAGAGCGCTTTGCCTTCAGCGAGCAGGAAGTCAAGCAATACTTCCCCTTGCCCAAGGTGCTCGCCGGTTTGTTCAAGATTGCCGAAACCCTGTTTGACCTCACCATCACCCCCGACACAGCCCCCACATGGCATCCTGATGTGCGCTTTTATCGCATAGAGCGCGCAAAAAGCACAGGAGCGACCGATGGCCAGTTTGTGGGCCAGTTCTACCTCGACCCCACGGCCCGCGCCGGCAAGCGCGGCGGCGCCTGGATGGATGACGTGCGCGCACGCTGGCTGCGGCCCGACACCGGCGCCGTGCAAACGCCGGTTGCGCATCTGGTGTGCAACTTTGCCGCAGGCCTCACAGTCAATGGCGTCCAGCAGGCTGCCTTGCTGTCGCACGATGACGTTATCACCTTGTTTCACGAATTTGGCCACGGCCTGCAACACCTGTTGACCCAAGTTAACGAGCACGCCGTCTCGGGCATCAGCGGCGTCGAGTGGGATGCGGTCGAGTTGCCCAGCCAGTTCATGGAGAACTTTTGCTGGGAGTGGAGCGTGTTGCGGCACATGACAGCCCATGTGGACACGGGCGAGCCATTGCCGCGCGCCTTGTTTGACAAGATGCTAGCCGCCAAAAACTTTCAAAGCGGCATGCAAACGCTGCGCCAGATCGAGTTTGCCCTGTTCGACATGCTGCTGCACACCGCCCCTGCGCCACAGGATGTCATGCCGCTGCTGGAGCAGGTGCGCGCGGAAGTCGCCGTTGTGCACCCTCCGCCGTGGAGCCGCACGGCCCACACCTTCAGCCATATTTTTGCCGGTGGCTACGCCGCAGGGTATTACAGCTACAAGTGGGCCGAGGTGCTCAGTGCCGATGCGTATGCCGCATTTGAAGAAACAGCGGATGCCGATGGCTTGCCAAACGCACAAACTGGCCGAAAATACCGTACCAGCATTCTGGAAACCGGTGGCAGCCGCCCAGCCATGGAATCATTCATCGCCTTTCGGGGGCGCGAACCAAGCATTGATGCGCTGCTGCGCCACCAGGGAATGGGAACATAAAAGGAGCATGACTTGATGAAAAACACCACCATTGTTCGTTTTTTGACTTGCGTCGCGCTACTGGGCACCAGTCTGGGAGCGACTGCACAAGCCGTTTACCGCATTGTCGATGCAGAAGGCAACGTCACTTTCTCTGACAAGCCGCCCATCAATCCCCAGCAGGGGAAAGTCACCACGACCGGCCCTGGCGCAGCGGGCACCAGCGCCAACCCCAACCTGCCGTTCGAGCTGCGCCAGATTGCCAGCAAATACCCGGTCGTCCTGTATTCCGCGCCCAAATGCGCGCCATGCGACATGGGGCGCTCATTTTTAAGCGGGCGGGGCATCCCCTTCAATGAACGCACCGTCTCCACTCCCGAAGACATTGATGCCCTGCAACGGCTCACCGGCGACACGTCCTTGCCCAGCATTTCCGTCGGTGGGCAGCGAATCAAGGGCTTTTCTTCACAAGAATGGGCGCAATACCTGGATGCAGCCGGTTATCCGGCGACCTCAACCCTGCCTGCCAGCTACAAAAACCCCGCAGCCACGCCCCTGGTGATCGTACAAAAACCCGCCGAATCCCCCGCCCCGAGGGCAGAAGAAAAGCCCCCTGCACCGGCACCCACACCCGCGACAAAACCCACAGCCAACCCCAATAATCCGGCGGGCATCGTTTTCTGACCGCGCGATTGCGGGCTCAGGGGTGCTCACAGGTGCGACAGCTCGGACAGTGTGCGCAACAAAACGCGAAAGCTGCTCGACTGATTGCGCTCCAGGTCAAGATGGGGTGATATGGTGCGTGCGCCTGCGCGTTTTTGGTACGTCGGAATGAGCCGTCTGATTTCCCCTGAAGGACTGCCCAGCAGGTCTGGCGCCCGATACTTCGCTTTCTTTGCGTAAGACGCCAAAGCCGGAAGCCCAAACCCAGCCGCAATGGCGGCCCAGTCACCCACAAAAAAAGTTTCCAACTCCTTGCAGACGATGCGCACCGTGGCCTGTGGCTGGCCCGCTGCAAGGCACAAATTGCGCAACCGCTGCTTGATAACCCGGCAATCTCCGCTGTCTTGATCACGCATCACGATAAATTGGCTGTTGGGGCGCTGCCAGTGCTTCATGCGCCTGACCAACTGTTTTTCGAGATCCTGCTTTCCTTCAAAAACCAGAAAATGCGGCGTGATGTGCGCAGGCAATACACGGGGCAAGATAGCCTGTAAAAAATCCTGTGCCGAAGGCTCTTCCAGGAAAAAGACCAAATTTTCAATCACGGGTGGGCTCCTTCAAACAAGCCCTGTTTCCACAGGTAGCCCATTTGGTCACCCTCTGCCATATACGCCTTGAGCTGGGCATCGTCGCGCGCACGGCGCACATGGGTGTAGCCATCTTTCTTGACCAGCCAGAAAACTTCCTCCAGCCCCACGGCATTCAGAAAATCGGGCGAATGGGTCGAGACAAACACCTGCCCACCGCGCTGTGCATAGGCACGAAACTCCTCTGCCAAATCCCACAACAAGGAGGGATACAGCTGGTTTTCGGGTTCCTCCACGCACAACAGCGGATGTGGGCCGGGGTCAAACAGCAAGACCAGATAAGCCAGCATCTTGATCGTGCCGTCGGATACGTAACGCGCCAGAAACGGATCTTCAAACGCCCCATCCTGAAACTTCAGGAGCACCCGGCCTTCCTCGGTCGTTTTGGCCTCCACCTTGGTGATGCCTGGCACACGCGACTGAAGCCTGCGCAAAATGTCCTGAAAAACGTGCGGATGTTGTTTGTACAAATATTCAACAACCCAGGAGAGGTTTTCGCCCTCGCGCGACAAATGCTCGGCATAACCCGCCTCGGCCTCCGGGCGCGCCCGGCTGATGTGAAAATCCGACAGATGCCAGTTTTCAATCAGGTTACCCAGCGCTACGACCGCCGGGAAACGCTCAAACTGCGCCAGACCTTTGATTGCCAGAATGTCCGGGCTTTTCAGGATTTGTTTTTCTCGTTTTAACTCCTTTTCATCCGTCACGGAGTCCATCTCGTTCGTGACAGCTTCTCCGACCCCATTGGAAAAATCCAGGAAATGCCAGGGCTGCCCACTACTGCCGCGCCGGTATTTCAAAATCTCACGAGCCACCACCGGGCGTCCATTCAATTCACCAATATGCAATTCATACGTGATGAGCTGGCTGCGTTCGGCAAGCGTTGTGCGCAATTTGATCTCGATTTCAATGGGTCCACGGCTTCCCCGACTGCGCACCTCTTGCAATCCCCGGCTGCCACCCAGCCGACCCAAAGCCGCCGTCAGATTGGTCGTCATGGCATCGCGCAGAAACGCAAACACCGAGAACAAGGTGCTTTTGCCCGCACCGTTGGCACCCACCAGCACGCAAAAGCGTGGAATGTCGCGTAGCGTCACATCCTTGAAGGCACGAAAGTTTTTCAGGCGTATGGCTTCAATTTGCATAAATCATTTCTCCACCAAGGACAAATCGCTGACATACTCAGCCGCTACGGGACGCACACGCTCCTTCCTGGCGGCTTGCAGCACGGTTCCGATGCTGATGAAGCACACGGCATGCTCGCTGGCCTGCAATTGAAACAAAGCGCGCAAAGCCTGCGAGCGTAGCGCCTTGCCACTGGTCAGCGCGGAGCCAAAACCCAGTGCGGTGGCCATCAGCAGCATGTTTTGCACGGCACAGCCAGTGGAAATCATGCGCTCGTGCAGATCAATGGCCGCATCACCCCGCGCTGCATCGACCACGACCAGCAACAATAGCGGCGCGCGTTGCGCTTTTTCCTGCGCCTGCGCCACTTGCTCGGCGCGGGCCTGCGGGTCACGCTCCAGCAGCGCGGCAGCAAACGCCTCGCCCAGCGCAGCCCGTGCCTGCGACCCTATCCGCACAAAACGCCAGGGCAATAGCTGGCCGTGGTCCGGCGCCGAGGCGGCGGCTGCCAGTATCTGCTGCAACTGCTGGGCATCGGGACCGGGCGGGTGCAGGCGTTTGGGCAAGGTGGTGCGGCGTGCCTGCATCAAAGCGGAAAGTGCAGTGGCAGAAGAGGGTTGCGTCATGGCTTCCCCTTAACCGGCACGCCCGTCGGCGCGCACGCGGCCATACCAGTCACACAGGCGCAGACCCCACACCAGCATGATGCCGCACCACAGCAAGGCCGTGGGCAAGAGCACATGGCTGGCCAACGCATGGCTGGCTGCGGCTGCAATGCGTAACAGCGCTGTCAACTGCAACAGCCAGAACAGCGCCCAGACCACGTTGTCCGCCACCAAGGCGCGCCCGCTGTGCCCGCACGACACGCGCGTCACCATGGCCAGCATCAGCGAGGCCAGACAACCGATGGTCAGGGCATGCAGCGCGCCCAGGCTCAGTACTGCGCTGCCTTGCAGCCAACCCAGCAACTGCGCAGCCCCACCCAGCACCAAGGACAAGCCCAGCCACACAAAACCGATATGCAGCATCGCCAGCAAGCGATTTTTCAGGCTTTGCACCAAACCCCACACCACGGCCAGCCACAGCAAAACGCCGCCCGTCGCCAACTCGAAAACAGCGCGCGCCAATGTCCAGGCTGAACTTGGCGCCCCCTGAAACTCCACCCAGACAGCCAACGTTTCCACCGCTGCCGCCGCCAGCATCAAGCCCAGAACCCAGAATGGCCGCCAGGCGGCGATAAAGGGCATGGCGCTGGAGGTGAAAAAGGGAATCATGCGGTGCGCCACCGTGACGTATACCACCAGCACAAAGCCCCACAAACCGCTCAAAACCCAGGCCAGCGCCATATCCCACGCGCCCAACGCCAGACTTACGCCCAAGGCTCCCAGGCACAGACAGCCCACCGCACACGCAACGCCCACCGTGCGGGCGTGCAACTGGTCCGGTATCTGGCTGTGGTCAATCAAACGCCAGAACAACCAGGTCATGCGCGACAAACCGCTCCAGGCCAGCACCAGCGCCACCAGTGCGGCAAGCGCATGCCACTGGGCGGCACCCAGCCACAGCAGCCAGCCCAGGGTCTGCAACAGCAAGGGCGCAAGCAACACGCGCGCGGCGTACGGCTCCACATCCAGCCATTTGGGGCCGGCGGTAAACAAGAAGCCGGAGAAAAACAAGGGGATGAAACCGAACACCATCACCGCCGCGTGCACCAGGGTGGGCGGGAGTGCATGCGGCAAGCCGAGTACGCCCGTGGAACGGTCCAGTTGCACCAGCGCCCACCACACGCCCGAAGCCAGCAGAACCAGCAGGGCCAGAAAAAAACCCAGCCGGTGTGGCGCCAGCAGCAGGTAACGTGCACGCCAGCGGGGGTCGAGCGTAGCCAGCACTGCCGCTGACGGCTTGCCTTGCACCGGCACCGAGCGCACCGGCAGGATCACCGGGCGTGCATGGGGACTGGGGGTATCTTGGGTATCGGGGGTGGATGGCATGGCGGTGTGACCTCCGGTGGCGTACTAGGTATTGCACGGAATATGCGCAGGCCGTGATTTTCCGCGCAAACGGGTGCAGTAACAGTGGAATAATCGCCGGACCCGGTTGGCATGACAAGGACAGGAGGACAGCATGAAAACATTGAACGCCTTGATCGCCTTGATCGCCATACTGCTTGCTGCCGTGACGGCCAGCGCCACAGCGGCTCCATTCGACTGCGGCAAGGAGCCGATCCTGCTGTCTTACCTCGACTATGGACTGCTCTACGAACCGGCGGGCGGCGGACGTGGCATCGACAAGGACATTGTCGATGAACTGATCAAGCGCACAGGGTGCCGTTTCGACACCAGGGTATTGCCGCGCGCGCGCAGTTGGGCCGATGTGGCCAGCGGCGATCTCGACATGTTCCCCACCGGCATACAAAACGCCGAACGCGACCGATTCGCCTGGTTTATCCACTACATGGGCATGAAAAATTACGCCATCGTCCATGTCAGTCACGCTGCCAACGTCAAGCGCGCGGAGGATTTCATCGCCAACAAGTCCCTCAGGTTCGGTGTGGTGCGCAGCTTCGTGCACGGCGAGGCACAAGATAAATGGCTGGAGCAGTTGCGCAAGGAGCAGCGGGTGCAGGAAAGCCCCGACGCCGAAACCGTATATAGAAAACTGAAGGAACAGCGCGTGGATGCGATGTTTTCCCAGCCGGTCGTGTACCACAGGAACCTCAAGCTCCTTGAGATGGGGGAAATGGTGGCGGTGCAGGACTGGACGCCAAACGAGCGCGGAGTTGCGCATGGATTGGTTCTTTCCAAGAAACGTTTCAGCGAAGCCGATGCCCAGAGGTGGCGCGCCGTCGTGGCGCAGATGCGCGAAGACGGTACGCTGAAGAGGATTTTCAGCCGCTACCTGGCAGCGGATGAAGTAGCCAAGATGCTGGAGTTCTGAAACACCATGGCCATGCGCATGGTTTCGGGCTCACTGTCCCGGCAACTGCTAGCGCGGATACTGCTGTTCAGCTTTGGCCTGTCGGTCATCGCAGCGGTTTTCAATGGTTGGGTTGCCTACCGGACAGAACACGAGCGCCAGCAAGAACAGCTGCAAGCGGTGCTGGCCGCCTACCAATCGACCCTGGCCAAGGCAGTCTGGGAGCTGGACCAGAGTTCCCAGCAATTGCAGCTTGCCGGGTTGCGGCATTTTTCTGCCGTGCTGTCGTCCGAAGTGCTCGCCAAGGACGGCAAGCGGGTAGCCTACCAGAAGGCGGGTGCCGACTTGCAACAATCCACGCCCTCGCTCACCTATGCGCTGCTGGGCGACGACGGCAAGCGGGAAATCGCGCAATGGCAGATTCGCCTGGATATGCAATCCCTGCACCTGGCCGTCTGGCGCGAAACCTTGCGCTTTTCGCTGATCGTCAGCTGCGAACTGATCACGCTGGCGATGCTATTGTTCTGGCTGGTGCGCCGTAGCGTATCAGCGCCAGTGCAGGCGCTGTCGCAACATGTGCAGAGCCTGACGATTGAAAATCTCGCCACGCCAGCCCCCCGGCCCACCACGCTCAAACCCAACGAGTTGTACCAGCTCGCCGCCGGGGTCACCCGGCTGCAAAACGACCTCCAGGAGCAGCTCGCGCATCGGGAAGCCATCGCGCAGGAACTGGAGTCCCATAGAGACCAGCTCAAGGTTCTGGTGGGCCAGCAGGAGTTGCAGCTCGATGCGGTTCTGGAAAACATGGCGGATGGCGCCGGTGTCCTGGACAGCAACGGGCGGATTCTGTTCGCCAACCCGGCCTGGGGCCGCCTGATGGCCGCAGCCGACGTCCAGCAGCTGTTCGGACTGGCCGCCAACCAATGGCTGGCAGGCCAATGGCAGGAGCTGCTTTCGCGCATCGAGGGCTCCGGTGCCAGCACGGTCCACCATCTGCATTTGTTGCGCCCCAGTGGCGGTGAAGTGCCCATCGAGGCCAGTTTCTCGGTCATTGAACGCCGCCCGGACGGCACGCCGCTGCGCATTCAGACCATGCTGCGGGATATGACAATCCGCATGGAAACAGAACGTGCCCTGATTGCCGCCCGCGAGGCGGCTTTCCAGGCCAGCAAGGCCAAGAGCGACTTTCTGGCCAACATGAGCCATGAAATCCGCACACCGATGAATGGCATCATCGGACTCACCCAGTTGCTGATGGATACCCGGCTTGATGCGCGCCAGATGGATTGCCTGAAAAAGATTGCGGAATCTTCCAAGGCCTTGCTGGGCATTCTCAATGGCATCCTCGACCACTCGAAGATCGAGGCCGGTCGCCTGGAACTGGAAGAAGCCGACATCGAACTCGATGCCATTCTGGATAACACCGCCAGCCTGTTCACCACCATGGCCGAGCAAAAGGGGCTGGAGCTCTTCTTTGAAGTGCAACCCGGTCTTCCGGCACTGCGTGGCGATGCCTTGCGCCTGGGGCAGGTACTGCACAACCTGGTCGGCAACGCCATCAAGTTCACGCAACGCGGCGAAATTCACGTCAAGGTCGCGTTGCTTGACCAGACGCAAGAGGCAGTGCGGCTGGCGGTATCTGTGCGCGACACCGGCATTGGTTTGGCTGCGGAACAGGCGCAACGCCTGTTCCAACCCTTCACCCAGGCCGACGGCAGCATCACACGCAAATTTGGCGGCACCGGGCTTGGCTTGAGCATCGCGCGCAGCATCGTTGAGCTGATGGGCGGTGAAATCGGCGTTACCAGTGCTCCCGGCCAGGGCACCACGTTCCGCTTCACCGTGCGGCTGGCGACGCGCCCGGCGAGGCACAAGCAGGGTGCTGTCGTACCAGATTTGGCACGGATGCGGGTACTGGTGGTTGACGACATGGAAACATCGCGTCTGATCCTGCGGCAAATGCTGCAATCCTGGCAATGCGAAGTCACGGAGGCCGATTCCGGCGCGACAGCCCTACAGGCCCTACGCACACACCCGTTTGACCTGATCCTGCTCGACTGGCAGATGCCGGGTCTGGACGGGCTGGGCGTCGCGCAACAGATACAGCAGGATGTCCGCGCGCAGCAGCTGGGAAAATCCCCGGTCATCATCATGGCAACTGCCTATTCCCGGGAAAAGCTGCTGCATGCCGCTGCGGGAATTCGTCTCGATGCCGTACTGACCAAGCCGGTCATCCCGTCCTGCCTGCTCGATACCCTCTTGCGCCTGCGCGATCCGACGCACTCTGTCACGGCCCCCGACGATGGGTCTTTGATGGCCCGACTGGCACGCAGGACCTTGCCCATTCGCGGTGCCCATGTCCTGCTCGCCGAAGACAATCCCGTCAACCAGGAAGTGGCGCGCCAGTTTCTCGAAAAGGCAGGTCTGTCTGTCGATATTGCCGAAAACGGGCGCGAAGCCGTCGCAATGGTGGAAAACGGCAACTACGAACTGGTGTTGATGGACCTGCACATGCCACAAATGGATGGCTTTGAGGCAACGCGCCAGATTCGCGCAGGCAGCCGGTCAAGCGTGCCGATCATCGCCATGACAGCCGCTGCCATGAAGCAGGATCGGGACGCAGCGCTCCTTGCCGGCATGAACGACCATGTACCCAAACCCATCTCCCCTGAAGAGCTGACCGAAGCCTTGCTACGCTGGATTCCCGCAGGCGAACGGGTGGCGCCGACTGCGCACGATCCCGATCTCGATCTGGAGGGCGCTTCCAGTTTCACCCCCGACTTGCAGCTTCCCGGCTTTGATCTCGCCGGGTTATCCACGCGCACGGGGGCAAGCGGAGCCGTATTGGCAAAGATACTGCGCCTGTTCGCCAAGGAGTCACGTGGCAGCGGCCAGGAACTGGAGCGCTTGCTGGCGCAAGGCAACGCGGGCGGCGCAACCCGTCTGTTGCACACCATCAAGGGTGCTGCCGGGAATATCGGAGCCATCCAGTTACACGCAGCTGCAACGGCACTTGAAGCGGCGCTTGGTAATGCATCGGACAGCGTTGACGGGCTTGCTGCACTGCAGCAGGCATTTCATGGTGCATTGGCGGCATCGTTGGAGGCGATTGACACACTTCCATTGGATGAGGAACTGCCAAAGTCCACGCAGGGCGTCGCGTTCGATACTACCGAAGTCACCACCCGGCTGCGCAAACTGGCTGCCTGCCTGGCCGCAGACGACGTGGTCCCGCAGGCGCTGACGGGTGATTTGCGCGGCATACTTGCCGGACAATTACCGTCTACCATACCGGAAACCCTGCTCCAGCAGATCGACACCTTTGACTACGCCGCCGCGCAGGAAAGTCTGCATACCATTGTTACGCAACTGGGCATCACACTCTGAGTCTGAGCCATGAACAGCAAACCACGCATCCTGATCGTTGACGACACCCCCACCAACATCCACGTGCTGGTGCAGGCGCTGCAAGACAACTACCACGTCAAGGTGGCCACCAGCGGCCAGCGGGCACTCGCCGTTGCACGGTCGGCGGAAAAACCCGACCTGATTCTGCTCGATGTCATGATGCCGGAAATGGATGGGTATGAAGTCTGTCGGCGCCTGAAAGACGACCCGGCAACCAAGCGTATCCCGGTGATTTTCGTGACCGCACTCGATGCGGCGCACGAGGAGGAAAAGGGGCTGGATATCGGTGCGTCCGACTACATCACAAAACCCTTCGTGCTGCCGATAGTACGCGCCCGGGTGCGCAATTTCATTGCCGCCAAGAAAAATCTCGACATGCTCGAATCCTTGGCATTCGTCGATGGTCTGACACGACTGGCCAATCGACGCCGTTTTGACGACGCCATCGAAGTGGAATGGAAGCGGGCGTTGCGCAGCGGTGCCCCGTTATCCGTGGTGTTCGCCGATATCGACCACTTCAAGAAGTACAACGACCACTTCGGCCACGGCAAAGGTGACGAATGCCTCACCAGGGTGGCGCGGGCATTTTCCGGATCATTCACCCGTGCGGGAGACGTCGCCGCACGTTACGGCGGCGAGGAATTTGTCGCCATCCTGCCAGAAACAGACACGGCTGGCGCCGCCGAAGTCGCCGAGCGCTTTCGTGCCGCAGTACTTGCGCTGTCCCTGCCCGCAGCCCCCGCTGCCAGCGCGCCCGTCGTGACGGTCAGCGTTGGCTACGCGAGCGCCCGATTGGGTCCGGGCAACACCATGGCGTCGCTGCTCGAAGCAGCCGACCAGGCACTCTACCGCGCCAAGGAGGGGGGGCGTAACCGGATTGCGGCAGCGGTCTAGTCGTTGCATCACATGGAATCACGCCCGTTTCATATCACCCGTGATATCAAAAACACCAAAGCCGCACTACAGGTGCTCCCCGAAAGCCTCCGTGGCACGTTTTTAGCCTCAATTTGGCCTCAAATTAGCCTAAATTTAGCATCAAATCAGCCTATAGCCCCCAATGGACAAGCGGGAGTGGCTACTAAAAACGTAGTGACAAGGACCTGCCTACAGACACCACATGGAACCGCAACCGTGTACCAGTGTATCGCTGTGGCGACATTCAAATGCTACATTGAATCCAACTTACCTTGAAAATTCGGAATCACATTCCGAATTTTCAAGGTAATTCACGGTAACATGCACGCATGATTCAACGCGAGCAGCACTTACAGCAGATAACGCAGGCGCTGGGGCAATTTCCCGTGGTGGCCATGCTGGGTGCGCGTCAGGTGGGCAAGACCACGCTGGCGCGCCAATTGGCCGCGCAGTGGGACGGGCCAACGCACCATTTCGATCTGGAAGACCCGGATGACCAGGCCCGGCTCAGTGACCCGGCCTTTGTGCTGCGCCCCCTGACTGGCCTGGTGGTGCTGGATGAGATTCAAACCCAGCCCCGACTTTTCCCGTTGTTGCGCGTGCTGGCCGACCGGCCCGATGCACCCGCACGCTTTTTGATTCTGGGCAGCGCGGCACCCGAACTGCTGCGCAATACGTCCGAGAGTCTGGCGGGTCGGGTCACTTTTTACGAACAGGGCGGATTAAGTCTCAACGAATTGGCGGACGATCAAATGGATGATCTCTGGCTGCGTGGCGGCTTTCCACGGTCTTTTTTGGCGGCTGACCTGGCCACCAGCCGTGCCTGGCGCGAAGCATTCATCCGCACCTATCTGGAGCGTGACTTGCCGCAACTCGGTATCAATCTGCCAGCACTGACCTTGCGCCGTTTCTGGACCATGCTGGGCCACTACCACGCGCAAACCTGGAATGGCAGCGAGCTGGCACGCGCACTGGGCGTGAGCGACAAAACGGTGTCGCGTTATCTGGATATTCTGGAGGGCACATTCATGACCTGGCGACTGCGTCCCTGGCATTCCAACCTGGGCAAGCGCGAAGTCAAGGCGCCCAAGGTGTATTTGTCAGACACCGGGCTTTTGCACAGCTTGCTGGGAATTGCCGGGCAACAGGATTTGCTGGCGCACCCTAAATGCGGAGCCTCATGGGAAGGGTTTGCGCTGCGCGAGATTATTCGACACACCGGCGCTGGCCGCGACGAGGTGTATTTCTGGGCACTGCATTCCGGCGCGGAGCTGGATTTGCTCATCCTGCACAACACAAAGCGCCTGGGGTTTGAAGTGAAACTGACACGCTCACCCACAGTAACGCCGTCCATGCGTGCTGCACAAGCGGCCTTGCAACTCGATCACCTGTATGTGGTGTGCCATGGCAACGCAGCAGACGCGCCCTGGCCTCTGACTGACGGCATCAGCGCGCTGCCTTTACCCGCCCTGGGCCGTCTGGCACTGGCCTGAAGGGATGCCACAATGCGGACATGATGCAAATTCCTTACGAGCTTATGCTGGGCTGGCGCTATACCCGCGCCTCCCGCAGCACCCGACGCAACGGCTTTATTTCCTTTATCTCCGCAGTATCAGTACTGGGTATCACGCTGGGCGTGGCGGCGCTCATCATCGTGCTCAGTGTGATGAACGGCTTTCAGACCGAGGTCCGCGACCGCATGCTCGGCGTGGTGTCGCGCATCGAAATCTACGCCTTTGATGGCCAGGCGCTGCCGGATGCAAACCTGACCCTGCGCCAGGCGCAAGCGCACCCCCAGGTGGTCGGCGCTGCACCTTTTATAGCTGCCCAGGCACTGCTGGCGCGCGGTGATGACATGAAAGGCGTGATGGTGCGCGGCATTGACCCAGAGCGTGAACACGCTGTCACCGACCTTCTGACCGGCACGCAGGCCACGGCGCTGGCGCGCCTGAGCTCCGGCGACTTTGGCGTGGTGCTGGGGTCGGAGCTGGCGCGTGCGCTGGGGGTACGCAGCGGGGACCGCGTGACGCTGGTGGCACCCAGCGGGCAAGTCACGCCCGCCGGGGTCGTGCCGCGCCTGAAGCAGATGACGGTGGTGGGAACGTTTGAGTCCGGGCACTATGAGTACGATTCCACCTTGGCCATGGTGCATGTGATGGATGCCGCCAGGATTTTCCGGCTGGAAGGCCCCACAGGTGTGCGCCTGAAGTTGCGCGATCTGCACCAGGCGCGCCAGGTTGCCGACGAATTGATGCGCACCCTGGGTGCCGACGTGTACGTGCGCGACTGGACGCGCCAGAACCGCACCTGGTTTGCCGCCGTGCAGGTGGAAAAGCGCATGATGTTCATCATCCTGACGCTGATTGTGGCGGTGGCGGCCTTTAATCTGGTCAGCACACTGGTCATGACGGTGACGGACAAGAACGCCGACATTGCCATCTTGCGCACCCTGGGTGCCAGTCCGGCCAGCATCATGGGCATTTTTGTCGTTCAGGGCGCGCTGGTCGGGGTGGCGGGCACCCTGGGTGGTCTGCTGCTGGGGCTGGGTGTGGCCTGCAATATCGACGTGATTGTTCCGGCGCTCGAACAGGCTCTCGGGGCGAGTTTCCTGCCCAGGGACATTTACCTCATCAGCCGCATGCCCAGCGAGCCACGCCAAGCCGACATTGTGCCGATCACGCTCATTGCCCTGCTGCTGGCCTTTGTGGCCACGCTCTACCCCAGCTGGCGCGCCAGCCGCGTCAACCCGGCACAGGCATTGCGCTATGAATAACCCGACCATCGAATCCGGCAAGGTGCCCGCAGCGCTGGGCGCCGCCCATTACCGCATGGTGGCAGAACTGGCTGATCCAGCACCAGAAACTGCCGTCAACCCTGCAATAACCCCTGCCGCAAACCCTTCCGTGGTCCTGAGCGCCCAAGGGCTGACCAAACGCTTTAGCGAAGGGCCACTCGACGTGTCGGTACTGCAAGGCGTTGACCTGCAAGTGCGACGCGGCGAAACCGTGGCCATCGTCGGCGCGTCCGGCTCAGGGAAAAGCACGCTCTTGCACCTGCTGGGCGGACTGGACGCCCCCACCAGCGGCACGGTGCAGCTGCATGGACGCAATCTGGCGCACGTAAGCGCTGCCGAGCAGGGGCGTTTGCGCAACCGGCATCTGGGTTTTGTCTACCAGTTTCACCACCTGCTGCCTGAATTCAGCGCTTTGGACAATGTGGCCATGCCATTGACCATTCGGCGTCTAGGGCGCACGGAATGTGCGAGAGCAGCTTCTGAAATGCTAGCAATTGTCGGTCTTGCAAACCGGGTGCAGCACCGCCCGTCCGAACTCTCCGGCGGTGAACGCCAGCGGGTGGCGATTGCCCGCGCGCTGGTGACTCGGCCTGACTGTGTGCTGGCCGACGAGCCGACCGGCAATCTGGACCGATTCAGCGCCGACAGCGTGTTTGCGCTCATGCTGGAGCTGGCCCAGGCGCACGGCATCGCCCTGGTACTGGTCACGCACGACGCAAGCCTGGCAGCGCGCTGCGAGCGGCAGCTGCAACTGGTTGCGGGACGGCTGGTATCGGCGCGCTGATCCAGCAAAAATTTCTTCTACCGGACCAACTCTGGCGCGACACCTTGCATGATGTCACAGGCGCCCATGACGGCCTTGCGCATGTTGAGGGCCTGGAGCGCATGCCGCTCAGTGGATCGTGACGTCGATAACCTTGCGCACTTGCTGCGCCTGCTTGGGCAACTCGATACGCAACACACCGTCGCGATACTCCGCCTTGGCCTGCTCGGCAATGACCGCAGCCGGCAAGGATACGACCCTTCTGAACGAGCCATAAGCGCATTGGAAGGTTTGGTAACGTCCTTCGCTGATCTCGCGCTGGAAGCGTTTTTCGCCAGAAACAACCAATTCCTGCTGGCTGCTTTCGATATTCAGGCTGTTCTTGTCCATACCGGGGATTTCAAGGCAGACAACCACCTTCTTGTCATCCTCGAACACATTCCCGGCCAGCATGGCCCAGGCCAGGGACGGAAAGTACTGTGCATCATCGACTTCCCTCTGCGCCGGTAATGCAGACTTTTCCTCCGGCTTGAAATGCGTCAGTGCCCCGGTTGCAGACTCCCGCAGGCGGCGCCAACCATCGGCCACCGACTCCCATGCGTTGCTCAATCCGTTTTTGACATCCTTTAATTCCATGATCGACCTCCTCAACTCACAGAAAAAGCAGAAAAAGAATTGGCGCGGAAGATGGCCGGCCCCGGTGGGGCCGACCCCAGCCCGGTTCAGGCAATCTGGACCTGAATCTTGCGTGGTTTGACTTCCTCCACCTTCGGTATGTACAGCTTCAACACGCCCTGCTTCATCTCGGCCACCACCTTTTCACGGTCGAGTTCCTGGCCGAGCGTGAATGAACGCTGGTAGCGTGGATAGGGCAGCTCCACGTGGCTTGCTTCCATTGCATCGACATGGGGCAAACACACCTCACCCTCGATGTTCAGCGTATCGGCTTCGACACGCACGCTCAACTTGTCCTTGGGAACGCCTGGCAGATCCGCATACAGCGTAATGCCCGCAGCGTCCTCAAACACATCCACGTACGGGAACAACACGCCCCCTTCATAGCCCCTGGACTCTTGGGTTTTGGCAACATCCGTATTGCTCATGATCATCTCCTTTCTCACTGTACTTCGATACGACGGCGCTTCGCCACCTCGTGGCGCTTGACACTGATATGCAACACACCGTCGGCATACTTCGCCGCCACCTGGGTGGGATCGGCATCATCGGAAAGATTCACAGCCCGGAGAAAGCGTCCGGCAAAGCGCTCATTGGTGTGCAACGAAGCACCCTTGTCCTGCTCCGGCAGCTCACTCTTGCGCTCGCCGGAAACCCTCAACACCCCACGCTCGACCGTCACTTCAACCGATGCGGGATCAAGTCCGGGTGCAAACACAAATATCTCCACGGAATCCGCCGTACTGCCAATATTCAGTGCCGGATACCCGCCGCCACCACCGCGTATGCTGGTGCCGCCTCTGGGAAACCGCAGAAACTGGCGCTGTAGACGTTCCAACTCGGAGAACAGATCGTCTGGAAAACTGGTTCGGTACATGACAACTCCTTTCCATCAACCAAGGCCGCTGGCCCATCCAGCGACCACTTGCCACAAAAATGGGGGTAAGCGCCACAGATTTCAAGAGGATTTTTTCTCACACGATTACTATACTTTCAGTAGCTGTACCCGCTTACTCTACGGGGCATGTAGGCTATTTTGATGCTAAATTCAGGCCAAATCGAGGCTCAAAACGTGCCACACAGGCTTGGCAGGAGCGCCTGTAGTGCAATTTTGGTGTTTTTAATATCACGGGTGATATCAAACAGGTGCACCACGGCACAGGACGGGTTGATCCTGGCCGCAGTGGCAATTTCACTCCTCGCCACGCTTCAGAACAAGCAAGGAAAATGAACTATCCTTGCTGTCATTTGCGGCAAGTGCACAACGATGCCGGGGTGCAGAACAAGACAAACTTGCCTGGTTTGCAAAATAAAATTCAGATGCATCTCCAAAAGACTGCATAATGGAGCGGTATTGCCGAGAAATTGGTGTTACAGGTTTGCGGTGATTTACCCAGTTTCGCGTCTGCTTGAAGTCTTCATTGGTTTGTTGATTGCGGGTTTGGACACCATCGCGTTTTGAGTTATTTTGAGGAGTCCCGGCATGGGCAACAAACTTTACGTGGGCAATCTGCCCTATTCTTTCCGAGATGAAGACTTGCAGCAAGCATTTGCAGCTTACGGTACCGTCGCCAGCGCCAAGGTCATGATGGAACGCGACACTGGCCGCTCCAAGGGTTTCGGTTTTGTGGAAATGGGCAGCGACACCGAGGCGCAGGCCGCCATCGGTGGCATGAACGGCCAACAATTCGGTGGCCGTGGTTTGGTCGTCAATGAAGCACGTCCCATGGAGCCCCGCCCACCCCGTAGCGGCGGCTTTGGCGGTGGCGGTGGCCGTAGCGGCGGCGGCGGTGGTGGTTACGGCGGCGGTGGTGGCGGTTACGGCGGTGGCCGCAGCGGTGGCGGCGGCGGCGGTTACGGCGGTGGCCGCAACAGCTACTAACAGCTAGCTACCAAGCTGTAATCCCAGTGGCGCGTTACGCGCCACTGTCTTTTTGGCGCTCCCGATTCACGCCTGCACACCAGCCATCGAGTGTGATTTGAAGGCAAAAATGGACGCACCTTTGTCGGAGTCCGTGCCATTGCCTATCTTGGCTTTGGTTTTACCCATCCGGTAGGACTCCCGCAACACCCGGATATCCCTGGCAAATTCATCGTAAACGCCGATCTTGTCGGCGTGTTTTTGCAGCACCTGGTGTGCGTTATCAATCAACCGGGCGTTCAGCGTTTCTTGTCCATGCAGGATCAGTTGCTTGACCGCCCCGGCAGGATTGCCCGACAGGATCAGGGACATTGCAGCTTCCGCGTATTCCAGCACCTTGTCATGGCAGGCTGACAGTATTTTGACAAAGGGCGCGTGCCCCTTGGCACTGGTCAGCAGAAGATCGGTGTGAATCCGGTTGCAACAAAACCGCATGCCGATGGTTTTCACCATGTCATCCACTTTTTCAATCGTGACGCCTCTTTGGACAAGCTGGCAAATCAGCGCCATCAGGTTGCTTGCGGACTCGAAGTCAAAATCGCTGCTGCGGATGTTTTCAGCCAGTCGCCGTATGGAAATCAAGGATTGGGCAATGTGGTTCTGCCCGATGTGGTTGATGGAAAACACGCATTCCGAAAGCCGCTGCGACCTCTGAAGCTCCGGGGCCTTTTGCAAAATCCGCTGTGCATCGTCGCGACAGCGTTGCAACTCGATCTGGTTGCCCTGCTCCAGATGCAAAAATGAGAGCAGCACCAGCACCTGCAAGTCAAACAACTCGGAATCAACCCCGACACGGCGCGTCTCCTCCAGCAACCGGATGGCCTCTTCCTTATGCCCGGCGTAGTAGGTCATCATGGCCAGATTTTGTATGCGGCCAATCGAGTGCGGGGTGATCTGCACGGCAATCTGAAACGCTTCCAGTGATTCATGAAAGCGGCCAAGGTCGAACAAGGCCCGCCCCATGACATCGTAGGCATCCACATACAAAGGTTCGTCGCTCAAAAGCCTTTCCAGGGTTCCAACTGCCTCAAAGGACTGGCCATTGTCAAACTGCGCCCTGGCGATACCCAGACGCGCCCAAGGCATCGTCCTGGCTTGCACAACCTCCTTGTACAGCTCCAGCGCAAGCATGCTGTTGCCCGTTCTGAGCAATAACTCGGCGCCAATCCGTGCGGAATAAAGCCAGTAACGCCCCTTTGCGTAGTAACGCCGCATGCATAACTGCGCCGCCTGTTCAAACGCACTGGCCTCAATGGCCTTGAAAATTTCGCCAAGTTCCACCTTGCGGGCACGCGCCGCAAACAAGCGCTCGGCAAGCTGGGATGCCTTGTGCGGCTTGATCAGCAGCACGTCCAGCGCCGACTCGGCGACTTCCGATACCGCAGACAGCGTTGCACCCGACGAGATCAGCACAAAAACGGTGGTCAAAGGCAAAATATGGTTGCGCCGCAAGTCGTCGAGCAAATCGCGCCCGGAGTAGGACTGTTCGCAACAGTCCATGTCGCAAAGAACAAAATCAAACCTGCGGGACTCAAGAATTTTTCGGGCATCCACCGGACGGGGTGCATGCACGACGGTACCGACACCCAGTTCCCTGAGTTGGGAAAAGATGATGGAACGCATGGTCTGGCTCGTTTCGATGACCAGGGCACTGCAACGGGACAGATCCACCCCCGGTTCAATCCCCTTGACAGGGAGCCAGGAGCCAAACCGCCTCTCCCGCTCCAAAGTGGCGGGAAAGCTGTCTCGAAATTGTTGCGCGAATCCGGTTTCCATGGCGACCCTCTCCAAAAAAGAGGGCACGCAACAATGCGCCCCCAAAAGGTCGCACTGGCAACCCCGCTACCATGGCGCCAAGAAGCGCTGTAGGCCGGAAGCTTTGCGTCCCTGTCTTTCGACAGGTTTGCCCTCAGATTGCACCGCAAAAACGCGGCACCTGGACCAGTATAGAGCAGAGTTGCGAAAAAAGTTGGAGTCCGCACACTTTATCCTTCCTGAATAGCTACCACCTACAATCCCCGACCATGCCCCAACACACCATACTCAAAATGGGAGATCCGCGCCTGCTGCGTGTGGCGCAGCCGGTTGCTGCGGAAGATTTCGATTCCCCAGCCCTGCACCAGCTCGTCAGTGACTTGCTGGACACCATGCTGTGCGCCAATGGTGCCGGCTTGGCTGCGCCGCAGATCGGCGTGGATCAACAGGTGGTGGTATTCGGCAGTCGCAACGCCAACCCGCGCTATCCGGACCGCCCGCTGGTCCCTCCAACGGTACTGATCAACCCGGTCATCACGCCACTTGGCCCCGATGGCCGTCCAGCAGAGCAGCCCCCCGAAGAGGAAGACTGGGAAGGGTGTTTGTCACTGCCGGGTCTGCGTGGCAAGGTGCCACGCTGGTTGCATATCCAGTACAGCGGATTTGACCAGTATGGCGATCCGATTGAACGCCTGGCCAGCGGTTTTCATGCCCGCGTGGTGCAACACGAATGCGACCACCTCTGGGGGTTTCTTTATCCCATGCGTTTGCGCAATTTCAGCCAATTTGGCTACACTGAGGTTCTATTCCCGGAAGTAGTCGCACCATGCAATTAAGCCCCGAACTCACCAAAAAACTTGCCGCAGCCGTTGATGGCATGCCCGCTTTCCCCAAAAGCGTACAGCGCGTTCTGGAACTGACGCGCAATATCAACAGCACCCCCAAGGAGCTGGTTGAAGTGATCGACAAAGACCCGGTGCTTACCGTCAAGATCCTCAAGGTCGTCAACTCGGCCTACTACAGCCTGCCCAAGCAAATCACCTCGGTGGGACATGCCGTGGTGTACATGGGATTCAACACCATCAAGAATCTGGCCCTCAGCATCGCCGCCATCGGCATGCTGCCCAAGACCAATGAGGCGGGTTTTGACGGACAGCAGTATCTGTTGCACTCGCTGGCCACAGCGGCCATTGCCAAGCAACTGGCCTTGAAGGTCGATGATGCGGACCCGATGGACTGCTTTATTGCGGGTTTGCTGCACGACTTTGGCAAAGTGGTGCTCGCCCAGTTCATGCCCAAGGACTTGCGCGCTGCGCTGCAAACCAGCGCCGACAAGGGCATATCCCTGCATCTGGCTTTGCGTACCGTATTGGGGGTGGATCACGCAGTGGTTGGCGGCATGTTGGTGGAAAAGTGGCGTTTTGCGCCCCATCTGGTCGAAACCATACGCCACCAGTACGGCCCGGAGCTGGGAGACTCGGACATGATCGCCTGCGTATTCGCCGCCAACCAGATCAGCAAGAAACTCGAATTTGGTTTCGCCGGCAACCATCTGGTGGAAGAGTTCCCGCCAGCGGTCATCAAACGCCTGGGTGGAACCCTGGATGAAACCATTGCCTCCCTGGGCGATCTGGCCCCGCTGTTTGAAGAAGCCAAGGTATTTGCCAAACTCTGAAAAACACCCGGAGGTACTGCGTTCAGGCGTTCAGGCCGCCAGGGCTTCAAGCAGTTCCGTCTCGATTTCGATCTGCTTGCGGTTATTTTGTAATTCGGGGCCGTCAATCAAAAAGGTGTCTTCAACCCGTTCACCCAAGGTGCTCACCTTGGCCAGCTGCAAATTTACCTGGTGCCGGGCCAGCACCCGCGCCACACCGTAGAGCAGGCCCACACGGTCACTGGCCGATATATTGAGCAACCAGCGTTGCACCTTTTCGTCAGGGGTCAGGGTGATTCTGGGAGTGACTGGAAAACTCTTGACCCGGCGCGATATCCGGCCACGCACGGGATTGGGCAAGGCACCAGCCGCACTGATGACTCCGGCAAGGTTGTTTTCCAGCATGCTGGTGAGTTCACGGTATTCATACGGACTGGTGGAGGTATCGACCTGAAAGGTGTCCAAGGCATAGCCATTTCTGGCCGTGTGGATGCGTGCATCCAGAATGCTGAAACTGTGCTGGTCAAAATAACCGCAGATACGCGCAAACAACTCGGGCTGGTCCGGTGTGTACACCAGCACCTGCAAACCCTCCCCCGCAGGCGAGCGCCGCGCCCGCACGATGGTCTGGGTTGAACCGACCAGACGCGAGAGCTTACGCGCATGCCAGGCAATATCACTGGCATCATGGCGCATGAAATACGCCACATCCAGGGTATCCCACAAGCGCTTGTGTGCATCAAACGGCAGTGTATGCATCGCCAGCATGGCCAGGGCTTCGCGTTTGCGTGCCTCGACTTCGGCATCGGGATCGGGCGCATGCCCCCCCAAGGCCCGGCTGGCCAAACGGTACAGGTCTTCGAGCAGCTTACCCTTCCAGGCGTTCCAGACCTTGGGCGATGTGCCGCGAATGTCGGCAACCGTCAGCAAATACAAGGCCGTAAGCTGGCGCTCGGTACCCACCTGCCTGGCAAAGGCGGTGATGACCTGTGGATCGCTCAGATCCGATTTTTGGGCAATCAGGCTCATGGACAGGTGTTCGCGCACCAAAAACTCGATCAATTGCGTGTCTGGCGCGGAAATGCCGTGCTGCTTGCAAAAACGTCGCGCATCCAGGGCACCCAATTTCGAGTGGTCACCGCCACGGCCTTTGGCGATGTCATGAAACAGTGCGGCAATGAACAACAACCAGGGTTTATCCCAACCCGCAGCGAGCTGCGAACAAAAGGGGTATTCATGGGCATGTTCGACCATGAAGAAGCGCCGCACGTTGCGCACCACCATCAGGATATGCTGGTCCACCGTGTAAACGTGGAACAAATCGTGCTGCATCTGCCCCACGATCCGGCGAAAGGGCCACAAATAGCGTCCCAGCACCGAAGTTTCGTTCATCAAGCGCAAGGCATGCGTGATGCCCTCGGGTGCCATGAGAATATTGCAAAAGGTTTCGCGGTTGACCGGATCGTTGCGAAAACGTGCATCCATCAGGTGGCGTGCGTTGTAGAGCGCACGCAGCGTGCGTGCGGACAGCCCCTGCATCCCGACGGTGGTCTGGTAAACCAGAAATGTTCCCAGGATGGCGTGGGGGTTGCGCAGGTATAAATCGTCACTGGCCACGTCCAGCATACCCGCCTTTTCATTGAAGTGGTCGTTGATACGCCTGGGTGTATGGGTCGATGGATGGAGCCGCTCTTCGATGTTGCGCAGGATGATCTGGTTCAGTTGCACAACGGCCTTGGCAACCCAGTAATAACGTTTCATCAGAATTTCGCTGGGGCGCACCGGGAAACCCTTGACCTCCGGCGCTGTGTACCCGAAAGACTGTGCCACCGCAGTTTGCAGATCGAAAACCAGACGGTCCTCGCGCCGCCTGGCCAGCAGATGCAAGCGCGAGCGAACCCGCAGCAACAAGGATTCATTGCGCTGGATTTGTTGCACCTCAAATGGCGTTGCCAGACCGTTGGCTGCCAAGGCCTTCCAGTTGTTGCCATAACCTGCGGCCCGTGCCACCCACAAAAGCACCTGCAGATCGCGCAACCCACCAGGAGACTCCTTGCAATTGGGTTCCAAGGCATAAGGGGTATTTTCGAATTTGGTATGGCGTTGTTGCATCTCCAGGGTCTTGGCGACGAAAAAAGCCCTGGCATCCATCGCCGCAAAGAATGCCGTCTGAAACTCCTTGACCAGTGCCGCATTACCGGTCACCAAACGGCATTCCAGCAATGCTGTTTGCACGGTGACATCCCTGGCCGATTCGGTGAGACACTCGCTCAAGGTGCGCACGCTGGAGCCAATCTCCAGGCCCACGTCCCAGCAACTGCCGATGAACGCCTCCACGCGGTTTTTCAGCGCTGCATCGTGCTCAAGCGAATAGGTATCCGGCAACAACAGCAGCACATCAACATCCGAGTACGGAAACAACTCGCCACGCCCGAACCCCCCCACCGCCAACAGGGCCATGGGTGCTTGCAAGCCTGCACGCTGCCACAGCTGCGCCAGCACACCATCGGTCAACTGCGCCAAGCGGCGCAAGGACTGGCGTGCACTGCGCACGGACAATGCCTCCTGGCCAATGGCCTCAAGCAATTGCGCTTTCTGGACACGGTATTGCGTGCGCTGGGTCTGCAAGTCAATCATGGTCCGCTACTCTTGCGCTTTTACGTACCAGATAGGGTCACGCCAGAGTCTGGGGTGGTACAAATGCCGGCGCTGGTGGCGTTCCTGCCGACACGGTCAAAACCTCGTAGCCGGTACGTGTAACCAGAACGGTGTGCTCCCATTGTGCCGATAGGGAATGGTCCTTGGTCACAATGGTCCAGCCATCCTTTTCGGGGCCGTCCTTGATGTCGCGCTTGCCGGCATTGATCATGGGTTCTATGGTAAATACCATGCCTTCCACCAGACGTTCCAGCGTACCGGGCTGACCGTAATGCAGAACCTGCGGCTCTTCATGAAACATGCGGCCAATGCCATGGCCACAAAACTCGCGCACCACACTAAAGCCCTGTCCTTCGGCAAACTTCTGGATGGCAAACCCGATGTCCCCCAGATGGATGCCGGGCCTGACCAGTTTGATGCCGTGCCACATGGCGTCAAAGGTGATAGAACACAAGCGCCGTGCAGCGATGGATACCGGGCCGACCAGGAACATGCGGCTGGAGTCGCCATGCCAGCCATCCTTGATGACGGTGACATCAATGTTCACGATGTCACCCTTCTTGAGCTGCCGGTCGCTGGGAATACCATGGCAGACCTGATGGTTGATCGAGGTACAGATGGATTTTGGGTAAGGTACGTTGCCCGAACCCATGTAATTCAGCGGTGCGGGAATGGCTTGTTGCACGTTCACGATGTAGTCGTGCACCAGTTTGTCCAGTTCATTGGTGGTTACTCCGGGCTGAACGAACGGTGTCAGGTAGTCCAGAACCTCCGAAGTCAGCCTGCCTGCGACACGCATACCCTGAATGTCTTGTGCGTCTTTGATGGTAATTGTCATACGCCAATTATCTCTGAGAGTGCCCAATGGGATGAAAATAAGACACTTACGGGATCGGGGTCATATAATTTCCCGCGTACCACGCCCTTCATAATAAGATCGCCCGTATGGGCCACTCTCCTTTCCCACCCATTTATTGACGGTCCCGCAGGTTCCGACGTTCACCGTGCCGCAGTCATCCATACCACGCAAGCGCAAGCCGCCGCAAAGCCCGAACAAGGCCGTGAGGCTGCGTGCGCCGCATTCCCCGGAGCTGCATCTTTCGGTGCATGAGATTCCGCAGGAAGCCGGGCGCAGCAAGGTGGACCAGGCTCCCGATGATTCGAACGGATCTTCTGCGCTGGAGTCGGTGCGAACCAGTGGGTTGCGCCTGTTTCGCGGCGCCAAGGATTTCGCCAAACAGGCGGCCCAGTTGCCGGGATCGACTGCCAAGGTGGCCAAGGCATTTGTTCCCCTGACCAAGCTGCTCGGTGGCGAATCCCATGTCCGGCCCGAGGAATTCACACGCGAGCTGGACCGCATTTTTGAGGCCCTGTACCAACATCCGCTGACCGAGCAGACGCGCCGCGTGACCGCCTATCTGCGTTCACGCAACGTATTGCCCAACGAGGGCACGACCGAAAGCCTGATCCGCTACGTCGTCAACGAATCGGTGGCGCGCTCACCCATTCCCGTGCCCCAGCAGATCGTTGATGAATTCTGGACCTTTTTCCATGAGTTGATGGCCGACCCGGAGTTGCGCGGGCTGGCGGATCTGGGCCTGGACATCACACGCCTGGTGCTCAAAACCTACGAACCCCTGCTGGTCGAGGTGATCAACGAACTCAAGGACATTTATTATTCCAACCAGAACCGCATGGATGCGCTGCTGCGCCGGGTGCAGGTGGTGCGCAGCGATTTGCGCATCATTCGCCGCCAGATCAAGGCCTTGCGGTACATCCGGCCTTTCTTTCAGGCCGACCCCAGGGACTTTCGCGCCCAGGCCCAGATTGTGGCCAAAATGGTGCGTGAGTTTGGCCCTTTCTTCATCAAGATGGCACAAGTGGCCGCCGCCACAGCCGACTTTTTGCCGGAAGAAATCGCACGCGAATTGGCAGTTTTTCAGGAAGATGTGCCGCCCATGTCCGCGCAGGAAGCACGCGATGCCCTGATCGACAGCTTTGGCCGCCCGCCCGAGGAAATCTATTTTGGTTTTGACGCCCATCGGCCATTGAAATCCGGCTCCATCGGATCGGTGTATCTGGCCAAGAAGCCGATCATGATCAAGAATGTGGAGCATCTGGTGCCGGTCGTCATCAAGATCGGACGCCACAACCTGGATCGGGAATTCCTGATGGGCAAGACGTCGATTGGCTTGATGCTGGTCTCCAGTCAATACTGGGCGCCCCACAGCAAACTCACGCCTTTTCTCAAGGCCATGACCGAACAGATTGACGGCTTTGTCGAGGGTTTTCGTAGCGAGTTGCAATTTGAACGGGAGGCCGAAATTCAGGCAAGCTTCGCGCGCCGTGCCAAAAACAGCCTGATCTGGTGTGTGCCCGAGGTCTACCGGGCGACCGAGCGTGTGATCGAAATGGAATACGTCGAGGGCGCAGTCAATATCGCGCGTGCAGTGCGGCACTTCAAACCCGAAAATCCGCAACGTTACCGGCGCGATCTGGCCAAGAAATTCCTGTTCGCCATCCTGACGCAAATTTTTATTTACCAGGAGGTGCACGGCGACTTGCATCCGGGCAACGTGATGGTGGACAACCTTGGACGCCTGCACCTCATCGACTGGGGCAATACCGTGCAACTGGAAGGCAAGGTGTTGCCTGTGCTGCATTACGTCAAAGGCGCCCTGGTTGCCAACCCCGACATGCTGACCGACTCGCTCATCGCCATTTGCACCGACCCCGAAGGGGCCACGGCACGGCGGATGGAAATCCGTGAGGCCCTGGTGCGTACCCTTGAGAAAAAAAGCATCCAGCCCCTGTCCTACGATTTCCCCTGGATGTTGTACCGCGAAGGTATGGATGGTTGGCTGGTGCGCACCAATACCCTGATGCATCTGATGTCCAATACGCAACAATTGGGTTTGGTCGTGCGCGGCGAGTATCTGCATCTGTCACGCTCCCTGGTGGCCATGATCGCCACCCTGGGAAGCCTGTACGACGGCATCGCACCGTGGCGTGTGATGACGGACATTTTGCTCACCGTCAACACATTCCCGGCACGCTTGCTGCAGGACTTTCTGCGCAGTCGCAAAACCGGCATGCGTCCGATAAACGGCACACGGCCACGACGCAACACGTTTGCCATACCCAACCCGCCCCCACCCAGTCCATCACCCGGCAAGAAAAATCGGCCCGAAGCACATTGAGGCAAAATCGGGCTGTAGCGCCGATGAAATGAGCGGGCACAGCTATCAATGCAGTAGCAATATGCAAGAATCAGGCTGTACACGCCGTGGATACTGCGGGGTCGATTCTTTTTTGATAGCAGGCAAAACAACAAGAACCAGCCCGGTGTGCCGAAAAAAACCCGTTTTTACATGCCATTCTGACCGCTAGCCCCCGTGGTACAAGCGGGGACAGCTATGTATTTGAGAGTGCGGCACGCTGTTCTCTTTCCCGTATCCGTTGTGCGATCAGGGTGCTGGAAATGCCCGGTGTATGGGGCGCGTAGACCACCGCAATGTGGCGCGCCGCCAAAGCAGGCTCCAGCCGAGTCCAGCGTGCGCTGCCCTGCCACTCGCTGCCGCAGACGACACAGTCAATGCCCCAGGCTTGTATCCATGCGGCGGCCTCCTGGGTCATCTCGGTCGAAGTGGGAACCAGGGCGATGTGGTCGATCCAGCCCAGACCTTGCAGAATCTCCATGCGCTGCTCTTGCGCAATCACCGGGCTTACGCCTTTGCCCCATAGTGCGATGGCATCCGGGCAGACGGCCACGCTCAGGTGTTCGCCCTGGCGCCTGGCAAATTGCAGATAGCGCAGGTGCCCGATGTGAAACAGGTCAAAAACTCCGAGGGCGAGCACGTGTTTCATACTTGTACTGCTGCATGCAAATGCGTTTCGACGTGCTGCAACAGCTCGTCTTGCGGCAGGTGGCGGCGTATTTGCTGCGCCATGGATTGCGCGCGCTGCAAGCGGCCACTTTGCCACAGGCCGTTGAGCCGGGCGTAGCCGAAGCACTGGGTCAGCAGGGCAAAGCCGCGCAGATTGCGGGCCGAGATGACGGTATCAAACCCGGGATCGGGAGTACGCCAATCGCCGTACAGTGCGTCGAGCCAGGCATGGGGCTGGTCCAGTGCCCACACCGCACCAAACTCACGCTGTTCCTGGTGTACCGCAAACGCAGGGTAGCAGGTGATGCGCTGCCACTCCCAGGGCATGTCTGTCTGCCAGATGCCGCCCAGCAGCGAACCTGATTCGGACTCCAGCCGCACGCCGCAGAGGTCGAGGATGTTGCCACTGGCCGGATGTCTGAAGGCCAGCGGGTTGCACAAGCGCATGAGGTTGACATCAACCAGCCAGCCGTGGTCTTGCAGGCAATGGCTGGCGCGCGCCATGTCTTCAAAGGGAAGAACGACATCCATGTCTTTGTCGAAAGGCAGCAACTGCCCGTCGCGCTGCAAGCCTAAGAGCGTGCCGCTCATGGGGCAGGCGCGCACACCAGCCTGGGCCAGTTGGGCCAGTGTTTGCCACAGCAGGGTTTCGCGTCCGGGTGGCTCGGGTTGCGGCGTCCCCGGTACGACAAGGGCGATAGGCGCACCGTTGAGCCGCAGGGCCAGTGCCTGTCGGAAGTGGTACACGGCGCGCGGTAGTTCGCCCTGGTAGGTAAGCGACTGCGCCAGTCCGTTGTGCGCCAGTATGTCGGCCTGGTTCAGGCGCAGTACGGTTTCATATTGCGCAATCGCCTCGGTTTGCTCTCCCATTTCCTGCAACATGCTTGCCATATTGCGGATGGCTTCCAGGTCCTTGGGCGCGCATTGCACGGCGCGGCGCATGGCAGCCAGGGCACGTGGTTTGTCACCTGCACGCTGGAACAGCAAGCCCAGAACCTTCCAGCCAAAAACGTGCGCGGGATAGCGGGTGGTGAGCGCCATGGCGGCGCTGTAACACTGCTCCAGCCGGTTTTGCGCAAAATGCGCCAGTACCGCGCTGCGCTCCAGGGCATCGGGTCCGATATTTTCGGGTTTGTCCGGTTCGCCCATCATTCCTGGCGTTCGGCATGTAGACGCACAAACTCTTCGCGCTCGAACGCGATGAAGGCGGCAATCATTGCGCGGTATGTGGCTTCCATCACTGCCTCGGGTGCGCCGTGCTCGCGCGCCTGGCTGCGCACCCGTGCGATGATGGCCTCAATGCGTGGCTGGTCGACTATCTGCTCCAGCTTGTCCTTGAGGCGCCCGGCCTGGCGTACATAGCCGCTGCGCTCGGCCAGCAAGGCCACGATGCGGGTATCGAGTGCGTCGATGTGCGTGCGCACTTCGGCCAGACTGCTGCAATGGTGGATTTTGATGTCCATGGTGTCTGTCATATTTTTACTCCAGCCCTTCTTCCACCAGCTCTGCGGCGCGCAGCAAGGCGCGTGCCTTGGCCTCGGTTTCCCGCCATTCCAGCTCGGGTACGCTGTCGGCGACCACACCGGCAGCGGCTTGCACGTAGAGCGTCTGGTTTTTGACGATGCCGGTGCGGATGGCAATGGCCACATCCATGTCCCCGGCGTAACTCAGGTAGCCGCAGGCGCCGCCATAGATGCCGCGCTTGATGGGTTCGAGCTGGTCGATCAATTCCATGGCGTGCACCTTGGGCGCGCCGGTCAGGGTGCCCGCCGGGAAGGTGGCCTTGAGCACGTCCATATTGCTCATGTTGTCCAGCAGGATGCCTTCGACGTTGCTGACGATGTGCATGACATGGCTGTAGCGTTCCACGCAAAATGCGTCGGACACCCTGACGCTGCCAATCTTGGCGATACGGCCAATGTCGTTGCGTGCCAAGTCGATCAGCATGACGTGCTCGGCGCGTTCCTTGGGATCGGCCACCAGCTCCGCTTCGGCTGCCAGGTCCAGCGCTGGTGTGGCGCCGCGCGGACGTGTTCCCGCCAGGGGGCGGATGGTGATTTTCTGCTCCGGGCTGCCGTTGGTGCCGCTGACCTGCTCCTGGCGCACCAGGATTTCGGGCGAAGCGCCGATCACATGGAAATCGCCGAAATGGTAGTAGTACATGTACGGACTGGGGTTGAGCGAGCGCAGTGCGCGGTACAAGGAGAGCGGCGACTCGGTGTAGCGCTTCTTGAGGCGCTGGCCGACTTGCACCTGCATGAAGTCGCCCTGGGCAATCAATTCCTTGGCACGCTCCACGGCGGCCAGATAGTCGGCCTTGGCAAAGTCGCGCTGCACCGGGAAATGGGGACTTGGCTGGATGGGCGCTATCGCAATGGCCTGCGCCAGCTGTCCTTTGAGTTCTTGCAAACGCTGAACGCCGCGTGCGTAGGCCTGCTCCTGCTCGGGGTCGGCGTAGACGATCAGGTACAGCTTGCCCGAGAGGTTGTCGATCACCGCCAGCTCTTCGCACTGCAACAGCATGATGTCGGGGCAGCTCAGTTCATCGGGTGGGCAGGTGGCTTCGAGTTTCTTTTCGATATAGCGCACCGCGTCGTACCCGAAGTACCCGGCCAGCCCGCCGCAAAAACGTGGCAAACCGGGACGCAGAGCCACCTTGAAGCGCTGCTGGTATTGGGCAATGAAGTCCAGCGGATTGATAGAGGATGTCTCCACGACCACGCCATCGCGAACCACTTCGGTGCGCGCTGCAGCGCCAAAGCCGCTGGCGCGCACCAGCGTGCGTGCTGGCAGGCCAATAAAACTGTAGCGGCCAAAGCGCTCTCCGCCCACCACCGATTCGAGCAGAAAGCTGTACGCCCCCGTGTTGGCATCGCTAGCCTTGCCGGACGTCCGCGCCAGCTTCAGGTAGAGCGACAAGGGCGTTTCCAGGTCGGCAAATGCCTGCTGCACCAAAGGGATGCGGTTGAAGCCCTGCGTGCGCAGGGTATGGAATTCGGTCTCGGAAATCACGGATCAATTACCTTTCATGGACGCCATACTGGCGCAAACCAGCAACATGCGCTGCTTTTGCTTGATTTTGAATGCGCCAAATGGGCACAATCGGTGCACAATTAGTACATTCAACCTAATTTATTCTCAATTATCACGACGGATACACCATGCGCTACTCAAAACCATTAGCCATTCTTGCCACGGCATTGCTTCTGGGCGTGACTGCCAGTGCGGAACCCATCACCATTGCCGGGGTTAAAGTCGAAGACAACGCCACGGTTGCTGGCGTCAAGTTGCAACTGAACGGCGCTGGTATCCGTTACAAGGGGCCATTCAAGGTCTATGTGTGTGACCTTTATACAACAAAAAAGGTGTCTTCGCTCGACGAACTGGTGGCAGCCCCCGGTCCCAAGCGCCTGACCATGACCCTGTTGCGCGAAATTGAGGCCGGACCTCTGGGTAAGTTGCTCACCCGGGGCGTTGAGGACAATGTGCCCAGGTCCGAACTCTCCAAACTGGTGCCCGGTTTGATGCGCATGGGCGAGATATTTAATGACAAATCCAACAAGGCCTTGCTCCCCGGTGAAACCATTGTGATGGACTGGGTTCCGGGTACCGGCCTGGTCATCACCGTCAGAGGCAAGCAGCAAGGCGAGCCGTTCAAAGATCCCGAATTTTTCAAGGGGATGATGTCGATCTGGCTGGGTCCGGTGCCGGCAGACTTCAAGCTCAAGGACGCGCTGTTGGGCAACAAGCAATAAGCAATAAATACTAAACAATGGGGTGGTACGGGGTCCACGCACCGTTGATGAGCAGTTGCATGGGCCCAAAGCGTGCCTTGTAGTTCATCTTGGGACTGTCCTGTATCCAATACCCCAGGTACACAAAAGGCAAGCGCAGATTTCTGGCCTGTTCTATTTGCCACAGGATATTGAAGGTGCCAAAACTGGCCGCCTCGTCCGGATCGAAAAATGTGTAGACCGCCGAAAGGCCGTCCTCCAGAACATCAATCACCGAAACCATTTTCAAAGCACCGTCGCGACCTGGCGTGCGAAACTCGACCAAGCGTGAATTGACATGGCTTTGCAGCAGGAATTGCCGGTATTTGTCCGCACTGTCGAGGTCCATCCCACCGCCGGGATGGCGCGCTTTCTGGTAGCGCAGGTACAAGGCGTAATGCTCGGGAACGAAACACAGTTTCGACACGCGCACCACCAGGGATTGGTGCTGTCGCCAGGCGCGGCGCTGGCTGCGACTGGGCTGAAACGCATTGGCCAGCACCCGCAGCGGCTTGCAAGCCTGACAAAAATCGCAGTTGGGACGGTAGGTGAATGTGCCGCTGCGGCGAAACCCTCGTGCGATCAAATCCGAATAGGTGGAGTTGCTGAGTAAATGGTTGGCCACACCCACGACTTCCGAACGGGCAGTCCTGTTGGGCAGATAACTGCACTCGTAAGCTGCAGTCGTATAGAACTGCAACGCATGCAATGGAAAGTCTTTAAGGTCTGTCACGGTGCTTGTTTCAGGCAGACAAAACGTGGTGCCAGTATAGTGGGGTAAAACGCCAGTCGACACCAGGCGCATCTTGCGCTTGCTGCATATGCCGCAAAAAAACATCACGGGGTATTTCTGCGGCCCCCATGAATGCCAGATGGGCGGTGTTTTGTTGGCAATCAATCCAGGCAATGCCGTGTTCGCGACAAAAACATACCAACGCCGCCAAGGCGATCTTGGAAGCATCTGGAACACGGGCGAACATGGATTCGCCGAACACCGCACGGCCAAGCGCCACACAGTACAAGCCGCCCAGCAGCGCACCATCGCGCCAGACTTCCACGCTGTGCGCCAGACCGGCTGCGTGCAAGCGGGTGTATGCACTGACCATTTCCGGCAAAATCCAGGTGCCGGATTGGCCACGGCGCGGTGTACTGGCGCAAGTTTGAATGACAGCCGAAAATGCACTGTCAAAACGTATTTCGCAGCGTGCGTCATTGATAAACCGGACCAAGGCCCGGCGCAAGGAGCGGTGCAGGCGGAATTGGGCAACTTGCAAGACCATGCGCGGATCGGGGCTCCACCAGAGAATGGGTTGATGTTCGCCAAACCACGGAAAAATGCCCCTGCTGTAGGCACGCTGCAGCGTGGCAATCTCCAGATCAGCGCCAATAGCCAGCAGGCCCGGAACATCAACCTGCACTGCCTTGGGCAAGACGATGGGGCCGTTGGGGTGCCAGAGTCGGCTTGACCCTGGTGTTCTTGGGGTGGTACCTGTGCTCATATTTTTGCCATTATCCCGCCTGCAGCGAAAATACCCGTCCAGAACCTTGGAAAGATACTTGTGAACTCCCAGCACCTGAACGATTTGTCGTTGGCAGCATTTGAAAAAATGGTGGCGAATACCCCCAGCTTTCGCCCCCGTGCTGGCCAGCATGACATGGCGGCCTGCGTTGCCGCCACTTTGTCCGGAGTTGACCTGGGTGAACATCCCGACCCGACCCAGGCCATCGCCGTCATTCAGGCAGGAACCGGCGTCGGCAAGTCAGCAGCTTACGCGACAACCGCCATCGCACAGGCGCTCAAACGCAAGACACGGGTATTGATTTCCACCGCCACGGTGGCATTGCAGGAACAGCTCATGACCAAGGATCTGCCAGCACTGGCGAGTTCCATGGAACAAGCCTTTGTTTTTGCCCTGGCCAAGGGTCGGGGACGCTATCTATGCAAAATTAAACTGGAACGTCTGGTAGGCAGCGCCGGCATGGCAGACGAGCTGTTTGACGACAACGACATGCCGGTTACAAAAAACAATGTGCGCCTGTACAAAACCATGGCCAAGTCCCTGGCGCGCGGAACCTGGGATGGGGACCGCGATACCTTGCCCTCCCCTCCAGCCCAGGAGGAATGGGCCAATGTGGCCGCCGAGCGCCACACCTGCACCGTGCGCCACTGTCCGCACTTTCGCGGCTGTTGCTACTACGAGGCACGCATGCGTCTGTCCGAAGCCAACGTCATCGTTGCCAACCATGATCTGGTATTGGCTTCGCTGGGCATGAAGACACTGCCCGAGCTGAACAACTGCCTGGTCATTTTTGACGAGGGCCACCACCTGCCCGCCGTTGCCTTGCACCAATTCACCAGCACCATGGACATGGGCAACTTGCGTTGGCTCGATAAATTACCCCAGACCCTGCAAGAAGTCAGCGCCAGGCTGCAATTGCCACTGGGAGAGGATGTCGGCATCGTCATCAGCCAACTCAAGCAGGTGCTTACCAGCCTGGCGCGCATGGGCATGGATATGGTATGGGCACAAGATGCCAAAAGCCAGGGGCAGGATGGCAGCTTGCGTTTTGCCAATGGCGTGTTGCCCGAGGTTCTGGTGGAGCCGGTGACGCAAATTGCCCGCCAGTCATCGGGTTTGGCCAAGGTTCTTGAGCAGCTGTTTGCCGAACTCAAGGTGCGGGCCAGGGAAGATGTCGGCCAGGCGCTGTTGTACACCCAGCTGTATGCCAGGCTCGGCACATTTGCCCCCCGACTGCGTGGTGTCGTCTCCACTGCGCATCTGCTCCTGGAACACGGGGAACAGCCCCTGGCCAAATGGTTGCAGGTATCGAGCGGAAATGGCTTTCTGACCGTGCTGGCCCAGGCCTGCCCGATTGCGCCGGGTGACTTGTTGCGCCAATTCCTGTGGAGCCAGGTGCGCGGTGCGGTGGTCACATCCGCCACCTTGACCAGTTGCGGCAGTTTTGATTACTTCCTGCGCGAAGCCGGTTTGCAAGACACCCCGCATGTGCAGACACTGGAAGTCAGCAGCCCGTTTGACTATACCCAACAGGGAACCCTGACCGTGGTGCATACCATGGCAGACCCCAAACAGGTCGATGCCTATACCCGCGAGATGGTGGACGAACTGCTGTCAGACCTCGCACAGGTGCAGCACGGCGCCCTGGTGCTCTTCACCTCCCGGGTGCAAATGCAGACAGCAGTCGAGGCCTTGCGCACCCCTTTGCAGGAAATCGTTTTGCTGCAAGGCAGCCAACCCCGTACGCGCCTGCTGGCCCAGCACAGCGAGCGCGTTGCTTCGGGTTTGCCATCGGTTATTTTTGGCATGCAATCGTTTGGCGAAGGACTGGATTTGCCTGGCTTGCTGTGTGAAACCGTATTCATCACCAAATTGCCTTTTTCCCCACCTTCCGATCCCGTGGATGAAGCACGTGCAGAATGGCTACGCAGTCGCGGACGTGATCCGTTCAATGAACTCGTGGTGCCAGCAACAGGAATCAAATTATTGCAGTGGACAGGCCGCGCCATTCGCAGTGAAGACGACCAGGCCGCAGTGGTGTGCTACGACAAACGTTTGCTGACGCAAGGCTATGGTCGGCGTATGCTGGCGGGCTTGCCGCGTTACCGTTTGCAGCAGCGCATCAACGGCGTTGTTTCTCCGCTTCCAGATTCCGCTGCTCCATAGCACGGCGTTCGACACACACGGCTGTCTGTGCATACTGCGGCTTGTTGCATTGCTCACGCATGCACAGCTGAAAAGCCAGAAACCAGCGGCCTTCGCATTCCGCTTTTGGATCGCGCACACTGGGCTCTTCTTCCGTAGTGGTTTCTTGCTTCGGGTGGTGCGCATCCTTTTGCGTATCGGCCACCGGCCTGGACGCAACGCCGGGTCGCTCGGATTTCTCCGGTGCGGAAGCAGCAGCCGACGCCGCTGCTTTTTTGGCACGAACGGCAGCACTTGCCGCTACTCCAGGAGAAGATACACGGGAAGCGGGTGCAGCGGGGGTTGGTCTGCTTGCTGCATCCGACACAGGACGGGCCACAGGAGGGGGTATTGATTCTTCGATGATCTCCAATGTCGATGCGGCGGATGTTGCAGTGGCAGGCGGCAGTACCGGATCACTCTGGGCCACCTGCGGTGCTTGCGGTACCTGTGGCGCAGGTGTGGACAAGGAATCATGCGCCGGTCGCGTGAACCAGAAACCCAGGCCCGCACTGCCTGCGACAATCAGGGCGGCCAAAGTGCCCTTCCATGCACTTCGCCTTGTTTTGCGAATGCTTGCAACGCCACCCGTGTGTTTACCTCCCGCTTGTTTACCTCCCGTTGAAACCTTGGGTATTCTGGCGGATGGTGCAGGCGCACTATCGGGCACGACCCCAGGGAGCGTGGCTGGCTGAGGTTCAGCACCGGATTGGCCTGGATCACTGGTGCCGGGGTTGGCCAAGCGTTTCAATCGGCGCTGGGCAAGCTCGGCATACGTACCCGTCGGAAACTTGCTTAAAAAATTCTGGAAATCCTCGACATCGGTTGAGTCCCTGATTTCCTTCCAATAAATCAGTTCCGCTTCCTGCGTGACAGCGGTGACTGTGTCACTGGAACTTCCTGGCTTACTACCTGCCCGGTTGTTGCCCAGCAACTCTTCCCCGGTTACCATGGTTTCAGTCCAGGTCGAGTTGCTGAACGCAGAAATCGCGGGATCGACTGGTGGTGTGACCGATGGATCACTTGCACGCTGTGCCGCTGCTGCAAGCGCCATGTCAAACGCACGTGCATCCTGGTAGCGATCATCACGCGACTTCGCCAATGCCTGGGCAATGACCGCATCCATTTCGATGGGCAGGCCTGGATTGAATGTCGTCGGCGGGTCGGGTTGTCTGTTAAGAACCTGCTGGATGATGGCATAGTCACCAGAACCATTGAATGGCCTGACACCGGTCAGCAATTGGTAGAGAACGATGCCGGCGGCAAACAGATCGGAGCGTGCATCAACAGGCAAACCCTGCACCTGTTCCGGTGACATGTATTTGAGCGTCCCGACCATGGTTCCTCTGGTACGGGTTGCTTCGCCGGAATCCTGGATGCGGGCCACGCCAAAATCGGTCAACTTGATGCGACCGCCTGGCTCGATCAACAGGTTGGCTGGTTTTATATCCCGGTGCACGATGTGTTGCTTGTGGGCATAATCCAGGGCCGACAACAGGTCGTGCATGATGGCCACTGACTGTTCCAGCGAAAAGCGTTTCCCTTGATCAAAGTGGTGCTTGAGATCCTCCCCGTCAATAAACTCCATCACCAGATACGCTATGTCACGGTCACGGTTGGCGTCGTAGACACTGACAATATTGGGGTGTTGTAGGCGGGCTGCCGAACGCGCTTCGGTGCGAAAACGCACTTCGTATTCAGCCGCTTCATTTTTGGAAAGATTTTCAACCTTGATGGTTTTGATCGCTACACGCCTATCCAGATTGGGGTCACGTCCTTCGTAGACCAGACCCATCGCGCCCTTGCCGAGAACGCGGATCAGCTCGTACCGTCCCAACTTCTGCACGTGCATCGGTTTACTCTTTTTTATGTCAGATAGTGCTCAAAACGCATTTTGATTTCGGCAACAGCTGCAAGGGGCAAACGGCTGCCGTAGCGGCTGACCACCTGCCCTGCAGCCAGATTGGCTAACCAGGCAGCCTGTGCGTGGCTATGGCCATGGGTGGCCGCGTACAGGAAAGCACCGGCAAACATATCCCCCGCGCCATTGGTATCCAAGGCCTCGACCGCAGCGGTTGGCACTTCGGTACGCTGCCCTTTTTCCAGCACAATGCAGCCTTTGGCACTGCGTGTCAGACATACCGTGCGGGCAAGCTGCCCCAGGCGGTCACACACACTGTCCAGCTCCTGAAGACCACACCAGACACGGGCTTCCTCTTCATTGCAAAACAGATAGTCCAGTCCATCACCGAGCATGGCATCCAGACCCGGACGGCAAAAATTGATCATGCTCATGTCGCTCAGGGTTACCGCCAATGCAACACCAGCCCGCTTTGCAATGGCACGGCCTTGCAAGGCAGCATCCAGCCCGCTTGGCGACGCTGCCAGATAGCCTTCCATGTAATAGACCTTGGACTTGGCGATTTCGTGTGGATGCAATGCTGTTGCGTCAAGATCGGCTGTGGCACCCAGAAAAGTGCACAGGCTGCGTTCGGCATCCGGCGTCACGAATACCATACAGCTGCCGGTCTGGCCAGGGGGCGGTTTGGTGTGTGTGAGATTGCTTGCCACCCCATTGGCGCTCAGATCGTCCCGGTAAAAAGCGCCCAGCTCATCATCAGCAACGCGGCACGAGTAAAACGCCCGCCCACCCAGCTGGGCTAGTGCCACCACCGTGTTGCCGGCTGACCCGCCGCCGGTGCGCCCGGAATGCACGCCGTGCACATGCGCCAGCAGTGCGGCACGCTGCGTGCTGTCGATCAGGGTCATGTGCCGTTTCGCAACGCCCATGCGCTGCAACAGGTCTTCCGTCACAGCATATTCAGAATCAACCAGGGCATTGCCAATGGCATAGAGATCGTAATGGGACATGATTTACTGTTATTATTGTTCAACAAAGGCGCGTTCAATGACAAAATCTGCGGGTTTGGTGGTGTTACCCTCCATGAAACCGCGCTGCTCGAGCATGTGCTTGAGGTCACGCAACATGGCGGGGCTGCCACAAATCATGACACGGTCGTGCAAAGGGTCCAGTTTGGGCAGTCCAAGGTCCGCTTCAATTTTTCCAGCAGCAAACAAATCGGTGATACGGCCACGGTTTTTAAAGGTTTCGCGCGTCACCGTGGGGTAGTACAGCATTTGCTCGCGCACCATTTCCCCCAGGAATTCATCCGCAGGCAAATCAATGGTCAGGTAATCCATATACGCCAGTTCTGCAACCTGGCGCACCCCATGCACAACGACCACCTTTGCAAATTTTTCATAGGTTGCCGGATCGCGCGCCACGCTCAGAAATGGTGCCAGCCCCGTGCCGGTACCCAGCAGATACAAGGTCTTGCCAGGCAACAGGTAATCAATCAATAAAGTACCCGTGGGTTTACGGCCCACCACAATCTTGTCACCCACCTTGATGTGTTGCAAACGCGAAGTCAGCGGGCCATCCGGCACCTTGATACTCAGGAACTCCAGATGGTCCTCGTAATTGGCACTGACAATGCTGTAGGCACGCAACAAGGGCTTGCCATTTTCCAGGCGCAAACCAATCATGGTGAAATGGCCATTGGAAAACCGCAGTGCCGGGTCGCGTGTCGTCTTGAAACTAAAAAGACGATCCGTCCAGTGGTTGACGCTCAGAACGGTTTCTTCCAGAAATGCACTCATGACATCCTTTTAACATTGCCAAATATCAAAACAAACCTCAATGCAGCAGTGCCGGACGCTGCTGCATGATATCCTCGCAGGCCTGCAGCCATTCGGGCCAGGCCTGAAGCGGCCACTGCGCCTGACGGTATGCCTCATGAAGGATGCCAAGCCATTGGCGCAGCGGTTTTGTTGCCAGGGTCAATGTGGCATTTTCACCGTCAGGGCCGCGAAAAGTCAGATCCACAGATTCATTGGAGCGGAAAATATCCACCGACAGTGCCAGCCACGCACAGCTGGCGGCTTCAACCTGCACCGGGACTTGCGGTGTCAACTCGGCCTGTGCAGCCTGCTGGGCAAAGTCATGAAACACTTCCGCTAATGGCAAGGTGCTATCCTGGCGTTGCAGCCACTGAAAAAGCACCGGCAGCAAACGCTGGAGCAGCCGCTGGGTCAGCCAGATCACAACCGGGGCTGCATTGCCACTGACGCCAGCAAGCCGCACCCGGTCCTGGCTGTCAATGTATTGCGTGGTAATACGCTCTAATGCTGCCGTTGCCATTGCCATTGCCATATTCCGATTTAGCTGGCCAACTTTTTCACCCATTCCATTTGTCGTGGCAAACAAACCGTTTTCAGATCATAGGTGGTTTTAGCAAACATACGTGCATTGCTCCCCAGGCGGATACGCGCTGCCGGATCATCCAGCAGGGCCAACACTTCCTTGACCAAAGCCGCAGCATCGAAGAAGTCGATCAAGCGCCCTGTTTCATCGTGCCGGATCGCCTCGTGCAGAGGTTTTGTGTCACTGGCCACAATGGCACAGCCCACACTCATGGCCTCCAATAAACTCCAGCTTAACACAAAAGGATAGGTCAGATAGACATGCACCGTGGACAACTGCAGCAGCGCGATGAAATGCGGATAGGACACTTTTCCCAGGAAATGCACCCGTTCCCAATCTGCGTCAGTGATACGTGCGCGCACTTCGTTGATAAATATGGTTTTCCAATTTTGGTCGCCATCGGGTTTGGCACCATAACTCACATCGTCACCGCCTACGATCAGCACCCTGGCGTGGGGACGGGCACGCAAGATATCCGGCAATGCCCGCATGAAAATGTGGTACCCACGGTAAGGCTCCAGGTTGCGGTTGACGAAAGTGATGACCTCATTCTGACGGTTCAGCGTGGTTTTGCCGTTCAGTGTCAAACTCACGTGTGGGTCCGGCACCAACACATTGGTATCGATACCATCGTGCACCACCGTTATCCGGTTGCAAAAAGGCTCGGGGAAGGTGCTGGCTTGCCAGTGGGTGGGTGATATGCCCGCATCGGCTATCTCAAAATGCAACAGGTTGTTTTGATTTTTCAGACGCAGTCTGCACACATCGCCCGCATCCCTGGCAGGAAATTCAGGATCAAAACCCACGTCCGCACCCTCGGGGTGGTAGAAAAATTCGCAGTAAATACCCAATCGTGCCTGGGGCCACACGTCCTTGAGAAACAAACTTTCCCCCCAGCCAGGGTGGGCAATGATCACATCGGGGCTGAAACCTTGTGCACGCAATGCCAGGGCCGTCCGAAAACACGCCTCGCCCCGGATCACCTTGGTTTCAAAATCGCTGACCCAGGGGTGTACATCGGGGGCGGTGCCACGCTTGGCCGCATACGGCACCAGTTGTACGCCTTCCCAGGTTTTGACTGCCACCTTTTGCATGGTCATGGCAAAGACCGTATTTTGTGGATCGCGCGCCAGAGCGGGTGCCAGAAACTTGAACTGGCCGGGGAAGTTTTGATGGATAAATAGGATATTCACTGGTGGTACGGTCTTGGCGCTCGGGGCCACAGCCTACGTGTGAAAATGCCGGCATAAGGGTCTCTTGAGCCTCTTTGGGGATTCAGGCGATATGCAGGCACTTCAAAATGGGCAAACGCTTAGCAGCAAATTCCTGTGCTTGTCGCAGTAATTCGGCAATGTTTTCTGCTGGCTCCTTCAGTGGCTTGCCTTCCTTGACGAGACGTTGCCCTTCGGCTTGCAAAATTTGCCAGACAAAATCCGCCCAAGCCTGTGGCTCCGTCCTGTTTTGTGACTGTGCCAGCAAAAACAGTTGCTCGAAACGCCCAACCATGACACCCCCGCCGGTGAGCGGACTTGCAAGGTAGCTGATATCCCCGGTCGTGCGCGCCAGTTCCATCAGGTGCCGGTTCAGACGCCTGGTCTGGGGCAGGGCTTTCTGGACAGCCGCATCCTCCTGCGCCGCACAGACATCCCCTTTGCCGATATATATCGTCATGGCCTCGCGTAACTGGGCAAACGACACGCCCTTGCTTTGTACCGCCTGCTCAATCTCAGCCATCGTATGCGGTTGATGGTCCGCCAGCACATCGAGGATCGGGGCGTAGATGGGCTCGTTCAGCGATGCCTCGCCTGCACTGGCAGCAATTTTCAGGGTGACAGCCGTGCGGGGGGTCACCAGCACCACTCTCTGGGCACGCTGCATCGCAGCGAGCTGCGCCGGAGCCAACTTGCGCGGCCCTTTAACCCAGTAATCACGTCTGAACTGCTGGTTCACCACAAAATCGCGCACCGTCTCCCGGAACATGGGGTCAGGAATTTCCTTGAGCAAGGTCTGTTGCTCTGCGCTCAGGTTGATAGGATCAACATGATCCGGATAGTGCGCGGAAATGGCATAACTGAGTTTGGCCGGGGTCAGCCAGTCTGCCATTTCGGCAAAATGCATGGGCGCCCAGTCGCGGTTGAAATATTCGTGTGCCAGATAGTTGCGATTTTGCTCGCGGAGTTTCTTGAGTCGCTCTGGAACCTGTGCATTGGCACGTGGGTAAGCCGGGTTGACGGCAAATAACTTGTCGGCAAAATCCAGGGCGCTGCCAATCCGCGCAACCATTCCGCTGCCGGAGGCTCCCATGACCTGTGCATGGTGTACCAGAAGATGGCGCAACGGCACCATGGCAGCCCAACCTGGCTGTGTGTTGTAGCTCACGTACAGAACACCGCCTACCTTGAGTTTACGCCGTACAAAATCGACGATCACCGCCCGGTTGCTATCCGATATCCAGCTCCAGATACCATGCAATCCGATGAAATCAAAATCTGGCAGGTCCGTGCGGGAACAAAACTGCTCGAAACCCTCATCCAGTAACCGCGCTCCCGACCCTGACACCTGGGCCAGTTCCTGGGCAAAAGCGGCCTGTGACGGATTAAAGTCTGTCCCACACCATTGGGAGGAAGATGCAGCTGCGTGCATATTGGCGCTCATGCCTTGCCCAAAACCGAGTTCGCACGCAGTAGCGTCTTGTGGCAACGCAAGGCCTGCGTTCAGGAGGGCAAACTTGACACGCAAGGGGTTAAGCTCAGTGTAGTAGCCAAAGGTATAGCCAATTTCGGCCACGTAGCCGTCAGTCCAATCTGTCATGTGTGAAAAGTGCTCCCGATATGCGTGAGTTGAAGGGCCAGCAAGTTGGCAATTGGACCGGGATTGTACTGACCATGGAACACCGCATGCGACATGGGCGACAATCGCGCCTTTTGGGCGCTACGTAAGCGTCCGATCCGTAAACCGGGAGTTACCGCGTTGCCCCCTCTAGCATCTGCCCGCCCAGCCTTCGATTCCTCCGATCCATCCGGGGCCATGACCGCTGTTGAACTGCGCGCCAGCATGTCGCTGGCCTCCATTTTTGCCCTGCGCATGCTGGGGCTGTTTCTGGTGCTGCCCGTATTCGCACTCGAAGCACGCCAATATCCCGGTGGCGACGATGTTTCCCTGATTGGCCTGGCCATGGGTCTGTATGGTTTGACCCAGGCCGTGTTGCAGATACCCTTTGGCATGGCATCCGACCGTTTTGGTCGCAAGCCGGTCATCATCATCGGTTTGCTGCTGTTTGCCGCTGGCAGCCTGATGGCGGCCTTGGCCCCCTCCCTGGCCTGGCTGGCTGCCGGGCGTGCGTTGCAGGGATGCGGCGCCATTTCGGCTGCGGTCACCGCACTACTGGCCGACCAGACACGTGATCTAGTGCGCACCAAGGCCATGGCGCTCATCGGTGTCAGCATCGGTTTGATGTTTGCCATTTCACTCGTCATTGCGCCCGCTTTGGCCAGCGTGTTGGGTCTGGCAGGATTATTTGCCTTGACCGCAGTACTGGCGCTGGCCGGTATGGCCATCGTGCTGTGGTGGGTTCCGCCGGAGCCTGCCAGACATGCGAACCAGGAACATGCCAGCGTATCGGGTGTGCTATTGAACCCGGAATTGATGCGCTGCAACCTCGGCGTACTGGTACTGCACATGGTACAGCTTGCCATGTGGATGGCCGTGCCGGCCATGTTGGAGCAAGCAGGTTTGCCCAGAGCCCAGCATTGGTGGGTGTACCTGCCTGCCGTATTGGGATCATTTTTTGTGATGGCAGGAACACTCTTTTCGCTGGAGCGGCGCGGCTATCTGCGCGCAGTGTTTCTGGTTGCCATAGCATGCATCATGTTGGTGCAGATCGCCTTGTGGGCGCTGACACGGACCAGTCCGTCCGTAGGGGTACTGACCCTGGTGCTGTTTGTGTTCTTTTGGGGCTTTAACGTGCTTGAAGCCAGTCAACCCAGTTTTGTTTCGCGTCTGGCACCGGCACACGTGCGTGGTACCGCAATGGGTGTCTACAACACCTTGCAGTCGCTGGGGCTTTTTGCCGGTGGCGCTGCCGGTGGGTGGCTGGTCAAGAACTTCGGTCCTTCTGGTTTGTTTATCACGGGTTTTTCTGCCATGCTTGTGTGGCTGGTGATCGCTTGGCCCATGCGAATTCCGACAGCCACACTCAAAGTCGCAGCCAAGGCCGGATAAACTCCCATCCATTCAGGAGAAAATACCATGGCATCTGTCAATAAAGTCATTCTGGTCGGCCATCTAGGCAAGGATCCGGAAGTCCGTTACCTTCCCAGCGGGGAACAAGTCGCCAATGTCACGCTGGCGACTAGCTACAAATACAAGAGCAAAACCGGCGAAATGGTCGAAGAAACCGAGTGGCACCGCATCACCTTTTTCAGCAGACTCGCCGAGATCGTTGGCCAGTACCTGCGAAAAGGCCGACTGGTTTGTGTGGAAGGACGCATCAAAACGCGCAAATACACCGACAAGGACGGCATCGAAAGATACGCGACCGACATCATTGCCAGCGACATGCATATGCTCGGCCCCCGTGATGGTGCGGGTGAGGCTCCGGTCGACACGGGCGATTACGACACCGCACCGCGTCGTGCCGCGCCACCGCCACGGCCAGGCAGCAATGCCCCCGCAAGCGCTCCAACCCGCCAGGCCCCGGCGCCCGACATGAGCGATCTGGATGACGATATTCCGTTTTAGGCCACCAGGGCTACCGTCTGCCTGCACCCGAAGCTGGCAATCATGGCTGAGTGAACCGTTTCAGCACGCTCTCTAGCCGTTGGATCTCACGCTCCAGGCGGGTAAGTCCGCTGGCATACTCACGCACCTTGTCTTCGCGCGCCAGAAGATAGAGCGCATTGCAGGCTTCAAGAGCACCCGTGGCGCCAACGCTTGCCAGGCTGCCCTTGAGCCGGTGCGCCATGTCCTTGAGTCTGCTGGTGTCACCTGCTGCCACACTGGAGCGGATATCCGGCATGTCAACGCCCATCTGGTCTATCAACAAATGCACCAGTGTCTTGAGCAACGAAGAGTCCCCACCGATGGATGAGAGGGCTTTCTCGACGTCCAGAATTTTCGGATCGAACAACACAGGCGTGGTTGCGGGCTGTGGCTGCACGCCGGTTGACGCTGTGTTCTGCGCCGGTTGCGAATAATTGCCCGTATTGCCCGTATTGTCAGCAACCGGTCTGAGCCAGCGGTTCAGACTTGCACGCAGGACATCGATATAAATCGGTTTGGCCATGAATTCGTCCATGCCTGCAGCGTGGCAACGTTCGCGGTTTTCGTCAAACACGTCGGCACTGAGTGCGATGATGGTGGTGCGCGGCTTGCCTTGCGTCTGCTCCCATTGGCGAATGCGCCGCGTGGTTTCCAACCCGTCCATGACCGGCATCTGGCAATCCATCAGGATGAGTGAATAGGTGCTGCCATTGCTTCCGCTGGTAGCGGCCTTGAGTGCCAGGCTGCCGTCTTCCACGCTGCGGTACGGATAACCCAGTTTTCCCAGCATGAGTTCGGTCAGGCGCCGATTGGCCAGATTGTCATCGACCAACAGAATCGGTTGCAGCGTTTGCCTTGCCTCCTGCCTTGATGCGTTATTTGGTACGTTATGCACCGCTGTAACACTGTCCAGGTCACGGAGATTGTGCAAATCGGTGCTGGCATCCACACGTTCAGCGGGCAAGGTGAACCAGAAGCAGGCACCCTGTCCTGGTTCGCTCTCACACCCGGCTTCGCCACCCATCAGTCTGACCAGATTGTCAACAATGGAAAGCCCCAGCCCGGTTCCGACTAATGTGCGCTGACCGACATTTTCGAGTTGTGCAAAGGGTAAAAAAAGCATGGCACGTTGCGCCGGAGTTATTCCTATGCCTGTGTCGATGACGGAAAAGCGCAAGGTCTCCGTAGCGCCTGCCATTGGCATTGCCACCAGCCGGACGCCACCCTGATCGGTAAATTTGATAGCGTTGCTCACGTAGTTGTTGAGCATCTGCCGCAGGCGTACCGGGTCGCCCCAATACAGTTGCTCCGGATCAATGGTGCATTCCACATGAATATGCAGTCCCTTTTCCTGGGCCAGTTGCTGAAACAGGTTTTGTGCTTCCATCAACAACCGGGATGCTGCAAAAGGCTTGCGTTGCAGCGTCATTTTGCCTGCCTCGATCTTGGACAAGTCGAGAATGTCGTTCAAAATGGCAAGCAGGGTATTGCCAGAGTCGAAAATCGTTTTCGCATACTCCATGCGTTCCGACGCAGACGCTCCTGGCTCCAGCAGGATTTGCGCCATCCCCAGAATGGCATTGAGCGGCGTGCGCAAGTCGTGGCTCATGGTGGCAAGAAAGCGGCTTTTTGCCTGGTTGGCTGACTCGGCAGCGGATTTTGCCTGCTCCAGATGCGCGAGCAATTGCTGTTGCGCGGATTCGAGTTTCCTGCGCTCGGTAATATCTACAAAGATTTCCAGCAAGGCCTCCTGCCCCTGGTAAATCAACCCCGTATGGTAGATATCGTAACTTCTCGCTCCCAGGGCTCTCGTGATTTCCATCAAGGAGGTTTCACCAAGGCGAATGGGTTGATGCAAGGGGCAGTTGCTGCACGGTGTCTTGTCGTCGAGGTACATTTGCCAGCAATATGCTGTGCCACTGTTGCGCCCGACCAGCTTTCCCATTTCTGTATTCATGAACAACACTTTGCGCTGTGCGTTCACAATGCTCATGGGAAAGGGGATGGTTTGCAGCAAGTACTCGTTGAGCAATTTGCCCTGGCGCAATGCCTCTTGCGCCTGCCTGCGCTCGGTGATGTCCTGAAAAGTTCCCGCAACCACCCTGGAGCGGTCCTTCTTCACGTGCAAGCGTCCCATGGCATGCACCCAACGGGAATGTCCTGCAGGGGTGTTGAGCTGCAGTTCGAGTTCAAAAGGGACGTACCTCTCGATGGTCCGTTCAATTGCCTTGCGCAGTGCTTCACGCGATTCGGGAACATAAAAGTCACCGCAACTCGCCAAGGTGGGCTTGTATTCGGTATCCACTCCGTGAATCTGGTACACCTGTTCGCTCCAGTTCAGGTCGTGGCTCGCAATGTCGAGTTCCCATCCGCCGACCTTGGCCATGCGACCCACTTCGTGCAGCAGCGCCTGGCTTTCGAACAAGCTGGCAGTACGCTCCTCCACCAAAGCTTCCATGCGTTGGCTAAAGCTCTCGATCTCCTTGCGTTGGCGATACAAATCGCAAAACACACGCACCTTGCTCAATAGAACAACCAACGCAACCGGTTTGATCAGGGGGTGCGACCGGAATTTGATGTAATGTACGTATTTCTTCCACCCATCAATATACGTAGGCGAGTGCCGTCATGACAAGCAAGGTAATAGATCGTAATGGGACAACAATCAAACTGGAAATAACGATTGATATAGGTGGTTC
>JAYRRD010000129.1:0-5186 GCA_041910275.1 Rhodoferax sp.
CCCATGGTGGCCGAGAGTTTGGTGCGCTGGCAGGCCTCGACCGTTCCGGCACGGGTATTGGCAATGCTGGACTCGACCCTTCCCTGATCAATGGCTGTCACCAGCACCGCCACAGGCTTGGGCCGCTTGAGCCACGCCACACCCCCGACCAGAAGAACCAGGACAAGAAGTACCAACAACCAACGGCGAATCGAGGAGGACGACATGCAGCGCAATCAAAAAGGCAAAAAAAGCAAAAAAGAGCGCTGCATTCTAGTGTTATCTATCCAGACAACCCCAGCAGCCAGACGCCGACCAGGGCCATCCCGCCCATGCCCCAGACCCCGGCACCCATATGCCAGGACGGCAAGCGGCGCGCCAACCATGCTTCGCACACCAGCACCAGGGAGTGCGCCACCGCGATGAGGAAAAGCGGCACGAGTCCGGGGTTGGCCTGCCAGGCGGCCAGAAAATCGCCTGTGGCCAGTGCCGCACAAAAATGCGTGCCACCGCACAGCGGGCAGGGAATGCCGGTGAGCGCACGAAAGGGGCACAGGGGAACATCGCCCCAGGCCAACAGCCAGGACGCAGCACCCAGCGCCAGCGGCCACACCAGCAACGAGGCCGCGCGCCACTGGCGCTCGGACGCGCACAAGACCTGCGTATCAGGATAGCGTGATGACAAGGCCACCACCATTGCCACCATCGGTCAGTTGTTTGGCCATGTGGTACATGCCAATAAAGGCAATCGGCAGCGTGAGGAATATCCCGACAAAGCAGAGAATCATCCCGAGAGAGCCCACGATGCCCAGAATCAATGAACAAAAGAAGGCGCCAAACAGATGGGCCTTGAGTGCTTCGAAAGCGCGCTTGATGGCGTTGATGCCGTCCTTTTCCCCCACTGCGACCAGATAGGCCGCCGTAGGCAGCAGCGCCGTAATCAGCATGCCCGGAATAAAACACAACATGAAACCGATGGACACCAGAATGCTCGACAGCAGCACGGCCAGCAAGGCTGGAACAAAGTCGTCAAAGCCTTTGAACACATCCAGAAATTCGATCTTGCCGCCTTCTTCCTCCACCTTGAGCATGCGCATGTAGCCAACGACCATCGGACCCGTTAGCAGCCCGGCGCTTACGCCGCCCACCACGGAAATCAGGATGGTCGCCACGATGTGCGTGACGGGGTTTTTTCTCATTCCGTTGATGCCAGCAGAAATGCAGACGCCAATATCGGGAGCAGCCATGGTTTCACCTCGGGTTCAGGATGTTGCAAAGTAGGCTACTTTACCACCCGCGAAAGTCCTCCACAGACCAGTTTGAGCATTGTTTTTGCAGCAGAACTGGCCGCGTTCCGCAAACTGTGCGGGCGGTATTGTGATAGCGCACATGAAAAGACGCGGGATATTGCGCATGCACTTGCCCTCTCACGTACCGGGTTGCCCCGTCTGGTTTGAAGTTTCCAGCATACTCCAAAAAACATAGCTGCCCCCGCTCGCCACACAAGCGCTGCACGCCAAAACATCTTCAAACACGAGGCAGCGCCATGCTTCGAGGTGGGTGGCGCCCCCTTGTGCAGCATGTGATGATTTGATGCGTTATCATCATGATGCTGTTATGCCGATACTTCTGAACTTCTGGAGCTGATTTGTGCGAACCACCCTTGATCTTGATGACGAAATTCTCCAGGCTGCCAAGGAACTGGCACGCCAGCGGCGTGTCGCCATTGGCAAGGTGGTTTCCGGCTTGGTGCGCGAGGCTTTGACTCACCAGCCGACTGTGCCTGACGCTGCGCCCACCGTGGCTGGGTTTCGGCCTTTCCCGTCCGATGGGCGTGTGGTCACGAATGCCAAAGTAGATGCGTTGCGCGATGCAGAAGGTGTGTGATGCGGGCCTTGCTGGATGTTAATGTCCTGATTGCCCTGCTTGATGCGGGGCATCTGCACCATCGGTTAGCGACCCGATGGCTGGCGCGAGAACTCGAATCGGGCTGGGCCTCGTGCCCCATTACCCAAAATGGCTGCTTGCGTATTTTGTCGCAGCCATCCTATCCGGGCACACGCCCGGTAGCCGCCGTTGCGCAACGGTTGCAAGAGGCCATGGCGCATCCCAGCCACGTCTTTTGGGCGGACAACATCAGTCTGCTTGATGCCAGGATGCTCGATTGGTCCCGTGTCACGGGCCACCGCCAGATTACGGATATGTACCTGCTCGCGTTGGCCGTGCAGCAGGGCGGACGCTTCGTTACGTTTGATGGGCGTGTGCCTTTGCAGGCCGTTTTACCGGCTGCTCCCGATCATCTTGTGGTGCTGAATGATGACCCTAAGAAACCTTAGCCATAGTCTTCAGTACATTCACAAAAACATAGCTGCCCCCGCTCACCACACAAGCGCTGCACGCCAAAACGCTTTCAAATCAAAAAAACCGTGACCCTCGCAGGGCTTGTCCTTGGCAGGGCTCCTTGCAATGTCGTTCATCCAAGGAATCGGCACGCTTGTCGGAAAACGGGTATTCCGATGCAGGATTTCCATTGAAGCTGAAAATCTGTCGACTAGGATTCACCACGACCGGCACTCCTTGGGTAACCAGGGTTCGCAAAGCCTCCGGTCCAGGCACAGTCTGGATAGCGGGGTTGCATGCAAAGCTTCTGCTTTGCGGTTGCAACACACCTCCTGACTGTACTCACCGTCCGCATTGGACATCAACTTTAGGAGAGTGCAGTGAATACGCATACAAACCTTACGAACACACCCGTGGCAGGAACGACCGTTCCGTCCGGTCCATTGCCCGCTGGCAGCACGGGTACGGGATTGGACCAGCTGGTGGAGATCATCACCAAAGATACGGGTCTGCTCAAGAAAGTTCCCCACGCAGACATTGCCGCCGGTGCGCAGGCGGCAGACGCGCTGAATGCCCTTGTGATCGCGTCGATCCGGGCCACGGGGGTCGCCAACGATGGCGTCCTGACCGTCGGTGATGTACGCGATCTGAACACCTATTTGCGTGCGCACCATCTCGGCACCTGGACCGCGCTGCACGGCGATGACGAGGACGGTGCAGAGACCGGCTTTCATCTGGTCCAGAACGACGGTGCCAACACCAAGCTGTTTGACCGCAACGCCGTCAATACCGTCGCCGACGGGCTGTACCATCTTGGCTTCGAAATCCGCGAAAACCGATTGTTGAACGAAGATGGCGATCCCAACGCCCACCTTAAATCCATTACCGAATGGCTCAACAGCCTGCTCGCCAACGACCTCGCTGGCAACACCCTGGACAACGCGGCTGTGAATCCATACGCCGTGGGTACCACCGGAACCGGCCTCGACCAGTTGGTTGACCTCATCACGCATGACCCCGGACTGAACAAAAAGATTGCCACCAGCGAAATTTACGCCGGGGCGCGCGCTGCTGACAAAATGAATGCCATCATTGTTGCAGGCATACGCGCGACCGGCGCGGCGGATGGCGGGGTGATTGATGCCGCCGAGGTCAAGGACATCAACCGTTATATTCGCGCGAACCACCTTGAAGAATGGAGCACACTGCATGGCGATGATGAAGAAGGCGTGGAAACCGGATTTCACCTGGTCCAGAACGATGGCGGTGAAACCAAGCTCTTCGAACTGAATGCGATCAACCGTGTTGCGGATGGGCTGTACCACATGGGTTTCGAGATCAACGCCAAGGGGCGCTTCCTGAATGAAGATGGCGACCCCAATGTGAGCGCCACCAAGGCGGCGGAATGGCTCAACCTGCTGCTGGCGGATGATCTGGCCGATGGCTCGTTGTTGGTTCAAACGGTGGGTGTTCCTTTGATGTAGGAAATCATTTCCACGAGCGGATCGATGGATTGGTATCGGTCGGTCTGCTATTTCCTTCGCCACCAAAAGTGGCGCCAGAACCCGTTCGGCACCACTGATGTATTTTTCGGTGTACGAGTGATTAAATTTAATGAAAATAAAATTTCTGTAACAAATTGATTTTGTTAAAAATTTGAATGCAAGCTCTAATCATGTGATTTGTTAGTTGACAATCAGTGTACATATGTACACAATAAGCATCATTCCAGTCAACGACAGATCAAGGGAGAGTTTTCATGGGCTTTGCATCCAATGTCTCAGTGCACGCACCGGCGCGCTGGGTACCGTCTATTAACGCGCCGCTGGTGGCGGCACTCAAGAATCCATGGGTGGAGTCCATTGTGCGATTGGATGCGGTGGAGGATGCCCTGCGTGCTTTGCATCCTTTACTGTCTTTGACACAGGTTCGCGCCAGGGTACGCAAGGTCATTGATGAAACGGATGCAACCAAAACTTTCGTGTTGCAGCCCAATGTCCTGTGGGACGGCGCCCAGGCGGGGCAGTTTGTGCGTGTGGGGGTGGAAATCAACGGGCGTCGGGTGGAGCGGGCCTACAGCCTGAGTTCCCGGCCCGGTGCGCGACGCCTCGCCATTACGGTTAAGCGCCAGCTGGGTGGCCTGGTGTCGAACTACCTGCATGACGCAGTGAAGGTGGGCGATGTGATCACGATCAGCCAAGCGCATGGCGAATTTGTAACGCCAGACGTGTTGCCTGCAAAAATGCTGTTGCTCAGTGCTGGCAGTGGTATCACCCCGGTGATGGCCATGTTGCGTGACTTGCAGGCACGTAATTACCAGGGCGACGTGGTGTTTTTGCACGTATGCCGATCACCTGCGGATTGGATTTTTGCCAAGCAACTGGAATCGATTGCGGCCCAGTACCCCGCGTTAAGCCTGCTGGTGCATTTCGACGCAGAAGAGGGCTTGTTTACCCTCCACAAGCTGGAGTTGGCGGTGCCTGATTTGGCCGAGCGCAGCACCTGGATGTGTGGCCCTGCGGGCTTTATGGATACCGTGCAGGCCTATTGGAACGACCAGGCTATGCCAGTTCCCCTGTACAGCGAGCGATTTGTGGCAAGCCCATTGTTACCGACGCGCGAGAGCGGCACACCGGTGCAGGTTCGTTTTATTGCCAGCGGTGCGTCATTTACGACCAGTGGGTCCGAGCCCCTGTTAATGCAGGCCGAACGCGCTGGCTTGTTTCCTAAGGCGATTTCCAGCAGCGTTTATACCGATGGTGAGAAAATTCTGGCTATCACCACAGAATGCGAAAGTTGAATGATGGATACGAAAGATATCGCTACCGGGAAAGCAAGCACGAAAGGCGTAAACGTTGAAGATTTGA
>JAYRRD010000130.1:0-17256 GCA_041910275.1 Rhodoferax sp.
CGATCCAAAAGCCCACTCAAACAATCGCTTCTTTGATGCGCGAACTGTCGTTCCGCACCCGCCGTGTCTTCGATCTGCTTCGCATGACCAAAAATTCTGCTCCTGGCTGCGCCTGATCGGAGAACAAATTTACCGTGGCAAAGCCAAGGCCCGTGTACCGGCCTGTTTGCATGGCCGCCAGGGCGTCGTCAAAGGTGCCAAGCTGGGCAATATCCTCGGGGCTGTCCAGCGTGCCCTTACGGGGCTTTCCGCTGGCGTAGTAGGGCACTTTACGGGGCTTTTTGCCCCCCGGTTCGCTGCGCCACACCAGCCAGCGCCGGGAGGCTTTCATGTCTTCGGGCAAGGCCGAATAGTCTTTTGTGCTACTCATACAGCCATCCCCTCAAGCCGTGAGACCAACATCTGAGCCGCAAAAAGTTTGGCCAGAATTGCCACTTCTGGCCTGCCCCTAACCTCTGGAATTGACTCCAGCACGGAGAGCATTGGATCAACATGAGACTGTGCTAATTGCACAATGGAGACGAACTCTTCGACGATATGCGTCGGCATTTCGTCCATCTCTCGGCGTAGTCGTTCACGTGCTGGATTCAGTTGGTAAACGTTGCTGGCATTTTTTGCTTTGGTGGTGGCGTTCATTTCACACCCCCTTCTCCCAGCAAGCGGCGTGCCCTCGCCAGATGATCCGAGTACGCAAAATGTCCCAGTAGCACCTCTGAGAGCCTCCAGGCGTTGTGTTGCGGTGAATCCCCGTCGGAGTTTGGCTCCAGCAGGTGATTGATGGCGTCTATCAGTGCCTCGGCTTGCTCTATGAATTCACGTAGGGACTCTGTAAATCCTTCGCTCTGGATTCTGAGTTCGGCCCGTGCTTTGTCCAGTTCTGTTGTGGTGCTCATGCTGCCACCCCCACAGGCTTGGACGATTGCTCTATGGCGTTGGTTTTGTCTCCCACGGTCTCCAGAACACTTTCCAGTGGATCTGTGAAGGTTTGTACGATGTTCACCAAACTTCGGATTTCCGGGTCGTTGTGGCCCGTTGCAAGTATGTTTAGCATGCAATTTAGCGTCACGACCTGCTGCCAACACCAGGCCGCGCGCTCATGCAATGTGCTGTCGGGGTTCAAGACAGAGACCGGCCCGGAATCAAATTGCCAGTTTGCAACCATTGGCGAGTCAAGGGAGATGGGTTTATTCATGATGCGCACCCCCTTCCATCGCGCAAAGTTGTTTCAGCGCTCTTGCCGCAGATACAGCCCGGCCTGTGGCCAGTTGGATGCTGTCTTGCTCGCTGGAATGGCGGATATGCCACAGCGCCATGCTCAGGGAGTTGGTAGCGCGTTGGGTAAGCGCCAGGTGGTCGGTATGGGTGGTCGCGGGCAATGCGCCCGGCTTTACGGTCGGTTTCATGGTTTCCGTTCCTTTTTGAACTGAAAAATCCACCGTCTGCATTTGAACGTGCATCCGGTGACGGGGTGTTTCAAACGTGGAAAAAGCCACGCCGATAGCCTCACGGTCTACCGCACCCCGTCCAAAACCGTAGGGCATGGCCGTGGACAAGCCACAGTCCGCCCCGTAATCCAGACAAGATAAAACCCCGCTTTCGGTGGGGGTTGCTACCGCTTTTTCCAAGGTGTTTGAACGCACCGGCCCCGCTATCGAGGTTGCCTGTATTTTAGTGCTGGGAACAGGCAGTTTTTGTTTAGAATCGGGTGCGTTTTTTGATGTTTTTCCCAATGCCGCACCGGGTGCAACCGGGCGGCATTTCTTTTTTGTTACCATGGCCGCCCCTATGCCTTGCGGCGCGTGATTTTGGGCAGGGGTTCCCGCTTCGTGCGGGTGTCAGTCGCTCCCCCTCGCATCAGCAGCAGCAGCTCGGAAAAGGTATGGCCGATGTCAAACAGGGCTGCGCCTGCATCTTTCCCCGAATTCAATGCCAGTGCCACATCACTGATTGCTGATCCAAGGTTTTCAAGCGCAAACGTCAAAGCGTCCGTTCGTTCACGTGCGATAAGTAGGCTTGTTGCAATCTGGGCATGTGCTACCGCCAACGGGATTACATCGCGTTTAGTAAGAGGGAATTCATTACGGGCAAATTCCAAAGACTGGCGCATGATTTCATCAGAAATGTCAATGCCAAAATTTACAGAATCCTTCACATCCTGGGGCAGTTCTACCATTTCTATTTCAGACATGATTTGCCCCCTGCGCCGTTGCCAATGACTTGCGCCGCGTTTTTATCCTGGGCAGTGGTGTCGGTGGCGTGGCCTTTTCCACCTGAACAGGGGTGGCGTCGCTACCATCTTCCCACGGGTAATAATCTTGCTTCCCCCCCTGCACAGGTGGTGGTGCCAACAGTTTTGCACGGTCGGCATGTAATTGCTTTACCAGTTCCTTCATCTGGTCTGGTGTGTAACCTGTGATGGTTGCCGCCACGATGGCTTGCACTTCGTGTTCAGGCCAACCGACAGCCCTTTGTCCAATTTTTACCGGCTTCGTGAATTCGCCTGTTCTGACGCGGCCATAAACCGACTCATCACCTTTATGCCCTGTCACTCCTTTGACTTCGGGCAATCTCAAAATTTTCATCACTAATCCCCTTTAGTCTCTCTAAGCGGTTGCTAGAGTAGTGGGGGTGACTATCGTTTTACAGTAGGCTTTTTGTAAGGTCAGAAATGATTATTGGCCGGTCGAAAATGGTTACTGGCCTTGTTTGGATGGCTCTTCTGTGCTACATACAACCTTTTGAGCTTCTATTTCATGCACAGTGCCGTCTGGTGATTGAATTTTCATAAAAATTCTTTTAATCCGTATCTTCTGCGCTTCCCTCATGCCGGGTTCCCAGACCCATACAACAACACCAGCATGCACCGTACTTGGCTGCAAAGTAATCCGGCCTGATTCATCCGTTTTAATAAAAAAATTCCCGTATTTCTCACGGAAAACCTTAATATCCTCTAATGCAATAGCCTCCCATGCCTTCCTTGAGGATCGCCGGATATGGGACTCTTCCCTTATTCCCAGGGAATTCCATGCATCAATAATCGATTCGCGTACTGCCTTGGGTTCTTTTTGGGCATGATGCAACTGCCAGAGTTTGTCAAGTAACACAGCAACATCACGCGCCTCTTTCTTTGGCCTGCCCCCACTTTTTTGAAGGTGTACACCCTTTGGAAGTTCAAAATCTGAAATTCTCACAGTCCCCCCATATCATCCCCCGTCGATAGAAACCACGCCAGGCCACCGGGGGGGCGGTGTGCTTTTCGGTCGGGGTAATTAGGCCCGGCCTAGGCGTGGTGAAACGTGATTATGCCGCCTTGAACTGGATAACATCACCGCCCGCTGCCAGCTTGTCCAGGTAGTCGGCCCATTGCTGCATCATGGTCGTCCGGTGTTTCATGTACTGCGTGCGGTTGTACGCCCGGCCATTGGCATCTTTTACTGCATGGGCGAGCTGCGCCTCGATTACCAGCGGATCAATGCCCAGTTCCTCGGCCAATAGCGTGCGTGCAGTTGCCCTGAACCCGTGCACGCTTTGCACATCCGGCCCATAGCCCAGCGTACCCAGCGCCGCCCGTAAGGTGTTATCGCTGATTGGCCGGTCGTGGCTGCGCTCGCCGTAAAAGCACAATGCACTGTGCCCTGTGATTGGGTGCAGCTTGCGCAGAATCTCCACGGCCTGCGTGGGTAGTGGCACCTGATGCGGGTCGCCATTGCGCTTGCCGTCCACACTGCGCTTCATCCGCACCGCTGGAATAGTCCACATTGCCGCATCAAGATCAAACTCAGCCCATGCCGCCGCCCGCAGTTCGCCGGGTCGCTGGAACAAGATCGGTGCCAATTGCAGCGCAGCCCGCACAATCGGCCCGCCTTGATAGCCACGGATCGCCCGGATCAGTTCGCCCAGCTTTACCGGGTCGGTAATGGCTGCAAAGTGTTTGCCGTGGTGGGGCTTCAATGCGCCCCGAATGTCGGCACTCACGTCCCGCTGGCACCTGCCCGACGCCACCGCGTAACGCCAGACTTGTCCCGCCGTGGTCAATACCCGGTGGGCCACATCCAACGCGCCGCGTTCCTCTACCCGGCGAACCGTTGCCAGCAGCTCGATTGCTTCAATGTCGCCAATGCGCCGCGCCCCCAGGAAGGGGAACAGGTCTTTTTCCAGGTTGCGCTTTTCCCGGATGGCGTAGTGACTGCTCCAGCTATCCAGCTTGATTGCATACCACTCCAGCGCCGTAACTTTGAATGTGTCTGCATCCGGTGTGGTTGAGCGCAGCTTTTCAACCTTGCGGGCCTGCACTGGGTTGATGCCCTCAGCCTTTTGCAGCTTTGCAGCATCCCGCGCTTTCCTTGCTGCCGTCAGACTCACGTCTGGATAGCTGCCCAAAGCCATACGCCCTTCTTTGCCATCGGCGTAAGTTTTCCAGAACCAGCGCTTTGAACCAGCCGGGGATACCTCCAAATATAGGCCCGCAGCATCAAAAAAACGTGCGCGTTTCTTGTTTTGTGGACAAACGGCGTTGCGGCATTGGGCATCGGTCAACATGGGTTTTTCCTATGAAAACGGGGAACAGTCATCAAAAATCCCGTTCCCCGGCGTTTTGTTCCCCTATATGTTCCCCGGTTTTGCCTTGGCAGTCAATAGCTCTCGTTAGCGGTTGCTAGTGTATTCGCTGTTGATTTACCAATGAAAAAGGCCGCTAGGTGGTGTTCCTTAGCGGCCTTTAGAGTGCCTCATGGTCGGTGTGAAAGGATTCGAACCTTCGACCCCTTGCACCCCATGCAAGTGCGCTACCAGGCTGCGCCACACACCGAACTCGGGCCGCATTGTATCCGATGGATACGCAGACTTGAATTCCGGGGTGCGATTCAAAGCGATTCGTCTGTTGTAGGGGCAGGCCCCCGTGCCTGCCCTGACCCCAGGGTGGCCACGGGGGACCCCTGCATGAATCACATGGAATCATGCCAGTTTCATATCACCCGTGATATTAAAAACACCAAAGCCGCACTATAGGAACCCCCCGCAAGCCTCCGTGGCACGTTTTTAGTCTCAATTTAGCCTCAAATCAGGCATCAAATCAGCCTCTAGGTCCCGAGGGATAAGCGGGGACAGCTACTGAAAACGTAGTAACAAGAACCTGCCCTCAGCACCCAAAAAACCTGCGTATTCCACCCCCGTGGCTGCCCCTACGCGAAATTGTCTGAACAGGCGCATCACTTCGAATCGCACCCTGAATTCCGAGCCTTTCCCAATCTTTCCCAACAGCAATTCCAAATATTCCAAATGTGCCCATACTCACTGCTCCCGCGCGTGGTTGCGGGTGTGGCGCGGAATCTCCACCGTGATGTCGCTGTCCTGGAGCGTGACGCAACAGGCCAGGCGCGACTGGGCTTGGAGTCCCCAGGCGTGGTCGAGCTGGTCGTTTTCGGCATCGTCGGGTTCTGCCAGGGAATCGCCTCCTTGGCGCACGTACACATGGCAGGTTGAGCAGGCACACACCATGTCACAGGCGTGCTCGATTGCCACACCGGCTTTGAGCAAGCTGGCACACAGCGAGGCACCGCGTTTGGCTTCCAGGTCGCGGCCATCGGGACACAGTTCGGGGTGGGGCAGCAGGTGGATGCGTGGCATGGCTTTCAATTCGGCTTAAATAGGCCTAAACCAGGCTGCCCATGGTGCGCCCGGACAGCGCCTGACTGATGGAGGCGTTCATGCGCCGTGCGGCGAATGCGTCGGTGACGGTACTGAGCGTTGTGGTTGCGCCGCGCAATTCTTCCAGCGGCGCTTGTGTCTCCAGCTTATCGGCCAGCGTGAACATGGCGTGGCGAATGGCGCCGAATTCCTGCGGTGTCAACAACGCTGCATCTTGCGCCAGTGCGGCCTCGGTTGCGTCCAGCAGACGCCGTGCATCGACCTGTGCCTCGCGCAAGGAGCGCAGCTGCATGTCGGCCTGGGACGAACCGATGGCGTCTTGCAGCATGGCCGCTATCTGCGTGTCGGCCAGGCCATAGGTGGGCTTGACTTCGATATGGGCCTGCACCCCGGTGCTTTGTTCCTGTGCGGTGACGGACAACAGCCCATCGGCGTCAATCTGAAAAGTGACGCGGATATGCATTGCTCCGGCTACCGCAGGGGGGATTCCGCGCAGTTCGAAGCGGGCCAGCGAGCGGCAATCGGCCACGGACTCACGCTCACCCTGCACGACGTGCAAGGACATGGCGGTCTGCCCGTCCCTGAACGTGGTGAAGTCCTGCGCCCTGGCCGTGGGCAGCGTGGAATTGCGTGGAATGATTTTTTCCACCAGCCCACCCATGGTCTCGATGCCCAAAGACAGTGGGCAGACATCGAGCAACAACCAGTCGTCACGACCGCTGCCATTGCCTGCCAGCACGTTGGCTTGCAGCGCTGCGCCGATGGCGACGACCTGGTCCGGGTCCATGTCCACCAGCGGTTCGCGCTGGAAAAAGTCGCGTACTGCATCGCGTACCGGCAGCATGCGGGTGGAGCCGCCTACCAGCACCACACCCGTGATGTCGGCAATTCCTAGTCCGGCATCGCGCAGGGCCTGGCGTACGGCCAGCATGGTGCGGGCGACGAGGGGCGCACCCAGCTTGGCAAATTCGGAGCGCGAAAGAATGGTTTCTTGTACTGCACCGCCCGCACCGGCAAGCGATACACGCGCTGTTGCATGCTGTGAAAGTTCTTCCTTGGCTGTGCGCGCTGCGGCCAGCAGGCTGCGCTGGGCCGTGGGCGCCAATGCGGCCAGGCCAGCGATGGCGTGTTGTGCACAGAACCATTCGGCAATGACATGGTCAAAGTCGTCTCCGCCTAAAGCAGAGTCTCCGCCAGTGGCCAACACCTCGAACACGCCTTGCGTCAGGTGCAGGATGGAGATGTCAAAGGTGCCTCCACCCAGGTCATAAATCGCAAAGGTACCCTCGGCAGCCTTGTCCAGGCCATAGGCAATGGCTGCGGCGGTAGGCTCATTCAGGAGACGCAGGACGTTCAGTCCCGCAAGCCGTGCCGCGTCCTTGGTGCCCTGGCGCTGGGCATCATCAAAGTAGGCGGGTACGGTAATCACCACGCCGGCCAGTGGCCCACCCAGCGCGCTTTCGGCACGTTCGCGCAGGGCCGTCAGGATGGCTGAGGATACCTGTACCGGCGAGCGCTCGCCGCAGACGGTGGCAATGCCGACCATGCCGGAGCCATTGGTAAAGCGGTAAGGCAAGGCGGCGGCCTCTTTCAGGTCCGCCAGGGTACGCCCCATGAAGCGCTTGACCGACACGATGGTGTTTTCGGGGTCTTCGGCCTGGCTTTCCTGCGCTTCGCGGCCTACCACCATGCCATTGCCCGGCAGGTAACGCACCACCGACGGCAGCAGCAGCGCACCGTCTTCGTCCGGCAGTACCCGCGCCAGCGCGCTTTGCACTGTGGCAATGAGCGAATTGGTGGTGCCCAGGTCAATGCCCGCAGCCAGCCGGTGCTGGTGTGGTGCGGCGCTTTGGCCGGGTTCGCAGATTTGTAGCAGGGCCATGGGCTTAAATTTGAACTTGAACTTAAACGGCGAAGCTCTCGCCGCAGCCGCAGTTGGTTTTGGCGTTGGGGTTGTTGAACTTGAAGCCTTCGTTCAGTCCTTCGCGCACGAAGTCCAGCTCGGTACCCGCAAGCATCCCCAGGCTGCGCGGATCAACAATGACCCGGACACCGTGGGTTTCAAAGCATGCGTCATCGGGGTTGCTTGCATCCACAAATTCCAGCGCATACGCGAATCCGTTGCAACCGCTGGTCTTGACGGCCAGGCGCAGGCCAATGCCGCTGCCACGCTTGGCCAGGGACTTCTCGACGTGGCGCGCGGCAGCCGGGGTAAGAGAAATTGTCATGCTGCAACTCCTTGGATGCTTAGACGGAAAATGAACTGCCGCAGCCACAAGTGGTCTGGGAATTGGGGTTGTGGATGACGAAACGCGAGCCTTGCAGTCCATCCTCGAAATCCACCCGTGCACCCAGCACATACTGCAAGCTCATGGCGTCCACCACCAGGGTCACGCCCTCGGTTTCGACCAGCGTGTCGTCTTCTGCAATCTGGTCATCAAAGGCAAAGCCGTACGAAAACCCCGAACAGCCACCGCCGGTGACGTACAGGCGCAGATTCAGCTCCGGGTTGCCTTCTTCGGCAATCAGCTCGGCCACTTTTGCGGCGGCATTGGAGGTAAATTCCAGCTGGCCAGGCAGGATGGCCATGGTGGGCATGGCTGCGGGCGGGGTAAATCTATCTCTATCGCTTGTCTGGGCGGTTTGCATGTGTGTCTCTCGGCTGGTGCAGTGTGCTTGGGGAAAAAATTGTTTGAACGTTTCAACGTTTGGACGATGCGCAGGCAATCTGTTCGGACACCAGGGTGCCAGCGCTTGTAGGGTGGCGCGCGCGGAAATCCGCCACCGCTGCCTTGATGGCATCCTCCGCCAGAATGGAGCAGTGGATTTTTACCGGCGGCAGCGCCAGTTCCTCGGAAATATCCGCGTTCTTGATGGCCAGAGCTTCTTCGAGCGTGCGCCCACGCACCCATTCGGTGACCAGCGAACTCGATGCAATGGCAGAGCCGCAGCCATAGGTCTTGAATCTGGCGTCCTCGATCACGCCCTCGGCATTGACGCGAATCTGCAAACGCATCACGTCCCCACAGGCAGGCGCACCCACCATGCCAGTACCCACGTTCGCGTCGTCCGCGTCAAAAGCACCCACGTTGCGCGGGTTCTCGTAGTGGTCAACGACCTTTTCGCTATAAGCCATACATACGCTCCTTCAGTGTGCCGTCCATTGGATGGTGTTCAGGTCAACGCCGGCTTGCACCATGTCCCACAAGGGGCTCATGGCACGCAGTTTGTTCACCACCTGGGTGACCTGGGCAATCGTGCAATCAATTTCTTCTGCGGTGGTGAAGCGGCCAATGGAAAAGCGCACCGAGCTGTGGGCCAGTTCGTCGCTGCGGCCCAGGGCGCGCAGCACATAGCTGGGCTCCAGGCTGGCCGAAGTGCAGGCCGAACCCGATGACACCGCCACATCCTTGATGCCCATCAGCAAGGATTCACCCTCGACGTAGTTGAAGCTGACATTCAGGTACTGCACGGCGCGCCTGTGTTCGTCACCATTGAGCACCACCGCATCCATCTTCTGAAAACCGGCCCAGAGCCGGTCACGCAAGCTGCGAATACGTGCGTTGTCAGACTCCATGGATTCGCCGGCTAGCTGAAAAGCTTCGCCCATGCCCACAATCTGGTGCGTGGGCAAGGTGCCCGAGCGCATGCCGCGCTCATGGCCGCCACCGTGCATCTGGGCTTCAATGCGTACCCGTGGCTTGCGCCGCACGTACAGCGCGCCAATGCCCTTGGGACCATATATCTTGTGTGCCGACAAGGACATCATGTCCACAGGCAATTGCGTGAGGTCAATGGCGACTTTGCCGGCAGCCTGCGCTGCATCGACGTGCAGCAACACCCCCTTGGTGCGGCAGATGGCACCAATTCTGGCAATGTCCTGGATGACGCCGGTTTCGTTATTGACAAACATCACGGAGGCCAGCACGGTATCCGGGCGCAACGCGGCTTCGAATACGGCCAGGTCCAGCAGTCCGCTGGGCAGAACCGGCAGAATCGTGATCTCAAAACCCTCCCGCTCCAGTTCGCGCATGCTGTCCAGCACGGCCTTGTGCTCGGTTGCCACGGTCACCAGATGGCGGCCCCGGTTTTGGTAGAAATGCGCGGCTCCCTTGATGGCCAGGTTATTGGACTCGGTGGCACCAGAGGTCCAGACCAGTTCGCGCGGGTCTGCCTGGATCAGGGCCGCAACCTGTTTGCGCGCCAGTCCCACCGCCGCATCGGCAGCCCAGCCAAAGGCGTGGGATCGGCTGGCGGGGTTACCATAGACCTCGGTCAGGTATGGAATCATTTTCCGGGCGACGCGCGGGTCCACTGGCGTTGTGGCGGCGTAGTCGAGGTACACAGGCATGGCAGGCTCCTGAAAAGCGGGGACGCCCACCGTTTCGCAATTTCGATGCCATGCCCATTCCCCGGTTTTTGGCGATATTTCGTATTTTTTCCTGGCCGGATTGTTCGTTTTGTATGCCGCGCTGTTCCATTTGTCGCAAATGCAGCAGCGCAGCCGGGTGGCGTGATTTTTGCTTGTGGCCTCTGTTGCAGCAGTACGCGGCACCAACCGGAGTCCAATATGGTGAACACCCAAGCAATTGAATCCCGGCGTGATCTCAATGCGATCTATGAAGTCGGCAAGACCTTGGCAACTTCCCTGGATGTTGCCAAGACATTTCGTGAAGCCCTCAACTATTTATTGCACACCTTTGACTGGCGCCGCGCCTTTGTGGTGCTGAATGAAGCGGATGGCATGTTGCGGGGCCTGTGCTCCATAGGCCTGACGCGCGAGGAACAGCAGCGGCTTGCGTTTCAGCCCGGCGAGGGCATCGTCGGGCGTGTCTATGCCAATAGCATCCAGGCCATCGTGCCGGATGTGCACAAGGAACCCTTATTTCTCAATCGCACGGGTGCGGCAGACCAGTCACCCGATGTGGCGATTGCCATGCTGGTGACGCCCATTCGTGCCGACCGCCATACCGTGGGCGTTCTGGCGGTCGATTGCCTGAATCCTGACGAGCAGCGCAGCTTCTCCGGCGACTTGCAGTTGCTGAAAATGGTTGCCACGCTGATGGGGCAGGCGCTGCTGTTGCACCGCAGTGTCAGTGCGGCACACAACAGCATGCAAGACGAAGCACGGCGCATGCACAAGGTGCTCAAGTCCAGCAAACCGATGGACCAGATTGACCAGGTGGTGGGCATTTCGGCCTCCATGCAAAAAGTCTTTGCCCAGGTGCACCAGGTCGCGCCGTCCCGCACCACGGTATTGCTGCGGGGCGAGAGCGGCACCGGCAAGGAGGTCATCGCGCGCGCCGTGCACAATCTTTCGCCCAGAAAGAACGAGGCCTTTATCAGCGTCAATTGCGCCGCATTGACCGAGTCGCTGCTGGAAAGCGAGCTGTTTGGCCACGAAAAAGGCGCTTTTACCGGCGCGCAGGGGCAGCGCAAGGGACGCTTTGAGCTGGCCAACGCTGGCACGCTGTTTCTGGACGAAATTGGCGACATTTCGCCCGCCTTCCAGGCCAAGCTGCTGCGGGTATTGCAGGAGCGGGAGTTTGAGCGGGTGGGCGGCACGTCGGTCGTCAAGGTGGATGTGCGGCTGATTCTGGCCACCAACCGGAATCTGGAGCGTATGGTGAAGGAAGGCGAGTTTCGTGCCGACCTTTATTACCGCATCAACGTGGTCAGCATCCTGCTTCCGCCTTTGCGCGAGCGGCGGGACGATATTCCGGTCATGGCCCAGTATTTTCTGGACCGTTTCAATCGGGAAAACACGCGCTCCATGCAGTTCAGCCCCTCTGCCATACGTATCCTGACCAGTTGTTATTGGCCCGGCAATGTACGTGAACTGGAAAATTGCGTCGAGCGCATGGCCACCATGGCCCAGAGCGAGTTGATTTCCGATCTGGCTTTCCCGTGCAAGGGCAATAGCTGCCTGACCCAGGTTTTACACCACATCGAAAGGGACGACGCCGTCAACCCGACGCGCCTGGCCGACATTCCCATCGTGGAAGTCCCGGCGTCCACCGCAGCCGAGGAAACGCAGACGCTTGCAGCCCCCTCGACCCAGGAAGCCATTCCCGAGCCGGATGGCAAGCCCGATGGTGAACGCGAGCGCCTGATCTGGGCCATGGAGCGCTGCGGCTGGGTGCAGGCCAAGGCGGCCCGGTTATTGAATATCTCGCCACGCCAGATGGGCTATGCCTTGAAGAAGCATGACATTGAGGTGCGGAAGTTCTGAGGTGCTCCTGTACGTTACTACGTTTTCAGTAGCTGACCCCGCTTGTCCCTCGGGGGCTACAGGCTGATTTGATGCTGAATTTAGGCTAATTTGAGGCCAAATCGAGGCTAAAAACGTGCCACGGAGGCTTTCGGGGAGCAGCTGTAGTGCGATTTTGGTGTTTTTGATATCACGGGTGATATGATTTTGCTTCACCTCTGTAGGAGCGATGCGGGTTCGCTGCGGTGCAGTGTGCACAGTTGTTTGCAGTTTTTTGCTCATGGATTGAACTGTTTTGGCCATAACCGGGCGACGTGCTGGACACGGATGATCTGCACAGCGTCGCCCTTCACGCGGTAGGGCACCACATAGTTTTCATGCACTATCAGCTCACGGGTACCGGGCACCCGGCCAGGGCGACCCAGTGCGGGAAACGACGCCAGCAGCGCTATTTTTTCCTTGATTTCCCCGACGAATGCGCTCGCACGAGCGGGATTGCCCTGCGCAATATAGGAGCCAATCTGGTCCAGATTTTCCAGCGCCTTGCGTGTCCAGCGAATCTCCATGCTCAGTGCCCGTATTTGGCGAATACCGCGCGCACCTCTTCGGTCGTTGCGAACTCACCCCGATCAGCCTCTTGCAGACCACTTTGTATATCCGCGATCTGCCATTGCTCCTGGCTGACGTAGGTTTTGAGCGCCTCCACGGTCAAAAAGCTCTTGCTGCGGCCAGTGGCCTGTACCAGTTGCTCCAGCTGGCTATGCAGCTCGACTGGAAGGCGAACATTGAGAATTTTTTCGGTAGTGGACATGGACTTGTTCTCCTGCGTCATGGCATTGCAGTGTACGTCATACAAATGATGCAAAGCTTGGCTGCGTGGCCTTTGTCGCATTTCCGACATCAACCGACATCAGCCGACAAAGCGCTACACAATCAGGGCGTAGGTAGTGCCCAGCATGTGCCACTTCCGACAAAAAACGGAAAAAATGCAGGTTTTCGGGTGGCACGGATTTAGCTATTGAACCCCCATGCGGCCATATGTCGGACGCGAGAGGGGTTTTTCCATGCCAGCAGCACCAACCTATTTCAGCATCGGTCAAATCAGGACGCTGGGTGCCAAGCCTGATTTTTCCATGCCAGGAGGCGGCTGCAATACCCAGGGTGCGGCGGGCAAGGCCAGTTGCGGTTCATCGGGCGGCCTGCAGGATATGCCGCAGGAAATCTGGGACAAGGTCAAGAACCATCCTTGCTACTCCGAGGAGGCCCACCACCACTTTGCCCGTATGCACGTGGCCGTTGCACCGGCTTGCAATATCCAGTGCAACTACTGCAACCGCAAGTACGACTGTAGCAACGAATCGCGTCCCGGCGTGGTTTCGCAAAAGCTCACGCCCGAGCAGGCCGTGCGCAAGGTGCTGGCCGTGGCGCGTGCGATTCCCCAATTGACCGTGCTGGGTGTGGCGGGTCCGGGCGATGCGCTGGCCAATCCGGCCAAGACGTTTGCGACCTTTCGCCTCTTGCAGCAGCAGGCACCCGACATCAAGTTGTGTATTTCCACCAATGGCCTGGCGCTTCCGGACCTCGTGGACGAGATTTGTCAATACAACGTTGACCATGTCACCATCACCATCAATATGGTGGACCCGGCAGTCGGCGAAAAAATCTACCCATGGATATTCTGGAACCACCGGCGTGTGACCGGCTATGAGGCCGCCAAAATCCTGCACGAGCGCCAGATGCTGGGGCTGGAGATGCTGACCGCGCGTGGTGTGCTCACCAAGATCAATTCGGTGCTGATTCCCGGTATCAACGATGAACACCTGATCGAGGTCAACCGCGCGGTGAAGGAGCGCGGTGCCTTTTTGCACAACATCATGCCGCTGATCTCCGAGGCCGAGCACGGCACGGTGTTTGGCCTCACGGGCCAGCGTGGGCCTACTGCTGCCGAGCTTAAAGCCGTGCAGGATGCCTGTATGGGTGGCGCCAAGCTCATGCGCCACTGCCGCCAGTGCCGCGCCGACGCCGTGGGTTTGCTGGGCGAGGATCGCAGTGAGGAATTTGCGCTGGACAAGCTGGACCAGCTTGAACAGATGGAGCCGGAAACGGTCTACGACATCGAGACGCGCCGCAGCTACCAGCAAAAGGTCGAAGCGCAGCGCCAGGCCCAGCAAGCGGCCAGGCAGGAGGCCTTGGCGGCTGCAAGCGCAATCCCGATGGCCGATGCGCTGAAGGTTCTGGTGGCCGTGGCGACCAAGGGCGGTGGCCGTGTCAATGAACATTTTGGCCATGTCAGCGAGTTCCAGATTTTTGAAGTTTCCGCCTCCCAGGTGCTGTTCGTCGGCCACCGGCGGGTGGACCATTATTGCCAGGGGGGCGAAGGCGACGACGAGCAATTGCCGTCCATCGTGCGCGCCATCAACGATTGCCACGCCGTTCTGGTAGCCAGGATCGGAGCTTGCCCACGCGACGAACTGATGCAAGCCGGTATTGAGCCGGTTGACAGTTTTGCGGGCGAGTTCATCGAAAAAGCCGCACTGGAATGGTTCAAGGATTACCGCCTCCGCGTTGCCAGTGGCGCACTGGTGCACGAGCGTCGCGGTGACGCGCACATCCGCCAGGGTGCCTACACCAGCACCAGCCCCCACCTTGCTGGTAGCCAGGCCCTGGCTGCCTGATTTATTCCATATTCCCAAGCTCCCATCAACCTAACCGGAGATTTACCATGGCCCACAAAATCATTGCCTCAACCTGCAGCGCCTGCTCGGCCTGCGAGCCGGAATGTCCCAACGTTGCCATCCGCGAGAAAAATGGCACCTACATCATTGATCCCAAGAAGTGCACCGACTGCCAAGGCCACTTCGACTCGCCGCAGTGCGTGGCGGTGTGCCCGGTGGACGGCTGCATCGTGAAGGTTTGAGCATGTTGCCCAGCGTCACCATCACCCCTGCGGCGGCCAGGTTCATCAACCGCATGGTACGGTTTTCCGGCCTGGGTGCCGGAGCGGGTCTGCGACTGGCGGTAACGCCGGGCGGCTGCTCTGGCTATACCTCCGAGTTCAGTGCCGAAGCCGCCCCCCAGGAGGGAGAACAATTGCTGGAAGTCGGTGGCGTGCGCCTGTTCCTTGGCGCCCAAAGCCGGCTCATGCTCAACGGTATCACCATCGACTTTGCTGAAACAGCCACCCAATCGGGTCTGATGTTTACCGATTCGAACAAGGCTGCTTGTGCTTGCAGCACGACCGAAGCGGGTGCGCCTGCTGCCGGGGTGACCAAAATCGAGATTGCTTCCATCGCGCGTGGCCGCCCGGCGGCAGCGCCCCTGACGCGTGCTTGATATGCTTGAACTGGAACTTGTGACCTTTGCTGACAGTGCCATCGGCGCGGACTTGAGCCCGCAGGTGGAGTCACTGATTACCCAGGCTGGCCTTTTGCGCCAAAAACCGCAGGAGGCATTGGCCCTGCTGAAGCAGGCCCAGGCGGCTGCACCGCGCCACCCGGCACCGCTGGTTGCCCTGTACCGTTTCTACTTCTATGGCCACCAGCTGCTGCAAGCCCGCGCGGTGGGAGAGGACGCGCTGGCCATTGCCCGCACGGTACTGGGTCCGAACTTTGGTGACGAGCCCCCACCAGCACACGCCACACGGCATGATGCCGCCGTGCGGTTTTACCTGTTTGCCCTCAAGGGTCTGGCTTACCTGAACCTGCGCCTGGGCGCGATGGAAGAGGCTTATACCCAGCTCAAAGAGCTGCGCCGTCTCGACCCGAACGACCACGTGGGAGGCGCTGTGCTGCTGCATGTGTTTGCACGCCATCAAAATGGCGATGCCTACGATGCCATGTCCAGCTACCCGGCCCGTGGCTGGGGTTCGGTGGTGATATGAACACGAAGGCCATGCGCACCGTGCGTGCGCCGCACCCAGGAGCCGTGCATGGCTGACATCAACCGTGACGATGCCGAGATCGAACTGGCCTATCCACCGCGTTTCAGCTTTGGCGAGCGGGTGGTCTCCCGCTGCGTGGTGCGCAACGACGGCACCTACCGTGGCCGTGATATCGGGGATGTGCTGGTCCACAAAGGCGAGATGGGTTACGTGATCAGCATCAACACTTTTTTGCAACAGTACTACATCTACGCCGTGGACTTTGTCGAGTCCGGCCACCGCGTGGGCATGCGTGCCAAGGAGCTGTGCACGCTGGACAATCTGCCCGAGGATGTACTGGCGCGCCTGGGCGACAAGGCCGCTGCACTGCCAAGGCTGGGCTCGGCAAAACCTCTGGAGGAAACGGCATGAATACTGCGAGTTTGCATGGCCTTGAGCCCCGTGAACCTGTCTACGCCTGGGGCCAGCGTGTCGTTGCGCTGGACAACCTGCTCAATGATGGCAGCTACCCTGATAAACAGGAGGACGCGCTGCTGGCAGCACGCGGCTCTGTGGGCGAGGTGGTCAACATCGGCTACGCGCCGGAACTGAACGAGCCGGTGTATCTGGTGCAGTTCGGGGCTTGCGTGGTCGGATGCCTGGAGATTGAACTGGTACCGGCCCCGCCTGGTCTGCTCCCGGAAACCGACGAATGGGTGTGATGGCTGCCGTGTTTGCCAGCACTCCCAGGCGCGATCCGGTGCGGGATCTGATGCTGTACCGCATGCAGCGTGCGCTGCGCGCGCGGGTGCGCTACCGCTATGTGCGGCCACAAATTGTGCGCGAGGGTGAGAACTTTCGCATCCAGAGCCCTTGCTGTTCACGCAAGGTGGACCCCAATGGCGGCTTGATTGACATTGCGCTGCTTACTCCCGATAACCTCAATAACCCCAATAGCTGGAGCCTGTGCTCGCGCGACCATACCAACCAGGTCTGGGTTGTGCAGTTGCGCAATCAGCCGCTGGACATTGTGCTGGATGCGCTGTGCATGGATGACGCGCGCCAGTTCTGGCCGTTATGGTGTGCCACAAAGGAAACGACGATGAAACTGATGATCCGCAAAGACAGCAAAGGCGTGCTGACCGGCTACGTGGCCAAGAAAGACCTGGAAGAGCCCATCACCGCCATGGCCAAACCCGGCATGTGGGGCGGGTTGGTCACGCTGGCCAATGGCTGGCAGTTTGATCTGCCGGAAATGCCCGCCGACACCCCGCTGCCCATAACCGTAGAGGCGCGCCGCCTCCCTTTGGTTGATTCGTGAGCAAAAGATCGCACGGTGAAAAGCGGCTGCAGCGCACGTTATCAAAAACAATGCGCAATCAAAATGGCTGACGCTTCTCTTAGGCGATTTCCAGCAGCGTTTATACCGATGGTGAGAAAATTCTGGCTATCACCACAGAATGCGAAAGTTGAATGATGGATACGAAAGATATCGCTACCGGGAAAGCAAGCACGAAAGGCGTAAACGTTGAAGATTTGA
>JAYRRD010000131.1:0-48033 GCA_041910275.1 Rhodoferax sp.
CATCGCCATCCAGAATGGCAGCCAAGCCCGTCGCCGTTGCCTTGCCAAAAGTCACACACAGATAGTCGGTATAAAGGTCGAGATGATTTTGATTCATGCGGCAACTATACAAAAATGGTGCCCGTGCGTAACTTCAGTTAAGGAGTGATGACCATGGGCACCGCCGTTACAGTCGTGCAACAAGCATATGAAGCCTTTGGACGCGGGGATGTACCCGCGATTTTGGAACTGGTCGCCAGTGATGTCGATTGGGAGTTCGCCGGTCCGGCCGAACTCGGCTACGCCGGTCGACGCCGCAGCCACCAGGAAGTGGCCGGCTTCTTTGCCGCCGTTCAACAGTTTGACGACATTCACACCTTCGAGCCGCGCGAATTCATCGAGGCCGGCGACCACGTCACCGTGCTGGGCTGGGAGAGCACCACCGCACGCGACACCGGCAAGAAGTTCGAGGGCGAATGGGTGCATGTATTCACCATCACCGCCGGCAAGGTGACGCGCTGGCGCGGCTTCTACAACACCGCTGCACGCTACGGAAAATAGCTTGAATGCCCATCCTGGGCATTCGGCGATACCGGGACTATCCGGGACTATTGCAACTCCTGGTCTCTCACCTCAGCCCTGAGCACGGCCAGGGCGGAAAGGCAGTAGTGGGAGAACCACAGCGACGAGAAAACGAACACCAAGGTGTAAATCCAGATGGCCAGCGGCACCAGAATCACAAACGCAGCAGCAAACAAGGCGCCAGAGGCCCACACCAGGCTAGGTGCTGCGCCCAGATAGCCAACGAACACGCCCATCAGCAACAAGGGCAGCCGATGGCGTCGGAACACCGTGCGTTGCTCGCGGGTGCTGGCGTGCTCGCTCAAGGCATCAAAGGCCATCACGCGGTAGGTCAACCACCCCCAGATCAAAGGCGGAACCAGCAAGATCAGCGGTGGGACAAACCACAAGGGAATGGACACCACCAGGGCCAGCAGCGCCAGTACCGTGGACACTAGAGTCCAGACCACGCTGCGCCAGAACGAACTTGCGCTGCGCACCTCCAGGGTGGAAAACCGGCGCCGCGCCACCAGCTGCACCAGAACCGGGGTAATCAACAGGGAGACCACCAGCAACGACACAATGATGATCAAGGGCGTCACGGTAAATATGACAATCAAGGGGGCCAACACCGTCTTGAGCCGGCCCCAGCCCACGTTGTCCAGCCAGGCCCAGCCGTGGTTGACAAAAATGGACGACTCCAGCAACAAGCGCACCTGGTCCATGGCCGAATCCCAGAACAGGTAGCCCAGCCCGACCGTCGAACCGATCACCAGAATCAGGGGCAACAGGGACAAAAGAATGACTTGTGGCCGCAGACAGTAGGCCAACGCACGCCAGAAGGAATCAAAGAGCAGTTTCATCGGGGCGAGCATACCGCGTTATGGTGTGCAATGGCTGCGCGATGCTGTGCAATTGTGCGGCGTCCAGCCAGCGCCACTGGCCCGGTGCCAGGTCGGACGGCAAACACAAGCCGCCGATTTGCGAGCGGTGCAAAGCCTCGACCCGGTTGCCAACCGCCGCCACCATGCGCTTGACCTGGTGGTATTTTCCCTCGGTCAAGGTCAGGCGCAGATGGTGCTCATCCAGCGCTTCGCAAGCGGCTGCGCGCACCGGCTTGGGGTCATCGTCCAGCACCACACCGTCAAGCAGGCGCTGCACCTGGCGCGCATCAAGCGGGTGGCGCACCGTCACCTCGTACACCTTGGAAACGTGGTGGCGCGGCGAGGTCATGCGGTGGATGAATGCACCATCGTCACTGAGCAGCAACAGCCCGGTCGTATCCTGGTCCAGGCGCCCCACGGCCTGCACCCCCTGTATGTGCGTCTTGCAAGGGCGCGCACGCAGCGGCGCGGGTAGCAGGGTATAGACGCTGGGGTAAGTCGAAGGCTTATGCGAGCACTCGGTGGCAGCTGGCTTGTGCAGCATCAGGTAGGCTTTTTCGTGGTATTGCCAATCACCCCCCTGCACTTTGAAACGCAGACCAGTCGCTTCAAATTCAGTAGCTGCTTCCGCACATTCCACGGGCTCTATAGCGCAATTATCCCTATAAACCTGCACCAGGCCCTGCTGGATCAGGCCCGCGCAGACGCGCCGGGTGCCAAACCCCTGGGAATACAGGATGTCCTGGAGTTGCATGGGCATGGCGCTAGTTGTCCACCGTCAAATGCTGAAATGCTGCGCTGCATGCTGCAACTCCAGCCGACGGTCCGCACGCACCATGGCAAAGAAATCATCGGCAGTCACCGGAGGGCTGAACAGATAACCCTGCAACTGGTCACAGCCCAGGCTGCGCAGGAAAACCATCTGTTCCGCAGTTTCCACACCTTCGGCCACAATTTCCTGGCGCATCTGCTGCCCCATGGTGACAATGGCCCGCGCGATGGCGCAGTCATTGCCATCGCCGGGGATGCCAATCACAAACGAACGGTCAATTTTCAGGGTACTGATGGGTAATTTCTTGAGGTACGCCAAGCTGGAATAACCCGTGCCGAAATCATCCAGCGACAAGGCCAGGCCCATGGCCACGAGTTTATTCATGATGGGCAGCACCTTGTCGATGGAGCGCACCAGCAGCGACTCGGTGACTTCCAGCCGCAGCAGGCGCGGATCAATGTCATAGCGTTTGAGCAAAATGTCGATGCGCTCGGGCAATTGCGTGTCGAACTGGCGCGCGGACAAGTTGACCGCCACGGGCGGCACGCGCACGCCCGTATCCAGCCAGGCGCGGATCTGGCGACAGCTTTCCTCCAGAATCCAGCCACCAATGTCCAGGATCAAGCCGGTTTCCTCGGCCAACGGAATAAACTGGCTCGGTGGCACCATGCCCTTGCGGGGGTGCTTCCAACGCAGCAGGGCTTCGGAGCCGACAATCCGGCCACTGCGCAGGCTGACCTTGGGCTGGTAGTACACCAGCAGCTCGCCCCTGGACGAGGCCGAGCGCAGCTCCCCTTCCAGGTGCAACTGTTCCTTGGCGCGCGTATTCATCTCGGCGCTGAAAAACGAATACCCCGTTCCATCGGTTTTTTTCACCTGCTTGGCGGCCGCATCGGCAAACTGCACCAGGGCCGTCACCTCGGTGGCGTCGTCCGGGTAGAGGGCAATGCCGATGCTCGCGCTGCAGTGCAGCTCATGCCCGTCGATCAAAAATGGTGCCTTGAAAGACTCCAGCAGTTTTTCCGCCACGATGGCGCCATGTTCGCGTTTCTGGATGTCTTGCAGCATGGCGACAAATTCATCGCCGCCAAAACGCGCCAGCAGGTCATGCTCACGCAGCGTGGTGCGCAGGCGCTGCGCAACCTGGCGCAGCATTTCATCGCCCACATTCTGGCCCAGCGTATCGTTGATCGAGGTGAAGCGGTACAGATCAATCACCATCAGGCTGCCATAGCTATTGCTGCGGCGCAATTTGGTAATGGTCTGCGCCACCAGTTGCGCCAGAAACGAGCGGTTGGGCAAGCCGGTCAGGGGGTCATAATTCGCCAGTTGCCGCATGCGCTCCTCGGCGGCGCGCAAGACACTGATGTCGGAAAAAATGGAAAAAGCGTGCGATGCCTGGCCATCCTCGTTGCGCACCACGCTGATCGACACCGACTGGGGAAAGAGTTCACCGTTTTTGCGCTTGCCCACAATTTCCCCTTGCCAGGGTGAGCCACCCATCAGTGCATCACGCACCTGCGCGCGAAAGTCCGCCGTATGCACGCCCGAGCGCAACAGGTCAGGGGTTTTATCCATGGCTTCTGCGGCGCTATAGCCGGTGATGCGCTCGAAAGCCGCGTTGACAAAGACGATACGCTCCTGTGAATCGGTGATCAGAATGCCCTGGTCGCTGTTTTCAATGACGCTGCTTTGCAGCCGCTGCAATGCTTCAGCCGAGCGGCGATCCGTGACCTCGGACAGTTGCGCGACCAGCCCCACCGGCTCGCCTGCATCCGAGCGGATGACCGACAGCGACAATCCGGCCCAGAAGACTTCACCCGACTTCTTGCGCCGACGCACCTCGAAAAACGCATTGCCATTTTCCAGAAACGACTCCGGCATGGTGCTGTCATCGTTATCGTCGGCATACAAGAAGAGCACGTGCTGCCCTATGGCCTCGGATGGGGCGTAACCAAACAAGGCCTGTGCCGCCGCGTTCCAGCCGCTGATGTAGCCATCCAGGTCCATCATGATGACCGGCTCGCGCAGCTGCTCCAGGATACGCGCTTGCAGCGGCAGGTTGTTCAGGCTGAAGCCGGCATACTCGTGCAATACGGCCTCCAGCTGTTCGAGCGCCTGCGTCTGCCCCGCACGCACCTGCCGGCACAGCGTCAGACATTTTTGCAATGTGTCGTCAGCCACCACGGCTCCCCCCCTGGTCCCGGACCAGGTCCAGCATCCACACATGGGCATTCAACCACAGACGGTCCAGATGGACTTCCCCCGGCAACAGGGGTTCCAGCAGCGTGAGCACCCGTGCCGGTTCGCCTTGCTCCAGTGCTTCAACGGCTTGCAGCAACGCGCCGAGTTCGCCCTGGCGTGCCAGCAAGGCCTGTGTCAACTCCTTGTCCAGTTTGAGCGGCTGCAAGACATCGGCCAGCGGCATACCAAACAAGACACCGAGCAGCGAAAACATACCCACCATGAAGGCGTGCTCCTGCTCTTCCTTGTCATACCCCATTTCCCTGGCCAATTGCTCCAGCATGGAAGCGCGCACCGCGACCCTGGCCATCAACAGCGCACTGCGCGCGTCTTCCTTTTTCGCAGCGAACAGCAACAAATTAAGCCAGCGGCGCAACTGCCGACGCCCGAGAAACAGTATCGCCTGCGCAAAGCTGTCGATGCTGCGCGTGCACCCAAGCCCGGCGGAATTGACCAGTTTCAGCAGGTTATAGGCCAGTGCAGGATCCTGGCGGAAAATTTCTTCGATTTCCCTGGTTTCCGCATCGTTGGCGATCAGCTGCGCCAGCTTCAGCGCCAGCGCACGCGAACCCCCTTGCTTGCCTGCCATTTTGACCGGCGCCTGCAAATACCAGTCACCGGCAAAGTACCTGGCATCAGCGGGCTCGGGTTGCAGCGTGACGGGGTCCACTTTGCCGATCATCTGTGGGCTTGCAACCGTGCAACCCGCAGCCAGCAGGGCATCCAGTTGCACCGACGGCAAGCGCTGCGCGTCTTCTTGTGTGAGCACGCACGCAAGCTTTTGGCAAATCCCGGAAAAGTCGGGGCAAGGTGGGGTGGAATCGGCACCCGTACCCAAGGGCCACAGCGCAAGCGCAGCCAGCTGATAACGCGCGTCTGACAAAAGACGCCATGTCATGCACACAGGGGATAAACTCATGGTGGATTTTTCCTTCTGTTCGCCAACCACTGCCAAGCAGTAGCACTAGCGTACGCAAAATCCGGTGCAAAGCACAGCCGCCGGCCCCCATCGGGGGTTTGAATTTTGGCACAAAACTGCAAAGGCTCCGACATCAGGCAAACAGCCGTTGCGTGAAATCTTGTGCCGACATCGGTCGACCATAGAGATAACCCTGGATGCGTGGACAACCAAATTTGCGCAGGATCGCCGACTGACTTTCCGTTTCGACGCCTTCGGCGACGACTTGCAGTCCCAGTGCACGGCTCAGGAGGATGATCGCCTCGACGATGCTGCTGGCAGCACGGTCAATTCCCAAGCCGCTGACGAAAGCACGGTCAATCTTGAGCTCGTCGAACGGGTAGTGGGCAAGGTAGGAAAGACTCGAATACCCGGTACCAAAGTCGTCGAGCGCGAGTTCGAAACCAAGGGCCTTGACCGCCTGCAACTTGGCCAGGGCCTTTTCCTGGTCGTCGAGCATCAGGCCCTCGGTCACCTCCAGCCGGATCAAGGGAACGATGTCGGCATGCGCGCGGGCAATATCCGCGAGCTTGGCGACGAAGTTGTTCTGGCGCACCTGGAGCACCGAGACGTTGACCGAGATGCTGATGGGCCGCCCCTGCTCGCGCCAGGCCCGTGCGTGGCGTATCGCCTCTGCGAGCACCCAGTCACCCACATCAATGATCAAACGCGACTCCTCGATCACGGGAATGAACTCGCCGGGCGGAACCATGCCCCGCTCAGGATGGATCCAGCGAATCAGCGCCTCGGCCCCGCAGATCGGAAAACCCTCCACGGCCAGCACCTGGGGCTGAAAGTAAAGCTGGAATTGCCGCCGTTCGAGCGCAGCCCGCACCGCGCCATAGGTTTCGAGCCGACTGGCACCGGCTACGTCCATGGATGCGTTGTAAAACTTGAAATTGGACCGGCCATCGTTTTTGGCGGCGTACATCGCTGTGTCAGCGCAGCTCAGGAGGGCATCCACATCGCCACCGTCTTGCGGATAGATTGCCACGCCAACGCTGACCGTCAACTCAACCTCCTGATCGCCGAGTGCGATAGGGACTGCCATCACCTGAACCAGATGGTTGGCGATGGTTACCAGCCCCGCGTCGGACTCCACGTTGGTGACAAAGGCGACGAACTCGTCGCCGGACAAGCGACCGACCGTGTCCCCCTCACGCAAGGTCTGCTTCAGCCGCCGCGCCACCTCCACCAGTACGCGGTCACCGACATGGTGGCCAAGGGTGTCATTCACCATCTTGAAGCGGTCCAGGTCCATGAAGAACACCGCTACCCGCCAGCCGTGCCGTTCGGCGCTGGCCAGCGCTTGCAGCAGTGTTGCGCGCAGATAGGCGCGATTGGGCAGATCGGTGAGCGGGTCATGGTGGGCGAGGTGGCGCACGCGCTGCTCGGCATTCATCCGCTCGGTCAAGTCAAAATGCGTACCGATGTAGTTGACCACCCGACCAAGGTGGTCCCGCACGGCACTGACACTGAGCCACGCCGGATAGAGGCCGTTGTCACGTCGGCGGTTCCAGACCTCGCCACTCCATGTGCCCTCGTCACGGATAAGCGTCCACATCGCCGTGTAAAAGTCGTTGGGGTGACGACCGGAGCGCAAGATGGCCGGCGTTTTACCGAGCACTTCGTCGCTGGTGTAGCCGGTGAGCCGGGTGAACGCCTCGTTGACAAACACGATACGCGACTGGGCATCGGTAATCACCACCGAGTCGGGCGCTGCCATCACCGCATGCTGTGTGACGTTGAGACGGTCGGCGTAGTGCTTGTTTTCGGTGACATCCTCAATGGACGAAACCACGGCATCGTACTCACCGCCCTCGCCGTGCCGCACCGGCATGCTCTTGATCGACACCCAGCGGCGCTGCCCCGCGCGGTCATTCATCCCGATGACAAGAGGTCCGACCGGGCGCAGGGTGTCGATGCAACGCTGCATCGGCCAGTCCTTGCGCAGCAGCGGTGCGCCGTCCTCACTACAGGCACCGTAGAGGTAATCTGCGGTCTTGCCGTGGATGGCAAGCGTGGTGCTCAACATGCGTGCAAATGCGTTGGCACCCAGGATGCGGTGCTGAAAATCGGACAGCACAACGCCAACGGTAAGCCCCTCGACCAGCGAACGGCTGAGTTCGCCGCGCAGCAGCGACTCCGAAGCGCGCTTGAGCGCCCGCTGGGGCATGCGCCGCAGCGGACCAAAGATGACCAATCCGACGAGGCTGCTGGCCAGGGTCAACCACGCCGCGCTACGCAGCTTTGACGCGAGCGAATCGGAGACTTCCACCCGCCCCACTGGCTGGCCTGCGTCGTAGTAGACCTCGGAGCGTGTCAGGATCGGCCAGTCAAGGGATGTCGGCAACTCGACAATCAGAACGCCGCGTTCGTCGAGAATGCGCGTGTGGCGACCGTCCACACGCACCTGCGCAATGCCCTCCACCAGGCGTTCGTGGGCGTGGCGCCAGACCTGCGTGTTGCGCCCCACGACCTCGCTGATGAGAACGGCTTGCACCCGCGCGTCGTGTTCCAGGCTGTGGATCATCCCTTCACGCTGGATCAGCACATACGCCAGGGGCGGCACCAGCGACACCGCGAGCGCAACGCTGATCGACAGCCACGTCAGGGCACGGGTGGTCCGCCCAAGGCTCATCAGGCGCTCAACGCGGAGTGACGAACTCGGCGCCCGTAAGGATGCGGCCTGCCGCCGGGGACGAGAGAAAGGCGACGAATCGCTGACTAGCGACCGTCGACACCGACGGTTCGACGACAAAGAGCGACTTGACCAGTGCATAACGCCCATCGGCTACGGACTTTGCCCCCGGCACCACGCCATCCAACGGCAGAAAACGCACCGAAGTTCCCAGCAGCTTGGCCAAGCCGATGGTCATGGGGCCAAACGAGCCGGGTGTATTTTCAAGCAACTTGGCCATTTCGAGATCGTTCTCGGCAACCACCAGTCCGCGCCGCTTGAAGGCCGCATCCATCGCCGTATTCACCTCGGGACTCAACGTGCGCACAAGTTTGGTATCACCTTCGCGTTCGGCACGCATGATCAGGCGCAAGGGCTGACCGTCGTCCCAGCGCACCATGTCGCCAGCGTAGATCACCGCAACATCGCGTGCGGTCAAAGTCGCTGCACGCTTCCCGTCGCGGGTGGCAAAACCGAGCGCGACGCGCCCGATCTCGCGCACGCGACCGTAGTTCGGCGCCTCCTCGGGCTTGAGCGGGCGACCGATGACGGCCAGCTCGAGCGACCCGGCAAGCAAGGCCCGCAGGGCGCCATCGGAGCCGAGCGGAGGCACAACGACACTGACCTCGTCGCCCGGTTGTTGCTGACGGTAGGCATCGGCAAGGCGCTGCATCAGGGGCGCAGCCAGACCGACGCCCGAAATACGCACCGTTTCGGCAGAAGCAGAGAGCGCAACAAGGGCAAGAAGGGCGACAAACAGAATTTTCATCGGCGACAAAGTGTTCTCTCCATGGTGTCGCAAGCACTGGGGGGCTATCCACAGACGGGATGTTGAGCGCGGCGGGGATTTTACACTGGCCCTGGCTGGGTCTTTTCCAAAACAGGCTATAGTGGAAACAACACGGTCAGCATCTGCCATGCCGGGACGCATGGTACACCTCGATTACCTCACAATAAATTGCAGCGACGATGGAGTCTTCTGACACTGTGAACATCACACAAACACCACGTACACCACGACCCGCCCTGTCCCTTCTGGCCGTGATCGGACTGACCGTGGTGCTGGGAATTGTTTTATCTTCCCTGCTGGTCTACATGGAAACGGCCACCAGGCTGCGTGACGAGCATACCAATGAAGTACGCACCGAAATGCAACGACTGGCCAGACTGTGTGCGCTGGCTTTGCGCGAACCCTTGTGGAACTACGCGGTGGAAGAAGCCAATTCGCTCATTGAAGCGGCCATGATTGACCCGGATGTACTGTCCATTAGCGTACTGGAAGCCAATCGCAACCCCTTTGCCGCCCGTGCGCGCGTCGATACCAATACCACTGCCGATGAGTTCATCACCATGACGCAGGCCATCGTGCGCCAGGACGCCGTTCTGGGAGAGTTGACGATTCGTATCTCGACGGCTGGCTACCACACCAAACTGGCGACCATCACCGAACGCTACGCCCGCAGTTGCATATTGATTTCGTTGGGAGCCTTGTTCTTCATCCTGGCCGTGATGCACTGGCGTCTGGTGCGGCCAATGCAGCGCCTGGTTGAGGCATCCCGGCAGCTGGTCCATGGGCGGCTGGAATCTCCCATAACAGCCATTCGCCAGGACGAGATCGGATCGCTGGCACAAAGCATGGAAGAAACCCGCATCGCCTTGCACAAACTATTTGGCGAAATCGAACAACGCAATGCCGAACTGAAAGATGCCAATGAACATCTGGAGCAAAGGGTGGCCGAACGCACCCAATCGCTGACCGAAGCCCTGACCACTTTGAGCCGTGCCCAGGTCGAAATGATCCAGATCGAAAAACTGGCCTCGCTTGGCCGGGTCGTGGCCGGTGTCGCGCACGAGCTCAACACCCCGCTTGGCAACGCACTCACGGTTGCCACCACCCTGGTGGATGTGCAAGATGGCATACGCAAGGAAGACGCCACCGGGAAGTTGCGCCATAGCACCCTGCTGAATGCGCTGGAACGCACGCAAACCGGATTCGACATCCTGATCCGCAACCTGGACCGGGCCGCCAGCATCGTGCAGAATTTCAAACAGGTGGCCGTTGACCAGGCCAACGACCAGCGCCGCACCTTTGACGCCGCCCACGTGGTCCAGGAGGTGCTGACGCTGCTGAGTCCGGGCTTGCGCAAGGCCAACTGCACGGTGGATGTGCACACCGTCGAAGGGCTGAGTTGTGACAGCTTCCCCGGCCCCTTTGGCCAGGTACTGAGCAACCTGGTGATGAATGCCGTCGTACACGGTCTGGAAGACCTGCCCGGCGGAGTCGTTACCATCCGCCTTGACCGCACCGATGCAAACCACGTAAGGCTGACCGTTCACGACAACGGCCATGGCATGAGCGAAGACGTGCGCAAAAAAATCTTCGACCCTTTCTTTACCACCAAGATGGGCCGAGGCGGTACGGGTCTGGGCATGAACATCGTGCAAGGCATCGTGGTCAGAATCCTGGGAGGACACATCACCATCGACAGTGCGCCTGGCAAAGGCTGCACCGTCAGCGTCGTCTTCCCCACCTGCGCGCCACACATGCACGACTAAAAAGCGATGGAAGCCCCGTGCAGCAAGCGGGTACAGCTATTTTTATATGCGCATACTCACATTCCCAGCGAGCGCAGCAGTGCCTCGTGGTCATCCATTGCCGCAGCGGGCGCGGCTTCTTTGGATTGGCCGGACGCGCTTTCGATCAGGGCATCCGGGTCGGGAACGTCGTTGGGGTCGAATTCGTAGAGCTTGATGAATTCGGTCCGGTCAATCGCCAGCTCCAGGTAAAAGATGTTGTTTTTCTCGGTGTAGAAGGTCACGCGGCGCATTTCGGGCCGATCCAGCGGCGTATCGACACTGAGCATCACCTGTTTATTGAGCACCAGCATTTTGGGCTGGTTCTGGGTGATGTGGGTTTGCAACTCGCGGCGTACCTTGCCGGTGAAGTCGCCGACGATCTGGTTCATGAGTTCGCCCAGGATGTTGCTCACCTCATCCGAGGTGTGCGAGCCAGCCAGCTCGCTTCTGGGCATTCCCATGTTGACCATGTATTTTTCGTAAATTTCCATGGCCGTGGCCGCAGCGAAATTCAGCACGACCAGACCCGAAAAACCGCCGTCGAACACGACAAAACAGCCAATATCGGGTTTAAGCCCGATTTTGGTGATGCGCTGCACCATGGCGGAGTAGTTGATCTTGCTCTGGACCGCCACATTCAAAACCCGTGTCACGGAGTTGCACAGGCTGATGAGCACGTCTTCCGTGCCATAAACAACGCCTTCGTCTTCTGCAGTCATGCTGGTATTTCCTTGTCGGTATGTATGTCGGTATGGATCAATGGGTGATTATTCGTATTACCTGCGCGGTGGTGGTATATCGGTGCAGGAGCCATGCGCCACTTCGGCTGCCATGCCTATGGTTTCGCCCAGCGTGGGGTGCGGATGAATGGTTTTGCCAATATCCACGGCATCGGCACCCATTTCGATGGCCAGCGCGACCTCGCCGATCATATCGCCCGCATGGATGCCGACGATGCCCCCCCCCACAATCCGGCCATGCCCCGATGTCTCGTCGCCGTCGTCGGCGAACAAGAGCTTGGTGACGCCTTCGTCGCGGCCATTGGCGATGGCGCGACCCGAAGCGTTCCAGGGGAACAGGGCTTTCTTGACCTTGATACCTTGTGCCCTGGCTTGGTCTTCGGTCAGGCCGACCCAGGCCACTTCGGGGTCGGTGTACGCCACACTGGGGATGACGCGGGCATCGAATGTGGCGCGGGATAGTTCGGGTTTGTTCTGCAGCTCACCGGCCACCACCTCGGCGGCGACATGGCCTTCATGCACGGCCTTGTGCGCCAGCATCGGTTGGCCGACGACATCACCGATGGCAAAAATATGCGCCACATTGGTACGCATCTGCACGTCCACCGGAATGAAACCCCGCTCGTTGACGTGGACCCCGGCTTTGTCGGCGCCGATTTTTTTGCCATTGGGCGTGCGGCCCACAGCTTGCAGCACCAGGTCATAGGTTTGTGGCGCAGGAGCCGTGCCACCTTCTTCGGTGGGCGCAAACGTCACCTCGATACCATCGGCTGTAGCCCTGGCAGCCACGGTCTTGGTCTTGAGCAGGATATGGTCAAAACGCGGGGCATTCATCTTCTGCCAGATTTTGACCAGATCGCGGTCTGCCCCTTGCATCAGGCCATCGAGCATTTCCACCACGTCCAGGCGCGCGCCCAGGCTGCTGTACACCGTGCCCATTTCCAGGCCGATGATGCCGCCCCCGAGTATGAGCATGCGCTTGGGAATTTCTTTCAACGCCAGGGCGCCCGTGGAGTCCAGCACGCGCGGATCATCGGGCAAAAAGGGCAAGCGCACGGCCTGACTGCCTGCGGCGATGATGGCCTTCTTGAAGCAAATGACTTGCTTTGTCCCGGTTTTTTCCTGCGCGCTGCCCGTGGTTTCTTCGACTTCCACATGGTGGGGGCTGATAAACGCACCGTAGCCGCGCACAACCTGCACCTTGCGCATTTTTGCCATGGCCGCCAGCCCGCCGGTGAGTTTGCCGACCACTTTTTCCTTGTGGCCGCGCAATTTCGCAAGTTCAATGGCGGGCGAGCCGAAATCCACCCCCAGCTCGGCCATGTGGCGTGCTTCGTCCATGACGGCGGCAACGTGCAGTAGTGCCTTGCTCGGGATGCAGCCCACATTCAGGCACACGCCACCCAGTATTGCGTAACGCTCAACCAGTACGACCTTGAGTCCCAGGTCCGCTGCGCGAAAGGCCGCCGAATATCCGCCCGGTCCCGCACCGAGCACCAGCAGATCGCACTCCATGTCTACGGTGCCGTTGTAGTGCCCTGCGGGTGCGGTGGTGTCAAGGATGTTTGTCATGGTGGTAATACCCAAAAAAACTCAGAAGGTTTCCCAGTCATCGTTGGAAGTCGCTGCGGCTTTGGGTGCATGCGCGATGGCTGCCGGACGTGCAACGGCGGGTTTCTTCGGCGCAGGTGCAGCCTTGGGTGGCGTTGCGCCTATGCCTCTGCGCTCCGTCCCCTTGAAGCTTGAGCCCTGGGACGAACGTACCTGCGAGCGGGTTGCAGCGACTGCGCCAGCCTCCCTGTCCGACAGTTTGAAGACCGCCACAGCCTGCACCAGTTCCTGCGCCTGGCTTTTCATGCTGCCCGCAGCGGCGGCCATTTGTTCAACCAGCGCAGCATTTTGCTGGGTCGATTGATCCATTGAGGTCACCGCTTCTGCAACCTGGCTGACACCCTGCGCCTGCTCGTTGCTGGCGGCGCTGATTTCACCCATGATGTCGGTGACGCGCCGGATGCTGGCCACGACCTCGGTCATCGTCTCGCCCGCCTTGTCGACCAGTGCTGTGCCCTGCTCGACGCGCTCCACGCTGGCGTTGATCAGGTATTTGATTTCCTTGGCCGCCTCGGCGCTGCGCTGCGCCAGGCTACGCACTTCCGATGCCACCACGGCAAAACCGCGCCCTTGTTCCCCGGCACGCGCGGCTTCGACTGCGGCGTTCAGGGCCAGGATATTGGTTTGAAATGCAATGCCGTCAATCACGCTGATGATGTCGGAAATCTTGCGGCTGGACTCGTTGATACCCTTCATGGTTTCGACCACCTGTCCCACCACCTCACCCCCCTGAACGGCTACGGTCGATGCACTCATGGCCAGCTGGTTGGCGGTACGGGCCGAGTCGGCATTCTGCTTGACGGTGGAGCCCAGTTCTTCCATCGACGATGCGGTCTGCTCCAGCGCGCTGGCCTGCTGTTCGGTGCGCGCCGACAGATCGTCGTTGCCCTGGGCAATTTCAGCGCTGGCGTTGGCCACCGCCTCGGAGCCGCGACGCACGTCGGAGACAACGGCAACCAGGCCGTCCTGCATGGCCTTCAGTGCATCGAGCAGCATCCCGATTTCGTCCCGGTTATTCACATAATCACGCGAGGTCAGATCACCGGATGCGACCCGTTGCGTTTGTCTGACCGCCTGCGCGATGGGGCGTGTGATGGTGCCCGAAATCACCAGAGCTAATCCTGCGCCCATAACCAGCGCCACAATGGTCAATACCACCGTCAGAATGAATGTCGATTTGTTGGTTTTCTCGGCTTCGACAAACCCCTGTTTTGCCTGGTCGATTTGAAGTTCAATGAGCTGATTTAGCGCATTTTCCCAAGGGCGAGCCTGTTCAGTGAACTTGGTTTTGTAAATGGTTTGGGCCTTGGCGTTATCGCCAGCCAGAGCCGCTTCGCTGACCGCCAGCAAAGCCTCGCGGCGGTAGGTCAGAAATGCACTCGACATCTCATCTGCCAGTTTTTTCTCCTTGGCATCCATGCCCGTTGCTGCGTAGGCTGCCCAGAGTTTGTCGATTGCATCCGAATTACGGGAACGTTCTTCTGTCTTTTTCTTGACATTGTCCGGCTCAGGGTTAATCAGCATGTCCATGACCAGAATGCGGTTACGTTGCAACAGGCCAGAGATTTCGGCCAGTTGTCCTAGCGGAACGGTTCCACCCTTGTATTGGTTTTCCAGATTCGCAAAGGTCTGATCAATACCGGCAATCCCCTTGATGGAAATGCCCAGCAGCAGCAGCAACACAATTGAAAATGCCGCTATCAGGCGCGACTGAATCTTCAGGTTTTTAATAAATTCCAATTGTCTTCTCCAAATAGTCCGAAACTAAAGCGGTTATGCTAACCGAAAGATGCCGGACACATCGCTGTTTTGTTGTTTTACTGTTTGGCATCAGACTTACACCAGACCCCGCTCGGCCATCGACAGTGTTTGACCCTGGGAAACGATGATGTGGTCCAGCACGCGCACATCCAGCAACCCCAGGGCAGACTTCAAGGTCTGGGTGAGCGCAGTGTCGGCGCGGGAAGGCTCTATGCTGCCACTGGGATGATTGTGGGCCAGGACCACGGCATTGGCCTGGTGGTGCAAAGCCCGCACGGCCACCTCACGCGGGTAGACACTGGTTTGCGTCAGGCTGCCGCGAAACATTTCTTCCATCACCAATAGGCGCAGCTGCGCATCGAGAAACAGCACGGCAAATACCTCGTGGCTGCGGTTGGCCAGATGCAGCTGCACATATTTCTTGATGGTGTCCGGCGCATTGAGCACCGTGCGCTCCCTGAGTTGTTGTGCCAGGGCACGCCGCGCCAACTCCAGCACAGCCATCAGCTCGGCGCGCTTGGCCATCCCCAATCCCTTGACGCGCTTCAAATCATCGGCGCTTGCGTTCAACAAACCGGAAATACCATCAAATCCGCCAAACCCGCCATCAGCCAGGCCCGGTGCGCTATCTTTTTTGATGCGCAGCAATTCATCTGCCATCTGCAGCACGCCCTTGCCCTTGATGCCGGTGCGCAACAGCAAGGCCAGCAGTTCGGCGTCACTCAGGGCAGAGGGGCCGCGCGCGAGCAACTTCTCGCGGGGGCGGGCATCGGGGGGCAGGTCTTTGAGTGGCATGGAGTTTCTACAATAGGGCGCAGTTTATCGAGACTCTCATGACTACATCAGCTACAACACTTCCTTGCGTGCAACCTGGCTCCTTTTTGACGCTGCATTACCGCCTGAGCGGCCCGGCGGGGGATCTTATCAATACCTTTGGCGGCCAGCCGGCCACCTTGACCCTGGGCAGCGGGCAGTTGTCCCCGGCGGTGGAGGCTTGCCTGATGGGGCTGGAAGAAGGCGCGCACCGCAGTTTTTCCCTGCCTGCGGGTGTTGCCTTTGGCGCACGCAATCCAGCCATGCAGCAATGGCTGGCGCGCAAGGAGCTCGATGCAATGGGCGACCCTGATGAGCAGTACCAGGTGGGCGATGCGGTGCAGTTCCCGACGCCGGATGGTGCGGGGCGTTTTGCGGGGGTTGTGCTGGAAGTGCGCGCTGACCACGGTGTGCTCTTTGACTTCAACCACCCGCTGGCTGGCCAGCCGGTGACGTTTGAAGTCCATGTGATCGGAGTTTTGTAATGCAGGAAATTTTACTGGCCGAACCACGCGGCTTTTGTGCCGGGGTGGACCGGGCGATTGCGATTGTCGAGCGAGCCCTGCAAAAGTTTGGCCGCCCGATTTATGTGCGCCACGAGATTGTGCACAACACCTACGTGGTCGAGGACCTCAAGGCCAAGGGCGCTGTTTTCATCGAAGACCTGGGCGAGGTTCCGCCCGGCGCCACCCTGGTATTTTCAGCGCATGGCGTTTCACGCGCGGTGCAGCAAGAAGCCCAGGCGCGTGGCTTTCAGATTTTCGACGCCACCTGTCCGCTGGTCAGCAAGGTGCACGTGGAAGTGGCCAAACTGCACCGGGAAGGCTACGAATTCATCATGATCGGCCACAAGGGACACCCGGAAGTCGAAGGCACCATGGGCCAACTCGACAGCGGCATTCATCTGGTGGAAGACGTGGCCGATGTGGCCCGGATCGCCCCCACGCAGACCGAGCGGCTGGCCCTGGTGACGCAGACCACCCTGAGCGTGGACGACGCCGCCGAAATAGCCACAGCCGTGCGTGCGCGTTTTCCGCATGTACGTGCCCCCAAGCACCAGGACATCTGCTATGCAACGCAAAACCGCCAGGATGCCGTCAAGCTCATGTCCAGCCAGGTGGATATCGTCATTGTCGTGGGCAGCCCCACCAGTTCCAACAGCAACCGTCTGGCCGAATTGGCGCGCAAACTCGGCGTAGCCAGCTACATGGTGGACTCTGCCGCAGAGTTGCAAACCGACTGGTTCGTCGGCAAGAGCCGCGTGGGCCTGACCGCTGGCGCATCGGCTCCGGAGATTCTGGTGCGTCAGGTCATCGAGCGCATCCGTTTGCTCGGCGCCGTGTCGGTGCGCAGCATGGAAGGCATTGCCGAGACCACCAGTTTCCCGCTCCCCAAGGGTCTCAGAATCTAGTGCGACGATAAAGTGGCCGATGCTCTGGGGGACACCTACATGCATCACATCGTGAATCACGCCAGTTTCATATCACCCGTGATATCAAAAGCACCAAAGCCGCACTACAGATGCCCCCTGCAAGCCTCCGTGGCACGTTTTTAGCCTCAATTTAGCCTCAATTCAGGCATAAAATCAGCCGCAAACCCCCGAGGGACAAGCGGGGACAGCTACTGAAAACGTAGTAACAAGAACCAATGCATCACATTGAATCGCACCCGATGCTCTGCCTGGCATGCAAGACCAGCTACAATGGCGGCCTTCTTTCCTAGCGGTGGCTGTAGCTCAGTTGGTAGAGTCCAGGATTGTGATTCCTGTTGTCGTGGGTTCGAGTCCCATCAGCCACCCCACACGAACAAAACGATGAAGCCCGGTCAGCAGCACTGGGCTTTTTTGTTTCTTTTTTGTTTCTGTACGGCGGAGAAACCCCATGCAACCCAACAGCGTCAGACACAAACTTGTTCTTGTCATCAGCCTGTTCATCACCGCCATGCTGCTTGTGGTCGCTGCCGGAACCTACGTCTATTTCAGACACACGACACAAACGCTGATTTCAGAGCAGCAGTTTTCGCTGATTTCAACGATAGCGGGCAATCTCGATAAGTCGATCAGCACAGCACACACCGCATTGATCCAGGTTGCCACGGTTGCGCCGCATGCGATTGCCAACGACCCGTATGCGGCACAAAAGTGGCTGGGAAACCGCACCGGCATCAAATCCATCTTTTCCGGTGGGCTGTACCTGTTTACGGCGGATGGAAAACTGCTGGCGGAAGAGCCGGAATTGCCAGAATTACCGGAGCGACGGGGCAAGGACTTTTCTTTCCGCGCGTACTTCCAGCAAACCGTTGCCAGTGGCAAACCCCGGATTTCCGACCCGTTCACTTCGTCCAGGGATGGTCGTGCGCACATCATGATGACGGCTCCTGTTTTTGACGCCGAGGGCCGCTTGCTCTTCATCCTGGGTGGTGCCATGGACCTGTTGTCGGAAAAAAATATATTCCATTCCCTGACCACGCAGAAGGTGGGGCAAAACGGTTATTTCTACCTGTTTGCCCCTGATCGGACCATGATCATGCACCCCGACCCGACGCGCATTCTGAAACAGGATGTCAAGCCGGGGATGAACGTGATGTTCGACCGGGCGCTGGAGGGTTTTGAAGGTTCCGGTGAAACCATCAACTCCAAGGGGCAGCATTTTGTCGCGTCATTCAAGCGCCTGCACAGCACCAACTGGATTCTGGCTGCCAATTATCCCGCTGCCGAGGCCTTTGCGCCGATCACCCGTTTCAGAAATTATTTCCTGCTGGCCATGGTCGCGGCCTTGCTGGTCGCCGTCGTGTTGGCATGGCGGCTTGGCATCGCGATTTCCAGGCCACTCACCAATTTAACCTTGCAGATCAACCAGCTGGCGGATACCCGCTCGGATAAGCGTGTGCATCTTGATGGCCAGAGTGGTGACGAGCTGGGGCTGCTGGAGGGCGCGTTCAACTCCCTGCTGGACAAGGTGCAGCAACGCGAGCAAGCGTTGCAAAACAATGAAGCCCGCTTTCGGCAGATGTTTGAAGGGCACCGTGCCATCATGCTGATGGTTGATCTCCACTCGGGGCGGATTGTTGACGCCAACAGCGCTGCAGCACAATTTTACGGTTACACCATCGAGCAGCTGCGCGGCATGAACATGGCGGATATCAACCAGACTGCATCTGAAGAGTCGTTTGTGTTTGCACATCGCCTGTCGGATGGCTCCGTCAAGATGGTCGAAGTCCATTCCACACCGATTGGCGCAGGCGACTCTATCCTCCTGTATTCCATCGTTCAGGACATCACCGAGCGCATCGCTGCCGAGGAACGGTTGCTCTCTTTTGCCACCCTGATGGAGCAAAAGAACGCTGAACTTGGTGCGGCACTGGTCACCGCCGAGGAGGCGACGCGGGCGAAGAGCACGTTCCTGGCAACCATGAGCCACGAAATTCGCACGCCGATGAATGGGGTGATCGGTATGACCGGGCTGCTGCTGGGAACCGAACTGAGCGACGAGCAGCGCAGCTATGCCGAAATAGTTGCCAAAAGCGGCGAAAACCTGCTGGGACTGATCAACGACATCCTGGATTTTTCCAAGATCGAAGCCGGCAAGCTGGACATCGAAATTCTCGATTTCGACATCAGAAGCACCGTAGAGGATACCGCCGAGATGCTGGCAACGCGGGCATCGCAAGCAGGTCTGGAACTGATCTGTCGGATTGATCCGGAAGTACCCTTTTACCTGAAAGGTGATCCGGGCAGGCTGCGCCAGATCATTACAAATCTGGCTGGCAATGCCATCAAATTCACACACGAAGGTGAAATTGTCATCAGCGCACGGCTCGATTCTGAAAGCGAAGGCGCGGTCGTCATCCGCTTTGAGGTGACGGATACCGGCATCGGCATCCCGGAAGATAGACGCGCGGCCATATTCAGCCCCTTTACCCAGGTTGACGGCTCCACCACCCGCAAATATGGCGGCACCGGACTGGGTCTGGCAATCTGCAAACAGTTGGCGGAACTCATGGGTGGCGAAATCGGCCTTGAGAGCGAGGAAGGCAAAGGCTCGACGTTCTGGTTTACCGCGCAACTGGAGAAAGGGGTCTTCGCCGCAGAGACACCCGATCTGCCGCCGCCACCAAGCGCCGACATCAGCGGAACAAAAATCCTGGTCGTGGATGACAATTTCACCCACCGCATGTTGATGATCACCCTCTTAAGCCATTGGGGGTGTGAATACGAGACGGCAGTGGATGGCGCGTCGGCCCTGGAGCTTATGCGCGGAGCAGCTGAATCGGGGGAACCCTTTCGTACCGCCTTGATTGACCAGATGATGCCGGAAATGAATGGCCTTGAACTGGGCCGTCACATCAAGGCAGACCCCGCACTGAAAAATACCCTGCTGATCATGGTTACCGCCCTTGGGCAGCGCAGTTTTGCGGCAGAGCTAAAGGACATTGGCTTTGCCGGCTATGTGCAAAAACCGGTGCGCCAGTCGCAGCTGTACGACTGTATTGCCCAAACGCTGGGCAAGGCCATGCAAACCGGAGAGACTTCCGTCAGCGCCACGCAAGCAACCGTTGCGCAAGCAGACAAAGGAAAAATCCATATTCTGTTGGTGGAGGACAACATCATCAACCAGAAGGTGGCGCAAATGATGCTCGACAAACTGGGCCACAAGGCAGATGTGGCCGCCAATGGTCTGGAAGCCGTGCGGGCACTGGGATTGATCAATTACGATCTGGTGCTCATGGATTGCCAGATGCCCGAAATGGACGGCTTTGAAGCCACCACGGTGATCCGCAACCCGGAATCGAACGTGTTAAACCACAAAGTCCCGATCATCGCCATGACTGCCAACGCCATGAAGGGTGACCGGGAGCAGTGCATCGACGCCGGAATGGACGACTACTTGAGCAAGCCGGTGAAGAAGGACGAGCTGGCGGCGATACTCGAAAAGTGGGGGTGAGTACGCACTGGAGCGGGTGATGGGAATCGAACCCACGTTATTTGCTTGGGAAGCAGAAGTTCTACCATTGAACTACACCCGCGAAGCGCCGCATTCTAATCGGTATCGGCTCATAAATCCGGCGCCATCAGATCAAACGGCCAACCCCCACGAGTCGCCGCCGAGTGCGCGTTCATGTCCAACGGAACACTCAGCGTCCCACGACGCAACAGCATGCGCAACGCGCGCAGCCGCCGCCGGGCATACGCAGCGCCCGAAGCGAAAACGGAAAAAACCAATGCAAAAGGCTTCCTTGTCATGCTCACATCTCCCGGAAACAGCCTGCTTGAGGCCAATTGGGCAAGAAGAATCTGCACCCAGCCTGGGCAAAGACTCTTACCCGGTAGCACCGAACAGGGCCGCGTTGCGCCCGACACGTCCCCGATTTTGTTGCTCCAGCAAACTCAGAACGACATCCAACGAACTGTTCTCATCGTCTGCGAAACACAGTGCGGACCGGATGTCGAGCAGCGCACGCTGGTAACCCTGTGCGTAGGCCTGCGTGTATTCGAGCTGGACGGCCTTGATCGCATCCTCTTGGAGTTGTTTTAGATCCATGATTTGCCTTCTCTCTGGTTGATAAGGGCTGAAAACCTCACGTTGCCACTCGCTCCCACAAACATTTTGAACCACTATCGCTGGGCTGTGCAACAGGATGAAGTGTCCTACTTATCCGTAGAGCAGGCCTCCTAGAGTCATTGGGAGTGTGCGGAAATGGGCCGTTATGCACAAAAACAGGGCTGTCTTTGTTGCCATACGGCGACAAGTCCACTCAAAGTCTGGCCGCCACCCACGCCCGTACGCTGTCCAGGGCAGCTGGCAGCTTGGCAGGCTCCGTACCGCCGGCCATCGCCATATCCGGCTTGCCGCCACCCTTGCCGCCGACCTGCGCGGCAATGAAGTTGACGAGCTCGCCCGCCTTGATGCGGCCCGTGGTATCCGGAGTCACGCCCACGGCAAGCTGCACCTTGGCGCCATCCACCACGGCCAGGACGACGATGGCCGTTTTGAGCTTATCCTTGAGCTTGTCCATGGTCTCACGCAGGGTTTTGGCGTCGGCGCCGTCCAGGCGCGCCACCAGCAGCTTGACCCCACCCAGATCAACAGCCTGGTTCAGCATCTCATCGCCCTGCGCCGAAGCCAGCTTGCCCTTGAGCGCAGCCACTTCCTTTTCCAGCGCACGGCTATGCTCCACCATCTGCCCCAGGCGCGCCAGCAATTCAACCGCCGGGGTTTTGAGTGCGGCTGCGGCCTGATCCACGGTATCTTCCAGGTCTTGCAGATAGGCCAGCGCATTCTGGCCGGTCACGGCTTCGATGCGGCGCACACCGGCGGCAATGCCGCCCTCCCCCACCACCTTGAACAGGCCAATGTCGCCGCTGCGCGCCACGTGCGTGCCACCGCACAATTCCCGGCTGGGGCCGATGTCGAGTACGCGCACGGTTTCGCCGTATTTTTCGCCAAACAGCATCATGGCGCCACTCTGCTGGGCCGAGGCCAGGTCCATCAGGCGCGCCTGGGCCGCCGCATTGGCCATGATTTCCGCATTGACGCGCACTTCAATTTCGTCAATCTGCTCCTCGGTCAGCGGCGCATGGTGTGCAAAGTCGAAACGGGTACGCTCAGGCGTGACCAGACTGCCTTTTTGTTGCACATGCGCACCCAGCACCTCGCGCAGCGCCTTGTGCATCAGATGGGTCGCCGAGTGGTTGCGCATGGTCGCCGCACGCGCGGTCGCATTGACATGCGCGGTGACCACATCCCCCACCTGGATGCTGCCAGAGCTGACGGTGCCGTGCTGGCCGTACACATCGGCCTTGATCTTTTGTGTGTCGCTGACCGTGAACAGTGCATGGTCGCAAAAAATGTCGCCCACATCCCCCACCTGGCCACCGCTTTCGGCATAAAACGGCGTGCTATCGAGCACCACGACCCCGGTTTGACCCTGCGTCAGCGTGGAAACCGCCGCACCATCCGCATATAGCGCTACAACCGTTGCAGTACACGTCAGCTGCTCGTAACCAACGAACACGTTGGACGCTCCTGCGTATTCGAGCGCACGTTCCTGCTTGAACTTGCCCGCCGCGCGTGCCTGGGCTTTTTGCCGCTCCATCGCTGCATGAAAACCCGCCTCATCCACCGCAATGCCGTTCTCGCGGCAGACATCCGCCGACAGATCGAGCGGAAAGCCGAAGGTGTCGTGCAGCTTGAAGGCCACATCGCCCGGCAGCACCTTGGCGCCATCCTGCAACGCGGTATCGAGAATTTCCATGCCATGTGCCAGGGTTTCGAAGAAGCGTTCTTCCTCGACCTTCAAGGCGTCAGCGATGCGCTGCTGCTGCGCCGCCAGATTGGGATACGCCGCGCCCATGACGGCGACCAGATCGGCCACCAGTTTGTGGAGAAACGGGGTTTTGCGGCCCAGCTTATAGCCGTGGCGTATGGCCCGGCGAATGATGCGCCGCTGCACGTAGCCGCGTCCCTCGTTGCCAGGCAGCACGCCATCACTGACCAAAAACGCCGTGGCGCGAATATGATCGGCGATCACACGCAAGCTTTTGTTTTCCAGATCGGTGCAACCCGTTTCACGCGCCGCCGCCTTGATGAGCACATCAAACAGATCAATTTCATAGTTGCTATGCCTGTGCTGCAAAATGGCTGCCAGACGCTCCAGCCCCATGCCGGTATCGACGCAAGGCGCAGGCAGCGGGCGCAACGAACCGTCGGGCTGCATGTCGAACTGCATGAACACATGGTTCCAGATTTCAATGAAGCGGTCACCGTCTTCGTCCGGGCTGCCAGGGGGACCACCGGGAATCTCGGGGCCATGGTCGTAGAACACTTCGGAGCAGGGACCGCAAGGTCCGGTGTCGGCCATCATCCAGAAATTGTCCGACTGGTATTTTCTACCGCCCTTCTTGTCGCCAATGCGCACCACACGCTCGGGCGGCAAGCCAATGTCCTGCGTCCATATCTGGTAGGCCTCGTCGTCGTCAATGTAGACCGTGGCCATCAGACGCTCGGGCGGCAAGCCATACACCTTGGTCAACAACTCCCAACCCCAGACCAGCGACTCGCGCTTGAAATAGTCGCCAAAGCTCCAGTTGCCCAGCATTTCAAAAAACGTGTGGTGGCGCGCGGTGTAGCCTACATTTTCGAGGTCGTTGTGCTTGCCACCGGCTCGCAAGCAGGCTTGCACCGAAGCCGCACGCACATACGAGCGTTTGTCGGTCCCCAGGAACACATCCTTGAACTGCACCATGCCCGAGTTGGTGAACATCAGTGTCGGGTCGTTGCCCGGAACCAGCGGGCTGCTGGCGACCACGGTGTGGCCCTTGGCAGCAAAGAAATCCAGAAAGGTTTTGCGAATAGCGGCAACGCTGGCGGGAGGGGTTGAACTGGTCATGGTGTCAAAAAAGGATAGAACAAGAAAACCATTACTTATAACAGCCGTACGCAAGATGCGATACTCGGGCGTTTCTCCGCAGTACTATAGACTAAATCCAATATGACACAGAACACAGCTGATGGATCGGGTTTCGGGGACTTCGGCGGCAGCGAAGCGGCCCGCCTTTACCGTGAGCAATTGATGCGCGAGGGTGGTATGCCTTCCAACGACCAGACAAAATCATCTACACAGGCAACTTCCTGGGGAGCTGCATCCGTAATCGACTCGCGCACTGCCGCACGGAAAAAGATCAATGGGCGCGCGCGGGTATACCTCGCAGACGAGAGGGGGGGCTTCGTTACCGGGAAAATGGTTGACATCTCGGTCTCGGGGGTTTGTATCATGATGGACGCCCCGTTTCCAGTTAAAAGAACATGCAACCTGGAGTGTGAAGTTTTCTACCAGGGCCAGCGCCAGCTGTTCAGCACACAAGCGGTGTCTGTATACGGCGTATTGGCCGGAACTGCCGGATTCAGGGTTGGTTTCCAGTTCGGGGCGCGCAGTCCCGATGCGGTCCGGGTGATCGAATTGCTGATATCGTGACCTGAACTGAAAAGGCGTTACAGCACCCTGAACGCAACCGTGGGTACGCTGGCATCGGCGAACGACCCTCCCAAGGCCAGTTCACCACTGCCGTGCAACACGCACTCTTCACGGCGCAATAAAACGTCCGAGCCGGTTGCACCCGAGAACCGTATCCAGCTACCGTAACTGCTGGCATCCACAAACATGACGCTGCCATTGCGCCATTCGAGTCTGGCATGGATGCGCGACACGCGGGGATCATTGACCACAAACTCCGCGCTGCGAATGCGCCCGATCTGGACGGGTAATTCGAAAGACTTGAAGCGCTTGGTAAGGTCCTTCCAGCTCAACTCGATCTCCCGACCCAAAACATCCACCTCGCCCGAAGCGTAAGCCGGGTCCAGTTCACCTTGCATGGTCAGCAAACCGGATACATCTTCCTCATGCCATTCGATCTGGTAAACGACACAGGGTTCTGCACGTCCGCGAATATTGATGGGACCGAGAACACGAAAGGCCACGCCTTGCGCTTCATCTACCTTATTCAAGGCGGCTGCGTTGGCCCATATCTGGGTTGGCCCGCACAGATCACACAAACGGGCGGCAACGTTGACGGCATCGCCGTAGCAGTCGCCACCGACAATTTCAACTTCGCCACTCGCCAAACCGATGCGCATGGGCATCCGCAGGGCAAGGGGCGTTTTCATGAGGTTTTTGGAATGTAAACGTTGCAAATCAACCACTGCATCGACCGCACTCTGGTCATCCGGGAACATCACCAGTACGCCATCTCCCAGCGTTTTGACAACGCGCCCCCCATGGTTCATGCACTGCTGCGCGGTCCAGGTGGTGATCTTGGTCACAATTTCGGTAGCCCGCGCATTACCCAATGCCTCAAACACCGCCGTGCTGCCATGCAGGTCCGTGAATATGACGGTTGTTTGTACACCCATTCCCTAGATTTCCGATTCTTGTGCAAGAGGACGGAGTTTAGAGCATTGCAGGCGGCTTGAAAACCGAAAGCAATGTACAGGGTCTGAATCAGGTTTTTTGATCAACCAAAATGCATCATTTTCCCCATTGGATACCATCCCCCCTTCCGCCATACGCGTTTTGCCCATGCTGCACCCCTTTCATACACTCCTTTGTCGTCTGGTATTTGCCCTGTCCTGTCTGCTTGTCTGCGTGAACACCGCCTGGGCATGGAATGGCTTGGTCGAATACGTGGTGGACGGCGACACCCTGCACGTGCGCGCCATCCGTGGCAAGGCATTGCACCACGTGCGCATCATCGGTATCGACGCTCCCGAAATTTGCCAGACCTGGGGACCGCAGTCACGCCAGGCATTGGCACAACTGGTATTGCACCAGAAGGTGGAAATCAAAGGCCGCGTCCGTGACGATTATGGGCGACTGCTGGCACGGGTGGCGATTGACGGCAACGATGTCGGTGCTTCGATGGTGCAGCAAGGGCACGCCTGGTCGTACCGCTGGCGCACCCGCAAAGGGCATTACGATGCGCAAGAATCCGAAGCCCGCACACACACCCGGGGCTTATTCTCCGCTGAACCCGTTCAGCGGCCTGGTGACTTCCGACGCCAAAATGGCAGTTGTTATCCCGGTCGTTGAAGAAGCGCGCCGCTGCATACCGGGCACGCCGGGTTGCGCGACAAGCGAATATCTGTCCAGCGCATGCTGCGGGCGTCCAGCATCAGCAAGCGCCCGACCATGGACTGGCCCGCCCCACTGAGCAACTTGAGCGCTTCTGCCGCCTGCATGCTACCGATGATGCCAACCAGAGGAGCAAACACGCCCAGCGTGGCACAACGTGTTTCTTCCACGGCCTCGTCTGGTGGAAACACGCAGGCGTAGCACGGCGAGTCGCTGCGTCTGGGGTCGTACACCGCCAGCTGGCCATCGAAGCGAATAGCGGCACCCGAGACCAGGGGCACCTGGTGCCGAACACAGGCTGCATTGAGCGCCTGACGGGTCGTGAAGTTATCGCTGCAATCGAGCACCACGTCGGCCTGGGCAACAAGATCAACCAGTCGGGGCGCATCGGCACGCTCTGCGACCGTGGTAACTTGCAGTTGCGGGTTAAGGCCCAGCAGTGCCTGGTACGCAGACGCCACCTTGGGCCAACCGATGCGGGCTTGTGTGTGGAGTATCTGGCGCTGCAGATTGGTCAGACTCACCGTATCGTCATCGACCAAAGTGAGATGCCCCACACCCGCCGTGGCAAGATACAAGGCGCCCGGAGAACCGAGGCCTCCCACGCCAACCACCAGCGCCCGCCCCCGCAGAATCCGCTCCTGCCCCTCTACCCCCAGTTCATCGAGCAGGATATGGCGCGAGTAACGCAGCAGTTGTGCGTCATCCATGGCGCAAATTACCAGCGCTTACTCAATGCCCTTTGGGTTCTTCCGCATCACCCTTGGACTCTTCCTTGCGTTCGACCAGGGTTTTGCTGACCTGAACCGGAAGGCCTTTGAGCTGGTTGATGGCCTGTTGCAACTGGAAGTCCTTTTCGGAACCGAACTCGGGAGAACGGCGTTCGGACATGGGTTTGCGCGACTCTTCCTCCAGGCGTTTGAGCGCCTCCTCACGCGCTTTCTCACGTGCCAAGTCCTTGACCTCTTCCCCCTGGCCGCTGCCCAGATGCTTGCCCAGGTCGGCCTCACGGGTACGTAGCGCAGCATACGGGCTGCCTTCTTCGGTTTCATCGACCATCACATCCGGCACAATGCCCTTGGCCTGGATCGACTTGCCGCTGGGGGTGTAATAGCGCGAGGTGGTGATCTTCAGACCCGTCTCCGGTCCCAAGGGCCGAAAGGTCTGGACCGAACCCTTGCCAAAGGTTTGCGCGCCCATGAGGGTTGCGCGCTTGTGGTCCTGCAAGGCGCCGGCCACAATTTCGCTGGCCGAAGCAGAGCCTTCGTTGACGAGCACGACCAGCGGCACGGTCTTAAGGGCCACAGGAAGCCTTTTCAGGGGATTCACGCCGTCACGCCCCAGATAGTCGCGCACACTGGCCCTGAGTACCTGTTTGCTGTCTGCCGTTTGTCCGTTGGTCGAAACCACGGTGACGTTTTCAGGCAGGAATGTCGCGGAAATGGCAACCGCTGCACTGAGCAAACCACCGGGATCGTTGCGCAAATCAAGCACCAAACCCTTGAGGTGCGGCTCTTGCTTGTAGATTTCTTCGAGTTTGTGCGTGAAATCTTCTACCGTGCGCTCCTGGAACTGGCTGACCCGAATCCAGGCATAGCCCGGCTCGACCATTTTTCCGCGCACGGATTGCTGTTTGATTTCTTCACGGATGATGGTGAGCGTAAACGTCCGGTTCTCGTCCTTGCGGAAAACGGTCAACACCACCTTGGTATTGGGCTCGCCACGCATGCGTTTGACCGCTTCGTTCAGACTCAGGCCCTTGACGGCCGTGTCATCCACGCGCGTAATCAGGTCATTGGTCTTGAGACCGGCACGAAAGGCGGGAGAACCCTCAATCGGCGTCACCACCTTGACCAGTCCATCTTCCTGGGTGATTTCTATGCCGACACCGACAAAGCGCCCGGATGTGCCTTCCTTGAACTCCTTGAACGACTTCTTGTCGAAATACTGCGAATGTGGATCAAGGCTGGCCACCATGCCGCTGATGGCCTCGGTGATCAGCTTCTTTTCATCGACCGGCTCGACATAATCGCTCTTGACCATACCGAAGACCGCTGCCAATTGCTGCAGTTCCTCTAGAGGCAGTGGTGTCAGGGTACCGCGCGCGACGGTTTGCAGCGAAACCGTCGTCAAGGCGCCAGTTACCACACCCAATCCGATCCAGGCTGCAATTTTCAATTTGTGACGCATACGCTTTCCTGTGCAAGTCCAAGGTGCGCCCTTTGTCCGGGGCGCGCACCGGGGAAGGTAATCCCCGGTAAATAAATATAGTCGATCAGGCTTTGCCCTGGGCCGCCACCGCTGCTGCGGCCTTGGCAACGGCTTCGGCATCACCCAGATAATAGTGGCGTACGGGTCTGAGCGCTGCATCGAGCTCATATACCAGTGGAATGCCATTGGGAATGTTCAGACCAACAATATCCTCATCCGAAATATTGTCCAGGTATTTCACCAGTGCCCGGATCGAATTGCCATGGGCTGCCACGAGCACGCGCTTACCGCTCTGGATGGCAGGCGCCATGGTGTCGTTCCAGAAAGGCAGCACGCGCGCAACGGTATCCTTGAGGCATTCGGTCAGCGGCACCTGCCCGGCTTGCAAATCGGCATAGCGGATATCGGAGCGTTCGCAGCGCGGATCATTGGATTCCAGCGCCGGGGGCGGAATGTCATAGCTACGGCGCCACTCCAGCACCTTGGCATCGCCGTACTGTTTGGCCGTCTCGGCCTTGTTCAAGCCTTGCAATGCGCCGTAGTGGCGTTCGTTGAGGCGCCACGAATGCACCACCGGCAGCCAGGTGCGGTCCATCGCATCCAGGCAGTGCCACAATGTGCGGGTTGCGCGTTTGAGTACGCTGGTGTAAGCCAGATCAAACTCATAGCCAGCGTCCTTGAGCAATTGTCCGGACTGGGTGGCTTGTTCAATGCCGGTGGGGGTGAGGTCCACGTCCGTCCAACCGGTAAAACGGTTTTCAAGATTCCAGGAGGATTCGCCGTGGCGGATGAGAACAAGTTTGTACATGGTGCTTCAGGAAAGTGTGGTTGCGGGTTAAAGGACGGGTCGTGGGCAAAAATACAAGGCGGCATTCTAAAATGCCCGCTTGCTGGTTTTACAACAAACAGGGAATATAGTCGATTTGTATGAAATTCATCATAGATAACTGGATGCTGATTGCAGTTGCACTGACATCGGGAATGCTTTTGCTCTGGCCAGCGCTCCAAGGCGTGGCAACGGCGGGCATTGCTCCGAACATGGCAGTACAACTCATCAACCGGGAGCGCGCAGTCGTCGTGGATGTGTGCGATCCGGACGAATTTGCCCGAGGCCATATTGGCGGCGCAAAAAATATCCCCCTGGGTGAGCTGGAAACCAGGCTGGGAGCCGCAGTCAAAAATAAGGCATTGCCGCTGATTCTGGTATGCCAATCCGGCACGCGCTCGGGTCGTGCGGTGGCGATTGCCAAAAAACTGGGCTATGAACACTCCCAATCCCTTGGCGGCGGATTGGCAAGCTGGCGCGCAGCCGATTTGCCCCTCGAAAAGGGGTGACAACATGCAGGCTGTCAAGATGTACACCACCGCAGTCTGCCCTTTTTGCATACGGGCCAAGCGGATTTTGCACGCCAGGGGTGTGGGTTCCATCGAAGAAATCCGGGTTGACCTTCAGCCCGATGAACGGATGTCGATGGTGGAGCACACGGGCCGGCGCACCGTGCCACAAATCTTCATTGGAACAACGCACGTTGGCGGCTGCGACGACCTGATGGCGCTCGACGCACGGGGAGAGTTGTTGCCGTTGCTGAACGCCACCACAGCCTGAGATAATCGCGGGTTTTCCGCCTCCCGCAACGTTTTGCCGTTGCGGTTTTTTTACCTTGAAAGATTTGTATGTCAGACCAAACACCAGCTTCAGCTCCCGTTTTCCAGATTCAGCGCGTCTATCTCAAAGAGGCTTCGCTGGAGCAACCCAACTCCCCGGCCATTCTTTTGGAACAAGAGCAACCTAACGTGGAGATTCAACTCGGTGTTGACGCCGCGCCTGTGGCCGATGGCATCTTCGAAGTGGGCGTGACTGCGACCGTACACACCAAGATCAAGGACAAAACGGTGTTTCTGGCCGAGGTCAAACAAGCGGGTATTTTTGAAATTCGCAACCTGCCACAAGAACAGATCGCGCAAGTCATGGGCATCGCCTGCCCGCAAATCATCTACCCGTATTTGCGTGGCAATGTGGCCGACATGATTCAGCGCGCGGGCTTTCCTCCCGTGCATCTGACAGAAATCAACTTCCAGGCCATGTATGAGCAACAACAGGCGCAAAGAGAACAACCGGCTGCGGGCACTCCGGTGCAATAATTTTAGCCCTATAGGCCGCAAAGCATTATAGGACGTGCGGGAGCAGCTATGAAAATAGTAGTTCTCGGTGCTGGCGCCTGGGGCACTGCACTGGCAGTCAGCGCGTGTCGCAACCCTCTGACACAGCATGCTGTCACCCTGTGGATGCGCGATGCCGCGCAGGCCTGGGTCCTGAAGCAGCAGCGTGAAAATACGCGCTATTTACCTGGAATTCCACTGCCTGCGAACCTGGACATCAGCGCCGCCCCCCTGTCCACCCTGGCAGCGACGCTGGCAGACTATGACCTGACGATCATCGCCACGCCCATGGCGGGTCTGCGCGGCATGCTCACCACCTTGCAAGCCAGCGCCACGCCCGTCGTGTGGTTGAGCAAGGGCTTTGAAGCCGAGATCAACGGAGCGCCTGGACTGCTGGGACACGAGATTCAGGCGCAGGTGGCGCCCAATCTACGGGCGGGCGTATTCAGTGGCCCCAGCTTTGCGCAGGAAGTGGCCCTGGGGCAGCCCACGGCCCTGGCGGCTTCCAGCGTGCATGCCGAAGTGCGCGCCATATTGGTGGAAGCCTTTCACAGCCCGACGTTGCGCGTATACGACAACGACGATCTCGTTGGCGTTGAAGTCGGTGGCGCGGTCAAGAATGTGATGGCCATTGCCTGCGGCCTGTGCGACGGACTGCATCTGGGCCTGAATGCACGCGCGGCCCTGATTACCCGGGGTCTGGCGGAAATCACCCGGCTGGGACTGGCACTCGGCGCCAGGGTCGAAACATTCATGGGTTTGAGTGGCATGGGGGATCTGGTGCTCACCGCCACCGGCGATCTGTCGCGCAACCGCCGCGTCGGCCTGGCCCTGGCACAAGGCAAGACCCTGGAGCAGACGGTAGCCGCACTAGGGCATGTTGCCGAAGGGGTCTACAGCGCGCACACCGTGGCGCGGCGCGCCCGCAGTCTGGGTGTGGATATGCCCATTGCCCAAGGCGTGGTCGATTTGCTGGATGGCCACATGCACCCATCCCAAGCTTTGGCCAACCTGATGGCACGCGAGCCTGGCAGCGAGCATTGAACAGGGCCATTACGCCATTACGTAGGTGGCGTTTGCGGAATGTGCATGTGAAAAGCCGTTCCAGCTCCAGGGTTTGATTCGACGCGAAAAGACCCCTTCAGGTTTTTCTCGACCAGGGTTTTCACAATGGTCATGCCAAGCCCGGTCCCCCCACGACCGATTTTCGTGCTGAAGAACGGCTGAAACAGTTGCTCCACGACATCCTGGGACATGCCGCACCCATTGTCGGCAACGCTCAGATGCACCATGCCATCCTCGGTGCGTGCGTCAACCTGTACACAACCATCCGTGCGGCCTTCGAAGGCGTGCAGGTAGGCATTGTTGATCAGGTTGATCAGCACCTGCCCCAAGGCCCCCGGGAAACTGTCCATCCGTATCCCTTCGGGAATCGAGACCAGTATCCTATGGGGATGCCGCTTGAGGCTGGGACGCAGGGTCGCCAACACCTCCTGCACCGCTGCAGCCAGATCGAAGGAACGGCGCTGTTCGCTGGCCTGGTCGGCGGCCACTTGCTTGAAGTTGCGCATCAGCTCTGCGGCACGGTGCAAATTGACTTCTATCAAGGTGCTACCTTCGCAGATTTCGTGCAAGAACGCATGCATGTCGGAGCGTTTGACCTGGCCCGATTCGATTTTGGCCTGAAAGCCTTTTGCCAGTTCCAGGCACGTGGTTGCCGCCATCAGGCTATTGCCCAGTGGCGTGCCAATTTCGTGGGATACGCTGGCAACCAGCGTATTCAAGGTGGCCTGGGCAGCGCTGCGCGCCAACTCGGCCTGCGAATGCTGCAGCGACTGCAAAGCCTCTTCCAGTTGTGCCGTGCGCTCGGCGACCCGACTCTCCAGCGTTTCGTTCAGCTCCCGGATATGGTTTTCGGCCTGTTTGCGTGCCGTAATATCGCTCACCATGGCCATGGCGCCAATGATGTTTCCAGCGGCATCGTGCAGTGGTGCAATGCTGGACATGACCCAGCCCGATTTTCCGGTGGATGCAATGGTGAACGCAAAGTCCAGCGTCGTGCTGGGATGCCCGGCCAATGCGTGCTCTATGCGTTCAACCACCCCGGTCTCCACCAGAAAAGGCAAAACCTCTGCCGCCTGGCGCCCCAGCACATCGGCCGCAAGCAGTCCGGTCAGCTGTTCCATGAACGGATTCCAGACCTGGTGGCGCATATCCTGGCCGTAGACAACCACACCTTGCAGAGCACTCTGGATGATTTGCTGGTTGAGCGTATGGCTTTCGGCCAGGGCCTTGGCAGAATAGGTTTCCCGAAGAATGAATTTTTTCAAACGGCGTTGGTGGGTACGCAATGCCAATACCAAGCCCAATGCAATCACCAGCAGCCCTGCGGCCGAGACCTTGACGGCATGCCGCCATGGCGCATAAATGTCTTCCAGGTTACGCACACTGGCCACCACCAGCGCCCGATCCATATGCAATTCTGGGGGTTGCACCGTTTGCCGGGAGACCATGGTCTCGCCGGATGAAACCAACTGGGTATTCCCTGCTTTTGGCGCCATCAGGAGAACCACACCGTTTTCGTGCCCCAGCGTGGTCAGCATATCGGGCGTGCTGCGGGCCGATTCGATGATCGGATAGAAAAAATCCAGATTCAAAATGGCAACCACCAGTCCGGCCAGCGCACCGCCGTTACCAGGAATGGCGCGCGCCACCGCAAGCGACAAAGTACCGGATTCTTCCCGAAACGGACTGGAAACATACAACTGGCGCGCATCCGGGTGCTGCTGCGCGCGCCCGAAAAAGTCTTTGTCGCCAAAACTCTGGCCCGTCATACCGGCTCGGCTGGCCAGACGAACTCGGCCCGTGGCATCCAGAAGCAGCAAAGCGCGCGTACTGGGCATGGCATCCGCCAGATTGGTCAAGCGCGCGGCGTATTGCTCCTCAAAAGTTCCCGCCCTGGAATCATCCCGCACCGCCAGCAACACATCATTGACAGCAACCAGATCGTGCGCGACATTGATCTGCATGACGCGTGCAGCGGCCAACAGCCGGTCTTGTTCCAGTTGCCCGACACGTCCGTGCTCCCCGTAAAGAACGTACCCTACAGCAAACCCCACCAACAGCACCACGCAAACCAGCGCCCGCCATTGGTTCTTGAACTGATTCTGACGACGATTGATAGGCATGGGACGATGGTAGCAGGATGCGCCAATCTACAAGGGCTTTCCTCCTTTGTCAAATCCATTAGACCCTTCTCCCAAATACTATGAGAATAATAGCTGCTCGCGCATGTCCACCAAGCGGTACAGGCCGATTTGCAAGTGCATGCACCGCCGACGGCAAGGCAGGACGAATTTACCAATAAAATAGCACCCTTTCCCATCCATTCCCGCTCACCAAACCCAAAATGACGCACATAGTCACTGAAGCCTGCATCAAATGCAAATACACCGATTGCGTCGATGTCTGCCCCGTAGATTGCTTCCGCGAAGGCCCCAACTTTTTGACCATTGACCCGGATGAGTGCATTGATTGCGCCGTGTGCATCCCCGAGTGCCCGGTCAATGCCATTTATGCCGAAGAGGATGTCCCCAAGGACCAGCGCCACATGACGGCACTCAATGCCGAACTGGCCAAGCTGCCAACCTGGAAAACCATCACCAAGCGCAAGGCGCCCCTGCCTGACGCCGAGGAGTGGAAAGACAAGACCGGCAAACTCCCGCACTTAAGCCGATGATGCGCCAGCTGCCAGTGGAAACCGATGCGGTCATCATCGGTGCAGGCCCTGTGGGCCTGTTCCAGGTGTTTGAACTCGGATTGCTGGAGGTCAAGGCCCACGTCATTGATGCCCTGCCCTACCCTGGCGGCCAGTGCGTCGAGCTGTACCCGGATAAACCCATTTACGACATTCCGGCCATTCCGGTGTGCACCGGGCAGGAGCTGACGGATCGCCTGCTGGAACAGATCGCACCGTTTGGCGCGACTTTCCACTATGGCCAGGAGGTAACCGTGGTTGAGCGGAAATCCTATGGCCGTTTCCTGGTGGAGACCAGCAAAGGCGGGCGTTTTCTCACCAAAACCATTTTCATCGCCGCCGGCGTGGGTGCCTTTCAGCCGCGCACGCTCAAGGTCGAGGGGCTGGACCGGTTTGAAGGCAGCCAGTTGTTCTACCGGGTCAAAAATCCTGCCGACTACGCGGGCAAGGACTTGGTAATCCTTGGCGGGGGCGACTCCGCGCTGGACTGGGCGCTCAATTTTTGCGCTGGCAACCCCGGTGGCAGCGCGCACAAGGCCAACAGCGTCATCCTGATCCACCGCCGCGACGGTTTCAAAGCCGCTCCGGCGACTGTTGCCAAGATGCGACAGTTGTGCGATGCACTGGAAATGCAGTTCCTGGTCGGCCAGGTAACAGGCTTTGAAGCCACCAACGAGCGCCTGAGCGCCGTCAAGGTCACGGGCAGCGACGGCATCACCCGCCTCGTTCCGCTGGACATGCTGCTGGTGTTCTTTGGTCTGTCACCCAAGCTCGGCCCCATCGCCCACTGGGGGCTGGACATCGAACGCAAACAGCTGCGGGTGGATACGGAGAAGTTTTCCACCAACGAACCCGGCATCTTCGCCGTGGGCGACATCAACATCTACCCCGGCAAGAAAAAGCTGATCCTGTGCGGTTTTCACGAATGCGCACTGGCCGCCTTTGCCGCCATGCCGATCATCTTTCCAGAGAAAAAGGTGTTTTTGCAATACACCACCACCAGCCCCAAACTTCACAAGGTGCTAGGTGTGGAGTCGCCGGTGTTTGATTGAGGAGCTGACTGCACAACGACCTGGTTACGGCCCGAGTGCTTGGCCTTGTAGAGCAGTCCATCGGCTATTTCAATCAGATCCTCGGGACCCATGCCCTGGGTCCACTCGGCAACGCCGCAGGAAAAGGTGCAGGTAAAGGTTTTTTCCGGTACGGTGTGGCGGATCTGCCCAAAGTCAACCCGGATGGCATTGAGCAGCTGCCAGGCCTGCTCGCCGTTGGAGGCACCGAGTATGACCAGAAACTCTTCGCCACCATAGCGTCCCACGGCATCGGTTTTGCGCAGGCGTTGCTTGAGCAACCAGGCGATGCTGCGAATCACGTGGTCGCCAACGGGGTGGCCGTAGGTGTCGTTGACATGTTTGAAATGGTCAATGTCCACCATGGCCACGCACAGTGGCGATTCCTCGCGCAAGGCATTGGCCATCATGGCGTCGAGTTTTTGCTTGGATGCCGTGTGGTTCAACAGACCCGTCAGGCTATCGAGCACCATCGAGCGGCGCAAGGCCCGGTAACGCTCGATCTTGCTGTTGACCACGGCGTTCAGGATCACCGGGTTGAATGGCTTGGTCAGAAAGTGGTCGCCGCCCAGCCGCAGCGCATCCACCTGCAAGGCCACGTCCGTTTCGGTGGACAGATACACCACAGGTGTTGACAAAAACTCCGCATGCTGGCGGATCACGCGCGTGACCTCGACGCCCGTACACCCAGGCAGATACATGTCCATGAGTACCAGATCGGGGCGAAAAACACTCAGACTGGTGAGAACCTGCAAAGGGTCCTCAATCGCAATCGATTCGATCCCGCCTTCGGACAAGGCGCGGCGGATCATGATCGAGGCCGTTTTGGAATCTTCGACCACCAGTACGCGGTACGCCCCCTCCTCCTCGTTGCTGCACAGCTTGACAATGCGATCCATCACCTGCGGATGCGCTGTCCCCTGCACGAAACAATAATCGCACCCGGCACGCAAGGCCTGGTTTTGCGGCGCAAAGTCGGTCGCCACATTCAAACCCACGATGCAACTGGCGCTATAGCGGCCACGCAGGGCACGAATACCCGTCACAAACTGCTTGAGCGTCATTCCCTGGGCGTCCAGCAGCACAATGGTGGCCTGCTGCGTGGCTTGCAGACAATCGGCCAGACTGCCCGTTGTGGCCTGCACGTTGAAATACCGCAGCTGGCGGGCCAGTTCGGCCCATTGGTCCGGAGCATGGGTGACAAACCAGACGATATTGGTCGATACCACTTCGGTCACGGTCTCGGCATCCGCATGGCGCCGACGCTCCTGGATCGCAGAGGAGGTTCCTTCCATATAGGCGTGCATGCGCACCCCGAACTCGCCAACCAGGACATTGAGCGCCGTCAGCGTTTCCGACGGCATGGTGGGCGTTTCCCAGCTGTCGAAAAGAGACAGGACTTTTTGCTCCAGCGTATGCGCACTCTGGTTGAGACCGGACAGGCCGCGTGCCGTCAGGAATTCGGTCAGGCTCGATACCGCCACCGCAAATTCCACGAAGCCATCAAAGTCGCGCTGGCGTTCAAACACCTGCCATTTGGTCAGAAAACTGTCGCTCTTTTTTTTCAGCTCTGCCGGCAAACCAGACATTCGGTCTCCTCGTTGTCAACCTGCAAAAATCTCAGGTGCCCCATTCTATGAATTATGGAGGGACCATCAACACTGGGCGATTATTGCAGGCAGTCTGAAAAAATTCACCTGCAAAACCTGGAAAACATGCATTCCCATGATCCAATTCAATTGGCCAAGTATGGCTTTTTTCTTTAACCCCTTATTTCTTCGAGATACCAATGAACAAATCCATCATTGCGCTGGCAGCATTGACCGCCTTGACCACCTTGACCGTCGCCAGTAGCGCATTTGCAGAAATCACTCCCTACGCCGTCATTGACCTGGCCTTGTCAAGCACCACCACAACCGGAGCCAAGGACAAGGGGCTGGAAGTCATCGGCAGAGGCTACAAAACCAACCGCTTTGGCGTCAAGGGTTCGACAGACCTTGGCGGCAACCTGGTTGCCTTTGGCCAGCTGGAAGCCGGTTTCGATCCCAATGATGAGGGCAGCTTCACCGGCAACGCCTGGGCGCGCGTTGCCAAGGCGGGACTCAGCGGCAGGTTCGGAACCATCGCCCTGGGCACCGATTGGTCACCGTACGACAACTCGATCAACGATGCCCTCGACTATCAGAGATTTTCTGCCCTGGCTACCGTGTGGTCACGCGCATCCAGCGCCCACGCAGACAGAGGTAATAATAACGCTACCTGGACGACCCATAAGAGCATCCAGTACCAGACCCCACAAATGGGTGCGCTTTCCGCCAGCGTCATGGTGGCTCCCAACGACAAGATGGACGGTGAAGGCAACTACACCACCTACTATGGCCTGGGCCTGAACTACAACGCAGGCCCCCTGACACTGTCTGTCGCCACGGAGCATGTGCCGACATCGGTACAAAATCCAACACTGACCACCGGCTCAACCGACGCCTGGGCGCTTACCGGCAGCTACAGCCTGGGTGCTGCCAAACTGTTCGTGGGCTATGAAGAAGCCAGTGCCGATGCCAAGATCGGCGCAGCAACCATCAACGCCAAGGATAAGGGGCATGCCATTGGCATTGCAGTCCCGATCAGCCCGGCCATGATCTTTTCCCTGGGCTACGCCTACGAGTCAACCGTTGGCGATATGGGTGTGGGTGTGCGGGTTGACAACCACGCATCGGGAATCGCAACCCAGGTCAAGTACCAGCTGAACAAGATTGCCATGGTGTATTTCGGCGCCAGGCAACTCGTGGACACCAACACAGCGGGCAAGGACACCACCACCAACACCTACAGCGCGGGCCTGAATTTCAGCTTCTAAGCACGCAAAGAGTTATTCGGGGCCAATTGGCCGCTGGCTACTACTATGTTTTTAGTAGCTTATCCCGCTTGTCCCACGGGAGCTAGCGGCTGATTTGATGCCTGATTTGAGGCCAAATCGAGGCCAAGAACGTGCCACGGAGGCTTTCGGGCAGCACCTGCCGTGCGGCTTTGGTGTTTTTAATATCACGGGTGATATCAAATCTTTGAAATCCACATCAGTCCCTTCGTATTTGAATCGCCCCCATGCAGCGCTTGCCTGCGTTAATATGCAGCCACTTTCAGCTATCAACTATTACGCGTGAGGAGAATCATGGTTACCACCAGCAAAGCTGCAAAAACTGCCACTGGGAGCCGTGGCACCGTAAAAGAACGTACGCGCAGTGGCAGCCCCCGCAAAACCAGGGCGCAGGCAACGCCAGCGCCCGATCCGGCAAACACCCCGAGCCCCCTTGGCTCCCCAAGCCCCCTAAGCCAGGAGGTGAGCGACAAGATTGTGGTGGTGACCGGCGCCAGTTCGGGTATTGGTGAAACCTGCGCCATCAAGCTGGCCGCAGCGGGTGCCACGGTCATCCTGGCTGCGCGCACACCGGCCAAACTGGAAGAAACACTCGCCCGGATCAAAGCCCAGGGGGGAGAAGCCTTTGCCTACCCCTGCGACATTGCCGATATGGCCGACTGTGACCGCTTTTGCCAGACCGTGCTGGAAAACCATGGCCACGTGGACATTCTCATCAACAATGCCGGACGCTCGATCCGGCGGTCCGTGCAAAACTCCTTTGAGCGCTTCCATGATTTCGAGCGCACCATGCAGCTCAATTATTTTGGCGCACTGCGCCTGATCTTCGGCTTTGCACCCACCATGCTGGAGCGCAGGCAAGGCCACATCATCAACATCTCGTCCATTGGCGTATTGGCCAGCCCGCCACGGTTCTCGGCCTACGTGGCGTCCAAGGCGGCGCTGGATGCCTTCTCGTGGTGCGCCGCATCCGAATTTGCCGACAGCTATGTGCGCTTCACCACGGTCAACATGCCCCTGGTGCGCACCGCCATGATCGCGCCCACCAAACTCTACGACGCATTCCCGGCGCTCACCCCGGACGAAGCAGCCGATCTGGTGATGAAAGCCATCATCGAAAAACCCAAACGTGTGGCCACCGGATTGGGGCTGATCGGTGCCGTGGCACAAGCGCTGACGCCGAACGTCAGCGAATTTGTCCTCAACCAGGCCTATCGTCTCTTTCCCGATTCCGCAGCCGCGCGTGGCAGTGATACGGCAGCACACATGGAAGGCTTGCCGAAGAATCCCCTGGACCTGGCACGCAAGCTGTTCGCGCAAATCCTTGGCGGAGTCCACTGGTAAAGCAATGTGCGCCATACGCAACACATGAATGAAGACAAACAAGTTACCACGTTTTGATTTTTCCGGCTGGCTGCTCAATGCCATGCGGCGCTTGCTGTACCGCTGGATACGCACCTACGTCTTCCCGGAACAGCTGGAGATGCTGGCACTGCGCGCCGATGTGCCCATTGTGTACGTGCTGCACGAAAAACACCTGTCCAACCTGCTGGTGCTGGACCACGAATGCCGCCAGCTGCACCTGCCGCCAGCGCTCAAGCCGGTGCGGGAAGGCAATCTCATTTTGCGGCGTTCGTTTTTCGTTCTGCGCCGCAAACCGGACAGCACGGAGCTTGCCAACCCACCCCAGGAGCATTCGCCGCTGCTGCGCACCATTGTCAAACAAGCGGGCATTGACCCCCGGTTTGACGTACAACTGATCCCGGTGAGCATTTTGTGGGGACGCGAACCCGGCAAGCAAAAGTCCATCCTCAAGGCGCTGTTTGCAGAAACCTGGCAAACCGTCACACCCTTGCGGCAATTGCTGGCGGTCCTGATTCATGGCCGACAGACCGTCGTGCGCTTCAGCGCCCCGCTGTCCCTGCGGCAAATGGTCAGCGAAAGCAGCGACGACGACGCGGCGCTGGGCAACATCAGCCAGACCCTGAGCCTGCATTTCCAGCAGCAGCGCGAAATGGCCATCGGCCCGGACTTGTCGCACCGGCGCACCCAGCTGCGCGATCTGCTGGCCACACCCAACGTCCGCGCTGCGGTCGCCGCCGAGGCCCTCAGCAAAAACCTGCCTTTTGCCCAGGCGGAAAAAGCCGCCAGCAATTTCGCGCACGAAATCGCTTCGGACTACTCGTTTTCCGTGATCCAGGCACTATCGCTCTTTCTGGAGTGGGTCTGGACGACGGTCTATGACGGCATCGAAATCCACAACTTCGAGCGCGTCACAGAAATGGCGCCCGGCAACGGCATTATTTACGTCCCCTGCCACCGCAGCCACATCGACTACCTGTTGCTTTCGTACATCATTTTCAATCGCGGCGTGATGGTGCCGCACATTGCCGCCGGGGTGAATCTGAACATGCCCGTCGTCGGCAGGATTCTGCGCCACGGTGGCGCGTTTTTCATGCGCCGGCGCATCAAGGGTGAGCCGCTGTATGCGGCGGTATTCCTGGAATACCTGCATCTGATGATTGACCGTGGTTTTCCCATCGAATACTTCATCGAAGGCGGGCGCAGCCGCAGCGGGCGCATGCTCTCACCCAAGGCTGGCATCCTGGCCATGACGGTGCAAAGCTATATCAGCCGCCATTCGCGCCCGTTGTTTTTCGTGCCGGTCTATGTAGGCTACGAAAAGTTGATGGAAGGCGAAACCTATCTGAAAGAGCTCGACGGCAAGCCCAAGAAGTCCGAATCGCTGCTGGGCCTCCTGAGCGCCGTGCGCGTGTTGCGCAAACGCTACGGCAAAGTGCACGTCAACTTCGGCACGCCCTTGTCGCTGGAAGAATTCCTTGATTCGCAACATGCCAACTGGCGCAACGAACCCTTTGACCGCAAAGCCCCCTGGATGCGCCAGGCCGTCGAGGCAACCTCCAAACTGCTGGCGCGCCAGATCAATGCCGCCGCCGTCGTCAATCCCATCAATCTGATTGCCCTGACCCTGCTGTCCACCCCCAAGCACACAGCCGACGTGCGTTTGCTGCAACGGCAGATTGAGCACGTGCAATTCCTGCTGTCCGAAGTGCCGTATTCGCCATTCATCGTGCCGTGCACCATGACTCCAGCCGAGATCATCGCCTATGCGCAACGGCTGGATTTGCTGGAGAGCAAACCGCATGCCCTGGGCGACCTGGTGCTCGCCACCAAACAGCAAGCAACCCTTCTGGCCTATTTCCGCAACAATGTGCTGCACTTGCTGGCGCTGCCAGCGCTGCTGGCCTGTCTGGTGAGCCACAACCGCTATTTGCAGCGCGAACGGGCCAAAAATGCGATCCAGGGTATTTATGGTTTGCTCAAGGCCGAGCTGTACCTGCCCTGGGAGCCATCTGAACTTGATGCCCTGATTGACCGCGCCGAAGCCGCCCTGGTGCAGCGGGGACTGATTTTGTGTGACAGCGGCAGCAATGTGTTGCGCGCACCACCGCCGGGCAGCGAAGCCAGCCCGGAACTGCGCCAGCTGGGCGAAATCATGCGCCCGACCCTGGAGCGGCAATTCCTCACACTGGCGTTGCTGCAACACCACGGCAGCGGAAAACTGACCACGGCCATGCTGGAAGAGTCCAGTCACCTGCTGGCACAGCGTCTGGCCATGCTCTACGAATTCAATGCACCCGAGTTTTCCGAAAAATCCCAGTTCGCCAACGTCATCCGCAACCTGATCGACGCCGAAGTCCTGGCCGTCGATGAAGCGGGTTTGCTGCACTTTGACGAACGTATCACCTTGCCCGCCGGGCAAACCGAACTGCTGCTCGGAGCCGATGTGCGCCACAGTATCCAGCGTATTGCACTGACCAACGCTCCTGCGGCGCCTGCATCCGGGCAATAAGGCCCGGAAGCCTCATGAGCGGGGGCAACTACGACGGATTGACGACTGGCTGGATCGGGAGCTGGATACCGCTTGCCTGGAAGAAGTTTTCCACGAAGCCCGGTACTAAAGGCGAACCGGGCTGATATTGCTATCCACTCAATAGCTGTACCCGCACGTTATACGGGGCTTACAGCCCGATTTGCCATGCAAAAACACCCGAAAACGGCCCGTTTTGATGCCTCATAGCGGTTTCTGGCATCACATTGACCCGTTTTGAAGGGCAAAATTCAAGGTCAATCGGGCTGAACGCCTTATGGGATAAGCGGGAGCAGCTATGTTTTTTTGCCTGTTTATCGGATTGAACAAAAAAACAGCGCCAGGGCATGGCGCTGCACGTGAACCGAAATCAAGGTCGCATCACGGAGCGCTGCGTGACACCACAAAGTTCGCGCTGCCACTCACCGCACCCGTACCCGTCGGAACGCTGGCACCTAGCTTGACCGCAAACTCTGCATAGCTCAGGCTGGTAGCCGTTTCGCCCGCTGGGGCATTGGCACCCAACTGGTAGCTGAATCCAGATGCATTCAGAATCTGCACAATGGCGCCATTGGAGAGCCTCAGTTGCACAGCGTTGCTGAAGAAGTCGCTCGATGCAATCGTCAGGCCATTGACCAATTGAATGACGTTGGTACCTTCGGTGTCAGTGATCTTGGTCGTCACCGCGCCGCTCAGGGTGTAGGGGCTGATGATGTACGCATCACTGCCGCCACCGCCAAGGTAGTTGTTACCGCCCGATGGCACGAGAACATCATCTGCCAAGGTACCCGGTACGGTGCTGGCATTGCCCGCAACCGCTGGTACGGGTGTAGATGCCTGCGCGAAGCCCGTTGGCACGACATACCCCGCCGTTCCTGAAGCCGGAAGTGCTCCAGACAAAGAAGCACCCAGGCTGGTGACAAACTCCGGGTAGGTCAGAACGGCTGCTGTATCCCCCGCCAGTGCATTGGCACCCAACTGGAACTTGAACTTCGAAGCCCCCAATATCTGCACCTTGGCTCCGTTGGAGAGCGTCAGTTGCGCGGCATCGGCGTAGAAGCTGCTGGCCGTTATGGTCATGCCATCCACCAGTTGGACGGTGTTTTCCCCTTCGGAATCAATGATCTTGGCTGTCACATTTGCCCGCAAGGTATGGGGGCTGATGATGAAGGTGTCATTGCCGCCACCGCCGTAGTAGCTGTCTCCGGCTGTGAGAACAAAGACATCACCACCCAGGGTGCCAGGCACGGTGTGGGAAGTGGAGGTTGTGTTGGTCGAGACTGTTACGGTCGCGCTAGCTGCCGGTTTGCTTCCACCTGCATTGACACCCGTTACGGTGTAGATCGTTGTTACCGTGGGCGCAACTGTGCAGCTTGATCCTGTCGTTCCCGCGCAGGTTCCTCCGGTCCAGATGTAGCTGGTAGCTGCTGGATTGCATGAGGCAGTCAGGGTTACGCTGGCGCCCGCAGTGATGCTGGATGGATTGGCCGTGAGGGTGCAATCTGGCGGCAGCGTGCCCGTTGAACCGGCTTGCGTCACCGTGAACGTTTTGCCAGCGATAGCCAGTGTACCGGTACGCGCAGTAGTGCTGGTGTTGGCCGCAACCGCATAACTGACGATGCCATTGCCACTTCCCGAAGCGCCCGAAGTAATGCTGATCCAGCTTGCGTTGCTCGTTGCCGTCCACGCGCAGGTAGATGTCACGTTCACACTGCCCGTGCTGGCAGTGGCTGCAACTGACGCACTGGCTACGTTCAGTGCAGAGCTACATGCCGAAACTGTAACCGTCGCGCTTGCCGCTGTACTGGTGCCGCTGCTGTTGGTGCCCGCCACGGTGTAGGTGGTTGTGGCTGTTGGCGTAACCGTGCATGTGCCGCTGCTTGTGCCCGCGCAGGTGCCGCCCGTCCAGGTGTAGCTGCTTGCTGCCGGAGTGCAACTGGCGGTCAGGGTCGAACTGGTGCCAGCGTTGACGGTATTTGGATTGGCCGTGAGGGTGCAAACCGGCGCGCTGCCCGTATCGTCGTCCAGCAAAAAGCTTAGAACAGCAGATAACTGTCCCGCAAGCTTGGCCATGGGATACACACATGTCAAATATGCTTGCGCACTGTCGGCATTCGCCGTATCAGTTCCATCATTTAAATTAAATACGCTGTGCCCGCCAGATGCAGCAGTTGATGACCAAGTTAATCCTAACATCCAATCTTGGTTGGCAGTGGCACGGGATGCATAAAGATTAAGTAATTCAGAGCGTGTTGGCAGTCTCCAACCAGTTCTACCATCTATTGACCTATTTGAGCAATATGCATTTGCATCATTCCAATTATAGGAAGGATTGGCAGCACCAATTGGCATCCAAGATAAACCATCCAGGTTTACATAGTTTCCATCTTTTACAATGGAAAAAGAAATGGCTTCGCTTAACGATGATTCTCCATATATATTTCTGGATTTAACTTTCCATTTATGGCCGCTACCTATCGGCAATAGTCCACCAGACACTTCACAGGTTCCAGTTCCTGTTCCACAATCGGCGACAGCAGTAGAAAGCCAAGCACCTGGCACCCCATCAACCTCAAGCTGATATTCTGAAGCATCGACTACGGCATTCCAAACATAAATTGGAGGCTTGGATTGACTGATAGGACCATTCGGGTAATTGGGCGTGGGTGCTCGCGGCGCAGATTTTGCGAGAATTGCATCGAAGGTATAAACGCCATAAGCTGTTGCAAAGTTTGTAGCCGAGTTGGGCGATACTTCATCGTAAGAAATCCTGAAGTATCCGTTTTCCCCCCAATCAGATGACCAGCTATTCCTTATTAAAAAGGACTGATCAACATCATCATACCCAACCACAACGACAGCATGCCCTCCCACTATCCCTCCACTTACATGCTTATAAACGCCAGATTGATAGTAAAAAAAATCGTTCGGAACATAAAACGCCGTCAAGAGTGGTCTTTTTAATTCCCAAAGCAACTGCTTTAAATCAGAAGCATTACTAACTCTGTAGGCAGAAAGCTGTGATGGTTGAATGTTTGCACCAGACAAACTTGCACATGCCGGAATTAAACCGGTAGTTCCACTGGTGTAAGGGAATACTTCTTCTGTAATCAGTCCATTATTTTTTATCCATCCCGCCACATCATCCAAATAAGCGCCGCGTGTGCATACCGAATAGATATTTGAGCAAGAAGCCACCTCTTGCTCCGACAAATCAATGTTTTTTCCGGTTTGGTTTTTATAAATACCCTCTAGAACACCAACGGCGGCAAAAGTCGTACAGGTTCCACACTGGCCCTGGTCTTTAATATCTGTCATTTTGTAACGAAGACTAAAGCTGTCCGGTGCTTGGGTGCCCGGCTTGCAGGACATGCCTGGTACACATGAAGCGGGTGGCACTGCCTGTGCGTTGCTCGGCGACGAGAATTCCGCCCCTAAAAAACGCTGTGACAACGCCGCAGGTGCGCTATTTTTCGTTGCAATCCAGCGAGATCCTTGTTTTTCTATTTTCTCTTGTAATTCACTCAACGCAACCTGCGCATTCGCTATAGAAAAATATCCGAACAGCAAGAAGAATGCAACCACCATTCTTCCCACGACCCGAGCCTGCACAGACAGACTCCTTTCAGCCACAGGATAAGCTATACCCCGTAGCAATGAAAACGCTATTTTTATAAAAATAAACATTTACTCGGTCCTTTAGTTCTCTCGTAACATTCCATAAGAATGGTGGTTTATTACTTCATCGTATAATTTGAATTGAAGCCAACGGCGTTCCCCAACCCGTGCATGACGAGCCAATTTCAAGAACCACAGACTTCCCTGCAACAATGGACGATAACGCGGAGGCGTAGGTAGCCTTTCCTCCTGCAGATTTCAAGTCAATATAAAACCAACTCGTGTTGCAAAAATTCGCATTTTCCACATTGACATAGGCACCATCTCCGCCAACTATTGGCCTTAGAGTCAGGATATTCACAGGGTTACTGTATTCGGCAGCTTGTACTGACGTTATGGATAAAGAAAGAGCAACACATGTAATACAAATTAATTTTCTAAGCATGACTTAATCCTTAAATAAAATAAATGATGAGGTGTTTTGCACCAAACAAAATGACTCACTTTCGTCAATTTACTGAATCTATTTATCCAACTTAGTTTCCATATAAAAATCTCCTAGAAAATAAAAAAACCGCCCGACGCTAAACAGCGCGGGGCGGCAGGAAAAAGTGAAAGGGAACGCAGAAAAGCGCCGTTGTGCGGCAACGGCGCAAAAAGAAACGGGAAACGGGGGGAAACTACGGACGCACTACTAGCGCTTGACGCTTGACGCTTGACGCTTGACGCTTGACGCTTGACGCTTGACGCTTGACGCTTGACGCTTGACGCTTGACGCTTGACACTATATTTTCGTCTCCGGGTGTCTGATTTTTCGGGATGCTAACACGAGAAATAGAGGATTCAGTCAAATTTTTTCTTGAGCGTTGTTTTTGTAAAAAATAGGCTGCATCGCTTATGCAGCAAGCGAGTACAGCTATATATTTTGCAGTGAAAGCATGCCACACCCTTTGCATTACCATCACAACCATGCAGCACGAAACCGACGCCCCTACCACCAGCGCCGCCACGGATGACTACGACAGCCCCTGGAAACAGGCTATCGAGCACCACTTTGCCGACTTTCTGGCGTTTTTCTTCCCCGAAGCGCACCGCCAGATCGACTGGAGCAAGGGCTACACCTTTTTGGAGCAGGAACTGCGCGCCATCGTGCGGGATGCGCAGTTGGGCAAGCGTTTGCTCGACAAGCTGGTGAGCGTAACCCTGCTGAATGGCCAGAAAGGTTGTGTCTACCTGCACCTGGAGGTGCAAGGCAACGTTCAGGCGGAATTTCCTGAGCGCATGTTCGTCTACAACTACCGCACCTTTGACAAATTCCGCAAGCCCGTTGCCAGTTTGGCACTGCTGGCCGACGATACGCCCAACTGGAAACCGCAGACCTTTGGCTATGACGTACTCGATTGTCAGGTGGGTATTCGCTTTCCTGTCGCCAAATTGATGGACTACGCCGGGCAGGAAGATGCCTTGCAGGAGAACCCGAATCCGTTTGCGCTGGTGACGCTGGCGCATTTGCAAACCCGTGCCACACGCAAAGACCCGCAGGCGCGCTTCGAGGCCAAGTGGAAGCTGGTGCAACTGCTCTACCGCCGGGACTGGGACAAACAGCGCATCATCGACCTGTTTTTTGTCATTGACTGGATGATGTGGCTACCCGAGCACCTGTCTGAGCAGCTATGGCAGAATGTTACGACGATAGAACAGGAGCACAAAGTGGCATACGTATCCAGCGTGGAACGCATCGGCATTAAAAAGGGCGAGCAACGGGGCATGCAAAAAGGCGAAGCCCTGGCCTTGCAAAAACTGTTGGTCAGGCGTTTTGGCGCCCTACCCGCCAGTGCCGTGGAGCAAATTGCCAATGCCCGCACGGAACTGCTGGAAGTCTGGCTGGATCGGGTGCTGGATGCCGCTTCCCTGGAAGACGTTTTCCACGAAGCCCGGCACTAAAGGCGAACCGTGCTTATTGCTACTTCTTCAATAGCCACTCCCGCACGTCATACGGGGCTTACAGCCCGATTTGCCATGTAAAAATACCCGAAAACGGCTAGTTTTGCCCTCATGGCGCTTGCTGGCAGCGCCTTGACCCGTTTTGAAGGGCAAAATCCAATGAAAATCGAGCTGTATCGCTTATACAGCAAGCGGGTACAGCTATATATTTTGTAGTGAATGCATGCCACACCCCTTGCGTTACCATCGCGGCCATGCAGCACGAAACCGACACACCCACCACGGCCACCAGCGCCGCCA
>JAYRRD010000132.1:0-38461 GCA_041910275.1 Rhodoferax sp.
ATGGCCAATGCTTTCTTGCGTGCATCAATCGCCAGCCCATGGTCTTTATTGCCTACAGAAATATCGTCAGTGGATTGATGCAGGGAATTTGCATATCACCACGATCTGCTGGGATGGCATCCTGATCGACGGCCACAACCACGAACCGCGCCCTGCCCGCGCCGACGCCCTCGGGGACACCACCCTGGACAAGATAACCGGCACCAGTCTGGATACCGGCGTGGAGATGGATGCGCTGGCCAAACTGCCAGAACCCGCCCGCGCGGAGCTGATCGATCGTGCGGTGGCCGGGAACATCGTAGACGTTTTTTGCACCAGTGTGGCGTGATGATGGACTGCGCCAGCGAGGTGCTGAAAGTGTTGGTTTCGAGCAAAAAACCAAACCATTCAGCCAAAAACTGTCACCAGACTGTCACCAAGGGTATTTTGCTACAACTTTTGAACCGCTGATTTTTCCTGATTTTGTAGCATCTTTTCCGTTGTAAATCATCATATTGCAGGTGGTAGGACGTGGGAGATTCGAACTCCCGACCAACGGATTAAAAGTCCGCTGCTCTACCGACTGAGCTAACGTCCCGCAGCAAACGACGGAAACTAATTCTTTTTACAGAAGCCCGCGATTATAGCGGTTCCAAACAGCAAAATTTCACAGAGTTGCCTGATTGTGCGTAATCAGCCATTGCGTGATGGCCTTGGGATAGATCAGATGCTCCTGGGTCAGGACACGGGCAGCCAATGTGGCGGCTGTATCGTCGGGCAGTACAGGAACCACTGCTTGCTCCAGAATCGGACCACAGTCGAGTTCGGCGCTGACAAGATGCACGGTGGCACCAGAAAATTTGCAACCGGCATCAATGGCACGCTGGTGCGTATGCAAGCCAGGAAATGCAGGCAGCAAGGAAGGATGGATGTTGAGCAGACGTCCGGCGTAGCGTGCCACGAAACCAGGGGTAAGAATGCGCATGAAGCCGGCTAACACGACCAGTGCCGGTTGTGTGGCGGAGTCAAAACGCCCAATTGCATCGGCAAGTGCTGCGTCGAATGCCTCCCGTGTGGCAAAGGCCGTGTGGTCCAGAACCTGTGTGTGCAGCCCCTGTTCCTGGGCGAATGCCAAACCCTTGGCATCTGCCCGGTTGCTGATGACGGCAGCGACTTGCGCGCCGTATGCGCTGCGCCAGGCGTCGCGCTGGGCAACCTTGACGATGGCTGTCATGTTTGAGCCGCCTCCGGAGATCAGAATAACGATATTGCGCATTACAGGTCTTTGGCCAGCGGTGTGAGCTGACCCAGCAGGAAATACCAGTAGGGCGCAACGCAGCCCAGATGGTCAGCGGGTTGTGCGTTGCAATCGGTCAATGAAGCGACACTGCCGGGGGTTCCACGTGCTTGCATGGCCTGCAACGTGGCGACCGAGCTGCGGTAGGATACCAGCTGGTCATCGCGTCCGTGAAAGAGTTTCATGCTGACCGTCGGCTTCCAGTCATGCACATTGCTCAACCGCTCCATGGCAGCTATGTCATCGGCCAGGAAATTGTCCAGAAAGGCTGGATCGAACACCACGTCGGTATCCGAGCCCAGCATCTGCTTCATGATTTCGCTGCGCACCCACTCGCGCGTCCCGGACCCCATGTGTTTGAGAAATCCGGGGGTGATCAGGGCGCCGATCAAGGGGTTTCTGTCACGTATCTGCTTCAAAATTTCATCCAGCGTGACATACACTTGGTAGGGACCGCCGCCTGGAACGACGGCTACCAGACTCTTGCTGTGCGTGTTGTTGGCTGCATTCAGGGCGCGGCTGGCCGCCATGGTGGTGTAGCCGCCCTCGGAATACCCAGCCAGAAACAACTGCTTGTTGTCCCGGATGCCATTGGTCTGGCGCCAGTATTTTGCCGCAACCAGCAAATCGGTCACTACGGCTGCTGAAGGGATTGCCATCAGGTAAGGGTGTGGCAAGCCCTTGGAGCTGCCGTACCCCACATAATCGGCTGCCAGCACGATATACCCCAGGGATGCCAACACCACTGTAGGCTCGGAAGGTTGTGCGTGGTTGCTGGGTGCGTCCGCATCCCGGGTGATAGTGCCGTGCTGGTAACCCAGCACCGGACTGAGCGCGCCAGCGGGTTTTACCGGGACGCTGGCCAATGCAGATGCCAGCACCTCGCGACCGTTGCCGTCGATGGTCAGGTATTCGAGCCGGTAATTGGCCACTGCATAGCGTGGCGCGACGCTGGCTGGAATGCTGCCTGCCGTGTTCAAGGCGCTGGCGATGGCCGCCGCTGACAATGTGCCAAGCGGGGTGGCCTTTTTGAATTCTCCAGGGCCAACTGTCAGCACGATTGGCTCAACAGCTTCCGTAGCCACTGGCTCTGGCGCGTTGCTGGAGCCACCGCCGCAAGCCAGCAGCAAAGTGACGGTAGCTGCGCTGACAACTGCATGGCTAAACCATCGGTTCCAACGATGGTGTTTACGCTGCTTCTGGTTTGAAAGGGATGGTGTGGGAATGTGTATGGTATTCATGCCCCCTACTCTACCGCAGGAATTTCAGCCTTGACAAGACTGGCACCATAATCGGCACTTTTCTCAATACTTGCTGCCCCTTATGTCCACCGAATCCGCCATATCTCCAGCTTCCCAGGCTGCGCCACTGCTTCTTTCTCCCGTGGAGGCGCGTATTTTGGGAACCTTGATGGAAAAGGCACGTACTGTGCCCGACAGCTACCCGCTATCGCTGAACGCCCTGATGCTGGGCTGCAACCAGAAAAGCAGCCGTGAGCCCACCATGAACCTGAGCGAAGGTGAGATTGCCACGGCGGTCGAGAATCTGTTGTCCATGAATCTGGTACGCCAAAGCAGTGGCAGCCGCGTTGCCCGCTATGAGCACAATTTTCAACGCGGCGTTGGCGTGCCTGAGCAATCCGCCGTGTTATTGGGCTTGCTGATGTTGCGCGGCCCGCAAACTTCGGCAGAACTGCGCCTCAACGCCGAACGCTGGTACCGCTTTGCCGACATTTCATCGGTGGAAGGTTTCCTGGAAGAGTTGCAGGAACGCCCGGAGCACAAGGGTGGAGCGCTCGCCGTGAAACTGCCACGCGCACCAGGCGCGCGCGAGCAGCGTTGGATGCATTTGCTGTGCGGCCCGGTGAGCGCAACGGCGTGGCCGACGCAAGGCAGCGAGCCCGCAAGTGCCACGGCAGACAACGCCCTGGTTGAGCGTGTTGCCCGTCTGGAACGCGAACTGGCAGAATTGCAGGAAACCGTACAGCGCCTGTGCACCGAGCTGGGCGTTTCAGCCACGCATCAATGAGACGATTCCGCGATCTGTCGATCCGCTACAAACTCACGGTCCTGCTGGGGGCCAGTGCGGCCATTGCCCTGCTGATTTCGGTGGCGCTGTCACTGGCACTGGCCTTTGTCACGCAACGCAGCGAATCGTTGCGCCACTTGCAGCAAATTGCCAACATTGCCAGCGACAACCTGACGGCGGCGTTGGCTTTTCGCGACGGTGACAGCGCCGAGCGCTTGCTGGGTTCGTTGTACGTCACCCCGAACATTCTGATAGGCATCATCCACGATGAGGAAGGACTGCCGTTCAGCGTCTATCCCACGGTCAGCAGAAAACAGCCGGTGGTCACGGAATTCGTGGCACAACTTCCCCAGTTGCTGAAGGAAAACCACGCCACTCTGTTTGCCCAGCAAAAAGGGCTGAGTTTGATCGAGCTGCACTTCATGTACACCATCACGCCCATCCAATTCGACGGCAAGACCATTGGCACGCTGACGCTGTTGTCCGATACGCGGGAACTCAAGCAAAAGCTGGTTTATTTTGTGGCGATGCAAGGTGCCATTTCGCTGGCAACCCTGGTCATCATTGCCTTTATTTCCATTCGCTTGCAGCAGGTGTTCACCGCGCCGATTTTCTCCATCATCGAAGTCATCCGCACCATCGCCAAGACAAAAAATTATGCGGTGAGCGTCAGGGCGGTGCAAAACGATGAGTTCAAGGTGCTGTACACGCACTTCAATGGCATGATTGCCGAAATCCAGGAGCGCGATGCCCAGCTCTGCCGGCTGGCAACCACCGATGTGTTGACCGGCTTGGCCAACCGCCGCCATGCCATGGAGGAGCTGCAAACGCTGGTGACGCGCGCGCAACGCAAGCAGGAGTTCTTCGGGCTGGTGATGTTCGATGTGGACCATTTCAAGCGCATCAATGACCACTACGGGCACCCGGTCGGCGACATCGTTCTCAAGGAGGTGGCGGGAATTTTGTCGCATCTGGCGCGGGAATATGACCTGGTGGCGCGTATGGGCGGCGAGGAGTTTCTGGTGCTATGCGACAACAGTGACCAGGAGGCAAGCTGCGCGATTGCCGAGCGGATGCGCCAGGGCATCGAGGGCGCGGTCATCACTTACGCAGACGGCAAAACGCTGCAAGTCACGGCCAGCGCGGGCGTCTACGCCATTTGTCCGCAGACCGAAGATACCGCAGTGCCATTGAGCCGCGTGGACGAGGCCTTGTATCATGCGAAGCATTCTGGTCGCAACAGGGTCTGTATCTGGGAACCAAGTTCATGAAAAATCGCTTGCTATGCATTGTGCTCCTGCTCATGGGGCCGCTATTTTGTCCCCTGGCACACGCCGGACAAGAAGAAATCAAGCTGCTGGCCGTGTTCTTTGGCCGTTTTGCCAGCTATATCGAGTTGCCTGAGCGCGCAGCCGCCGGGTCGTATGTGATTACCTTGCTTGACGACAACCCCTTTGGCAGCATGCTTGACGAGCTATACCGGGGAAAGATGGTGGGCGGCAAGCCGGTGGTGGTGCGTTACGCCACCAAGCTCGAACAAGTCGGGCAGACAGACATCCTCTTCATCACCCTGGTCAACCCGCGCAGCCGGCAGGAGGCGATTGATTACGCACTGAAAAACGCGATTCTGACCATCAGCACCGCCACCGGCTTTGCCGAGCGGGGCGGCATCATCCAGGTGGACTTTGTGCAACAGCAAACCCGCATCAAGATCAACCACGCAGCGGCGGTCAAATCCAACATCCGCATTGGCGCCCCCTTGCTGTCCTTGGCCACCGTCATCCGGGGAGATGCGCCATGAAAATCACCATCGTTTCCATCGCTACCCTGCTACTGGGTTCGTCGGTTGCTGCGCAAGGCACGCAGGATACGCAAGTCAAATGGCTGACACAGGCCAATGAGTATTACCAAAGGCCGCTGGACGAGCTCTTGCTGGTTGAAACCCCGGCCAAGGCCGAGGTCGGTTCGCGCTCGGGTGCGCGCGAGGCACTGGAGGCTGAAGTGCCCGTCGATGTCATCAGCGCAGCGCAGCTGGAGAGCAGTGGCTTTACCGAGCTGGGCAAGGCGCTGATCAAACTCATTCCCGGCTTTAACATGCCCATGCCGTCCACCCGTGACGGAACAGATTTTGTCCCGCCCTTCACCCTGCGCGGACTCAACCCGGACCAGGTGCTGGTGCTCATCAACGGCAAGCGCCTGCACCAGAGTTCGCTGCTCAACGTCAACACGGCCGTCGGGCGTGGCTCCTCGGGTGTGGATATCAACACCATTCCACTGCGCGCCATTGACCGCATCGAGGTATTGCGCGATGGCGCTGCGGCGCAGTACGGATCGGATGCGATTGCCGGCATCATCAATATCATTCTCAAAGGCTATGGCTACACCAGCCAGGCCAGCCTGAGCGTGGGCCAGCGCGCCGTGGGCGACGGTCTGGTGCGCCAAGGCGATGTGTTTTATACCCTGCCGCTGAAAAACGACGGTTTCATCAACCTCACGGCGGAAATACGTGACCGGGCTGAAACCAACCGCGCCGGTCCCGATCCGCGCTTTGGCAACCGCATCAACCACCACTTTGGCGAAGCGCAGGCGCAAGATGGCCAACTGGCCTTCAATGCGGAAATTCCGGGGGATGCGCTGACGCTGTATGGCCGGGGACTCCTGAACCGCCGCAACAGCAGCGCTGGCGCCTTGTACCGTTTGCCCACCGACGCGCGCAACAACCCCAAGCTCTACCCGAATGGCTTCATGCCGCTCATTGAACCCAAGATCAACGACTATTCTCTGGGCGCGGGCGTCAGGGGCGTCACCGCCGACGATGTGCGCTGGGATTTGAGCCTGACGCACGGCAGCAACGATTTTCACTTCTTTGTCGCCAATTCGCACAATGACTCCCTGGGCGACAGCTCGCCTACCGGGTTTGACAGTGGTGCCACGCGCTACACGCAAAGCGTTGCCAACCTGGACCTGGTGAAAAAGATCGACAAATGGAACCTGGCAGGTGGTCTGGAATACCGGCAGGAAAACTACCAGATCAGCCGGGGTGACGCCGCCTCGTACATGCTGGGCGCGTTCAGCAACATCGCCGGAGCCCAGGGCTTCCCTGGTTTCATGCCACAAAACGAGGTCAATGCCACGCGCAACAACCACGCGGTGTATCTGGATGCCCGCTACGACATCTCCCGTACCCTGTCGCTGGAAGGCGCGGCCCGGTATGAAAACTACAGCGATTTCGGCTCCAACCTTGACAAGAAACTGGCGCTGGCCTACCACCCGAACGAAGACGTGCTGCTGCGGGCCAGTTCCAGCACCGGCTTTCGCGCGCCCTCGCTCTCGCAGTCGCATTACACCGCGACGGTTTCCTCGCTGTTCAGTGCCAATGCCAACACCACCATCACGCAGTCGGGCACCTTCGCGGTAGACCACCCCATCTCCGTGGCGCTGGGTGCCCAGGCGCTGAAACCCGAAAAATCGACCCACCACACCATCGGCACGGTGTACCAACCAAGCAGCGACTTTTCGGTCAGCGTGGACTATTTTTACACCAGCATCGCCGACCGCATCATGATCACCGGCAATATCTCGGATGCGATTTCGCCAGCGGTCAAGGCCATCTTGCAGCAGTACGGTGTACAAAACGCACGCTATTTCACCAATGCCATTGCGACCCAGACGCAAGGGTTTGATGTGCGCCTGCACTACAAACTCCAGCTCAAGGAACAGGGCAAATTGAAACTCATGGCCGCCTACCACCGCGATCAGACCAGTATCAGCGACATTTACCCGCTGGCCTCGATTCTGGGCAACAAGACGCAAGCCGCCGTCATCACCGATCTCAGCCGCGCCCAGGTCGAGACCATGCAGCCCATCGACACCATCAAGCTGTGGACCCAGTACGAGTCCGGCCCCTTGCGCACCACCTTGAACCTGAACCGCTTTGGCGCCTTCTCCTACACCACCGACAGTTTCCGCCCCACCTGGACCACCGACCTGGACCTGGCCTGGAAACTCAACCCCAAGGTCGAAGTTGCCGTGGGCGGCGACAACATCTTCAACGTGCAGCCCGACAAATGGGGCCTGTCCAACAACCTGTTTGGTAGCAGCGACGGCATTGCACCGTACGCGGTCATGAGTCCCCACGGCTTCAGCGGCGCTTTCTACTACGTGCGCATGCAGCTGAAACTCTAGCTCTTGTTACTACGTTTTCAGTAGCTGTTCCCGCTTGTCCCTCGGGGGCTAGAGGCTGATTTGATGCCTGATTTGAGGCCAAATTGAGGCTAAAAACGTGCCACGCAGGCTTGCGGGGAGCACCTATAGTGCGGTTTTGGTGTTTTTGATATCACGGGTGATATGAAACTGGCTTATCACTTTTATCACTTTGAATCGCACCCGTGTCGGCTCATTGCCCTGTTTCCAACCGGATGTGGGCAAAGTACTCCGGCAACTGCTCGGCGAGGAGTGCGTCAATCTGCCTGGCCTTGGGTTGGTAGATGAACGGGCGCCGGGGGTAGATGCGGTCATTGACCCAATGCTGTGACCAGTCGCTGGTGCTGGCCAGGCACTGCTGCGCAAAGCCCTTGAGACCGAAGCGCTGCTCCTGCTCCAGGCAACCCGATACGAATATGTCCACGTATGACTGCACAATGGGATGGCGTGCGCTCGCCGTTGCCATGCCTTCGGGCTTGCCGACGTAAATCCACAGCTGCCCCTTTGGCACCGGAGCCTCGGCAACCAGCGCGGTAAGCTGTCCCGCCGGGACGCTTTGCCGACAGTAGGAAGCCTCGCGCTTGTCGGTGAGTGCTATTTCTGCTGCGTCGATCTGGTACATCACCGCGTTGAGCTGGCTGCTGGAATCTGCGACGAGGCCCAGGAACGTGGTATCAAAGCCCACGCTCCCACCCCTGGCGAACCAGCCGCGCCGGTACCCCTGCACCACAACCGGATACGCTGGACCGGCCTTCGGTGCGGTGCGCTTGCGCGATTCCTCCTGCATCAGGCTGCCGTAGCCAATGATGTACTGCATCTGGCTGGCGTCCGGCGTGGCGTTGCACTCGACGACGGTAAAGCTTACCCCTTTATCGGGCGCAGCGCATGCGGCCAGGGTGATTGCCAGGACAAGGCTTGTGCTGTGGCGCAAGCGCAGGGAAGTGCTTTTATGTATGTTTGATTTCATGCACCGTCGCCGACAGCTCGGCAAATGCGTCGTTGATGTAGCCACTCAGGCGGTTCAGATCGGGCAGTTTGTCAACGGCAATCAGACAAAAAGCCAGGTGGTCGGCGTAGCTGAATAAGGTGATATTGAGCAGATTGCCCGGTGGCAAGGTGCTCACAGGCGTCATTTCTTCTGCCAGTGCGCCTTTGAGATACAAGGGAGTCTTGGGGCCGGGGACATTGGAAACCAGCGTTGTTCCCATGGGGGGGAGCCGATCACTGAGCCTTAAGCGTTCGGCGGCAAAACCGACCAGACCTGTGAGCACGGTGTAGGTCTCAATCGCCTCGGGTGCCACGTTGTCGATCAGGGTACGCACATTGCGCAGGGAAAAGCCGACGTTGCGCAAACGCACATACGGATCATCGGTGAGTGCCGACAACTCGACTTCGACGAAACCAATCTTGTTCCCGGCTGATTTGTCGCCTTCGCTGCGCAGATTCACCGGCATCACGATGGTCAGTGGCCTCTCCATCTTGACACCCTGGTCTTCCAGGTAGCGGTGCAAGGCGCCATCCAGACAGGTCAGCGCCACATGGTTCAAGGTGGAGCGGGTTTGCTTGCAGATGCGGTTGACCAGTTTCATGTCAACGATTGCGGTCGAAAACTGGCGTCCGGCAGTGACCTGGCCCGTCAGCGGCGTGTGTCCGCTGTACACATACGGCAAGGCAATCGCATTTTTTGTCAGGTGCACGGTTTCCAGCAACAGCATACTGGCCAGACGTCCAATGCCCAGAAAACGTTTGGTGGTCGTCTTGATATTGTCTTTGACCGACTGCACGACCTTGGGTATCCTGGTTTTTCCCCGTCCGACGTAACCACCGTGCCTTTTGGCCCAGATCGGTGCGAAGCCCATTTCGTCCGGTGATTCAGACAGCATTTGAGCCCCCCAGCGGGAAATGGTCACTCCATCGGCATAGGCATGGTGAATCTTGACATAGGTGGCAAAACGGTCCCCCTCCAGGCCGTCAATCACGTGCGCCTCCCACAGCGGACGTGAGCGATCCAGCATCGGTGTATGCAAATCGGCCACCAGCCGGTGGAGGTCCGCATGGCTGTTGGCGCTCTTGTCCATCTTCTGGTAGAAAACGTGGTTGTTCAGATCAACGGAAGAACAATCCTTCCAGCGCGGCGTGGCGGTGTACGAGAGCTCAACCATGCGATTGAACGGTGCATGCACATCGGTGAACGTCAGAAGTTCCGCGTGCAAATCCTTGACAAAACTGGCCTTGCTGTTCTTCGGGCGTTTGAACACGATCAAACCAGCCACGTGCTTGGGGCTGTCAGCGGTTTCTGCCGCGAAAAAACACATATCAAACAACGACATTTTGTTCATTGCTATCTTCCTACCTTGTTATAAAACGAATAACGAAAAATCAGGTTTTGAATTTGATCAGCCAATCCAGCAATTTGTTCGCCCGCTTGGCGTAGGGTGGCTGAAACAGCAGCTGGATCGCCGAAAACGGCCCTTGGTAAAAAACGGGGCGCAATTTGGAGAAAGAATTGAAGCCCTCGCGCCCATGGTAGTGTCCCATGCCACTGGGGCCAACGCCGCCAAACGGCAGATCGTGTTGCCCCACGTGCAACAGGACTTCGTTGACGGAAACGCCACCGGACATGACGTGCGCAATGTAGTAGGCCTGCAACGCGCGGTCGTGCGTGAACGGGTACATCGCCAGCGGACGGTCTTTGCTGTTGATGTAGGCGGCCACTTCCTCCTTGCTGCAGTAGCTGCGCACAGGCAGGATGGGGCCAAATATTTCGCGCTGCGACAGCAGCATCTCGGCAGTCAGGTTCAGCACGATATGGGGTGCGAACTTGCGCAAGGCCGCGTCAGCTTGCTGTCCTTCGCAGAGATTGACCACCGTGGCGCCTTTGGCACGTGCGTCTTCCAGGGCATGTTGCAGCCGCTCAAAGGAGCGCTGGTCAATGATGGACGTGTAATCCGGGCCGTTGATGTCCGGGTAACGCTGGGCAAAGAGGCGCTTGCAATGTTCGACAAACGCCTGTTCTTGTCCTTCGGGGAGAAACACATAATCCACGTTGGTGCATATCTGGCCCGCATTGAGCATCTTGGCCCACAGGATGCGCTCGGCAGCCGTCTGGATTGGATAGTCCGGACCCACAATGGCAGGCGCCTTGCCGCCCAGCTCCAGCGTGACAGGGGTCAGGTTGCGCGCGGCGTTGGCCATCACGGCGCGTCCGGTCGCGCCCGAGCCGGTGAACAGGATGTGGTCAAACGGCAGGGATGAAAACGCCGGACCACGCCCGCCACCGTCTGCAAAGAACTGGAGCTTGTCCTGCGGAAAATAGCGCGGGCTTATGCGGATCAGGAGATCTGCCAGTGCACGCGAGTTTTCCGACATCTTGACCATGGCGCGGTTGCCAGCGGCAAAGATGTTGGCCAGGGGGCAAAACGACAAGTTGATCGGAAAGTTCCAGGGAACGATCACACCAATCACACCCAGCGGCTGGGGGATGACCCGGTTGTATGCGCCGGGATACACCATGAAATCAATATGCCGTTTTTGCGGTTTCATCCATTTCTTGAGGTGCTTGATGGCATCCTTGATTGTTTCCAGTACCACAAAATATTCGGCAAACAGGGTCTCGAATGTAGAGCGGTTGCCGTAATCGGCATTGATGGCGGCAACCAGTTGCTCCCGGTTGTCCGCAACCATGCGATAGAGGCTGCGCAGATCGTCCAGCCGCTGCGCGTAGGACGGCTCGGGGTGGACCAGGTAGGCCGCGCGTTGGACATCAAAGCACTGCTGGAATTCGGCAGGCATCTGGTGCATCTGGTCATGGTCCAGGTAGGGCGTGGAAGCATTCATGGTGGATAGACTGCAAGCGCGGCGGGGTGTCGATGATAACCACTTACCGATTGGGAGCAATACGGTATAGTCGAAAAAAATTCGCCACCACCATCGTACGCCACCGTACGTCACCGTGCCCCACAGTACCACCATGCCGATACCACGCGCTGTTTTTTTGCTATTCCTGCCTTTGCTTGCCCATGCCGCAGAACCGGACGCCCCCGATACGCTCAAAAGGGTGCGCGCCAGCGCAACGCTCACCATCGGTTACCACGAATCAACGCCCCCCTTCACGTTTATCAGTCCCGAGGGTGCGGTCATGGGCTATTCGTACGATATTGCGCTGAAAATTGCCGATGCCATTCAACGCGAACTCAAGCTGCCAAAACTGAACATCAAGAGCGTTCCTTTCACCACGCAAAACCGTTTTCCCGTGGTTCAGAATGGCACTGTGGATTATTCCTGCGGGGCAACGACCCACACAACCGAGCGCGAGAAACTGGTTGCCTTTTCCAACACGATTTATGTCGCCGGTTCACGCCTGATGACGCGCAAGGACTCGGGCATCAAGGATTTTTCTGACCTTGCGGGCAAAACTGTCGCCACATTTGCAGCCTCCACCTCGGAAAAAATGCTGCGCGCCATGAACAGCGAGAAAAATTACCGCATCAACATCGTTTCGACCTTTGATCGCGGCGACACGCCCTTGTCCGTACTGCAAGCCGGGCAGGCCGATGCGTACATGATGGACGACGTGTTGCTGCACTACACCATGACGCAGGCCTGGCGCCCGAACGAGTGGGCGGTGGTCGGCACACCACAGTCTTTTGAGGCCTATGGCTGCATTTTGCCGCGCAACGACACCGCGCTCAAAAAGGTGGTTGATCAGGAGATTGCCCGGCTCATGGCATCGGGCGAGTTTGAAGCCATTTACCGCAAATGGCTTTTGTCACCCATGCCTTCCAAGGGCGTCAATCTTGGCATGCCCATGAGTGAGGCGATGCTGCATCTGCTCAAAAATCCAAACGACAAACCTTTCAACTAGACAATGCCGCACCGCGTCACGCTGTACAGAAAGTATGCCTGGATTTTTGGTTCGCTGACGGGAATTGCTTTATTGTTCAGTGGTGTGCTGAACATTTCTGCGGTGTACGAAGAAAGTCAAGGCGCCATGCTCAAGGTGCAGCATGAAAAAGCCCAGGCCGCAGCCGATCAGATTGCGCAGTATTTCTTTGGTATTGAGCAACGCATCGGCATGACATCGGTTTCTGACAAGCAGTCCAGAAATACCTTGCTGGAGCAACGTGCAGCCGAAATACAGTACCTGCGCCGCACCTTGGCCATCCGGGAAATCCGTCTGATAGAACCCGATGGACGGGAGTATTTGCACGTATCGCGTCATGCGCCGGATGTGGTGCGTAGCGGCGCCGATTTTTCGCGTGCCGATTTTTTCAAACGTGTGAAAACGGGACGCAGCTACCGTGGTCCGGTCCACTTTCAGGATGCGGCACTGTCCATGACCCTGGCCATGCCGGTTGGTCCCGAAGGGACAGGCATTACGGTTGCTGAAATTGACCTTGAATTTCTGCTCGCCAGCATTTCCCGCATCAAGGTGGGCCAATCCGGCCTGGCCTATGCGATTGATGTGAATGGCTACCTGATTGCACACCCTGATATCGGTCTGGTTCTGGCAAAGACCAGCATGGCCGCCTTGCCGCAGGTACAAGCCGCGCTGTCGGGCGCAGACGGCGTTGATGCGATGGTTTCGCATGCCCACCGGAAAAACGGTGAGCCCGTCGTCACCGCATTTAGCCGGATTGCACAGCTGGACTGGTTTGTATTCGTTGAAGAACCCCTGTCCGAGGCATACCGCCCCTTGTACCGCCAGGCAATCCGCAGCGCTGTACTCGTGCTTGTCAGCATCTTGCTGGCGGTGTGGGCCTGCGTGATGCTGGTCAGGCGCATGGTCAAACCGATTGAGTTGCTGCGCATTGGCGCTATCCGCGTTGGCAGCGGAGCACTCGACCACCGCATCCATATCCATACCGGCGACGAACTCGAGGCACTGGCGGAAGGGTTCAACCAGATGGCCGCACAGCTACAGGAATCGTATGGCACCCTGGAGAAAAAAGTTGCTGACCGTACGCGCGAGCTGGAGGAACTCAACGAAAAGCTCGCCACACTGACCATTACCGACGCATTGACCGGCATTGCCAACCGCCGCCGCTTCGACGAGGTGCTGGCCAGTGAATGGCAACGGGCAGCGCGCTCCGGGCAGCCGCTGACCCTGGGGCTCTTTGATATTGACTGGTTCAAACTCTATAACGACCATTACGGCCATCAGGCCGGCGACGAATGCCTGCGCCAGGTGGCGCGTGTGCTGGCGCTGACGATTGGCAGAACCAGCGATCTGGTGGCCAGGTACGGCGGAGAGGAGTTTGTGTTCGTTTCACCTGACACGGACAGCACGGCGGCGCTGGCCATGGCCAGAAAACTGTGCGCCACCTTACGGGCGCAAGCACTGCCACACGCCCAGTCCAGTTTCGGCATCGTCTCCATCAGCGTGGGAATTGCAGTGGCCGTGCCGGATGGCAGCAACTCGGTCGAAGGGTTGATCAAGGCTGCAGACCAGGCCATGTACCAGGCCAAGGCCCAGGGACGCAACCAGGTGGTGCTGGCCGGACATGTTTAGCACGAAGCGGCGGCGGCGCGCACAAACAGGGTGACCAGGGGATCATCCCCCACTTGGCGGCTCCAGTGGCCGTGAATTTCCGGGTCAAAGACGCACCCCTGGGGCAGCAGGTCTGCGGAATAGAAATGTTCACCGGGCTTGAAGATACGCGCGCCGCCATGGATGCCGATTTCCATCTGCCCTTGCAAGATGAAAACCCACTGCGGGTACTCGGTGCAGTGGAATGTGCTGCGAAAACCCACCGGACTGGTACGCAACTGAAATCCGGCGCTTGGAAATAGTTCTGACAAGGCTGCCTGGGGTGAACCCTGGTTCAGCGCAATGGGCTCCTCACGGAACCGGGCACGGCCATCCACATCGGTAAACAACACAATCCGGGTGAATTCGGTGAATGCGGTCATCAACAAAAATCCAGAGGTTAAAAACTTGAATATTAAAAGCAGGGGAACGGGCGGTCAAATCGACACAATGCCCTCCTCGAATCCGTCGATATGGTGATGGTACGCAACCGACTTATGAGATTCACGGTATGGACACAACATCAACCCTTCTCAGAGAACTTCCAGTAGAACTTGAGGTTCTGCTGTGGTCCCGACAATTTTTGCGCATTGAGTTTAACGAATTTTCTGCGCTTCGCATGCTGTCCAGTGCCGTCACGGGCCTGCACAACGCCAGATCCAAGGTGTATGGAACGACGGGCAGGTACCTGATGGCCAACGAGGGCATCTACTCCCTGTGCCTGGGCTCCATGTACCTGCATGGTATCTTGCCCCTGGGGCAGGAGGGATACCGGGCACTGGTCATCCAGCTCGCCAGCGAAAGGATGAAACTTCCGTATGTTGACAGAGACAAATTATTGCTTGCCAACGAGCGTTTTGAAGAACTCACCTACAGCAACATCGCGCCTGTGGAACATCAGGCAGTGATAGATTTGCTGGCGCTGGGGGACAAGACCATGTTGCAGGCACAGCGCGTTTACCCGGACTGGTTTTCATAAAAATACGCCCTTGCTAACGGCGTGCGACGCGGGTGGCCGCAGACCTTGCGCCATGGCGTACAGGTGTTTTGGTCGCTTTGGTCGCTCTGGCCACCTGAGCCGTTTTGCCCACAGGCATTTTTCGCGCTGCCACGTGCGTTTTGTGCGCGGGTGTTTTGCGCACCGCCGTTTTGGCCGCTGGTGCGGGGCGTGCAACGGCATGCGTGGCAGCCTGGGTATGGGTAGTGTGGCCATTATGGCCATTGTGCGGTGTCGATGGTAAAAACAGCACCACTTGCTGCCCCGGCTTGAAATTGGCCATGATCGGAATCTTGTTCCATTGCGCCACCTGGTCTGGCCTGACACGGTGCTTGCGGGCGACGCTGGCCACACTCTCACCCCGTTTGGCACGCAGCATGATGCGTTGCAGCACGATCTCGGGCGCCAGCGACAACTGGCCGTTGTCGGCAACCTTGACCGCAATGTCCTGGGTTGCCTGGTGGCTGCGTGGCACCAGCAGGGCCGATCCGGCCTGAATCACCACCCTGGGGGGGATGGCGTTGATGCTGCGCAGCTCGGCCTCGCTCATCCCGACCCGCCGCGCCGCTTCTGCCGGATGCATGGTCATGGGTGCCAACCACACGGTCCAGCTGGCCAGGCGCCCTCCCCCGTAGGATTCGAGGTTGCTTTGGAAAATTTCTGCGTTGTCCCAGGGTAGCAATATCTGCGGTGTTCCAGCCGCCATGATGACCGGGCGGTTGATGGACGGATTGAGCGCCTTGAAATCCTCCAGCGACACTTCGGCCAGCCGGGCCGCCAGCGCCACATCAATGTCCCGATGAATCGTGACCGACTGGAAATACGGGTGGTTGTCGATCACCGGCAGCGGCTTTCCAAAGGTTTCCGGTCTCGACACGATATTCTTGATGGCCTGCAACTTGGGGATGTAAAACCGGGTTTCCATGGGCATATTCAGGTCCGAATACCCCGTTGCCAACCCCGTACGCTGGTTTTTGGCAACAGCCCGGCCCACACTGCCCTCACCCCAGTTATAGGCAGCCAGCGCCAGATGCCAGTCGCCGAACATGCCGTGGAGTTTTTGCAAATAGTCCAGTGCAGCACGGGTGGACGCCAGCACATCGCGCCGGTCGTCACGGAAGGCATTTTGCTTGAGTTCAAACGTCTTGCCGGTGGCCGGCATGAATTGCCAGATGCCCACGGCCCTGGCACTGGATACCGCCTGGGGGTTGAAAGCGCTCTCGACAAATGGCAAAAGTGCCAATTCTGTTGGCATATTGCGCAGTTCCAGTTCTTCGACAATGTGAAACAGGTACTTTCTGGAGCGCTCCGTCATACGGTAAATATAGTCGGGGTGCTTTGCGTACCACTGCTCACGGTCCCGAACCAGGTCATTGTCCAGGTTCGGCATGGCGTATCCCCTGCGAATCCGGTCCCATAAATCCACGGGTGTGTTCAAGGCCACCACGGTGCGCGACGCCGTGTGCTGCGCGGTGATGGGCATCAAGGGCACCTGGTTGCCCGTCGCGTCCGTTTCTGTGTTCGCCCGGCGCCAGAATGGCAGGGCGGGTTTTTCCAGGGTACGGCTGGGTTGCAAGGAGATGCCAGCCGGATCAATCGGTGGTGTGGTGTCTCTTGGTTCTCTCGAAGGTTGTTGGGTGGCGCAGGCGGTCAGGCACAGCAGGATGACAAGGCAACATGATTTGAGAACATTCATCATCGGTACTGGTTCTTCCATTGTCTCAGCGTGGCAAAAACGCCCACAGTATCAACGCCTTGTGCGTCGTAGTGTCTGGCGGCTGCAATCAAAGGGGGCAGATGGCTGCGCAAGAACGGGTTGATCTGGCGTTCCAGTGCAATGCTGGAGGGCAGTGTGGGCAATCCCTGGTGCCGCAATGCCTGCACCTGAGTGTAATACCGCATCAGCTCGGCATTGTCGGGTTCCAGCTCGCGTGCAAATTTCAGATTGCTCAAGGTGTACTCGTGGGCGCAGCATACCCTGGTTTCTCCTGGCAGTGCTGCCAGCAGCTGCAGTGATGCGTGCAGCTGCTCGGCACTGCCTCCCAGCAATCGGCCACAGCCGCCACTGAAAAGCGTGTCGCCGCAGAACAGCAAGGGGGTGGTGTCGGTGCGGGCGTCCTTGGCACAATACCAGGCGATGTGGTTGGCTGTGTGGCCAGGCACCGCCAGCACTTCAAACGCCAGCCCCAGCAAAACCAGCACCGTACCGCCAGCGCACACCTGCCGCTGCGCTGGCGCCACGGACCCGGATATGGCGACGGGAGCAGGACCCAGCACCCGTGCCTGGGTGGCTGCACGCAAGGCACCAATGCCTCCCGTGTGGTCATCGTGGTCATGGGTGACTAAAATCGCCCGCAAACGCACGTCCTCGCGCTGCAAAGCTGCCAATACCGGCTGGGCGTCCCCTGGGTCCACCACCAAAGCCTCACGTCCATCGTGGAGCATCCAGACGTAGTTGTCGGTAAAAGCGGGCAGTGGTATTAACTTCATGAGCAGGCAAATTATAGAGATGCACGATTGGCTCCAGACTCCGGCAGGACTTTACCTGCTGGAATGGGAGCGCGCGCGCATGGATGACGCTGTCGCCGACATCTTTGGCTACCATGCCCTGCAGCTCGGCGTACCCGAACTCGATGGCTTGCAGGCCAACCGTATGCAGCACAAGTGGCTTGCACTTGACGGCAGCATCCCGAACATCCAATCGGCCCGGCAGCCGGCCTTGTTTTGCGATTTCTGCGCCCTGCCCTTCGCTGCGAACAGCCTGGACCTGGTGCTGATGCCCCACACACTGGAATCCAGCGCCGACCCGCATGCCACACTGCGCGAAGTGGAGCGCGTGCTGGTACCGGAAGGGCGTGTCCTGATTTGCGGTTTCAATCCAGCCAGTCTATGGAGCTTTCGCCAGAAACGGGAGCGTTTGTACCAAAAAATCGGCGTTGACACCCCATTTTTGCCTGGTAATAGTGCATCGATTGGTTACTGGCGGCTGCGCGATTGGCTTGGTCTACTGGGTTTTGAAGTCGAGATGGCCGAGTTTGGCTGCTACCGCCCCGGAGTGAAAAGTGAATACTGGCTGCAACGTCTGGCATGGATGGACGCGACCGGGGCACGTTGGTGGCCCATATTCGGTGCAGCCTATTTCCTGGTGGCGGTCAAGCGCGTGCGGGGCATGCGGCTGCTGGAGCCATCCTGGAAGAAAACGCCTGTCACCGTACATAATCCGGCCTCCGTGGCCAACCGTCTCTCGGATCACCCAATTGATATGGAAACACAATGAATAAGCCGGTTGTCATTTACACCGATGGCGCCTGCAAGGGCAATCCTGGCCCCGGCGGCTGGGGCGTGCTCTTGCGCGCGGCAGATGGCACAGAAAAGGAAATGTTTGGCGGCGAACGCGCCACCACCAACAACCGCATGGAAATGACCGCCGTGATCGAGGCCTTGGCGGCGCTCAAACGTCCCTGCACGGTCGAGCTGTACCTGGACAGCCAGTACGTGCTCAAGGGCATGACCGAATGGCTGTCCGGCTGGAAAGCGCGTGGCTGGAAAACTGCGGGCAAGGAGCCGGTAAAAAACGTCGATTTGTGGCAAAAACTCGACCAACTCGTGTCTGGTGCGGGACATACCATCGACTGGCGCTGGGTTCGCGGCCACACGGGTGACCCCGGCAACGAGCGCGCCGACACCCTGGCCAACAAGGGCGTGGAACAGGCACTACGCCCGCGTTGAAACAAGCATCGAACGCAAAAAACATAGCGTACCCCGCTTGGTACATAAGGCATGCAGCCCGATTTGCCTTGAATTTACCCCCTCAAAATGGCCCCAGGCGGCGCCATGTGGTGTTTTTTTGGAGTTTTGCGGCCAAAACTTGCCGTCATCGGGTGTTTTTGCATGGCAAATCAGGCTGTATGCCTTATGTACCAAGCGGGAGCAGCTACTAAATCAGGAGTACTGATAAAATGGCCGCTACGTTCGTCTTGATTCCGCCCTCCATGCACCGCAAGGATGCAAGGAGGTGTGCGGTTTATTTCAGCAGCACGTATCCCGACGAGATAGGGGCAGTGCTGTCTGTGAGCGGAGTTTTATCGTCATATACCGAAGTAACCAGAATGGCACGGCCATCTGGCAACGCACGCATCGTCTGATAATGGAATGCCTTCGGGTTGGGGAAACGGGGTGACAGGTCTGCAAACCCTGACCAGATTGCGGCCTTGGAAAAGGTTCCTGCCTGTACTGGATCGCCTCCTCCATCTGTGCGTGTTAACAGGCCAGTTCCCCACTTGTCAACGGCGATATCGGTCGCGCTGAATGGCACGGCGAGGCCATTCTTTCTTAACTGGTAGGGCTGGCTCCATGCCGGTGCAGTTGCGCTAGCGGCATAGTTGCTCACCTCGATTTGGGAGACAACGGCTCCGGTATTGCTATTCAATTGACTCAATCGCATGGCCAGGAACGCATCGCCCTTGTCATTGACTGCGACCAGAGGCCGTGAGTAGTCCTTGGTGATGAAGTGACTCTGAACCGGCCTGATTGCTCCCCAGCTTGCGCCGGCCTGGATGCGGGAAAAAACGTTGGAAGTGAACGGGGCAACCGTACCCAATTGATCCCATGCCACAACCGCAAAGTTGCCGTTGGGCGAACGGGCGTACGACAAGGAATCCGGTGGCGTAGTGAGTTCATCTGACACGGCGGTTGCCGCAGTCCAGCCACTGCCTGGCGTGTAGCTTTTCACGGTAACAGCCGACTTGCCGGCGGTGGCGTCGTTGACACCCACTGCGTAAACCGTGGATGTCGTGTTGTCAATCGCGATATCGAATGCACGGTAGCGTTGGAGAGATTTCTCCTCACTGTCGACTCCTCCACACCGCTTGCTGATGGTGACCGGCGCCTGGGTTGCCTGCGATGCATAGGTAACGACCTGGGCTCCGGTGCGGGTGCAGTACGCAATGGCACCCGCTCCGGCGTCATTGACGACTACCTTGATGGCTTCATCCAGCACGGGAACGTCGAGTTTTACGGGAACTGACCAGGTGCCTTTCAGGCCATTTTTCGTCGCGTACCAAACCGAAGTACCCGCCATCCAGGCCGCCATGACGCGCCCATTGGGAGAAACCGCCAGGTCGATGGACGCGGTACGCATACCTTCTTGCGTGTCATTGAAAGGTGGCCTGTCGGTTCCGGTGGGGAGCTTGTCGTATCCAATATCATTGCTGATACCGAAATTGGCCGACATGGCGGCAACATCCAGGCCACTGGCAGTGCTTGGCACCCCTACACCGTTGATATCGCCTGCGGTCGAGAGCCCGGCCACGGGATAAACAGACGGATGGAGTGCGGGAATTTTTGTATAGGTTGACCATTTCTTGCCCAGGAATCCATTCATTGATGCATGGGCAACCGTAAAGACGTTCTTTCCCTCGGCCTTGTTACCTGTGGCGTCTGTGCAGGTCACTTTCACTGTGTAGGAGGCGTCCCCGGTGGTGTAAGTGTGGGTGTTGGATGTGCTTTCCGGCGTTTTATCCCCGAAATCCCACGATGCAGTCAAGTCGCCTCTGCCACCACTGCAAACACCGCCTTCAAACTGCAACTCATTCTCGGCAATAGCCAGGGGTGTTGCTTTGCTGAGTGCGATAGCGGATACCTTGATGGCAGGGGGCGGGGCGGGGTCATCGCTTTTTCCTCCGCCACACGCACTGAGCAAGGTTGCCAAAGTGGCTACGGCTATGGGGCTGGGTTTTATGAGCTGCATGGTGTATTTGTCCCTCAATGTAGAAAGTTATTCAAAGGCTGAGAGGATAGGAAATCCAACCGAACAACTCCGGGTATCGCATCCTGACCCATCCTCAGAATCGACATTCTGGCACATTGCGACCCTCGGTTTGGCAGTCGAAACGGTCTATTTTTCACGCGTGTGTCATTTTTGATTTTCTTGGTGTATCGCCCGTTGCCCCACGCAGTGGGTGGTTCTGCCACGCACTTGATGCCTTTTATTCGCTGGAATTTCCAGTCCGCTCATGGCCAGGAGTCGCTACACTGTGCTGGTACGGTTCCTGGCCCACCCAGCGGACAGCCTCGATGAAACGATAGGGAGGATGTGCGATGCCCAAGATATTGATTGCCATCATGGCAGCATTGTTCAGCGCCTATGTGTGCGCTGCGCAGACCCTCAACGTCAGCTTTCTGGCCGGAAGCGGCAAGCACCGGGATGGATTCCGGCAGTTGGTGAAGGGATTCGAAGCCGAGAATCCCGATATCAAGATCAAACTGGCCGAGCGGGCCAATGACCAGTACCACAAGTGGATGGAAACCATGGAGACCTCGGATGCCGACGTCGTCTGGTGGTTTGGTGGCTATCAACTGGGCCAGTATGCGGCCAGGGGAAGCATAGAACCGATCACGGATGTCTGGAACAGCCAGAAACTCGATGCTGGCTTTTCCGCAGTCAAGAGCAGCGTGAGCTTCAACGGCGAGGTGTACGGTTTGCCGTTTTCCTATTACCAGTGGGGCTTTTATTACAAGAAAAGCGTGTTCGCCCGGCTGAACCTGCAAGAACCCAGGACCTGGGAAGAGTTTCTGGCCGTGTGCGACAAGCTGAAAGCGGCCAAGCTGACGCCGCTGGGGATAGGCACCAAGGAAGCGTGGACTGCCGGCACCTGGTTTTCCTATCTGAACCTGCGGCTCAATGGACTCGATTTTCACAAGCAGTTGCTCGGTGGCACGCAGTCCTTCAAGGACCCCAGGGTGCGCCAGGTGTTTACGGAGTGGAAAAAGCTGATGGACAAGGGCTACTTTCTCAAGGGCCACGAAGACCATGACTGGAAGGCGGTGCTGCCGTTCCTGTACCGCGATCTGGCGGGGATGTACCTGATCGGCAACTTCGCGGTGGCCGATATTTCCGTGCCCTTGTCGGAGTTCGGATTTTTCCGTTTTCCTGTGATCAAAAAAGACCTGCCGATCTACGAAGAGGCCCCCACCGATGTGCTGTTCATCAATAAAACATCGACGCACAAGGCCGCAGCGAAAAATTTTCTCGCCTTTATGGCACGCCCCGAGAACCAGTTGGCGTACAACGAGGCGATTGGCTTCATTGCGCCCAATCGCAACGCCAGGCAAAGCCAGAACGATTTTGTGCGCAAGGGCTTTGAGGTCTTGAGCTCCGCCAAGGGCGTGTCGCAATATTTTGACCGCGATACGTCCAAAAGCATGGCCAACGACGGCTTCGAGGCGCTGGGCGAATTCGCACGCCTGGGTGATATCGACAAGGCCGTCGATAAGCTGGAAAGCGCCCGTCTCAAGCATTTCAAGCAGTAGCCACGCACGCGCGTGCATCCGGTATCTGGTTTTTCCCGTGCCCCCATGCAGACCACGCCGCCACCGCCCTTGATTGATTCGATTGCCGCCCGGCTGCTGCGCATCATCTTTGGTGCCTATTTCGTTGTCACGCTGGTCGTCACCAGCGGCCAGTTGACGCTGGAATACCACGATGCACAAGCCAGGCTGATGGATGAGATCAAGGCTATGGAGTACACCTTCGGGCCTGGCATAGCGAGCGCGGTGTGGAGCGTCAATCCCGCCGGCCTGCGCGATATTCTGGCTGGCATCAAGGAGTTGCCGACCGTGGTCGGTGTGAAAGTGGAGGACGCCAACGGCGATGTGGTGGCTGCGGTGGGCATCGTGACGGATGCGGCAGGCCAGCGGTTGCGCGCCGACGCAAGAGGTCAGCTAAACCCGGCCCCTGGGCCAAAGGGTCTGTTTGACACGCTGTTCAGCCAGACATTCGCCGCCCGGCACAAGGATCAGGATGGCCAGATAGTCCCGATTGGCAAGTGGACGGTGTATTCAAGCCAGCAATTCGTGGTCAACAGCGTCAAGTACGGGTTTGTGCTGCTGCTGGTCAACTCGGTGATCAAGACGCTGGCCCTGTGGTTCATTTTCCTGTACGTGGTCAACCGCTGGTTGGGGCGTCCGCTGCGGCAGCTCAGTGCCTTCGTCGGCCAGCTCACCATCGAAAACCTGGGGGACCGCGATTTCAAGCTCAGACACAGCGGCAAGAATGAGCTCCATCTGCTGGCCGACAAGCTCAACGAAATGCAGGACAAGCTGCGCAGTTCGGTCGAGGAAAACGCCGTGCTGTTGTCGCAACTGCAAGACCTCAACCGGACGCTGGAAATCCGTGTGCAGGATCGCACCGCAGAATATGAACACGCCAACAACGCCTTGCGCGAGACCATAGCGCAGTTGGGCCGCACCCGTGACGATCTGGTGCGCACCGAGAAACTGGCCGCTCTGGGCGCGCTGGTGGCCGGCGTGGCCCACGAGTTGAACACGCCGATTGGCAATGCCATCACCACGGCAACCACGATGGAAGATGTGGCCAAGGAATTCCATGCCAATGTGGCGCGCGGCGAAATCCGCAAATCGACATTGACCCGGTTTCTTGACAACACGATGGCCATGGCAGACCTGGTGACCCGATCTTGCAGACGCGCCGGCGCGCTGATCAGCAGTTTCAAACAAGTCGCCGTGGACCAGACCTCCGAGCAGCGCCGTCCCTTTGACCTGAAAGAACTGGTGGAAGACAACATCGCTGCCATGCGGCCCAGCTTCCGGCACACGCCATGGGTCATTGAAACGGATATTCCCGAGGACATCCAGTGCGACAGCTATCCAGGCCCGCTGGGGCAGGTGGTGGCCAACCTGATTCAAAACGCGCTGGTGCATGCGTTTGACGGGCGCGACGCCGGAACCGTTCGTGTGCTGGCACGTCAGGTTCAAGACAGGGTGGAGATGGTGGTGCAAGATGATGGCCACGGCATGGAGCCCCATGTGCTGGGCCGCATCTTCGAGCCCTTTTACACCACCCGCTTGGGACAGGGAGGCTCCGGCCTTGGGCTTTCGGTGTCACTCAACATTGTCACGGAGCTTCTTGGCGGCACCATGGTTGCCGAGTCGCAGCCGGGCAAGGGAAGCCGCTTCCTGCTACAGTTTCCGACCCAGGCGCCGGATCGCCGCGCCAACCGTCCATGAAACCGTCAACGGCTATACAAAAAATATAGCTTCTCCCGCTTGGTACATAAGGCTTACAGCCAGATTTGCCTTGAATTTTCCCCCTCAAAACAGGCCAAGGCGCCGCCAGCAAGCGTCACAGAGGGTAAAACTGGCCGTTTTCGGGTGTTTTTACATGGCAAATCGGGCTGTAAACCTTATGGGACAAGCGGGAGCAGCTCTATAAAGTAGAGCAAATAAGTAGAGCAGATGGTGCGGCGCAGGGACGGCATTCGGTATGATGGCTGTGGTCGGTCGGATGCCCCGGTCGGCGTTGCCAAAACTGTGGGGGGTGCCGTATGCGGCAATTCTGGATTGTCTGGCTCATCATCACGCTGCCCGTCGTCTTGACCGCAGGTCTGGGGGCGGGGGTGGTAGTGCTTATTGCGGGTTACGTCATCTCGTTGTGGCTGCCACGCCAGGACGACAAGCCGACCGCCACCACCAGCGATTCGGAACTGGTTGACCGCGTGGCGAATCTGGTGGTCGCCCGTCTGGAGGGGCGCTTGCGGGCGTTGCACGTGCGTCTGGATGCTCTGGAGCAGCGGCTGGCCCAGGCGCACAGCGCCGAGGCGGTACAGCCTGCGGAGCCGGCCCCAGGTGCGGAGGTGGCCCCCGCGCCGCTCCAACCGGAGGTGCAGCCGCACGAGCTGCCGCAGGAAATGCCGAAAGTGGTGCCGGAGGTGCAGGAGCCGGTACAGGCCGAGGAGCAAGGGCCGCCGTCCCTGGTTGTGCGGGCCACACCTCCGCCTGTGGACACGTCCGAACCCATACCCATGCCCGAGCCCATACCCTCGCAGCCCCCGCAGCTTGCGCAGGTGAGTCAGCCACCGTATCGACCACCGCCTCCGCCTCCGCCGCCGCCTGCGGACAAGCCCTTGCTGGAATCCTTGCGCGAACAATTGCCGGCACCCGTGGCCGCCTTCCTCTTCGATGGCAGCCTGCTGGTCAAGGGGGGCGTGCTGATTCTCTTTCTGGGACTGATTTTCCTGTTGCGCTATACCGCCGAGCACGTCACCGTGTCCATCGGTGCGCGCTATGCGGGCGTGGCAATGACCGGCATCGCCTTGTTGCAACTGGGCTGGTATCTGCGCACGCGGCGCACCGACTATGCGCTCATCGTGCAAGGCGCTGGCATTGGCGTGCTGTATCTGACGATCATGGCGGCGATCCGCCTGCACCATCTGCTCGATCCGCTGGCCGGTTTTGTGCTGCTATCCCTGGTTGCGGTGCTCAGTGCAGCGCTGGCCGTGCTGCAAAACGCCGCCGTGCTGGCCAGCGTCGCTGCGCTGGAGGGCTTTTTTGCGCCAGCGCTGGTGTCAACCGGCGCCAACAATGCCCTGGGCTTGTTTTGCTACCTGGCCATCCTTGACGTGGGTGTGGCGCTGATGGCCTGGTTCAAGGCCTGGCGCATTTTGCATCTGATCGCCTTCGTCGGCACCGTAACCCTGGCGTCTGCCTGGGGGCACACGCACTACAGCAACGACCAGTATGGGATGGTGCAGTGTTTCCTGCTGTTTTTCTTCCTGCTGTTTGCCTTGATCGGTTTTCTCTTTGCCCATCGCACCTTGCGCGATGCCGAACACGCCGCCGATGCCGGTCTTGCCCAGCGCGCAGCGGAGACGGTGCGGCTGGTGGGGCGCGTTGACAGTGCATTGACCTTCGGGCTGCCGTTTTCCGCCTATGCCTTGCAGTACCTCCTGGTGAAGGACGGCGCATACAACGCAGCACTGGCGGCGCTGGGCTATGGCTTGTTTTATGTCGCACTGGCTTATGTCGTGCTGCGTCAGCGCATAGCCGGACTGCATCTGCTGGCCGAGGCGTATCTGATCGTGGGTGCGATTTTCGGCACACTGGCGATTCCGCTGGGGCTGGAAGGCCAGTGGACGGGCGCTGCCTGGGCGGTGGAAGGGGCCGGTATGTATTGGCTGGGCTTGCGCCAGAACCGTTTGTATGCCCGCTTGCTGGCCTTTCCCGTGATGGCCGGTGCGACATGGAAACTGCTGCATGAAATCCGCATCGTTGCGCTGCCGGATGCACCGCTGCTCGATGGTTCGCTGCTGGGTCCGCTGCTGCTGGCCATCAGTGTGTTTGCGCTGTGGGTGATGCAACTGCGCGCAAGGTCGTTGTTGCAGGAGGATGCGCAGACCTCACGCGCTGCCGCTTGGGAATTGCGTGCCGGTGCGCTGCTGCCCTGGTTGGGGATCGGTGCCTTGAATCTGTTGCCCTGGATGATCTGGCATCCGATCTGGGCCGCAGCGGGAACGGCGGCGCTGGCCCTGGCCACGCACGTTGTGGCGGGACGCTACCAGCTGCCGGCCTTGCAGCGCATCGTTGTTGTGCAGCAGGCGCTGGCGGTGGCGGGTTTTCTGGCGACCTTGCACCGCAGCACGGGCAACCGTGCCGACGAGGTTGCCGTGCTGGGCAACGGCTGGCGCGGCATGCTGGTGGCGGTGTGGATCGCGGCGACGGTGCTGGGCACAACGGTGCGCGCGCTGCTGCAAACCAGCCGCACGGCGCTGGCCGATGGCCGTGCCCCGGCTTGGCCAACGCTGCACTCGCTGGTGATGGTCGTTGGCATGGTGCTGCTGCATCTGGCGGTGCTGTTCATCGCCAGTTGGCATCAGGTGGCGTGGATCTGGCCGATAACGTCGGGTCTGCTGCTGTGGGGGGCACTGCGCTTTGGCCACGCGCCGCTGGCGCTGCTGGCGGCCATGTTGCAAGCCATCGCCGCCGGTGTTGCCAGCGATTGGCACCGCGATGCCGAGCCCGTGTTCAATGAGGCCTTCCTGACCTGGATGGTGCTGGGGCTGACGGGCTTGCTCGAAGCCTGGTGGATCAGCCGGCGTACGCTGCGGGTGCTGGCGCGCGAAGCGCCGTACCACTTGCTGACGCCATGGTGCGCGCGGCCCTGGGCGGTCTGGTTGCCGTTGTGCTGGGGGCTGGGCTGGTGGCTGGGCGCCTGGGTGGTCGAATTGCAGCATTTCCCGTTCGTACGCGCGAATCCCCTGACCTTGCCGCAGGCGGTCGTGGGCGTATTTGTGGTGACGACGCTGCTGTTGGCGACGCTTGCCAGGCGGCTCGATTGGCGCCAAGCCGGCAGCGCCACCTTGATCCTCTTGCCCGCGCTGGTCTATTACGCGCACTGGGCGACGGGCAATGCCGGGCATGGCGCCCACGTGCCGTCGGACCATGGCGGCTGGCTGGTCTGGCCGCTGGCGCTGGTTGTGCACCTGCACGTGCTGAAAGTGCGCCGCGAGCAGTGGTGGTCGTCCGAATTCAACGCGATGCTGCACGTCTGCGGTTTCTGGCTGTTTCTCGTCCTTGCCGCCACCGAGGTACGGGGCCATCTGCGGCTGCTGGGCGATCCGTGGTCGAGCTGGCCGGTGCTGGGTTTTGTGGCCGTGCCCGCGCTGACGCTGTGGGCCTTGCAAACCGATGCATGGGGCCGTCGCTGGCCGCTGCGGGATTTCCGCGTCGCCTACGTGCAATGGGGCGGTGCGCCGGTGGCACTGTGGATGCTGTTCTGGTTGTGGGTTGGCAACGCCACGGCGGGAGCTGCCGATCCGCTGCCGTACCTGCCGCTGCTGAATCCGCTGGAACTCGGCCAGGCGCTGGTGCTGTTGGCGCTGATCCTGTGGCTGCGCAGCCTGCGTACGGAGGCCTGGTTCAGCCATCAGGTGAAGATCATGGTGGTGGCCACGGTGGGCCTGACGGCGCTGGCGCTCGTCAGTGGTCTGGTGTTGCGTGCTTGCCACCATTTCGGTGGTGTGCCGTGGGACTTTGGCAGCCTGTTCCACTCCCGGTTGGCGCAGGCTGCGCTGTCGGTGGTGTGGGCGACGTGTGCTGTTGCCACCATGCTGGTGTCCAAGCGCACTGCCGCACGGTCCTTGTGGCTGGCTGGCGCTGCGCTGTTGGCGGTGGTGGTGCTCAAGCTGTTTGCCATCGATTTGTCTGACCGCGAGGGGCTGTACCGCATCGTCTCCTTCATCGGCGTCGGGGTGCTGTTGCTGCTGGTTGGTTATTTCGCGCCGGTGCCCGCGAAAAAGGAGGACGGATCACCATGAGGACCATCTGGACGCTTTTTTGGTTGGCGATGGCTATGGCCATGGCGATGGTTGCGGCTGTGGCGCACGCCGACACACGCGCACCGCTCACGGTGGAGGCTGGCAAGCCCTTTTTGCGTCTGACCTTGCCGGTAAGCCTGTACAGCCATGCACGCACCCCGACCTTGGGCGATATCCGCATCGAAAATGCCGCCGGTGATGGTGTTCCCTTTGCCTGGTTGCATGGGGAGGTGCACACGCCACAGCGCGCTACACAGGAGGTACCGTGGTTCGTGCTGCCGCAGGAGGCGGACAACGATGGTGTGGACGGACTGAACCTGTGGCTGCAACTGTCACCAGACGGCACGCTGGTGCTCAAGCCGACGACGGCCACCGCCAGGACCGCAGCGACCAGCGTCGCCACGGTCTGGATCGTTGATGCCAGCCGCGTGCAGGGTACGTTGGCGGATCTGCATGTCGTGCTCAAGCCCGAGGTGCGCGGCCTGTTTCCCTTTGCTATCGAGGCGAGCGACGACTTGCGCGCCTGGCGCACGCTGGTTGCCGATGCGCAACTGCTGTCGCTGCAACAGCAGACCAACGCGCAGGAACGGCTGGAGCGACTGAGCGTGCCGCTGGGCGGTGCCGCTGCGCGCTACCTGCGGCTGCGCTGGCGCGGCGCAGCGCCCGAGGTCGCCGCCCTGCGCGTGGACAGCCTCCAGGTGTACCAGCCGCTGTCGCCCATCGAATGGAGTGCACCGCTGCGTGCCGATCACTGTGAGAGCGACCATTGCGTCTATGTGTTGCCGCGCAATACGCCGGTGGACAGTCTGCAACTGTTCCTGGCGGAACCCAACACGCTGGCCACGGTGCGCATCAAGGGGTTGTTGCCGCTGCAACAAGCGGCGCAGCGGGTGTACCGCAACCCGCTGCACGCGCTGCGCCACAAGCATCTGCACCCGCCGCCACCGCCGCTACCGCCGACTTCGGACCGCAACGTGCAACAGGAGACGCTGGCCCAAGCGGTGGTGTACCGCCTCAGCCAGGCCAATGGCGAAGCGCTGTCGGCGGAAATCGCCCTGCGCGGCGGCGTTTACCCGGCACTGCGCATCGAAACCGATGGCCCCATCCGTCAACTCGGCCACGAACCGCCGCAGCTGGTGACCGGCACACTGCCGCGCACCCTGGTTTTCCTGGCGCGCGGCAATGCCCCCTTTGCCCTGCGCTGGGATGCCGAAGAAAAGGCGCCCGGCGCCGCCTTGCCGCTGGCCACACTGATTCCCGGTTACCAGGACAACAAACCTCTGACGCTGGGCCACGCCCATGTCACGCTGGCCGCAGCAGCGCACCCCACCTGGCAGTCAACCGGGCTGGCACAGGCGGCAGATGCCACCAAGGGCCAGCCACCGGACGCTGCGACCAAGGCCGCGCCCGACGACCAGCGCCGCTGGCTGTGGGTCGTGCTGGTTGCAGGCTTGGCGCTGCTCGGTGGCATGGCGTACTCGCTGTTTCGGGCAATGGACAAGAAGTGATGCCTCAACGGTGCAGTCCTGGGGCGATGCCCCAGGCTGGTATGGGGTTGCGCCGTTGGCGCGTAAGTCCGGTATTAGAGGGCCAAAGGCCCGGCTTGATACCAGCCTGGGGCATCGCCCCAGGTATCTACCCAGGTCGTTATCCAGGTCGTTATCCAGGTCGGGTTGGCGTGGCTGGCACGCGAAGCGCTTCGGGAAAAGATCAGACGCATATTCTGTAGATACAATCAAGCATGCTCACATAGGACGAACCAAAGCGCAGGCTGAACATCAAGAATCACGGGCTTGACTTCGTTGGATGCGATGCAATTTGGGATCACTTCACGGTGACCCGCGAAGACATTCGGCAAGACTATGGCGAAAAACGCCTGGTTTGCTTCGGTCTTCTGGAGGCAGAAGTGGTTGTGATGGTTTACACCGAACGCCCGAAAGGGCCTCACGTGATATCCCTGCGAAAGGCAGAAAAACATGAAGCTCGCTATTACCGCCAAGTTGCCAAAGAAAACCTCAGCTAAGGTCAACGACCCGGACAATCCAGCATGGACTGAAGATATGCTGGGAGCGCCGGTTCTGAAACGTGGACGTGGGCCACAAGCTACTCCGACAAAAGTTCTTACCTCCATTCGTCTGGATGCGGATATTCTGGAGTTCTTCAAATCGCGGGGGGCAGGCTATCAGTCACGGATAAATGCTGCACTTCGCATGGAAATGGAGCGAAATCTGACCAGCGCTCCGGGAGCGACAACGCGCAAGCACATCGCTGCCTGATTGCGTCGGGTGATGCATGTGGGCTGCGTGGCGCTTGCAAATTCCACAAAAAATATAGCGCTTCCCGCTTGGTACATAAGGCATAGAGCCCGATTTGCCTTTAATTTTCCCCCTCAAAACAAGTCGAAGCGCCGCCAGCAACCGCCACAGAGGGCAAAACTGGCCGTTTTCGGGTGTATTTGCATGGCATATCGGGCTGTACGCCTTATATACCATGCGGCAACAGCTACCAAATAAGGAGTACTGATAAAATGGATGCTGCGTTCGTCCCCGCAAGATTGACAAAACCGCCATGCCACCATCCCCTCCCATTCGTATCCGTGGCGTGCGCCAGAACAACCTCAGCTTGAGCTGGACGATCTGGGGCACCGCGAAAGCTTTCTCTGCATCCAGGTTGCCGCTGTAATGGGAGTCGCACCACTTGCTATTGCTGCATTCTTTTGTCGCTCGCCAGCGTGCAGGGAAGCTATGGAAGCTGAGATGCGCAGCTTCCTAACGACGGTGCCGAGCGTGTTCGCATCTGGCCCGGACTTTTTGCGAAGGCTGATTGACGGCAGCAGGCCGCCGGAATCAGAGGAAGAGTCCTGTGCCAGACTACGAGCCAGCTTCCTGTCAGTCCGTGGTGACTCTTGCTACGGGAACCTACACATCTACAGTCTGGACATGGTCAGTGCAACGAGAGAGGACTGTGAGCTTACCGATCAGCTCTGTGGCGAACTCATGAAGCGAGGTTTATGCAGCAGTATCCTGCTAAGACGAGGCTGCGAGCGCAAGGGTTTCTTTGGGACGCGTTTCTCCTCTGCAATCGTTGCTTCACCGGACTTTGCGAAGTTGGCTGTGCTAAAACGGCTTGAGCTGTTGGATGTGTCGAGGCTAGGAATCGTCGTTGAAACGTTGGTGCCGTCGGCGAAGCATGAGAGGTACTGCGAAAACAAGTGGCAAGCCCTTTTGGCCGAGTGCAAGGCAGACCCAAGATTCGTTCCGGTCATTGCCCGCTCACGTCGTTGAATTCTGCGAACGTGCCCAGCCAATCAGGAGAATAATGCCTCCGGGTGGACGCGCACGCATCCCCGGTAGCCTACCAGCGCAGCAGCCTGGGTCCCAATACCGCACCTGTGGCCGTGGGAATCGCCAAGCCCAGAACATACCAGACCGCCAGGAACGGCGCCTGCACTTCCGGGCAATGCAAGGCATAGACCACCGTACCCAGGGCTGCTGCCATCAGGCCCGCACAGGCACCCGCCAGCGCGGGGCGTGTCGGCGCCATGCCCTTCAGACTCCAGAACAAACCGACAAAACCGGGAAGTGACACCAACGCAATATTGAATGCGCAACTGGACCAGGTACGACCCATCACCAAGGCCAGCCGCTCGTGCTGCGGCGCATTGGCCAGTACCACCAGCGCCATCGCGGTGAGTACCAGCCAGGGCACTGGCAAGGCAAGCCACACGCGCCCCGTCTGCATTCCCGGACATCCCAGACGCTTTGTCAGCACCAGGGCAGGGATGGCCAAAGCCAGCGCAAACGCCAGCTTGAACCAGAACATGGGCAGCCAGACGGCTGCGGCCATGTCTTTGCGCAAGCCAAAAGCGGCCAACATCACCAGAAAACCGCCCACAACACCCATGAGCAAGGCCCATTGAAACCGCCTTTGCACAGCATGGCGATCAACCGGCTCAAGGCCCGTGGCCAACAGATCGATCAAATCATCCGTTTTCACGGCCTGACTCCTTGAACATTAAAAAGCGCTGCCAACGCCTTCAGCCCCCGATGTACACCCACCTTGACCGCAGACTCCGACATGCCGGTAACCCGCGCCGTCTCGATCACCGACAAGCCCTCCAGTTTCATGTGCACAATGGGCAGGCGCTGGTGGTCCGGCAGCTGTTCCAGCAAGCGCCCCAGGTCGCGCCGCGCATCACTGGCATCGGTCTCACTGGCGGCAAATAGCTGCAAGTCGTCCTCCAGCGGATCGTGCAGGGCCTCGCGTACGCCACGCGAACGGAAAAAGTCGATCAGCTTGTAGCGCGCAATGGCATGCACCCAGGCCGTCAGCGGCTGCATACTCTGGTAGGTGTGGCGCTGGTTGTGCAGTGCCAACAGGGTTTCTTGCACGAGATCCTCAATGTCATCGGGTAAAGACACCATCCGGCGTTTGAAGAAAGCACGCAAATGTGCGCACATATCCTGCAAAAACGCCTTGTAGGCCACCGCATCACCGGCCAACCCCCGCAGCAACTGGCCGCGTAGCAGGTCTTCTGCGGCCTGCAATCGCACGATGCTGTCTGGATTGGGTGGGCTTTGCATGGGTTATTCGTTGACAATCGTCCCCTGGTTACAGGATGGAACCGAAAAAGATCGAAAAAAATTGTTTGCGAATTGTGCCGTACCCTGTAACCAGAACACGGTGCCTGGCGAACTATCCGTGGAATCACTGCCAGACACGGTTTTGCAGCCTCCCGGCCTCCCATCCACCGCTTTTTATACCGAGACCCTCTTCATGCGTGACCCTCACCAACCAGACACCGCCTTGTCCATGCGTCCAGCTGGACTGCTCGCAAACCCCGTGGTGCAAAAGCTATCGTCCCTTGTGCGCCTTGGCATCCACGGCCTCAATCGGCTGCAACCCGTGGCGATCCTGGGTGCGCGGCTGTATGTGGCGCAGGCTTTCTTTGCATCGGGCCTGACCAAGCTGCGCAACTGGGATACCACGCTGGCCTTGTTCAGGGACGAATACCAGGTGCCACTGCTGCCGCCCGAGGTGGCAGCGGTCATGGGAACCGGGGGAGAGTTGGTCTTGCCCGTGTTGCTGGCGCTGGGTCTGGGTGGGCGCTTTGCGGCGCTGGGCTTGTCATGCGTGAATGTGGTGGCTGTCATGTCATTGGCAGAAATTGCGCCTGCAGCGTTGCAGCAGCACCAGTTCTGGGGCGCGCTGCTGATCGGCGTGGCGGTGTTTGGTCCGGGGCGATTGTCCCTTGACCACTGGGTGCAGCGCCTGTGCTGCCCGTCCGTGGCAGATAAACACATCTTTTAAAAATTTTTTCCAATGGCTGTAACCAGACCGTGCTGCGCTGCGAATTACCCGGCAGACCGCTTTGAGACGATGCCAGACATTCGCTCAACATTCGATCAAACGGCCTGAGCCTGTTTTTCCTTTCAGTTTTACTTTTTTTGGAGAATTTTCATGACGTCCACACACACCAGTTCCGCCGCTTCTTTTGCCTTGACTGCCGCTTTGCTGGCTTTGTCCGCCACTGCGTTTGCCGCTGATACCCCCAAGGGTGCCGTGGGCAAGGCCGTTGCTGCCGGCGACACCGTGCATTGCTACAACGTGCATGACTGCAAGGGCAACAGCGATTGCAAGACCGCCGAGCATGCCTGCAAAGGCCAGAACGTCTGCAAGGGCCACGGCTTCAAGGCCAGGACCGCTGCAGAGTGTCTGGCTGCCAATGGTGTAATTTCTGACCTCAAGTAAACCCAAGTAAACCCAACTGTAGAAAATGCGCACCAACACCCACCCAAACCCGATGGCACAGACGAAGACACGGGCCTGCGCTGGTTTTGGGCTGGGTTTGCGTACCCAGCACTATGGTGATTTTCTGGCCAGCAGGCAAAACCTGGACTGGCTGGAGATCATCACTGAAAATTTTCTGGTCGAGGGGGGCAAACCCCTGCACATGCTGGATCGCATGCGCCAGGACTATCCCGTGGCCATGCACGGCGTAGCCATGTCCATCGGCGCTGCCCAGGGCGTGGACCTTGCCTACCTGAAGAAGGTCAAGGCCCTGGCAGACCGTATTGAGCCGCTGTGGGTGTCGGACCATCTGTGCTGGATTGGCCCCGGCCCTGAGCAGCTGCACGATCTGTACCCCCTGCCCTACACCGACGAGGCAGCGCGCCACGTCATCACCCAGATACAGCGTGCGCAAGACGTTTTGCAGCGTCGGCTGGTGATTGAAAACGTCTCCAGTTACATTGACTTTGCAGGCAACTCCGCCAGCGAGTGGCAGTTTCTGAGCCATATTGCCAACAGCGCCGATTGCCTGCTGCTGGTGGATGTGAACAACATTTATGTCAGCAGCGTGAACCACGGTTTTGACCCCCTGGACTACCTGGACGCCCTGCCCATTGATCGGGTGCAGCAAATTCATCTGGCGGGACATTCGGACCACGGCAGCTACATCGTGGACACCCACGACCATCCGGTAGCCGCACCGGTGTGGAGCCTGTATGCACAGGCCTGCCAACGCTTTGGCATGGTCGCAACGATGATTGAACGCGATGACAACATTCCTGCGCTGGCCGAGCTGATAGAAGAACTGGGCATCGCCCGTGGCATTGCCAGCCAGAGCCTGGCAGCCGGGTCCAGCCCTGCGGTGGCCGAGGCCGATGCAAGCCGCGCAATGCGGACACCGATCTGGTCACTCCCGCCAGCGCCCGCTGTTGTTGGCGCCGTGCCGCTGGAGCAGGTGCAGCAGCGCCTGAGCCGCTTTGTTCTGGACCGCACCACGCCCCCGCACGACGCTGCCGCATTGGTGCAGACAAAGCCCCCCGCGCACAGTGCGCAGCGCCTGGGCATCTACCACCACGCATACCGGGCACGCCTGGCCGAGGTACTGACCGACAGTTTTGCCAAGACCAACCTTTACATGGGCTCGGATGCGTTTACCGACATGGCAACTGCCTTTGCCGTGCAGCATCCGCCACTTGCCCGCAGCCTCGGGCGCTACGGAGCCGACCTGCCCGGCTACTTGGCCGCGCTGTACCCCGACAACCCCGAGCTGCACGAACTGGCGCAGCTGGATTGGGACTTGCGCAGCCGATTTGACAGTGCCGACGCACCGGCTCTGGATGCCAGCACGGCCGCAAGCACCGACTGGCTGAACTGGACGCACCCGCTGCACCCCAGCCTGGTACTGCGGAACATCACCAGCAATGTGGCGCAGTTGTGGTGCGCGATGGATGCCGAACAGGACGTGCCCGAAGTGCACTACGGCGATGTGCCCAAAACCCTGGCCGTGTGGCGCAAAGGCCTGCAGCCACACTTTCAAACCCTTGAAGCCGGTGAGGCCACTTTCCTGGGCCTCCTGTCGCAAGGGCAATCCATCGAACAAGCTACCCAAACGATGACCGCCGACGGCGCACTGACGGACCCGCAGACTTTGGGCCGGTGGTTGCAAGAGTGGCTTGAAAACGGCCTTTTGCTATTGAAATTATTGAAATAAAAGCCACATGGCCACTGCAACAGACTCCAGGACACTGCGCCGGATGAAACAGTACTGGCCGGTCACGTTTGTGGTGATGGTGTTGAGTTTCCTGCTGTTCGGCGCCCTGTCACTCAACTTGGCACAGACCTTTCTTGCCAACATCCAGCTCATCAGTACCCACGGCTATATCGCCTTGATGGATGGTGCGTTGTTGCAGTTGGTCGAACTGTTGACCAGCGCGTGCCTGAACGTGGCCTGCTACGTTGTTTTCAAGACCTGCGAATCTGCCCTGGTGCAGCGCATCCTGAATTGACAAAGTCGCGTATTCTTGACACTTGGCCCTGCGAAATATGCGTTCAGCATCCCGGATATCGCTGTCCGGGTTACACGGCACGGTCAAATACAGTGATACTTTGTGCGCGCTGATGGGAATTTCTTAACACCGCGCCTTCAAGAGATGCTATGAAACTTGGGAAATTTCGGGATTTCAAAATCAGTGCACGTCTGGGTGTGGGGTACTGCATTCTCATTCTGCTGATGACGGTCTGCATTGTGATCGGCGTCACGCGCTTTCAGACCATCATGGCGCAAAACGCAAAAATCATTGAGCGTGACTGGGTCAGTGCCGCGTCTATCAACGCAATCGATACCCAGTCGCGCGAAGCGGCTACGCGCATCGTGACCTTGATCATTCAAAAGGACAAGGATCAACGGATTGCCAGTTACGCCCATATTGATCGCATCAAGGCCTCCATTGATTCCGAGTTGGTAAAGTTGAAAGGGCTTATCACGGGTGACGAAGGCCAATTGCTGTTGCAAAATTTTGAGCACGCGCGCTCACGCTATTACGACTCGTTCATTGAAGTTGCCGATCAGGTTGAAGCAGAAGATCCAACCACTGCGGCAGCGGTAATGAATGCCAAGGCCTTGCCTGCTCTGGATGCCCTGCTGGTCAGTATTCATGGTTTGGTCGAACTGCAAAAGAGTCAGGTCATGGTCAGCAGCAAGGAGATCACCCACGATATTGCTTCTTCCACGCGGCTGATGATTGGCTTGGGGCTGATGGCTGGCCTGATCGGGATTGCATTTTCGATCTGGACCACGCACTCGATTGTGGGGCCGCTGCAAGAGGCGGTTCACATCGCAAAGCGTGTGGCACACGGGGACCTCGATAGCCCCATTGAGGTGCGTTCCAAAGACGAAACCGGGCAGTTGCTACAGGCACTCAAGGAAATGGCGCGTGATCTTGCGAAAAAGGGTGCCCTGCACCGTGCAGTAGAGGTGGCAGAAGAGGCGAACAAACTGAAGTCGGATTTTTTGGCCAATATGTCGCACGAAATCCGCACCCCCATGAACGGCATCATTGGCATGACCCACCTGGCCTTGCAGACTCAGCTCAGTTCAAAGCAGCGCAATTACCTGGAAAAAGTGGACTCCACGGCCAAGAACCTGCTGGGCATCATCAACGACATTCTTGACTTTTCCAAGATTGAAGCCGGGATGATGACGTTTGAGAGCAGCAACTTTTTCCTTGAAGATGTGGTCGACCAAATGGCCGACCTGTCGGCCCTCAAGGCGCAGGAAAAAGGCCTTGAACTGCTGCTCGACATTGGCTCTGACGTACCTTGCGGGTTGGTAGGCGACCCGCTGCGCCTGGGGCAAGTCATCCTCAACCTGATCAACAATGCGATCAAATTTACCGAAACCGGCGAGGTCATCCTGTCCATTCAGTCCGTTGCGGCCCCGTTGGCAGTAGAAGTAGAGCATGACGTTGCACCCCGGTGGGTTTGGCTTCGGTTTGCGATTCGCGATACCGGCGTGGGTCTTACACAAGAGCAGCGCTCCAGGTTGTTCACGGCATTTTCGCAGGCAGAAGCCTCCACCACACGCAAGTATGGCGGTACTGGCTTGGGGCTGACCATCAGCAAGCGACTGGTGGAGATGATGGATGGTGAAATCGGTGTGGAGAGCACAGCAGGCCTTGGCAGTACGTTTTACTTTACGGCCCGGTTCGGGCTGCAGCCGACACAACGCGAGCCCATTGCAGACGATCCAGGTTTACAGGGGTTGAAGGTGTTGGTGGTGGATGACAACGCGAGTGCACGCCATATTCTGCTGTCGATGCTGGCGGCCTTCAAATTTCAAGCGGCAGCAGCATCTTGCGGTGAAGATGCGCTCCAGGCATTGAAGCAAGCCCGCCAGGACGGGAAACCGTTTGGTTTGATTTTGATGGATTGGAGTATGCCGGGCATGGATGGAATGGAGACGGTCAGGCGCATGCGCGCCCTTGAGTTTGATGGCAAACCCATGGGTGACATTCCGGTTTTTCTGATGACCTCTGCCTATAGTCGTGGCGAGTTGATGGATCAGGCGCAAGCCCTGCGCATTGATGAGTTTTTGACCAAACCTGTCAGCCCGTCGACCCTCCTGGACACCATGCTGTCCCTGTTCGGCAAAGTCATTGTGCAACGCCCGCGCAGGCACCAGCGCGCTCAGACCTCGCGCAAGGACGAATGGGCGGTGCGCGGCACCTATGTGCTCCTGGTAGATGACAATGAAATCAACCAGGAGGTGGCATGCGAGCTTCTGGAAACTGCTGGTGTGCGGGTCGATGTGGCGGACAACGGTGAGCAAGCCCTGCAGAAAGTCGCGCAAAACGACTATGACGCGGTGCTGATGGACTGCCAAATGCCGGGTGCGATTCAAAGTGATGCGCCTTTTCAAGCCAGGTAGCGATAGTTGCTATTCCAATACGCGGCCCACTCACCGTTGGCCCGGCTGGATCTGAGCGAAAGCATGTATTCAGCATTGCTATCCTTCCACCAAGCGCCTG
>JAYRRD010000133.1:0-18478 GCA_041910275.1 Rhodoferax sp.
GATTTCCACGAATCTGCTGTGAGGTAGTGTCGCTACAAATCGATCAGAGGGAGCATTATGCGCTTCAAAGTAACTGCATCAGAAGGGCAAACTTCGACCAGATGTCTGATGGTACCAAAGGGGACGGTTGGTAGTTACGAACTTTGCCATATTCAGACCGGCGGTGACTTGTGGCAAGCCAATCTCGATGCCATCGCCCAACTCGTCCTCAAAATGGGTATAGACGATGTTCTTCTTGCCCTTCTCGATGAGCTTGACCAGTGCACGCAGCTTGCGCCGTGCTGTTTCCAGCATGACCGTGGTGACATCCTCCCACCACTCGTCGCCGGTGATGGCCTGGATGAAAACGATTTCTGCCTTGATAGCCGGAATGTTGGCCTGCTCTTCCAGGGCACTGGCAATAGCCTGCATCCTGTCCTTGAGGCTCGTGAAATCGGGTCTGGCCTGCAAGATGGCAAGCTGGGTTCGCAGCACCAGCATGTCAAAGCGCCTGGCCTCTTCGTTATCTTTGTCATCTTTGTCCGCGTCGCCCAGTTCCGAAGGCAGGCCTGCGACATGGGCGCGCAGGGCGTGGTGGTCCTCGGGGGTGAGCACATCCCATGCGCTCGCCTTGGCAAACCTTTCGACGTGCAGGCGCTGGGGCCGAACGACAAAGTTATCGACCCGCATTGCCGCAACCATCTGGTGCAGCAGCGCCGCCGTGTCGCTGCGCAGCTGCTCCTCGCTCAGTTCATCGCCATACGACGCAGGTTGCTCGCCCACCGTGGCGCTTTGGGCAAACTTGCTGTCGAGTTCGGCAATCACCTCCAGCCGCGCCTTGAAGAGCCGACTGCCAAGCGGTTCGGCACTGGCGCCATCCGACACCTCGGGATTCTGGCTGAAGAATTCGAGGTTCTGGCAAAAATCGAAAATGAAGAATTTCTTCTTGTCATCGTCTGGACCAAAAAGGTTCTTGCACAAACGGGTGCCGCGCCCGAGCATTTGCCAAAATTTTGTCCTGGAGCGCACGACCTTGAAGAAAACCAGGTTGACAACTTCCGGCACGTCGATGCCGGTGTCGAGCATATCGACCGAGATGGCGATGTGCGGCATCTTTTCCTTGTTGGAGAAGTCGTCGATGAGGTCTTGGGCGTATTCGATCTTGCAGGTCACCACGCGGGCAAAATGGCCCTTGTGGTGGGGGTAGTTGGCATCAAAACGCCGGGCGATGAAGTCGGCGTGGTCGTTGTTCTTGGCAAAGATGATGGTCTTGCCCAGCCGGTCACCACCAGCCACCTTCTGCCCCTTGGTCATCAGGGTTTCGAGCACTTTATCGACGGTGTCGGTGTTGAACAGCCATTTGTTGATGGCCTCTGCGCCCACCTCGTCCGGAGTGGAACCATCCTCGCTCCACTCCTTGGCATCCCATTCTTCCTTTTCCGCGTCGCTCAGGTCGTCATACCGGATGCCTTCGCGCTGAAACTTGAGCGGCACAGAAATCGCCACCGGCGGCACCAGATGGCCATCCGCCACCGCTTCGTCCAGGCCGTAGGCATCGGTCGGCACCCCGGTTTCAAGACCAAACAGGCCGTAGGTGTTGTGGTCGATTTCGTCCTTGGGCGTGGCGGTCAGGCCGACCAGCAGGGAGTCAAAGTAGTCGAAGATGGCGCGGTACTTCTGGTACACCGAGCGGTGCGCTTCGTCAATGATGATGAGGTCGAAGTGGCCGACGCCAAAATCCCGTTGCCCATCCTTGGTATCATCAATCAGCCCCATCATGGTCGGGTAGGTCGAGACGTACACCCGGCCTTGCGTGGCCTTGTCGGTGACCAGATTGATCGGCGCACAATCCGGCAGATGCGCCTTGAACGCATTCACCGCCTGAGTGACCAGCGCCACCCTGTCCGCCAAAAAGAGGATGCGCTTGGCCCAATTGCAGCGCATCAGCACATCGGCCAGGGCAATGACGGTGCGGGTCTTGCCCGCGCCGGTTGCCATCACCAGCAGCGATTTGCGCTGCTTGTCCACTTCAAAGGTTTCACTGACGCGGCGCACGGCGCGGGTCTGGTAGTAGCGTTCGATGATGTCCTGGTTGATGACCGCAGTCACCAGCTTCTTGCGGCTGGTGCGGCGCTGGATGGCGAGTTCGAGTTCCGGTTTCTTGTAAAAGCCCTGCACCGGGCGCGGCGGATAGGCCAGATCGTCCCACATCCAGTGTTCGTAGCCATTGGAATAGAAGATGACCGGGCGCTGGCCGTACATCTCTTCCAGACAATCGGCGTAGAGCTTGGCCTGCTGCTGGCCGACGGTCGGACTCCTGGTGGCGCGCTTGGCTTCAATCAGCGCCAAAGGCTTGCTGTCATCGCCCCAGAGCACGTAATCAACATAACCTATGCCCTGGTTGTTGGGCATGCCGCGAACTTCGACCTCGAAATTCTTGACAGGGTCCAGCATCCACCCGGCTTCCTTGAGCAAAACGTCGATAAAGGCTTGGCGTGTTTCAGCCTCGGAATAGTCGTGCGTATCCGGCTGGGCGATATTGGCCTGCTTGATGGCGGCGACTTCTTCCCTGAGCTGCTTGAGTTTCTCGTCCAGCGCGGCCTTGTCCGCCAGCAGCGTGGATAGGCGCTCGTCCTTGGCTTGCAGGTCGGCTGCCAGCTTCTGAAGCTGTTCCAGCGTCTGCGCCGGGATGGCCGAGGCTTGTGGCAGCAGGCCCAGTTTGAACGCCAGTCCGGGGTCCGGGCGTGCGGTTCTGCCGTAGGTGCGTGCCAGCCAGTAGCAAAAATGAAAGAGTTCCCGCGTAGTGTTGATGGCGTCATTTGGCACCATCTTTTTGGTGCTGTGTACGGCCATGTTGCCAAGGTCTTTGATAAGCCTGGCCTTGGTAAAAAGCGCATCACCCACCGTCTGCCGAAAGGTCGGTTCGTGAATCAGCGCGCTCAAGCTGTCCTGGTATGGCAGGCGCAGCGCGTTGTCATGCTTGTAAAGCCATGCCAGCGCCAGCTCCAGGGTGCGTCGGGCGTAGAAGCAGGAGCCTCGGGCATCGGCATTCGCCAGTTCCTCCGCCCTCGATGCCGACTCGAACAGGAAGACCCATTCGGGCTGATGGAGGAAGGCGAAGTTGCTCATGGCTTAATTTTGAAAGGGATTCACAATTGTGAGCTGCCCAAGCAACACTCGACCATGTTGCATATCTTCGCTGTACAGGGTAGTGCAGCCGGAATCTAAAGCAGCAGCAGCAACCAAGCTGTCCCAGTAACTAAACTCTTCGTCTTGCCGCAATTGCGAGGCCAATAAAAATTGCTCAACGTTGCTCGTTACCACTTCACAGTTCTGGTACCAGGCCAGCACATAGGTCTTGATAGTGGCCTCTTCGATCCGGGATTTTTTCTTTAAGTTGCAACACACCTCACGAATGACCTGCGAATTAACCCGTGGGCGCGGTAAACCAAGTAAAAAAGCTTTTGCTTTTGCACATCGAATATCACCCAGTGCGTCATCTGACTGCGCCATGGCGTACAGCCAAATATTGCTGTCAACGAAAACCTTATCTTTCATTGGCTTCGTCCCTGCTTAGTGGCACGAAGTTTGGGATTCGAATGGGATTCTTCAAAAGCTCGGCCCACGATGTTTCTCCCAATGTAGTAACGGGTTTTGGAGTCACTTGGTTTTTCTGCACCAAAAACTCCGCAAAATCAAACACTTCCGCCTGCTTGTCTTCAGGCAGTTGTTCCAGGTTATGAATCAGTTCGGCGTAGCCCACGAAGGTCTCCTGAGTATGTGGATGGATTGTTTATAGCTCGCCACGGAAGGCGCGGTGCTGGAGGGAGGAAAAGAGCGAATCTAGTTCTGCCGAGGCTGCAAGATGCTGAATCCTGAGAGATTCGACGGATTTACTGCGTAAGGAGAAGCACCGTTGCAGCGTAATTGAAGGCAAATTGATGCTTAGACTCTTCACGTCTGTCTGATTGATGCTCGACTGATTCACGGCATTTTTTGCAGAAGCCAGGATTTGACCCTTGATGAATGTTGTCTGCAACAAGTGGACAAGATAAATCGGCTCAACTATGTCAGTTTGAACGGCGAAGCGCATCATATTTGACTCAAACACTGTTGGCTCTGACAACGAAGGAATTAATGCACTCTTGCCAAGATAGTCAAGGCTGTTAACCCGGTTGATGACTATATCGCCAGCATGAAGACCAAACAGAGAAACCTCATCAACAGACAACCTAACTCGTTTTAGTGATGCCAATTTTGTTACAACCCCACCGTAAAAAGCATCTATACGGAGAATGGGCGTTCCTGAACCGTATTCTGTGGATGGCTTGTATAAGCCGTTCTGAGGGCCTGATTCAATGATTTCACCCAGTTGGAAGCATGGCCACCCCTTCGGATTCGTCACCGGGTCCCCAAACATCTCAACAAAAATCGACTGCGTGAGGCTGTCGAGTTGCGCCAGGGCTTCCCGACGCTTGGCGCGGAGGGCATCGGCTTGGTCGAGGATGGCGGCGATGCGGCGTTGCTCGGGGAGGTGTGGAAGCGGGATTTTGTAGTCCCAGAACTCACTCATAACCATCCTGGGCATCTTTGCCCCTGCCACGACGATATTGGCGAATTGCAGGAATTCTGGCGAACGGAGGAAATGTGCCAAATAGTGGGGCAAGAGCTTTTCCGGGTCGCACCGCAATGAGACCAGTTCGGTTGTGGCTACGCCGGATTGGTCAGCAACAACCACTTTGTTGAGATACGGGCGCAACTTTGAATATAGAACGGTACCAGCATCAAACGGGTATGTTGATGGTCCCAACTTTTCTGCCGGAACCATCAGCTTCGCAAGAACACGACCTGTATCTGACTCAATCTGGTCGAGATTTAGATTCCAAACTTCGTTGCCGATAGCTGGCCTTGATGACCTAGTGTTTTCGACAACCAAAGTTTTCAAGGCATGGCGATGGAATCCAGTCACGTCAGCATCCCCTCCAGCGCCTTAATCCCCGCCTGAATCTCTGCCACGGCCATTCCCTCCCCTCGGCTCCGCTCGGGGAACGTTGGTTGGGAATCGTCACTCGGGGTGGCGTTGCTGCCTTTGGCATCGCTGGCTTCGACTCCGCTAGCCGAAGGGCTCAACCAGCGATGCTTACCCGCTCCCTGAGCGGAGTCGAAGGGAGCATTCCGGCTATGACTTTCGTTCTGGCATTGCGCAAAATGATGCAGAGCATTCGTATGGCCAGCAATCAGAGCCTGCTTCTTTTTACGGCTCCAGCCCTGAATTTGCTTCTCCCTCTGGTAGGCCGCCTCTATGCCGTCGCCTTCCTCACAATACACCAGCTTTACCGGCAGATGCTTGGCAGTGTGATTTGCACCCTGGCCGTTTTGGTGTTCCCAAAGGCGTTTTTCCAGATTCCATGTGCTGCCGGTGTAATAGCTGCCATCGGCGCATTCGAGTATGTACATGTAGGGCATTGTCGCTGCTCCCTTCGACTCCGCTCAGGGAGCGAGGGTGTGATGCTGATCGACCGGAGCCTCACGTTGGCTGAGCGGAGTCGAAGCCAGCGGAGTCGAAGCCAACATCCCCTCAAGCTCCTTCATCCCGACCTGAATCCCATCCCTATAGATTTTGAATCCCATCATCGTAAAACTCTCATTTCTATAGCTGCTCCCGCACGTCATACAGACGCTACGGGCTGATTTCATCATGAATTTCTCTCTAAAAAGCCAAGCCAGTATTGTGCCCCGGCAAGGCCGACTATGCTTTGCTGGAATTGGTAAGACCCTTGCATTACCATCGGCACATCGCTGTTTCCCACACCATCACTGCCATGCCTGCCACGCTCGAAGTCGAATCCACACTGACGGATCGCTATCAAACCGCACCGGAGATCGTTCGGTTGACTCGCGCCGCCAGTCCTGAAGGAGACGATCCGGTGCTCGCACAGTTCCTGGGGGTTCTGGCGCGTGACATGGCCAGCCATCCCGAACGCCTGCAAACCGTCGATGCAGGTCTGGTGCAAAGGCTCCACTCACTGGTTGGCGGCATCGAAATTGATCTTGATGCTGCTTTGCCGGACGACCAGGAATAATTGCTTGTTTTGATAGCATATCCCGCAAGCCAGACGGGGGCTATAGACTGGTTTGGCATGTATGGCATTTGTCGCTGCTCCCTTCGACTCCGCTCAGGGAGCGGGACGCTGGCTGAGCGGAGTCGAAGCCAGCGGAGTCGAAGCCAGCATCCCCTCCAACGCCTTCATTCCCGCCTGAATCTCCTCCTCCAGCTTCGCCAGCCTGGCGAGAATCTCCCTGGGCGGCAGATGCTCGACCACCTCATGCACCACTTCCTTGTAACGGTTGATGGAGAGGTCGTAGCCTTGGGCGGCGATGTCGGCTTTGGGGATGCAAAAGCTTTGCGCGGTGCGTGGGCGTTGTCGTTCTTCCCCTCGACTCCGCTCGGGGAACGGCCCTTGGGCTGAGCGAAGTCGAAGCCAGCGTTGCAGCACATCGGGCAGGTTGTTTTTTGTATGCTCTGCTTCTGATAGCTGTACCCGCTTATCCCTCAAGGGATGCAAGCCTAATTTATCATCAGGTAGCAGCGGCTGGCGCTTGTCGTCGAGGCTCCAGCCGTCGGCTTGCATGTCGTAGAACCACACACAATCGGTGCCGCCGGAGTTGGTCCTGGTGAAAATCAGAATCGCGGTCGAGACTCCGGCATAGGGCTTGAAGCAGCCGGAGGGCAGCGAGATGACGGCATCGAGCTTTTGCTCTTCGACCAGCATCCGGCGCAGTTCCTTGTGCGCCTTGCTTGATCCGAACAGCACGCCGTCCGGCACGATCACCGCTGCCCGGCCACCGGGCTTGAGCAAGCGCAGGAAGAGGGTCAGGAACAGCAGTTCGGTCTTCTTCGTCTTGACCAGCGCCAGCAGGTCTTTGGCGGTGTTCTCATAGTCCAGCGACCCGGCAAAGGGGGGATTGGCGAGGATGAGCGAGTATTTTTCCTCGTCTCCGGCGTGGTCCTGGGCCAGCGAGTCCTTGTAGCGGATGTCCGGGTTTTCGACGCCATGCAGCGCCATGTTCATGCTGCCGATGCGCAGCATGGTGTTGTCAAAGTCGTAGCCGTGGAACATGCCAGCGTGAAAATGCTCCCGCGCTGTGGCGTCGTTGAAGAGTTGGGGGTGCTGCGCGCGCAGGTATTCCCCGGCGGCGACCAGAAAGCCCGCCGTACCACAAGCCGGGTCGCAGATGACATCCTTGGGGGTCGGGGCGGTGAGTTCCACCATCAGCTGGATGATGTGCCGGGGGGTGCGAAACTGGCCGTTTTGCCCGGCGCTGGCAATTTTGCCCAGCATGTACTCGTAGAGGTCGCCCTTGGTGTCCCGGTCTTCCATCGGAACGTGGTCCAGCATATCCACCACCTTGGACAGCAGCGCCGCCGTCGGGATGGTGAAACGGGCGTCGCGCATGTGCTGGCTGTAGGTCGAGCCGTCGCCCCCCATGTTCTTGATGAACGGGAACACGTGCTCGCTGACGGTCTCGAACATCTCTGCCGGGGCAAAGTTCTTGAACCGCGACCAGCGCAGGTCGTGGTAGTCGCGCCCCTTGGGGTTTTTACCTTCGGGAAATACGCGCTTGGCCATGGGCTTCTTGAGCAGCATGGCTTTGCCCTCTTCCAGGGTGTGCGCGTCGTCGAGTCGGCGGATGAACAGCAAGTAGGTGATTTGCTCAATGACTTCCAGCGGGTTGGAAATTCCGCCGGTATAGATCGCCATCCATACGCGATCAATCTGGTTGCGAAGTTCGCCGGTCAGCATGGTTGGGGATTCTTTGTTGGTTACGCGTTTTGCATTCCTGCATTCTTGCGGAATGCAAAAATGATAGCTGTACCCGCTCGGATGGCGGGAGGCAGAGGCTATTTAGACAAAAAACACCTTGATGATTTGGGCCGCTACGCCAGCCATGGTCAAACCGACCAGCCATTTAAGGACGGCAATCTCCTTGTCCAGTCCGGTAAAGTCGCCCTGTAGCTCGGTGATTTCGGTCTTCAGCTCGTTCGTTGCTGCCGACACATCGCCGTTGGTTGCCAGGGTGGTTGCGCGTGTTTCTGTGATGGTGCCCATCTCCACAGTGTACCGCCGCCAACAAGGCCCTTACGCCAGCCTTACATTCGCGGCCATTCCTGCCATGCCTACCCGTGGTGTCCCCCCAACATGGCGACTGTCTCCATGAACCGGAAGGCTGCCATTCAGAAGCGCGACCCCGGCTGCCTCAGAAACTCCACTTCCTCTGGCATGGAAGTGCGTCCCAGAATTTCATTTCTGTGCGGATACCGGCCAAAGCGGTCAATGATCGCCTTGTGCCGCAACTCGAAGTCGTAATTTACAGCCGGCGCACAGTCTCTATACAGCGACTCTGCCACAAGGTGTATCTGTTTGGACTCACTGTGCATGTATGGGAGCAGAAGAAAGCTTCTCTGCGCGGGGTTCAGCACGTTCAATGCGCCAGACACAACGGCCTCCTGGGCCAGCACGAGCGCGATGGTGTCCTGGGCGAATGCCTGTGCGGTGTTGCGGTAGACGTTACGCGAGAACTGATCCAGCACGATGATTTCCGCAAGGCGGCCTTCTGCCGTAACTCGCCACGGATACAACTCCCCGGCAGCGGCTTGCTGCATGACGCCAAGAAAGCGTTGCCGGGCTGGCGGTTGTATCACTTGCGTGCACAAATGTACCCGGAATTTCTTGCGCGCCGACATGGATGCAACGCAATATGCCAGGGTCAAAAGCGCATCAAGGGCGAATGAGCTTCACCGCCTGACGATGTTGCGCTTCGTGTTCTGCATCCCAGTCGCCGGTGCAGTACACGGAAAGCTCCGAGATGGCGCTACCCTGTACATCTGCCCGAATCAGCTCGCGGCAATACCAGTCCTTGCCGTTCTGATGCCACCGCTCCTCCACCTCGAGAACAAAACCAGACGGTGTTGGATCACAACGCCAGCGCGGGACTTTGCCTTGTGTCGGGTGCCCCTGCAGGCGCGAGCCAACAACCGGACCTACGCCCTGCGCCTGGAGCCTCCACTTGGGAAGGGTGAAGTCGAGGAAAACGTCTTCCGTGAAAAGACCGTCCGGTACTTTTCCAGTTTCAAGAAACTCAATGAAGCGAACTGCGACTGCCTGTGCGTCTTCGGCGTTCATGAACCCAACCTCCTTATGTTCAAGAGCTGCTCACTCTGATTGATCAACTTGATGAATTGTGCCAGTTTGCTCCATATCCTTGAAAAAAACCTCTATCGGGATCGCAAAGCCGATGCTGCTCAAGGTCAGTGTGCCCGCTTTCGTCTGGTCCATCAGGCGCCAGGAGCCGTCCTTGAGCAATTTCTTGCTCGCCGACATGGGTGCGACGCAAGCCAGCGCCTGAGCAAACCAACAAAACTCCCATTTCAATAGCTGTACCCGCTCGTCCCATAAGGCTTTCAAGTCGATTAGCCCAAAATTTTGACCCAAAAACACCCCGCTACACACCTGCCGCCCGGCCAGACGGGAGAAATTGGGGTTTTTTAGCCCCGAAATGAAGGGGAAATATGGCTGTAACGCTTATGGATCAAGCGGCAACAGCTACAAAAAAGAGAGTTCAAGCACGTTGCAGTGCCCGCTGTTCAGCCCTGCTTTTCCCGCGTGAACGCGCGCACGACCTCTATGGTGCCGACGATGTTGCGGTTGAGTTCTTCCAGTTCTTCAGCCGGTACCCACCACTCCGTGTGGTGCGATGCGCCCACTTGATGAATCTGGTACTTGCCCATGAACTCCGTGCGCACGCGAAAGCGTGTGACGTAGCCGCTGCCGCTGGCCGGAACGTTCCAGTCGCGCGCGATCTCGACGGCGTACTGTTCGTTCGTAACGGGGTAGAAGATCGGCTGCTCCGGCAATCGCGGCGGCCACGCCTTGAAGCCGCTCTCGCGTACCAGCGCCAGTTCCTCTGGTCCGGTTGGTCGGTACATAAGGGTGGTTTTTTCTTCCATGGTGACTACAGCAATGTGCTCCCCGGTTTGCGCGTTGGATTATGCGCCACGGCGCACCTGCATCAGCGCAAAGCCCAGGAGGTTGAGGCCGCGCCATTGGTTGGGGTTGTTGACCCCACAAGCCCCAGAAGCGCCAGGGCTGGCAAGGCCTTTACGCCAGCCTTACACTCGCGGCCATTCCTGCCATGCCTACCTGTGCCTACCCATGTCTACCACGCCCATTGATGTCTCTTTCTTCCCACGCGCAGCCAAACCGCTGACCAGTTACCGCCCTTTCTGGGCCAAGCGCTTCGGAATGGCGCCGTTTTTGCCCATGAGCCGCGCCGAAATGGAGCAACTGGGCTGGGACAGTTGCGATGTCGTGCTGGTCACGGGCGATGCCTATGTGGACCATCCCAGTTTCGGCATGGCCGTGATCGGGCGCTTGCTGGAGGCACAGGGGTTTCGTGTGGGCATCATTGCCCAGCCCGACTGGCACAGCGCCGAAGGTTTCAAAGCCCTGGGCCGCCCCAATCTGTTCTGGGCCGTGACGGCGGGCAATATGGATTCGATGATCAACCGCTACACGGCGGACCGCAAAATCCGCAGCGACGACGCCTATACGCCCGGCAACGTGGGCAACAAACGCCCCGACCATGCGGCCATCGTCTATAGCCAGCGCTGCCGCGAAGCCTTCCGTGATGTGCCCATCATCCTGGGGGGCATTGAAGGCAGCCTGCGGCGCATCGCACACTACGACTACTGGAGCGACAAGGTGCGCCGCAGCATCGTGGTCGATGCCAAGTGCGACTTGTTGCTGTACGGCAATGCCGACCGCGCCATCGTCGAGATCGCCCACCGGCTGGCCGCGCGCGAGCCGGTAGCGCACATTACCGACGTGCGCGGCACGGCCTTCGTGCGCCGCGCCGATGACGCCAGCGACGTAAGCGGCAAAGACTGGTTCGAGATCGACTCGACACAGGTGGACATACCCGGCCCGGTGGAGGCTCTCATCAACCCTTACGCCACACCGGCGGAACAGGCATCGGCCAAGTGTGCGACCAACGCTACGAATACTACCAGTTTGATAGCTGCACCCGCTCTATCCACGGGCGCTGGAGCGGAAATTGTCCCGCTGCGCTTTTTCCCGAAACGTGAACGCTCCGTGATCCGGCTGCCCAGTTACGAGCAGGTCAAAAGCGACCCTATCCTTTACGCCCATGCCAGCCGCGTGCTGCATCTGGAAACCAATCCCGGCAATGCGCGTGCGCTGGTGCAGGCGCACGGTGCCGAGCCAAATAGCCCGCCCGAGGTGCTGCGGCTGGCACGCGATGTCTGGATCAACCCGCCGCCGATTCCGCTGACGACGGCTGAAATGGACTATGTGTTTGGTCTGCCCTATGCCCGCAGTCCGCACCCGGTCTATGCGGATGAAAATGGCCGCCATGACGGTGCGACCAAGATACCGGCCTGGGAAATGATCCGCTTTTCGGTCAACATCATGCGCGGCTGTTTTGGCGGCTGTACCTTTTGCTCGATCACCGAGCACGAGGGGCGCATCATCCAGAGCCGCTCGGAGGAATCCATCATCCGGGAAATCGAAGACATCCGCGACAAGGTGCAGGGCTTTACCGGCAGTATTTCCGATCTGGGTGGCCCCACAGCCAATATGTACCGCCTGGGCTGCCGCTCGCCCGAGATCGAAGCCGCCTGCCGCAAACCCAGCTGCGTCTATCCCGGCATCTGCCCCAACCTCACCACCGACCACAACCCCCTGATCCGCATCTACCGCCGGGGTCGTGCGCTGCCGGGCATCAAGAAAATCCTGATCGGCTCGGGTCTGCGCTACGATCTGGCGCTCAAAAGCCCGGAATACATCCAGGAACTCGTCACCCACCATGTCGGGGGCTACCTGAAAATTGCGCCGGAGCACACCGAAAACGGCCCCTTGCGCAAGATGATGAAGCCGGGCATTGGCGACTATGACAAATTCAAGCAGCTGTTTGACCGCTTCAGCAGCGAAGCCGGTAAAAAGCAGTACCTGATTCCGTATTTCATCGCCGCCCACCCCGGCACCGGCGATGTGGACATGCTCAACCTGGCGCTGTGGCTCAAGAAAAACGGTTTTCGTGCCGACCAGGTGCAAACCTTTTACCCCAGCCCCATGGCCAGTGCCACCGCCATGTACCACTCGGGCCGCAACACCTTGCGCAAAATCCATCGGGAGATTGAAGACGAGGACGAACGGGTGGATGTGGTGCGCGGGGAAAAGCGTCGACGGTTGCACAAGGCCTTTTTGCGCTACCACGATTCCGTAAACTGGCCGCTGCTGCGCGAAGCGCTCAAGGCGATGGGGCGCGCCGATCTGATTGGCAATGGCCGCCACCATCTGATTCCGACCTGGCAGCCCGCAGGGGACAGCGGCTACCACAGCGCACGCAAGAAGAATTCGACTCCGGCACCCGCCAATAAACCCGCCAACAAACCCAGGCCGGGGCGCATACTGACACAGCACACCGGCTTGCCGCCACGCGCAAAATGAAGAACGTGAATCGGGGCTAGAACATCTCCAGCTCGCCGGAATCAATCATTTGCGCAACCTCTTGTTCGACTTCCTTGAAATTCTCCGGTGACCATTGGAGGTTGAAGGCAAAGCGCTGGTAGATCACAATCGCGGGAAGTGTTTCGCCCCTTTTCAGAACGTAGCGAAAACACAGCTCCGGGTTATCGGCGCCAAACGATATGTGACCACGTTTCTGGTTCACGACAATGGGCACCTGGGTCGTGTCACCGGAGTCAGCAGCGGCGTCGCCAATAAACCGGTTCTTGAACGCGCCCCAGATGAGATTGGTGATTTCACCTATCAGGCTGTTGGCTGCGCGGTAATTGATCTTTTTATCGTTCGTAATATCCAGACCCAGCATGACCATCAGGGGTGTTTCTTCCGTTTGCAGCATCATGTAACCACGGCACCAGGTGCTCTCCAGCGGAATGATGCTGAAAATTTCTCCCAGCATCAATCGGTCCCTGACGAGGTAAGGAGCATCCACCGTGATGGCATAGTCCATGAAAAACTGTCCTGCCAGTGCGTTCTGGGTGATTTCGACAATACCGCGCAACAGCATGTTCGGGTAGTACACGTTGAACAGATGCTCGTTGATCACCCGGCCCAATTCATCCATGTTGCTGGAGACGTAGACGGCGCTGAATATCCGGTGGGATATTTCCGGCAAACCGTCCAGCGTTGCCTCGGATTCGCGCCGCAGGATGATCGGCAGCTCGGGACGTGCTTCATTGAAGGATAGTGCGAGGATGGCACTGTCCTCGGGGCTGCCCGCAAAGCCCTCGGAATACAGGATGGCCCCCAGGTCAATGTTGGAATGCAGAACCGAAAACAGATGTTTTGCATCGACGGTAAGTGCCACCAGATTGTGTTCCTTGCAGAAATCCCGAATCGTCTGTGCCTGCGATGCATCGTTTTCCAGCACCAGTACCTTGCTCACAATTTCACCGCTCATAGGTTTTGTCTCCATTGTCTTTAATCAGGGTATGAAAGTGGGCCATTATGGCTGTTATGGCCGGGTTGGTGCCAGACCATTGGCCACACGGCAGCGTTGCAGATCGCAAGCGGTTGGCAAACTGGCGCGGTATTCGGGATAACGGCGCAACTGGCTCATGTCACGGGCGAAACATTTGTCACCTTTGCCATTGTCGTAGTTGGATGTGACATCGACGCAACGGCGCGAATGCGCCATCAGGCCAAAGAGATGGCCCATTTCGTGCGAAACCACCATTTGCAGCGTCTCCCGAGCATCGTGTGCCGGGTTGGCCTTGCGCAACAAGGCAAACGCCTGGGGACCGAGGAGCAGCGTTTTTTGTGTGTAGTTGGCCAAGCCGAAATTGCCCATGCTACCTGACTCGCTCCAGCGCACCGCAATGCCATCCGTAGCTGCTTGCGTGGACCAGGTCCGCACATGGGCCGGTATACCGCAACGCGCCCATTCCGTGGCCGCACGCCGTAGCGCCCAGAATACCGTGGCCTCGTCAAACCAGGCTGGAGCACCCGCGTGGTCATAGACAAAGACCATGGGTGAGGCTACCGCCACCTGATCGCGCCCATCGCCCCAGGTGGCAATTTCACCGGGCAGACATTGGGCCATCTCGGCATCGCGCACCGACGGCTGGGCAAGGCATGGGAGTATGCCAAGCAGAAGTTGCACCGCCAGGCCTATACGGTACAGTTTGTCCAGGCCACCGAATGGCAATGAAGTCAAGGCATTGCCCCCGCGCGCACGTTCCATAAGTGCAGTCAGTCCAGCAAACCGTGCTGCATGGCGTAGCGCATCAGCTCGGCCATGTTGGTGAGATTGAGTTTCTCCAGCAGCCGCGCCTTGTGGGTGCTGACCGTTTTATCGCTGATGGACAGTTGTGCGGCAATCTCGCTGACACCCAGGCCGGTGGTCAGCAGGCGCAGCACTTCATGCTCGCGCTGCGACAAAAGGGCGTGCGGAGGGCGCTCCACGCCTGAAGTGGCATCAAATGCCAATCCCTCGGCAATGCCGGGGTCAAGGTAGTTGCCATGGTGTGCCACCTTGTGCACGGCTGCCAGCAAGTCCTCGGGCTCGCAGTCTTTGGTAATGTAGCCGTTGGCCCCGGCCTTGAGCATGCCGGCTGCCATCTGCGGCTCGTTGTGCATGCTGAACACCAGCACCGGCAACTCCGGGTGGTGCGCCTTGACCCGCGCCAGCAAATCCGCGCCGCCAAGGCCGGGCATGTTCAGGTCCAGCAGCAGCAGGTCCACCGGGCACTGGCGCAGCTGCTCCAGCACCTCGGCACCGTTGGCGGCTTCGGCCACCACCTGCAAATCGGGCGTCAATGTGAACAGCTGCTTGAAACCCGCACGCACGATGGCGTGGTCGTCGGCAATCAGCACGCGGATCATGGCGCATCCTCCCTGGGCACATCGGGCACACCGGGCTCCAGCGGAATCACCAGCCTGACGTGCGTGCCCTGGCCCGGCGCGCTGTGCACCTCCAGCTGCCCACCCAGGGCAATGGCCCGTTCGCGCATGCCCAAAAGGCCCAGGCTGGCACGCCGGGCCACCGCGTCCATATCAAAGCCCTGTCCGTTGTCGCATATCTGCACGCTCAGTTCACCCGCGCCTTGCTCCAAGGTGATATCGACCTGGCACGCCTGGGCGTATTTGCTGATGTTGTGCAGCGACTCCTGCACGATGCGAAAGACCACGACGGCCCGTGCGTCGTCCAGCACAAAGGGCTGCTCCGTGCCGTGAAGCGAACATTCAATCTGGCCATGTTTGCTGATTTCCATGCACAGCCACTCGATGGCAGGCACCAGGCCCATGTCCAGCGCTGCTGGTCGCAGGCTGCTTGCCACGCTACGCACGCCTGCAATGGCACGGTCAACCTGGGCCTTCATGTCCTTGAGCGTATCCAGCAGGTCCGGCACATGGCCGGCGTGGCGGATGATGGCCAGCGACACCTTCATGCGCAGCGCGGTCAGCACCTGGCCCAGCTCGTCATGCACTTCGCGCGCGATGTGGCGCTTTTCGTTCTCCAGCCTCGACTCGTTCTGTGCCACCAGCTTGCGCAATTGCGCACGCGCCAGGGCCAGGCTGCGGTTCGCTTCCACCACCGCCAGCTTGGTGCGCCGGTGCTCGCTGATGTCGCTAAAGCTCACCACCACCTGCTGCACGCGGGCGTTCGCGTCAAGCAGCGGATGCGCGCTGACCAGTAACCAGACCCTGTCCAGGGTAGTGGGTCGGAACACGCCCATCACCACATCGCGCACCGGCTGGCCACTGGCAATGGCCTGCGGCGCCGGGTGGGTGGGACCCGGAAACGGCGTTCCGTCTTCGTGAACCACATTCCAGTCGGGATCGAACGAGGTTTTGCCAAGCAACTGGTTTTCCGTCAAACCCAACAAGTCAAGCGCCTTGGCGTTGCCGAACAATATCTCGGCGTTCGGCCCGTGCAATACCACACCCACGGGCAGCCCTGCCATCAGCGTGTGGTAACGCAGTTCGCTGGCCGCAAGCGCCTCTTCTACCTGGGCCAGTTGCCGCCGCTCGGTCATGGCACACATCGGCGCGGGGGCGATCCAACAGGGTGCCTGTGCGGTGTCAAGTGCGGCCTGGGTACTCATGGTGGTTTGCGGGGAATGAGAGGAATGAGAGGAAAAAGCAGCGAAGTGTAGTCGCAAGCCATCACCGGGTGCGATGCAATGTGATCAGTTTCATATCACCCGTGATATGAAAAACACCAAAAACGCACTACAGAGGCTCCCGCCAAGCCTGTGTGGCACGTTTTTAGCCTCGATCTGGCCTCAAATCAGGTATCAAATCAGCCTCTAGGCCCCGTGGGACAAGCGGGGAAAGCTACTAAAAACGTAGTAACATCAGAGTTCTTCTTCTGCACAGTGCGGCGAGCGCAGCAGTGCCTCGAAATCCTCCAATGGCAGCGGGCGGCTGAAGAAATAGCCCTGGTAGGCGTGGCAGCCGGATGCCGCCAGAAAGTCCCGCTGCTCGCTGGTTTCAACGCCCTCGGCGATGACCCCCAGCCCCAGGCCCTGCGCCAGGGCGATGACGGTCTTGGCAATGGCGGCGTTGGCCGGGTTGGTTGACACATCACGGATGAACGATTGGTCGATTTTCAGCTGGTCCAGCGGCAAGCGGCTCAGGTAGGCCAGGGACGAGTAGCCGGTGCCAAAGTCATCGAGCGAAAAGCCAATGCCCTGGTTTTTGAGACTGAGCATCTTTTCTATGATGTCGGCCACATTGCCCACCAGCAGGCTCTCGGTCAGCTCCAGCTTCAGGCGCTGCGGCTTGGCGCCGGTGCGTTGCACGACGGCCATCACCTGCTGCACAAAGTCGGCCTGGGCAAATTGCGCGGCGCTGACATTAACCGCCAGCGTGAGGTGCGCCATGGCGGGTGTGCAGCCCCAGCTTGCAAGCTGGCTGCAGGCCGTCTCCAGCACCCAATGCCCCAACGCCAGAATCACGCCGGTCTCTTCTGCCAAAGGGATGAATTCAGCCGGCGAGACCAGCCCGCGCTGCGGGTGGCGCCAGCGCACCAGCACCTCGGCGCCGCTCACGCGACCCGGCTGCACCACCTGGGCTTGGTAGTGCAGCACGAATTGGCGGACCTTGACGGCGCGGCGCAAATCGGCCTCCAGGGCGGTGCGCGCCTTGAGTGCGACCTCCATGGCCGGGTCAAAAAAGCGCACGGTATTGCGCCCCTGGGCCTTGGCCTTGTACATGGCCATGTCCGCCTGCTTGAACAGCTCGTCTATCGGGATTAGCGTGCCCTTGAACAAGGTCACCCCCAGGCTTGCCGTGCTGTGGTGTGATGCGCTGTCAAAGCGGTACACCTGGTCCAGCATGGTGATGATCTTGTTGGCAATCCGTTCGGTATTGGCCGTGGCTTCTTCCAGACTGTGGCCCAGATTGGGCAGTACCACCACAAATTCGTCGCCGCCCAGCCGGGCCACGGTGTCGCCTTCACGCACACACTGGCTGATGCGTTCGGACACCTGCTTGAGCAGCAGGTCGCCAACGTCATGGCCCAGCGTGTCGTTGAGGTTCTTGAAGTGGTCCAGATCAATCATCAGCAAGGCAGCGTGGTGGCCGCTGCGCTCGGCAAGCGTCATGGCTTGGCGCAGACGCTCCATCAGCATACTGCGATTGGGCAAGCCGGTGATGGGGTCAAAAAATGCCAGCGCGTTGATCTTTTCCTGGGCCTGTTTGCGTTCGGTGATGTCGTAATACTGGGCCACGTAATGGGTGACTTTGCCATCCTCCCCCAAAACCACCGAGATGGTGAGCAACTTGGGATGGATCTCGCCGTTTTTGCGCTTGCCCCATATCTCGCCCTGCCAGCGGCCAGCACGCTGCAGGGTGTCCCACATCAGGCGGTAAAAGTCGGCACCGTGCTGGCCCGACTTGAGCAGCCGGGGGTTTTGCCCCTTGACCTCGTCGGCACTGTAACCCGTGATCGCGGTAAACGCTGCATTGACCCGCAGGATCGTGCCACTGGCATCGGTCACCATCATGCCTTCTTGCGACTCGAAGGCGATGGCCGCAATGCGCAGCTCCTCCTCGGCCTTGCGGCGCGCGGTAATGTCGCGCAGGGCACTGACAAACAAGGTGCCGCGCGCCGTCCGAACCTGACTGAGCGAGATGTCCACTGCGCACTCCGTCCCATCCTTGCGCAAAAAACTCACGCTGCGCCCGACCCCCATGCGCCGGGCGCTCGGGGTGGCGGCAAAGGAAGCGTACTGGCCGACATGACCTGCGCGAAAGCGTTGTGGCAACAACACCGCCAGCGGCTGGCCCACCAATTCCTCGCGCAAGTATACCTTGCGCGGTCACAATCTGAGTTTGTAGGTTGTTGATTTTCGTGGGTAAGAAATCGTAGCATCCCCGGTTTTCATCGTATTGGGGCTGAATGTGATTGATATCGAATTTTCAAATGAATCGATTGCTGAACTGCA
>JAYRRD010000134.1:0-36865 GCA_041910275.1 Rhodoferax sp.
TGCAGTTCAGCAATCGATTCATTTGAAAATTCGATATCAATCACATTCAGCCCCAATACGATGAAAACCGGGGATGCTACGATTTCTTACCCACGAAAATCAACAACCTACAAACTCAGATTGTGACCGCGCAAGGTATACCTCAATCGCCTGCCATTCGACAAGCTGAAAATCGACCGCAGTTTCGTGCGCGACATGATCCATGACCCGGCGGACATGGCCATTACCCGTGCCATCGTCAGCCTGGGAAAAGCCTTGGGTTTGCGTGTCGTCGCCGAGGGCGTGGAGTATGTCGAAGAGCTGAAAATTCTGCGCGAACTGGGTTGCGACGAGATACAGGGTTATCTGATTGCCAAGCCCATGCGTGGCCGTGATTTCAAGGCCTGGCACGACGCGTTTTCAGCCATTCCCTGGAGCGTGCGGGTCAGAAAAGGCCAAGCGCTGATGGATTCATAATTTGATAGCGCACCCCGCTCGTCCCACGTGCGCTACAGCCTGATTCTTCCTTGAAATTCACGGCAATTGTGTAAAAGCGAACACCCCCTGCACGACCTGCGCCATGCGCTGGTAGTCCAGCTTCTCGAAAGTATCCCCGGACATGTGGTAGTGGGGGTTGCGCATGAAGGCGGTGTCTGTGACCATGATGGCCGGCATGCCTTCGGCCCAGTAGTTCAGGTGGTCGGAGAAATCAATGCCCGGCAGGATCGGCGGCGCATTGATGGACAGAACGGGCAGGGCGGTTGCACCCGCCATGGCAGCCTTGAGCTTGCGGATATTGCCAAAGGATTCCAGTCTGCCGACAAGCGCAACGAAGTCCCCCCGGTCAGAGTACAAGGCGGACATCAGCGGAAACGGATACCGCTGGCTCTGCGGTTCGGTCGAAAAGTACCCGATCATCTCCAGGGAGAGCATCAGCTCCACCTCCCGATGGGCCTGTTTCAGTGCACGCGCATGCCAGGAACTGCCCATGTGTTCGGTCCGAAAGTGTGGCGGCTCCTCCAGCGTGTAGGCGACCAGCTGAATCGGTCGGCGTTGCTCGGTGCGGCCCAGCAGGCACGCAAGCTCGATGAGGCCGGCGACACCGCTTGCATTGTCGTCGGCGCCCGGCGTATGGGTCTCGGGTGCGTAACCGCGCGAAAATCGCGCACCAGCGTTCCCGTCGCCATGGGAGTCGTAATGCGCACCTATGACCAAAAGCGCTCCGGCAGGAGGGCCAAAATTGGCAACGATGTTCTTATACCCTGCCTCCTCAACCTTGACTTCTTGAACAGCAACGCTTGCGCCGCAGGCTTCAAGTTCGCTTTGAATGTACGCAGCAGAGCGTTCCAGGTTTTTGAACTGGTCATGGCTTCGGGGATAGAAATCACGCGACAGGCGCCGGACATGGTGTTCCAGACGGTTCGGATCAACTGCGGGCGCAGTGGATGCCAGCGGCTGGACAAAGGGCTGCGTGAGGATGGCAAGCGCCACCACGGCAGCCGCACCGGCAAGAATGGTGATAGCCATAAGGATGCTACGGATGCGCATGGTGTCTTCAGCCGCGCGGATGGTGGCGTGCGTGCAGCTGCGCCAGGCGCTCGCGGGCGATGTGGGTGTAGATGGTGGTGGTGGAGATGTCGGCGTGCCCCAGCAGCAGCTGCACGGCGCGCAGGTCTGCGCCGTGGTTGAGCAAGTGGGTGGCAAAGGCGTGGCGCAGCGTATGGGGCGACAGGGGAGACCGGATACCGGCGGCCAGGGCATATTTTTTGACCACCATCCAGAACATGACGCGCGTCATCGCCTGGCCTGCCGTGGCGCCGCGTACGGTGACGAACAGGTCATCGGTTTGCTTGCCAGCGAGCAGCTCGGCGCGCGCATGGCTGAGGTAGCGCAGCAGCCATTCGCTGGCAATCTCGCCAAACGGCACCAGCCGCTCCTTGCTTCCCTTGCCTACGACGCGCAGCACATTGTCGGCCAGGCTGATGTGGAAAGTCTTGAGCGTGACCAGTTCGCTCACGCGCAAACCGCTGGCGTACATCAGCTCCAGCATGGCGCGGTCGCGTATCCCTAATGCAGTGCTGGTGTCGGGGGCCGCCAGCAGGGCTTCCACTTGCGCCTCGGACAGGGTTTTGGGCACACGCAGGGCTTGTCTGGCCGATTGCAGTTTCAGGCATGGATCGGCAGACACCAGCCCCTCGCGCAAGGCCCAGCGGAAGTAGCGCTTGAACACCGTCAGGCGGCGGTTGGCGGTAGTGGCCTTGGTTTTGGCGTGCTGGGCGGCAAAATAGGCTTGCAAATCCAGTTCGGTGCTGTGCTCCAGAGAAGACCTCGCCTGGGTTTTGAGCCAGGCGGCGTACAGCGTCAGATCGCGGCGGTAGGCTTCCAGGGTGTTTTTCGCCAGACCTTCTTCAAGCCAGAGCGCGTCGATAAAGGTGTCGATGCTGACCGGGTGGGTGTCAACAGGCTTTTTCATTCGACCTGTGGAGGGTTGTTGCCTTTCCAGGCTCCGGCGCCCAGCAGGATCACTTGCAGCTGGCGCACAAAATTATTTGTCATTTCGGTTTCCAGCACGGGTTGTCCTGGGGGCAGGTCGAGGATTTCGGGTGCGGCTGCCAGCATGGTGGTCACGATCAGGCCGCAGACCATCTCCAGGCTCTGGGTGGAGAGGTCCTTGTAGCCACCCAGGAGGCGCAGGTCTTGCGCCATTTCGCGGGTGAAATGGTTGACTTCGTTGCGGATCGCCAGACGCAGCGCCCGGCTGCCGCCGTAACGTTCGCTGGAGATGAACAGGAACAGCAGGCGGTTTTGCATGACGTACTGGTAATAAATCTTGACCGAGCGGCGCACGATGTTTCTTTGTGTCTGGTCGGACTGGCGTGCTTCGCGCAGGAGGCGGCGCAAGGTGATGCCCATTTCTTCCACCAGCGCCAGCCCCAGTTCGTCGGTATTGCGAAAGTGCCGGTAAAAGGCATTGGGAACCATGTTGGCGCCACGGGCTATTTCCCGGATGGCCAGGCTGGTGAAACTGCGCCCGGAGCCAATCAAGGCCAGGGCAGCTTGCAAAAAAATGCCGCGACTGATGTCTTTGCGCTCGTTGCGTGTCAGCGTTCCCTTGTCACGGCGTTTGCTGGCAGGCGTTGGATCGGATTCAGGCTTCATGTTGGGTGCAAGATGTATGCAAGGTGTTGGATGCGACTGCGGAGGATACCAAGTTGTAGCGCGCTTGGCGCTGTTATACTCGCGGGTTCCGCAAAATTGGTTTGCGGGAGTGAATTATGGAAGAGGTCAGTATGTACGCGGTCATAAAAACCGGTGGCAAACAGTATAGGGTTGCCAGTGGCGAAAAAATCAAAGTAGAACAGATTGCTGCGGACGTGGGCCAGGAGATTGTGATTGACCAGGTTCTGGCCGTCGGTAGCGGCGCCGAGCTCAAGGTCGGCACGCCCTTGGTGTCCGGTGCAACCGTGACAGCCACCGTCCTGGCGCATGGCAAGCACGATAAGGTGCGTATTTTCAAGATGCGCCGACGCAAGCATTACCAGAAGCGCCAGGGGCATCGTCAGCAGTTCACCGAGCTGCTGGTTGGCGCAATCAAGGCCTGATGCAGCAAGTAAGAGGAACAAGGGGAATAAGGGGAATTAGTCATGGCACATAAAAAAGGCGGCGGCTCTACGCGAAACGGGCGCGATTCCAAGCCCAAGATGCTGGGTGTGAAGGTCTATGGTGGCGAACTGGTCAAGGCCGGTGCGGTCATCGTGCGCCAGCGCGGCACCAAACTTCACCCTGGAGTCAACGTGGGCGTGGGCCGGGACCACACCTTGTTTGCACTGGCCGACGGCAACGTGTCCTTTGGCTTCAAGGGCGCGTTGAACAAGCATATGGTGAATGTGACTGCTGTGAACGTGGCCGCTGCCTGATTGGCGGCAGACGTTTTTCACACTTTCACCCGCAAACCCTGCGCCGCAAGCGTGGGGTTTTTCGTTTCAGCGACATACCCAAAGGCACACCAATACCATGAAGTTTGTGGACGAGGCCTATATCGACATCATGGCCGGGGACGGCGGGGCCGGCTGTGTCTCGTTCCGGCATGAAAAATACAAGGAATTCGGCGGCCCCAACGGGGGCGACGGGGGGCGTGGAGGGCATGTGTTTGCGCTGGCGGACCCCAACCTCAATACCCTGGTCGATTTCCGCTTCTCCCGCCGCCACGAGGCCAAACGCGGCCAGCACGGCATGGGCTCGGACATGTTCGGCGCCGCCGGGGATGACATCACCCTGAAAATGCCGGTGGGCACCATCATTTCGGACGCCGAAACCGGCGAGGTGTTGTTCGAGCTTTTGAAACCGGGCGAGGTCATCACCCTGGCCAAGGGCGGCGATGGTGGCTTTGGCAATATGCGCTTCAAGAGCGCCATCAACCGCGCGCCACGGCAAAAGACGCCCGGCTGGCCGGGGGAGAAGAAAAACCTCAAGCTCGAACTCAAGGTGCTGGCCGATGCCGGTCTGCTGGGTATGCCCAATGCGGGCAAATCGACCTTTATCAGCGCCGTCTCCAACGCGCGTCCAAGGATTGCGGACTATCCCTTCACCACCTTGCACCCCAACCTGGGCGTGGTGCGCATCGGGCCGGAGCAGAGCTTTGTGGTGGCCGATTTGCCGGGGTTGATCGAAGGCGCTGCCGAGGGTGCGGGGCTGGGGCATCTCTTTTTGCGCCACTTGCAGCGCACGCGGCTGCTCTTGCATGTTGTCGATATGGCGCCGTTTGATGACAGCGTGGACACGGTGGCCCAGGCCAAAGCGATTGTGCAGGAGCTGAAAAAATACGACCAGGCGCTGTACGAAAAACCGCGCTGGCTGGTGCTCAACAAGCTCGACATGGTGCCCGTGGAGCAGCGTGCGGCTTTGGTCAAGGATTTTGTCAAGCGTCTGAAGTTCAAAGGCCCGGTGTTCGAGATTTCTGCCTTGACGCGCGAGGGGTGTGAGCCGCTGGTGCAGGCGGTGTACCGGCACATCCAGGCGCAGCAGCTGGTCGAGGCTGGCCCGGTCGCGCCCGATCCGCGTTTCATTGATCTTCCAGAGGTTTGATTTACTGTAAGAATGATAGCTGTTCCCGCGCGTTTGACGGGGGTTGTAGCCGATATTGCCGAATATGGTTCAAATTTCAAGTTCTGAGTCTGCGGTGCTGCGGGACGCGCGCCGGGTGGTGGTCAAGGTGGGTTCCAGTCTGGTGACCAACGATGGCCGTGGTCTGGACGAAGCCGCCATTGGCGAATGGTGCCGGCAGATGGCGCATCTGATGCGCAACGGGCGCGAGGTCATCATGGTCTCCAGCGGCGCCATTGCCGAGGGCATGAAGCGCCTGGGCTGGAGCAGCAGACCCAAGGCCGTTCATGAGTTGCAGGCGGCGGCGGCGGTGGGGCAGATGGGTTTGGCGCAGATGTATGAGACCAAGCTCAAGGCCAATGGCCTGGGCAGTGCGCAGGTGTTGTTGACGCATGCCGATCTGGCCGACCGCGAGCGCTACCTCAACGCACGCTCGACCTTGCTGACCTTGCTCAAGCTCGGCGTGGTGCCGGTCATCAACGAAAACGACACGGTGGTCAACGACGAAATCAAGTTTGGCGACAACGACACGCTGGGCGCGTTGGTTGCCAATCTGGTTGAAGCCGATGCCCTGGTGATTCTGACCGATCAAAAGGGCCTCTTTACCGCCGATCCACGCAAAGACCCGCAGGCGCAGCTGGTGACGCAGGCGCGCGCGGGGGACCCGGCTTTGGAGGCCATGGCCGGAGGCGCCGGGTCGAGCATCGGGCGCGGTGGCATGTTGACCAAGATTCTGGCCGCCCGGCGCGCTGCCGGCTCTGGCGCTTCGACGGTCATTGCCTGGGGGCGCGAACCCGATGCCCTGATCCGTCTGGCGCAGGGCGAGGCCATTGGCAGCCTGCTGGTGGCACCGACCCAGAAAAACCAGGCGCGCAAGCAATGGATGGCAGACCATTTGCAGCTGCGCGGCGCCGTGGTGGTGGACGCTGGTGCCGAGCAAAAAGTGCGCATGGAGGGCAAAAGCCTGCTGCCCATTGGCATGGTGCAGGTGGAAGGGGACTTCTCGCGCGGCGATGTGATTGCCGTGCGCGATGGCGCAGGCGCCGAGTTTGCGCGCGGCCTGGCGAACTATTCGAGTTCCGAAGCACGGCTGCTGTGCCGCAAGCCTTCTGCTGACATTGAACGGCTTTTGGGGTATGCTGCCGAACCCGAAATGCTGCACCGGGACAACCTGGTACTGACACGCTAGGGGAGCTTCTACCCCTTATGGAACGTGCGGGATGCACTATATTTTTTATAGAATGCTTGCAATGGTCTGAATGAGGATGCGCCCACAATCCCGAACCCTGACACGCTCCTGGAGTCTGCGTCTGCGCATTCTGGTGTATCTGGGGTGCCTGCTGGCGGGGGTGGGCCTGGTGGGATACGCCATCACCAATTACCTGGTGGATCGCAATGTGGCGGCTTTTGAGGAGCGGGAGGCACAAACCCGCATGGACCGTGCCGTGCTGGGTGTCACCCAATCCATCAGCGGCATGGACGTGGTGGTTTATGACAACGCCACCTGGAATGACACCTTTGCGCATTTGCAAGAGTTCAGCGCCGAATACCTGGAAACCAATTACACCGCCGCAGCCCTGCGCAACCTGAAAGTGGAACAGGTGATTTTCCTGACTCTGCAAGCGCAGCTGCACTCTGGCGTGGAACTGGTGGGCGAGTCGGTACAGGCTTTGCACACCGACAGCCCGCTGGTGCAGGCGGCCCAGCGTGCCGTCATGGACGCACCGCTGCCCGCACCGATGCGGGGGAGGCATGTGTTGCGCTGGGTCAATGGGCATGCCCTGGCGATTGCTTTTTCGGCAGTGCGCCGCAGCGATGCCGGACCACAAACCGCCGGCTGGATGGTGCTGGTCAGAGACCTGGACCGCAGTGCAGAGGCGCTGGAGCAGGTGATCGGCAATGAACTGGTGTTTTCACCGGACCAGCACACCCAGGCGAACCAGCGTGTCCAGACTTTGCCGGACAGCATGGGCAAGAGTGGCATTCATCTGAAAATCACGGCGGAGCCGGCGCTCAAGGAGCAAAGCACGCAGGTGGGTTATCTGCTGCTGCTCAATAGCACGCTCATGTCCCTGGTTGCCATCCTGTTGGTGAGCTTGTTGCTCGATGGCCTGGTTCTGCGCAGACTGTCGCTGTTTGCCGCGCTTGCCCGTGCGGACAAGTCTGGCAAGTCCAGCAAGTCCAACGAGGAGGAGAATGTGCCCACCACCAAATGGCCCGTACTGGGAACGGACGAACTGGATGTGCTGGCGGTTTCCCTCAACGCCATGGTCATGGAGCGCAGCTTGACCGAAGACCAGCTCAAGTCCGAGGCCCGCACCGATTTTCTGACCGGGCTCGGCAATCGCCGCCATCTGCTGGAGAGCATGGAGCGCGTGTTCGCGCAGGTGCGCCGTGGCCAGACCATGGACCTGACGGTCTTTTTGCTGGACCTGGATGGCTTTAAGCACATCAACGACTCCCTGGGCCACGAGGCCGGGGATGCCATGTTGGTCTGGATCGGGCACCAGATTGCACATGCAATCCGGGACAGCGACCTTGCGGTGCGGCTGGGTGGCGATGAGTTTGCCGTCTTCAGCTTTGTACCGCAGGGAAGGCAGGACGTGGATGTGTTTGCCGAAAGGATTTTGCGTGTGGTTTCGCGGCCCCACACCTACCACGGGCAGGTTCTGGTGTCCTCGGCATCCCTGGGGGTGGTCGTTGCCGATCCAAGCCAAGCGCCCGAAGTCGCCTTGCGCAATGCCGACATTGCGATGTACGCCGCGAAAAATCTGGGAAAAAACCGCTATGCGGTGTTTACCGATGCCATGCATTCCGACGTGCAGGAGCGCATGCAGCTGGAGCAAGACCTGCGCCAGGCGATCCAGGAGCGGGCATTTGACGTCTGGTTTCAGCCCATCGTCGATATACGCTCCGGCAAGACCGCCATGGTGGAGGCGCTGGCCCGGCTGAAACTACATGGGAAATATTGCCCACCGAACCGTTTCATCGCCCTGGCAGAAGATACCGGCTTGATTGCTGCCATAGGCCAGGAGCTGGCGGAAAAAGCGGTGGAAGCCTTGTCACGGCTGCACAAGGTTCTGCCGGATCTGGTTGTCAATATCAATCTCTCCGCCCACCAACTGATGGACCCTGCGCTGCCGGATTTCCTGAATGCCACGCTGCAAAAAAACGCCGTGTCGGTCGAGCACGTGCATCTGGAACTCACGGAAACCGCCGTGGCGCGCGACAGCGAGCAGCTGCTGGCCATGCTGGTGCAGCTCGCCAATGCGGGCTACCATCTGCATCTGGACGATTTTGGCACCGGCCAGTCGTCCTTGAACCGGGTTCAGCAGCTGCCCTTTGGTTCCTTGAAGCTGGACAAGTCCTTTGTGGACCTGCTGCTCAAGGACGTGGACACGATCCCCCGCCTGATGATTGCCCTGGCGCAGGAGCTGGACATGCAGGTCATCGCCGAGGGCGTGGAGTCACCCGAGCAGGTGGGCATGCTCAAGGCGATGGGCTACTTCCTGATCCAGGGCTACGTTTTTGCCAAACCGATGCCAGAAGACGTGCTGCTGCAGTGGCTGCAAGAGCATCACGCCAATTTCATATCACCCGTGATATCAAAAACACCATAAAAACACCAAAATCGCACGACAGGTGCTCCCGCCAAGCCTCCGTGGCACGTTTTTAGCCTCAATTTGGCCTGAATTTAGCATCAAATCAGCCTGTAGCCCCCGAGGGATAAGCGGGGACAGCTATGTTATTTGTAGCTTCGTCGTCTGGCGTCGTGTGCTGGCGTGGAAGGTTCCCTTCGACTTCGCTCAGGGAACGAGGTGCAAACGTTGGCTGAGCGGAGTCGAAGCCAGGCGGAGTCGAAGCCAACGGCTTTCGCCGGAATGGCGGGTGTTTTGAATCCTTTAAAAGCGGTCAATCTTGACTGCGCAAAAAATAGTTCATTTTCCAATCCGTCCCGCCCAATAGGCCGGGCGGCGGCGTTGGTGGGCGACTGCCACAACGACGATCCGGCTTGCATCGGCTCGATAAATCACGTGAAAGGGAAACCGTTTCAGCGCGATTTTGCGAATATCCGGTGGAGCCACCAGCGTGAAACGATCAGGGGCAGCGCAGATGCGCGCCATCGCAGCATCGAATTCACCAAGGTAACCCGCGCCAAGACCCGCGAGCTGGCTCTCATAAAACGCCACGTGTTCCAGGTGCTCTGCTATTGCCGCACGGTGAAAGCCGTAGTTCATCGCAAGAGGGCGCGGGCTGCGCGACTGACTTCTTCGGCTGAGACAACATCAGCCTGTCCGCTGTCAATTTCAGCGGCGCGGCGTGCAGCTTCGGCATGCCATGCCTGTGCAATCTCATCTTCGCTTTGCTCTTCAAGACTGAGCAACAACTTGTGCGCCAGTTCGGCGCGTTGCTGTATGGGTAAATGCAAAACGGTGTGTTCAATCGTTTCAGTGTTCATGGGGTTACCTTTTCGGCATTAAGCCTTATGGGACGTGCGGGGACAGCTATGTTATTTGTAGTGTTGCAGCATTGCAGTGTCATGGCATTGCAGCCCTGCTTGCCTGGATGAAGGCCAATGCGTCATGTGCCATCAAGGGCTTGCTGAAGTGGTAGCCCTGCAGGATGTCGCAGTTCTGGCCCAGCAGAAACTCGCAGTGGGCGCGGGTTTCCACGCCTTCGGCGACCACTTCCAGATGCAGGCTGTGCGCCAGCGCGATGGTGGCGGTGCAGATGGCCACATCGTTGGCGTCGGTTTCGATGTCGCGCACAAAGGACTGGTCGAGTTTGAGGGTGTGGATTGGCAGCAGTTTGAGGTAACTCAGCGACGAATAGCCGGTACCAAAATCGTCAATCGACAGCCTGACGCCCAGTTCGCGCAGCGCTGACAGCGTGCCAATGCTGGCCTGCGGATCGTTCATCATCACCGATTCGGTGATTTCAAGCTCCAGATCGGCGCCTTGCAGCCCATGCCGCGCCAGGGTTTTCGACACCGTATGCAAGAGCGAGGGGTCGCGCAACTGGTGCGCCGATAGATTGACCGCCATGGCCACATCGTCTACGCCTGCGTCACGCCAGACGCGCAGCTGGCGGCAGGCTTCGTTGAGAACCCACTCGCCCAGCGGCAGGATCAGGCCGGTTTCTTCGGCCACGGGAATGAATTTTCCCGGTGGCACCAGACCATGCTGGGGGTGGCGCCAGCGCACCAGGGCCTCCACGCCGACAACCCGGCGCCTCTGGTTACCAGCAGGTGTGCAGCCTGCCAGCTTGGGCTGGTAATGCAGTTCAAACTGTTTTTGCTCCAGTGCCAGGCGCAAGTCGTGGTCAATGCGCAGGCGTTCCATGGCCTCCTGGTTCATGGACGGAGTGAAAAACTGCACATTGTTGCGGCCATGCGCCTTGGCGTGGTACATGGCGGCATCGGCATTTTTCAGCAGTGTTTCACCATCCGTGCCATCATTGGGCGCAATGGCCACGCCGATGCTGGGCGTGGAATACAGGGTATGTTCCCGTACCCGGTAGGCTTCTCCCAGGGATTGCAGCAACTTTTCTGTTAGCCGGGCGACGGCAGTGGTCGTGCCGACTTCGGTTAACACCAGAACAAACTCATCTCCGCCCAGACGCGAAACAATATCGCTCTCGCGCATTCCCGTGCGCAGCCGCTGGGCAACCTCCATCAGCAGCTCGTCGCCCACGGCATGCCCCAGGCTGTCGTTGATGGCCTTGAAGTGGTCCATGTCGATGAATAGCACCGCCAGCGTCCGGTGTTCGCGTTTGGCGCTGGCCAACGCCTGCGCCAAACGTTCTTGCAGGCTCAATCGGTTGAACAGACCCGTCAGGTGGTCGTGGTGCGCCAGACGGGTAATGTGGTCTTGCGCGGCCTTGCGTTCGGTGATGTCGATAAAACTGGCGATGTGGTGCGTCACAGCGCCAGCCAGATCGCGCACCACCGAGATCGAGGTCCACTTGGGATAGATGTCACCGATCTTGGGTTTATCCCATAGCTCGCCTTGCCAGAATCCCTTGCTGTTGAGTGCGGCCCACATGTCCTGGTAGGTCTCGATGGGCGTTTGTTCTGCGGACAGGACGCGCGGATTTTTCCCGCGCAAGTCTTCCAGCGTATAGCCGGTGCTGCGGCTGAACGCTGCGTTGACGGCAAGAATGCAGTTGTTGTGGTCGGTAATCACGATGGCCTCGCCGCTGTGCTGAAACACGCTGGCATAGAGTTTGAGTTCGGCTTCGGTTTGTATGCGTCTTGCAATGTCGGATTGGAGCCCCGCATTGGCCTGGTTCAACGCGGTGGCACGGCGCTGTGCCACCCAGGTCAAACCCAGCACTGCCGATGCGGTCAAAATAAAAACAAGCCCCCGCAATGTCGTGTTGTTGCGCCAGCTTGCCAGTACTTCGTCGTACTGGCGCCCCACGCTCACACTTAAACCTGTCACCCCAAGGCGTCGGATAGCCAGCAAACGTTTGACGCCATCGGTGCTGGATTGGCCGATATGCCGCGTCTGGATTTCCTGCGCGTCCAGGTGCGCGCGGGAAATCGGGCTGTCAGCCACACTGACTTGTTGAAACCTTTCCGGGTCGGGCAGTCGGTAAACCAGATCACCATTCCGATTGAAGATTGCGGTATTTGACTGGGCACCCTCCGGTCTGACCTGGCTGAGAATCTCCTCAAAAAAATTTGGATTGGCACCCGCAACGACAATGCCTTGAAACTTATTTTGGCTGTCGCGGATAGCCAGTGAAAAGGCAATGCTCATGTCGTTGCCGGTTTTCGTTTTGAAGGGACGGGACACGTAGATATGATTGCCCAGGGATTTTCCCAGGTGGACTTGAAAATAATCGCGCTGCGAAGCGTCAAACCCCTTGAGTCTGGGGGTCGCACTGAGTTCGACGATTCCCTGGGCGTTGATGACAACCAAAGAGCGAATCTCGGGAATGCTGGCCATGTGCATGGCAAGCTCGGCGTCGTACCGCGCGCGTTGTTCCGGCGTGAGAATGCCAAGGTCGTCGCGGATGTGGTTCATGAGCCGCTCCAGATTGCGCAGCGACCCGGCAACCATGGCCTCGGCAATACGGTTACGTGACTCCAGCGCCCGGAATTCGCGCTCCATCGTTTCGGTGTATTCCTGGTAAGCAAACCAGGAAAAGGCGCTACCGATGACCAGCAGGGTGACCAGGGGAATCATCCACAGTGAGCGCAGGGCATCGCGCAACACCTGGCCTAAATGTGGCTTCATCATGACATCAATAGGGCAAGGGGTATTCGCATATTAGTTTAGCCCACCAGCTGGCCCTGTACCGGGGAGATGGAGATGGTAGCTTGGGCACCGGCGGTGAAGCGCAGGTAGTCGGCTTCCATGCCATCCGAGAAAATAACGCCGCCATCGGGCATGCGAGAGCGGATGCGCAAGGGGCTATCGCCGCCAAACTGGCCATACACCAAGCGCGCATGCGAGCTCAGACTCGGAAATGGTTCCCGTACCGCAAATGCCAGCTGTGGTGTATCCCAAGGCATGGGTTGATAGACTGCGCCAACTTCCACGCCGCGTGCCTGGGCAATGGCCAAAGAACCGGTCACCACGCTTTTCATCCAGGCGCTGGAGCCCAGTCCGGTGGAGATGATGAGCCCGGAGGACGACTGGGTTTCGCACTGCCCCGCGTAGTGCAACTCGTACAGCGCCGAAGTGTGGCTGCGCGTGCCGATGAAGAGATCGTTCACGGCACGCAGCAGCTGGCCGTCCGACAGCCGCGCCTCGGCGATGGTCACGACTTTGATGGGACGCCGATTGGCCACAACATCCAGCAGTATTTTTTCCAGATCACCGGCTTGAAACGGCAACAAAATGCCATCCCAGCGCGCAGGCTCCGGGTTCAGACCGATCAGTGGCTGGCCCTGCAGGTACTTCAGGGTGTTGGCCACCAGACCATCCTGGCCCAGTGCCACCACGATGTCGGACTCGGCAAACACGAAATTGGGCAGCATCTGGCGCTCCAGTATCTGGTAACGTCCCCAACGTTGCAGCGCCTGTGTCACTGCACGTAGCGCCTGGGCATAGGCTTCGTTTTCTGCCAGATAGTCGCCAAAGTCGGCGCCCAGATGTTCCACATAAAACCGGGCCTGCCCCAGGGTGTTGTGCCGGGCAATCAGCTCTTGCAGCCGCGTGCGCCGCGTGACCAGCACCACTTTGCGCTCAACGCCAGCTCCTGCTTGTTGCTTCACGGCCACATTCACGCACCGGCCTTGCGTGGGGTTGCCATCAGGGCATTCAACAATTCCGGCGAAACGTTGAGCTGGCCGATTTGTCCGGCACGCTCCGAAATGCCGCCAAACGCCTGGGCGATCAATTGCGCGGGCTGCATGCCGCTGGCTGCCAGCGCCTGCACGATGCGCGGGTCCACCTTGTCCAGTGCCTGCATCAGGCTGCTGACCCTGTGGGCTTCGGCCTCGGCCAGAATGCGGGTGTTGTGCGCCTGGCCCTCCACCATGTCCTTGCGGCGCAGTTCCAGCGCCACATCGGCATCCATCTGCTCCGAGCGCAGGGTGTTCTGGCGCCGCATGATGGCCGCCTTGGCTTCCATTTGCGCTTCCTGGATTTCGCGCTTTTTCTGCTCTACCGCAATCTCGGTATCGAGTTCATTCTGGCGGACCGAGCGTTCGTTTTGTACTGCGGCCATGCGGCGCAGGTAGATGGCGTCGTCGGCGGCTTTCAGATTGGCCTCGCGGGCATGTGCTTCCAGCGCGCGGGCGATGTCAGGGGTGGATTTGATGGCCACGATGGAAACACCCAGGATTTCCAGTCCCAGCGCTTCCATTTCAGGCTGCGCGCCCAGTTGCTGCTGGGCGGTGCGGGCAATATCGGCGTTGGCCTGGAGTGCCTGCTTCAGATCGAGTGCCTGAATCGCCTGTTGAATAATGACCGTGGCCTGCATTGCCACCCGGTCGCCCAGACGTTGAGGGTCTTCCGAAGCGTAGCCCTTGCCATTGGCAGCCAGCGAGAAATCCATCAGCGCCGCCGTGCGTTTGGGATTGTTGACCCGGTAGCTGACCTGGCCTTGTACCGTCACGCTCTGGTAGTCGCTGGTTTGCAGTTCCAGCATGAAAGGGCTGTCACGGCTGGCAAGGGGTACCAGTACCAGGGTGCTGTCGGGCGCGAAATAAAAGAAGGACAGTCCGGCACCCTCGCGCACGATGCGTCCCTTGCGGAACTGCATCACATGGGTGGTCGGCTGGGTTTTGATGAACTGGATGCCAAACATGTCACTACCCGGTCTTTAGTAGGCGCGATCACGCGCGGATGGTTTCGTCGAGGGTGATGTCGACCATCAGGTCGTTGGAAATCCTCTCCAGTTCGCTGGTCAAGGCTTTGGCGTCCAGATCGGCAGCGGCGGTGAGTTCGGCGTTGGCGTGGAACAGGGTTTCGGCGGACATGGGTGCGCTGGAGGTGTAGGTTTCCAGGTTTTCGACGTTGACGGCGTGTTCGGCCAGCACCTTGGAGACTTCGCGCACAATGCCGATGCGGTCATGGCCGACCAGGGAGAGTTTCAGGCGGCGTGCCGTGGTGCGCGCGTCGGCTTTGGCCAGTTCGCCCGTGATTTTGAGCCCGCTGAGTTGGGTGAGCGCTTGTTGCAGTTGTTCGGCGTGCCCTGGTGCAATACCCACCTTGACGATGCCGGCAAACTTGCCTGCCAGATGGGCCATCGAGGATTCCAGCCAGTTTCCCTGGTTGGCGCTGATGGCGGCGGCCAGCTCGCCCACCAGTCCGGGACGGTCGTCGCCGATGATGGTGAGGACGATAAAGGAAGCGGATGGGGTCATGATTTTTTGTCTCCGTTTGTCTGCATGGTTGGCACAAAGCCGCCCGGCGGCCTTGTGCCAGGGACGGCCTTATTTGGGCATGCTGTACTGGTCCTTCATGGCCAGCACATGCGACTCCCACACGGTGTTGTAGCGTGTGTAATCCACCACGGGTTTTTTGAGCAGTTTCAGACATTGTTCCATCTGCGCGGGGGTGCTGCTGGGCTTGGAGTACAGCTGTAGGGCGAATTTGGAAAAGTCGCGCACCATGAAGTCGAAAATCTGGTCAATGACTTCGGTTGCCACATCGTAGATTTTGGCGTTTTCCAGCACCAGTTGGCCATAGACCACCAGGGTGAACATTTCACCGGCGGTGAGCAAAAAGTCAATGTCGGATTGCTGTTCGGCGGAGGGTGGTGTTTTCATCAGCATTTCTCTGAACAGCGCAATCTGCTCCTTGAACACGTTCAGGTTCGGCAGATCGTAGCTGTTGTAGGCCAGGCGGTAGTCATGAAACTTGATCTTGCCCAGGCCCTTGGTCGGACCCTGGTTGAACAGGAACGCATCGTCCGAGCCATCGTCGCGGCGTGGTACTTCCGGGTAGTTGGCCGGGAAGAAGAAATAGTTGGGCATGAACTTGATGATCAGCGCCATGTTGACATGTACCGTGCCTTCGAGTTTGGGTAGGCAGCGGATGTCGGATGCGGCCATGGCGAAATAGGGCTCTTTTTCAAAGCCTTTGGCGGCAATCACGTCCCACAGCAGGTTGATGACCTCTTCGCCCTGGGTCGTGACCTTCATCTTGACCATGGGGTTGAACAGCAGGTAGCGGCGGTCTTCGGCGGAGGCTGTTTTCATGTAGTCGGCGGCGCGCAGGGCAAAGAGCTTCATCGCCACCAGGCGTGTGTAGGCATCGGTGAACAGCTGCTTGACGTGGGGGAAATCGGTAACGGTTTTTCCGTACAGATGGCGGTTGGCCGCGTGGTCAATGGCCTCGTAGAACGAATGGGTGCAAATACCGATGGAGGCCCAGCCCAGGTTGTACTTGCCGACGTTGATGGTGTTGAGCGCAGCATTCCAGGCATCTTCGCCCCGGTGCAGGACGTCGGCTTCGGTGAAGGGGTAGTTTTCCAGCCGGTATTCGGCCACGTAGTTCTGGCTATAGACCGTGTTCTTGATGAGTTTGTAGTCCGGGTGTTGCGAATCGGCGACAAAAAAGATGTACTGTCCCGCGTTCTCGCCGCCTTCGGCCATCTTGCCAAAGGTCGAAACCATGGCGGCCTTGTTGGCGTTGCCGATGTAGTACTTGCCGCCCGTGGCCCGGTAGGTGCCATCGGGCAGTTTGGTGACAATCATGTCGGACGAATAGATGTCAGCGCCGTGGTCGCGTTCGGACAGGCCAAAGGCGAAGATGTTGCCTTCGTCGAGCAATCGTTTGGCTTTTGCCTTGGCGACTTCGTTGGCGCTCATCCAGATGGGGCCAATGCCCAGCACCGAGACCTGATAGGTGTACCAGTAGCACAGGCCATAAAAGCCCAGGATTTCGGCAAAACCGCAGACGCGCCACGTGTCCCATGCTGCGGATTCGCCCACCTTGGCCTGGGCCGCAGGTGTCATCATCGAGGAAAAGATGCCTTCTTGTTTACAAAACTCCAGAAAGTCGGCGTACCAGACCGCACCATTGAAGTCTTCCTTGAGTTTGGTCAGTCCTTTCTTCTCAAAGAAGTTGATGGTTTTCTCCATAATTTCGCGGGAGCGGGCATCGGGATAGTTGCGCGTGATGTTGCGCGGATTGAGTAGTAGCATGGAAAATCCATTGAAAAAATGAGGGTGTATGCCAAAGGCAGGTGATGGCTTTTTGACGCCGGGGGAATGATAACGTTCTCTGGCGGCGATATTGGTCGTCTGGGTCTGCGGTTAGAATCAGCGCGCGGTTCGTGCGCATGCATCTGCGAAGGCGCTATCCGGGCACGTGCCATCTTTCTTCCCAAATCGCGGGGCCATTATTCATGAGTGAAACTGAAAAATCAGCGTACCGGGTTCATCTGGAAGGTCTGACGGCGACCGAACGCACTGTTTTTGCCGGATTGATCCAACTGACTGAAGGCAATGCCACGCAGTTTCAAATCGAGACGGTGCTGGAAAATGCAGATGTTGTCCTGCTTGATGGCGGTGTGCGGCGCAGCCAGATGCTCTCCCGCCTTAATAACCGCATTGTTCAACGTACCATCTGGATTGATCCTCCGCCCGATGTTCAGGTGACGTACCAGGTTTCGCGCCCCCTGCGCTGGACCTCGGTCATGGAAATGATGGAGAAAATCGTCGGAACAAACCCGACAGACCTTGCGGTGGTGGTTCAGCCCCAAGGTGGTAGACAAACCTTGGATCAGTTGTGTGCGATCAGTCAGAATGTTTTGCTCCAGCACGTTGGCATTGCGGCCGATTTCCTTGTAAAAAGTGCCCGCTCCGACGTGATTGCCGCAGCCGGGTCGCAGGCAAAGGTGAAGAATTCGGCGTTTCTTGAAGAGCTGATCAAGCAATTGCCAGCCAATGCGGATGCCGGGAAGATAGCCGACGAAATATCGAAGGCGCTTGCCAGGGCCGTTGCCCAGTAGGCGGTCTTCCTCTGTCCATGCTTCCTGTCCATTATTGAACGTCTGGAAAAAACAATGCAAACAACAACCTCCATCAAGTCAGGTATCACCAGGGGCGTGATGCTCATCGTGCTCTTTTTTCTGGTTCAGGCCGGATTTGTTGGCTACATCATTTATGAGGCCAGAAGCACGGTCGTTGAGAACACGCGCAAGAACACGGTTGCCAGCAGCCAGCTGGAAAGGTTGGCGGTGCTGTCTCAGCAGATTCGCCGCTACGAAAAGGAGTATTTCATTTACACCGCCATTCCCGAAAAACGCGCCGGATATGAGCGTGAGTGGCGGGATGCCTTCAGCAAGATCGAAACAGTTCTGGCAAGTATGAAAACGGACAGGGATGGGGCGTTTGATGCGCGGGATATTGAGCAAATCACTGCGTGGGGTAGCGCCGCATCGTTCTATGCAGCGGAAATGCTGAATATTATTGTTACCGTCAACGAACGCACGGTTGCGGTGGCCTCGGACCGGGAAACACGGGCATTTGGTGCCCTTGCTTCCAGGTCAGGAGAAGGGCAACATGCCAGCGCCGCTGCGCCTGTTGCCGCTCCGCTTGCTGCGTATACCGCGATTGAACTCAATGAAATGATCAAACCTGGCAAGGAGCGATTTTCCAACGAGTTGGTTAAAGGTGTTGAGGCCATGGTGGCATTGAAGACGGACGACACATTGGCTTTGGCGCGCGAGGCGGAAATGAAATTCACCCAGGTTCTTGTGGGCATGATCTCTTCTGCCATTGCGGGTGTTGCCGTTGCCTTGCTGTTGAGCCAGCGTTTGCCGATGACGGCCATCCGGCCCATCGAGAGCCTGTCGCAGGCCGCGCACGACATGAGCCTGGGTGACTTGAGCAAGGAATACGATGCCGGGGGAGTCGTTGAATTTGAAAAATTGGCCCAGGCGCTCAACCGGATGCGTGTGGGGCATCAGGCCTTGGTGGATCTGTTGCAGAAGCGGTAAGCCGCCGGTAAGTCGCCGTTTACCCCGTACCGTTGCGTTTGCCTCGGGTCAGGTCAACGCCTAACTGCTTGAGTTTGCGGTACAGGTGGGTGCGTTCCAGCCCCGTTTTTTCTGCCACCCGTGTCATGGAGCCGTTTTCTTTCCCCAGGTGGTATTCGAAATAGGCTTTCTCAAACTCATCACGGGCTTCGCGCAAGGGCTTGTCAAGCGTGAAGTTTTTGCTTGCCTGTAACACGTTCACGTCAGCCTCGGCACCAGCAGATTCCGGGATACTGGTCATGGCGGATTCGGTCGTTGCCAGCATGGTGGAGCGCGGGGCTGTTGTTGCCAGCGACTTATTCAAGTTGCCACGCATCAGGCCTTGCTCTACTGCCTTGAGCAGTTTTTGCAGCGTAATGGGTTTTTCCAGAAAGGCCAGTGCCCCGATTTTGGTGGCCTCCACGGCCGTATCTATCGTGGCGTGTCCACTCATCATGATGACGGGCATGGTCAGCAACCCCGCAGAGGACCATTCCTTGAGCAACGTCACACCGTCCGTATCGGGCATCCATATGTCGAGCAATACCAGATCGGGGCGTTCACGCAAGCGCGCCTGGCGTGCCTGCGCTGCGTTTTCGGCCAGATCAACGCTGTGACCCTCATCGTTGAGAATTTCCGAGAGCAAATCCCGGATACCGTGCTCGTCGTCAACAACCAGAATATTTGCCATGATGTAAGCGTTGCTCCTTCAATTCCATTTTTCCCCGCACTCAGTCAGGTCTGAGCGCTGCTGTCGCTGCTGCTGCTGCCAGCGGTCAATGATAACGATACTTGCGCGCCAATCGTGACTCCGCCTTGCATAAGGTTGGTAATATCAACGCGCGAACCATGCTCATCCGCTATTTTCTTGACCACGGCCAGGCCAAGACCCGTTCCCTTGGATTTGGTGGTGACGTAAGGCTCAAAGGCGCGTTTGAGAATATGTTCGGGAAAACCGCCACCTTGGTCCACGACCGTTAGTCGAACACGCGCGCTTGCGGGTCGCCACTGGGTGCGCAATACCACCTCGCGATTGTGTTGCGCAATCGTGGTGTTGGCGGATTCGCTGGCATCCAGGGCATTCTGGAGTAGATTGTGAATCACTTGGCGCAGTTGCTGCGCGTCTCCCATGACGGGTGGGCATTGTGCGTCCAACTCCAGCCGGATCGGAACTGCCGTTTTGTCGATGTCGTAGAGATGCGTGATATCTTTCACCAATGCATTGATATCCAGGGGGGTGAGTTCGGCTGCGGGCAAGCGGGCATAGTCGCGAAAGTCATTGACCAGCCGTTTCATGGCATCTACCTGATCAATGATTGTTTTTACTGATTTTGTCAGGATGGATTGGTCGCCATTGGTGAGCTTTCCCGATAGTTTCATTTCCAGCCGTTCGGCTGATAACTGGATGGGTGTGAGCGGATTTTTTATTTCATGGGCCAGCCTGCGGGCAACCTCCCCCCAGGCCTGTGCCCGCTGTGCGGAAACAATGTCAGAAATGTCATCAAACACCAGCAGCAGTGTATTGCCTGGCAACTCCGCACCCCGGGCTACCAGCGTCAGCGTACGGGCAAATGGTCCTGTTGATCCTGCTTGTTCTGTTGCTGGTGCCGCTGTGCCGCCCAGTTCAAAGGAGCGTTGCCAATGGTCCAGACCATTTTCAGCCCGCTGTGCAAAAAACTCGGAAAACTGGGTTTGCACGTCGCGCCCAAAGTCCTGCAAACCATTGATACTTGCGAGTGATCGTCCTACGTATTCGGCCAATGCCACTTTGAGAATGCGTGCAGCCCCTGGGTTGGCAGAGCGGATTTCACCCTGTGGACCCAACACCATGACTCCGGATGTCAGGTTGTCCAGGATGGTCTGCAAGTTTGCGCGCGCTGCATCAACTTGCGCCATGCTTTGTTGCACCACCTGGCGTGCTTCTGCAAGCTGTTCGGTCATCGTGGCGAAATCGCGGGTGAGCCCGACCAGCTCGTCGTTGCCCTGCAGCGTGAGTTTGGGGGTGAAGTCGCCTGCTGCCACCTGGCTGACACCTTCGGCCAGCAACAGCAGCGGGCGGGCAATCTGGTTGCCGAGAATGACTGCCAGCAAAATGGCAGCGAATACCGCCAGGAACAGACTCAGGGTAAGTGTGCCGATGTACATGCGTTTGAGGCCTTCCCGGCCAAGGGCGCGTTCCTGGTATTCGCGATTGGCGCTTTCCACCGCCAAAGCATTGGCGACAAGGTTGATGGGCAGCATGCGGGTAACGTGCAAATAGCGAACTTCAGGGGTCAGGCCCAAGGTGTTGCTGGACATGGGAACCAATACCTTGATGCGTGCATTGCCCAGCGCTGCCGGCGTTGCCTCGTCAAGGCCCTCGATCCAGGATAGCGAACGTTCGGTCCTTGCAGTGCGAAACTGTGCGGGGGAGGGTTTGTTGGGGGTGAGCTGAATACCGGATTGCCCCGTGCTGGCGACCAGCATGCCGGATGAATTCCAGACCGTGATGTCCGCAGCGCCCAGTTGTTCTGCCAGGCGGTCTAGCGAAAAACCCAAGGTGGCGTTCGGAGTTTCCGAAATCTGTAGTGCAGCCGAGCGTGTTTTGCTGATCAAATCGCCAGACAGGGTGTCCAAGGTTACCCGGCCCAGGTTCAGGCCTGCTTCCAATGCGCCTTCCACGCGGACGTCAAACCAGGTTTCAATCGAACGCGAGACGAACTGGTATGACACGACATAAATCAGGAATCCCGGTATGAAACCAAGTACCGCAAATATGGTGGCCAGCTTTATCAGTAAGCGGCTGCCGAAAAGCCCTTGATGCAAGCGTCGCAGCAGGCGGTAGCCAACCCAGAAAATTCCTCCCAGCAGGGAAGATGCCACAACGACGTTAATGGTGAACAACCGGGGATAGTTGTGTTCGTACATTTCCCGGTTATTGGTTGCCTGCATCAATAGATAGAGCAGCAACAGTCCCATCGCCACGATGACGAGTGCACCCGCCGTGAGGGTCCAGCGCAAGGCCCGTGAGCTGCGCCGCACGGGTGCGATGCCGCTGTTGCGAAAGGGGCGTATCATTTGATGGAAATGTTTGGCAGGGGAGCGCTTATGGTTGCGGCAATATTCCAATCGGATTGTCCAATTGCACCAATCTGAAAGGGCCGTGGTAATTGGTTCAAGTCCAGTCGGAAGCGGAATTCAACCCGGTACTTGAGTTTGGCATCGAGTTCGGATACGTCGGCAACTTTCCAGCGGGACAAGCGTTTGATACCCATCAGTGCCTGGGGCAGGGTATTAAAGCTCTGGTTCAGCGTCAGGCCCAGACGCCCGCCATCGCCAGTACCAGCCATAACCACAAGACGCCAGCGGCGTGTAAGCGGTTGGTAGGTCAGACGGATATGGCGCTCGCGTGTGTTGAGTTTTTTGTCGTACCAGTACCAGCGTTCCCGCAGGAGATCCAGCTCTGTCACAAAAAATAGCGGAATCCCCTTGAGCAGGGCATCTTCGACAGCAGCGGGGAGCTCGAAGTCAAGTTGGGCCGAGAGTACGATTTCATCGTCAATGCGCTCCACTTGGAACTGGGATATGTCCGTGGTATTTTGCGCATGCGCCAGTGCTGCCAGCAGCCAAAAGCCAAGCAAGCATAGACTACGTAATACCCTTTCAAGCTTTACGTTTTTGTAATAACGCGTAATAAAAACCATCGTGATTGTGGATTTGATTGTCGGACATATTCTCCCGTTGCAAACCACCATGTGGCAACAAATGTCCTGGGGATGGTTGCAAAATTGCATCAGGCATGCGGTCAAGGAAGGCACGCACCTGGTGGCTACCTTCTGCCAGGAATACAGAGCATGTGCAGTAAAGCAATCGTCCTCCGGGACGCAGCACACGCCATAATGCCTGCAGCATGCGTCCCTGAGTCTCAGCCAGATGTGAAATGTCGGATGGGCGTCGTAACCAGCGTACATCGGGGTGGCGGCGTACGATGCCGGATGCGGTGCATGGTGCATCAAGCAGCACAGCGTCAAATAATTTTCCATCCCACCAGTCCTGGGGGCGGCTGGCATCGGCGGTGAGCACTTGTGCTTTCAATCCGAGGCGTGTCAGGTTCTGGATGATTTTTTCCGTGCGTCTGGCGTCTATTTCAAGAGCCGTGACTGTGCCATTACCCAACTCCAGCAAATGTCCTGTTTTCCCTCCTGGTGCAGCGCAAGCGTCAAGAATGTGTATGTTCTGCTGTTGCAGGCCTGCTAACAGCAAAGGTGCGGCCATCTGGGCGGCGGCATCCTGCACAGACACCAAGCCCTGCTCAAATCCGGGAATGCGGTGCACAGGAATGGCACGATTCAATGTAACACTGGTTGATGTACTGCTTGATGCTTCGAGTCCGGCAGCAACAAGCATGGACTGGTAGGCTTGGGCATTGGTCTTGCGCAGATTGATGCGCAGCGTCAACGGAGCATGTTGATTGGCAGCAGACAAAATATCTTGCCAGTACTGCGGATGATCGTGTTGTACTTGCTCTATCCACCATGCAGGATGGTTCCAGCGTGCGACTGGATTGGTATCGGTTCTGGCAACCAGGGCATCGCGTTCACGCAGGAATCGACGCAGGCAGGCGTTCAAAAATCCCGCCTGCGCTTTGCTGGCTGGATTTTTTTTTGCAGTTTCTACCGTCTGATTGACGAGGGTGAATGCGTCATAAGGCGCATCTGACGCACGCCACGCCAAGGAAAGTCCTATGCATAACAACGCATCACTGAAAGGCGGTGGCAGTCGCTTGACCAATTGATCACGCAACGCTTCGGCACGACCCAGATTGCGCCATACGTGAAAGGCCAGCGCTTGCACTCCCGCACGCAGTTCGGGGCGTATTTTTTCGATGGCTGCAGTCCCGGAAGTTCCTGTGCGGACGTCCACCACCACTGCGGCTGTCGCCAACAACTGTTGCCACAAAGGTGTGTTTGCTTCCATTGGATAAACGCAGAGCGGCACACCCACCCTGGGTGACGAGGGCGTGTGTGCTTACGTTACGTAAGGCGTATGTTGCGTTGCTGTTATTCGCTGGTGGCGCCTTCGTTGCTCTGTATTTCTCCAGTCGCGCTGGAAGCATTGGCCAATTCAGTGGCTTCGGCTTCGGCTATTGCGCGACGTTCAGCCTCGTCCATGTTCTCTCGAACTCTGCGTGCCTCGTGGTAGGCTAAACCGGTACCGGCTGGAATAAGGCGACCAACGATGACGTTTTCCTTCAAGCCGCGCAGCTCGTCGCGCTTGCCCATGATGGCAGCCTCGGTCAGCACGCGGGTCGTTTCCTGGAAGGACGCTGCACTGATGAAACTGTCGGTTGACAAGGATGCCTTGGTAATGCCTAGCAGCAGGTTGCTGTAGGTTGCCGGGATTTTGCCTGCGGCACGCAATGCATCGTTGGTATTGAGCATTTCGGAGCGCTCGACCTGCTCGCCGTTGATGTAGCTTGAGTCGCCCGCATTTTCCACCACGACCCTGCGCAACATCTGGCGAACAATCACTTCAATGTGTTTGTCGTTGATCTTTACGCCCTGCAGCCGGTACACATCCTGAACCTCGTCCACGATATAGCGTGCCAGTTCTTCCGAACCCAACAGCCGCAGGATGTCTTGTGGATCAGCCGGACCGTCAACCACGCTTTCACCCTTGTTGACAACTTGGCCCTCATGCACCAATATATTTTTTTCCTTGGGTACCAGTTCTTCCCAAACCTTGCCATCCGGGTCGGTGATTTGCAGGCGGATCTTGCCCTTGGTTTCCTTGCCAAAAGATACGGTTCCGGTGATTTCAGCCAGCGTGCCCTTATCTTTGGGTGTGCGTGCCTCGAACAACTCGGCCACCCGTGGCAAACCGCCAGTAATGTCGCGCGTTTTTTGTCCTTCAATCGGAATGCGGGCCAGCACTTCCCCTGGTCCCACATCCTGTCCATCGCGCACCTGGATGAGTGCGCCAACCGGGAAACCAATGGTTACCGAGTGGTCTGTGCCTGGAATCTTGACTTCGTTACCGGATGCGTCAATCAGTTTGACTTGCGGACGCACGACTTTGGTGGCACCTCGGCGTTTAGGATCAATGACGACCATGGTAGACAGCCCGGTTACTTCGTCTACCTGTTTGGCAACCGTGAGGCCTTCTTCCACGTTCTCAAAATGGGCCTTGCCAGCAAACTCGGTAATGATGGGGCGCGTCAGCGGGTCCCAATTGGCCAGAATTTTCCCGGCTTTGATGTCCTGGTCGGCTTGCACGGTCAAAACCGCACCATAGGGTACTTTATGGCGTTCACGTTCACGACCATGTTCATCGTGGATGATGATTTCGCCCGAACGTGCGATGACCACCAACTCCTTTTTGCTATTGGTCACATAGCGCATGGTGGTATTGAAGCCAATTTTGCCGTTGGATTTGGCTTCAACGCTGGAAGCAATGGCTGCGCGGGAGGCCGCACCTCCAATATGGAAAGTGCGCATGGTCAACTGCGTACCGGGTTCGCCGATGGATTGCGCTGCAATCACACCTACTGCTTCACCCCCATTGATCAAACCACCGCGTCCCAGATCGCGTCCATAGCACTTGGCACAGATGCCAAAACGGGTTTCACAGGTTAATGCGGTGCGCACCTTCACTTCGTCCACACCGGCGGCTTCAATTCCATCGATCATGTCTTCGTCCAGCATGTCACCAGCCGATGCCAGGACAGAGCGATTTTCCGGATGAATAATGTCTTCGGCCACCGTGCGGCCCAGTACACGGTCGCGCAGTGATTCGATGACTTCACCACCTTCGACGATGGCGCGCATCAGGTAACCGCCATGGGTACCGCAATCCTCTTGCGTCACCACCAGATCCTGGGTCACATCAACCAGACGCCGTGTCAAATAACCTGAGTTGGCGGTTTTCAAGGCAGTGTCGGCCAAACCTTTGCGGGCACCGTGGGTGGAGATGAAGTACTCCAACACGTTCAGGCCCTCGCGGAAGTTTGCGGTAATGGGCGTCTCAATGATCGAGCCATCCGGCTTGGCCATCAGTCCACGCATCCCGGCCACCTGACGAATCTGGGCAGCGGAGCCGCGTGCGCCAGAGTCGGCCATCATGTAGATAGAGTTAAAAGACTCTTGTAGAACTTCCTTGCCGTGACGGTCAATCACGGTTTCTTTGGATAATTTGGTCATCATGACCTTGGAAACATCGTCGCCAGCTTTCCCCCAGATATCCACGACTTTGTTGTAACGTTCCCCGGAGGTCACCAGACCAGACACGTATTGCTGCTCGATCTCCTTGACCTCTGTTTGCGCGCGTCCAATGATGTCGTATTTTTCCTGTGGTACCAGCATGTCATCGATACAGATCGAAATACCGGCCCTGGTTGCCAGACGAAATCCGGCTTGCAGAAGTTTGTCGGCAAAAATGACCGTGTCCTTCAGACCGCATTTGCGAAACGAGGCATTGATCAGTTTGGAAATTTCCTTCTTTTTCAGAGCCTTGTTGATGTGCGCAAAAGGCAAGCCCTTGGGTAATATTTCGGACAACAAAGCGCGACCCGCAGTGGTTTCCCAGAGTTTTGTGCTGGCTGTGAACGTGCCTGTTGTTTTGTCCTTTGTGTATTCGGTTAAACGCACATTGATGCGGGCGTTCAACTCGACTTCGCTGGCATCGAGGGCACGCTGCACCTCGTCGGTATCTGCAAAGATCAGTCCCTCGCCCTTGCCGTTGATGCGTTCCCGTGTGGCGTAATACAAACCAAGCACCACGTCTTGTGATGGAACGATGGATGGCTCACCATTGGCCGGGAATAACACATTGTTGGAGGCCAGCATCAAGGTGCGGCATTCCATCTGTGCCTCGATAGAAAGGGGCACATGAACAGCCATCTGGTCGCCATCGAAGTCGGCATTGAAAGCCGAGCACACCAATGGGTGCAGCTGTATTGCCTTGCCTTCGATCAAAATAGGCTCAAAGGCTTGAATGCCCAGACGGTGCAGGGTGGGAGCACGGTTGAGCATCACGGGATGCTCCTTGATCACTTCTTCAAGGATGTCCCAAACCACGGGGGTGCCAGACTCGACTTCTTTCTTGGCTGCCTTGATGGTCGTAGCAATGCCCATTGCCTCAAGGCGTGCGAAGATGAAGGGTTTGAACAGCTCCAGGGCCATGAGTTTGGGCAACCCGCACTGGTGCAACTTCAGCGTCGGTCCCACCGTAATGACGGAGCGTCCAGAGTAGTCCACGCGCTTGCCCAACAGGTTTTGGCGGAAACGTCCTGATTTGCCCTTGATCATGTCGGCCAGTGATTTAAGCGCACGCTTGTTAGCGCCAGTCATGGCCTTGCCGCGACGACCGTTATCGAGCAGACTGTCTACTGCTTCTTGCAGCATGCGTTTTTCATTGCGGGCAATGATTTCCGGTGCCTTGAGTTCCAGCAAGCGGCGCAAACGGCTGTTGCGGTTGATGACACGGCGGTACAAATCGTTCAGGTCGGACGTTGCAAAGCGGCCACCATCCAGAGGAACGAGGGGGCGCAGGTCAGGTGGTAGCACTGGTAAAACGTCCAGCACCATCCATTCCGGTTTGATGCCGGATTTCTTGAAGGCCTCCAGTACCTTCAGGCGCTTGGCATTCTTCTTTATTTTGAGTTCGGAACCGGTCAGGTCGTTGCGCAACTTTTCGATGGAACCTTCGATGTCGATGCTTTGCAACAAGTCCTTGATGCCCTCGGCCCCCATCTTGGCCTGGAATTCATCGCCATACTCCTTGAACTTGGCTTCAAAGTCGTCCTCCGACATGATGCTGAATTTCTTGAGCGGGGTCATGCCGGGGTCGGTTACCACATAGGCTTCGAAGTACAACACACGCTCGATGTCCCGCAGTGTCATATCCAATACCAATCCCAGGCGGCTTGGAAGGGATTTGAGAAACCAGATGTGTGCGCAGGGTGCAGCCAGGTCAATGTGCCCCATGCGTTCGCGGCGCACCTTGGCCTGGGTTACTTCCACGCCACATTTTTCACAGATAACGCCCCGGTGCTTGAGCCGCTTGTACTTGCCACACAGGCATTCGTAGTCTTTGATCGGGCCAAATATCTTGGCACAAAACAAGCCGTCGCGCTCAGGTTTGAAGGTTCGGTAGTTAATGGTTTCCGGTTTGCGCACTTCACCAAAGGACCAAGAACGAATTTTTTCTGGTGATGCCATGCCGATTTTGATTGCACCGAAATGCTCATCGGGCGTGAACTGCTTGAACAGGTCGAGTAATGATTTCATGGACTAATCCTTTGTTTGCTCGTTTATCAGCTACGTTCGAGTTCAATGTCGATGCCCAAGGAGCGAATTTCCTTGACCAATACATTGAATGATTCCGGCATGCCAGCTTCTATGGAATGCTCTCCCTTGACGATGTTTTCGTACACTTTGGTGCGACCCTGTACATCATCGGATTTGACGGTCAGCATTTCCTGCAGGGTATAGGAGGCGCCATAGGCTTCCAGTGCCCACACTTCCATTTCACCGAAGCGCTGTCCACCAAACTGTGCCTTGCCTCCCAATGGTTGCTGGGTAACCAAGCTGTAAGGGCCGGTTGAACGCGCGTGCATCTTGTCATCAACCAGATGGTGGAGCTTGAGCACATGCATGTAACCCACTGTCGTGGGACGCTCGAAAAATTCACCACTGCGACCATCGTACAAGACGGCCTGGGTGCGGGTCGCTGTCAGTCCTTTGGCTTTGGCAATGTTATCCGGATAAGCCAGTTTGAGCATGCTGCGGATTTCTTCCTCGGTCGCACCGTCGAACACCGGGGTCGCAAATGTTGCTCCACTGGTGAGGTTGCTGGCCATTTCCACGATTTCGTCGTCGTTGAGTTGCTCCAGGTCTTCCTTGCGTCCCGACCCGTTGTAGAGTTGTTGCATGAATTGGCGTAGTTCTTCAACTCTGGCTTGTTCCTGGAGCATGTCCCCGATGCGTTGCCCCAGCCCTTTGCCAGCCCAACCCAGATGCACTTCCAGAACCTGCCCCACGTTCATACGGGAGGGAACGCCCAATGGATTCAGAACGATATCGCATGGGGTGCCGTCGGCCATGTAGGGCATGTCTTCAATCGGGACGATCTTGGATACCACGCCCTTGTTTCCGTGGCGTCCAGCCATCTTGTCACCGGGTTGCAGACGGCGTTTGACCGCAATGTACACCTTGATCATCTTGAGAACACCGGCCGGCAGCTCATCACCTTGGGTGAGCTTTTTGCGCTTTTCTTCAAAGGCCAGATCAAAACTATGGCGGGTTTGCCCTAGCGAATTCTTGATGCTCTCTTGCTGCGCGGCAACGTCATCATCGGACGGACGGATATCAAACCAGTGGTATTTGTCCAGGGAAGACAAATAGGACTCGTCAATGGCAGTGCCCTTCACCAGTTTGTGCGGACCTCCGTTGGCCACTTTGCCCAGTAGCAGTTTTTTCAGACGATCATAGGCATCGTCCTCCACGATACGCAACTGGTCGTTCAAATCGAGACGGAAACGCTTGAGTTCGTCATCAATAATCTGCTGCGCCCGTCGGTCACGTTGGATACCTTCGCGTGTGAACACCTGCACGTCAATCACCGTACCCTGTGAACCCTGTTCCACGCGCAACGACGTGTCTTTGACATCGCTCGCCTTTTCACCGAAGATGGCGCGCAGTAATTTTTCCTCGGGAGTCAGCGTGGTTTCTCCTTTGGGGGTTACCTTGCCAACCAGGGTGTCCCCTGGCTGCACTTCGGCACCCACATAGATAATCCCCGATTCGTCCAGACGATTGAGTTGTTGTTCGCTCAGATTGGGAATGTCGCGCGTGATTTCTTCCTGTCCCAGTTTGGTGTCACGTGCCATGACGACCAATTCCTCAATGTGAATCGAGGTGTAACGGTCATCGGCAACCACCCGTTCACTGATCAGAATCGAATCCTCGAAATTGAAGCCGTTCCAGGGCATGAAAGCCACCAGCATATTCTGACCCAATGCCAACTCGCCCAGATCGGTCGAGGCTCCGTCGGCAATCACGTCGTCCTTGGTGAGGCGGTCTCCCTTCTTGACAATCGGACGTTGGTGGATATTCGTATTCTGGTTCGAGCGTTGGTACTTGATCAGGTTGTAGATGTCCACCCCCACTTCACCCGCCTGTGTCTCGGCATCGTTGACGCGGATCACGATGCGGGTTGCATCCACGTAGTCCACTATGCCGCCACGGGCGGCGGTCACAACGGTTCCAGAGTCAACTGCCGATACCCGTTCGATGCCGGTGCCCACCAGCGCTTTTTCCGGACGCAGTACCGGCACAGCCTGGCGTTGCATGTTGGCGCCCATCAGGGCGCGGTTGGCATCGTCATGTTCCAGGAAAGGAACCAGGGACGCAGCAACCGACACAATCTGTGCGGGTGACACATCCATGTACTGAACACGTTCCGCACCCACCAGAATGGATTCGCCTTTTTCGCGTGCGGAGACCAGTTCGCCGGTAAATTTGCCGTCTTTGTCAAGCGCTGCATTGGCCTGGGCAATGACGTATTTGCCTTCTTCAATGGCAGAAAGATAGTCAATCTCGTTGCTTACCCGGCCATCCGCTACACGCCGGTAGGGAGTTTCAATGAAGCCATACTCATTGAGTCGCGCATACAGTGCCAGCGAATTGATCAGACCGATGTTGGGACCTTCAGGAGTTTCGATAGGGCAGACACGACCGTAGTGTGTCACATGCACATCGCGTACTTCGAAGCCTGCACGTTCACGGGTCAAGCCACCTGGCCCCAAGGCAGAAACACGGCGTTTGTGTGTGATCTCTGACAGAGGGTTTGTCTGGTCCATGAACTGTGACAGTTGCGATGCACCGAAAAATTCCTTCAAGGCCGCAGAAATGGGTTTGCTGTTGATCAGGTCATGCGGCATGAGCGGCTCTTGTTCCGCTTGCCCCAAACGCTCCTTGACAGCTTTTTCGATACGCGCCAATCCGGTTCGGTATTGGTTTTCGGCAAGTTCTCCGACACAGCGCACCCGGCGGTTTCCGAGGTGGTCAATGTCGTCCACATCACCACGGCCATTGCGCAGGTCAACAAGAATTTTTACGACCGACAGGATGTCCTCATTCGTCAGAACCTTGGGTCCTGTGGATTCCGAACGACCCATCTTGGCATTGAACTTCATGCGTCCCACGCGCGACAGATCATAGGTGTCCGGGTTGTAAAACAAGCGTTGAAAAAGAGCCTGAACCGCATCCTCTGTCGGTGGTTCGCCAGGACGCATCATGCGGTAAATGGCGACCCGTGCAGCAAACTCGTCGGCTGTTTCATCGGTTCTCAGGGTTTGCGAGATGTACGGACCTTGATCCAACTCATTGGTGTAGATACAAGGCAAATCCTGGATACCCGTCTGGCGTAACTTTTTAAGCAGGGCATCCGTCAATTCGTCGTTGGCTTTAGCGATAATTTCACCCGTATCCGTATCCAGGATATTGCGGGCTATTACGCGGCCCACCAGAAAATCCTCTGGCACACTGATGTGTGTGGTGCCGGATTGTTCCAACTCGCGTGTGTGGCGTGCCGTGACACGTTTGTCTTTGGGGACTACAACCTTGCCACTCTTGTCGGTAATATCAAAACGCGCTACCTCTCCGCGCAGGCGTTCGGCGACAAATTCCATTTGGGCGCCACTATCCATCAAACGGAAGTTGTCATTGACGAAGAAATTTGCCAGGATGGATTCATTGTTGAGTCCAATGGCCTTGAGCAGGATAGTGACGGGCATCTTGCGCCGACGGTCAACACGGAAATACAGCAGATCCTTGGGGTCAAACTCAAAGTCAAGCCATGAGCCACGGTACGGGATGATGCGCGCGGAAAAGAGCAGTTTGCCGGAGCTATGGGTCTTGCCTTTGTCGTGTTCGAAAAACACGCCCGGCGAGCGATGTAACTGTGAGACGATGACACGCTCGGTACCATTGATGATGAACGAACCCTTGCTGGTCATAAGCGGGACTTCGCCCATGTAGACTTCTTGCTCTTTGACCTCTTTGACCACCTTGTTTTGCGAAGTCGATGATTCCCGGTCGTAGATGATGAGTTGCACCTTGGCGCGTACGGCAGAGGCAAATGTCAGGCCTCGGGTTTGGCATTCACGTACATCAAACGCAGGTTTGGCCAGGTTGTACTCAAGGTACTTCATTTCGACAAAACCGTTGTGCGAAACGATGGGAAATGCTGCTTCAAACGCTGCTTGCAGACCATCCGCCGTTCTCTTTTTGGGAGGAACATCAGCCTGTAAAAAAGCCGTATAAGCGTCCTTTTGCATTTGCAGCAGGTAGGGGATTTCAAGCACACTATCGCGGTTACCGAAATTTTTGCGAATGCGTTTACGTTCAGTGTATGAATAAGCCATTAGATCTCCGGGCAAAGACTAAAAGGAATCCTGGGGGTCATAGGCGACTGTGTTTACGTGGGGTATTCACCCACATTTTCTTGGCGATTGGCCACTACCAATCACTGGCGGACGACTACGCGTTGCACGTAGTCCGTACCAAGGCATCTTCTGCAGTCGGGGTCAGAAGACACTCAAAAACAGCATCGGCACACTGTTTTTGGGTGTACTCTAAAAGAGAAGGGCTGGTGCGAAACCAGCCCCTCCACACGCCAATTGGGCTTACTTGAGTTCGACCTTGGCGCCTGCGTCCTCGAGCTTCTTCTTGGCAGCTTCTGCATCTGCTTTGGAGAGGCCTTCCTTGACGTTCTTGGGTGCGCCGTCAACCAGATCCTTGGCTTCCTTGAGGCCCAGGCCGGTGATTTCGCGTACTGCCTTGATGACAGCTACCTTGCCCGATCCTGCTTCAACCAGAACCACGTTGAACTCGGTCTTTTCTTCAGCCACAGGTGCTGCGGCGCCGCTGGCCGCAGGCGCCGACATTGCGGCTGCGCTGACCCCAAACTTCTCTTCGATGGCCTTCACCAGGTCGTTGAGTTCCATGACCGTCATGCTGTCAAGCGCGGTCAAAAATGCGTCTTTATCGAATGCCATTTTGATTTCCTAAAATATCGGTTACTTATTACAGGTCAGCAGCGTTTACGCTGCGACAGCCTCGGCGGGCGCAGCTTCTGCTGCTGCGCCTGCATTGCGTTGCTCCGCCAATGCCGACAGCACACGTGCTGTACGTGAAATGGGGGACTGCATCAAGCCCAGCAATTGCGCCAGCAAAACTTCCTTGGAGGGAATGCTGGCGAGTTGCTTGACGCCGTTCACGTCCATAGCTTTGCCGCCGTATGCACCAGCGCGGATCACCAATTTGTCATTGGTTTTCGCAAAATCGGCCACCACTTTGGCGGCAGCCACTGCATCTTCGGAAAAACTATAGATCAGAGGGCCGGTCATCTGGTTGGCAACAACCTCAAACGCGCTGCCTTTCACAGCGCGACGGGCCAGGGTGTTTTTCAACACACTCAGGCTCACGCCGCTGCTGCGTGCAGAAACGCGCAACTTGGTCATGTCGGCAACCGTGATGCCTCGGTACTCCGCGATCACGAGCGTTTGAGCTTTAGCTGCGAGGCCGGCCACGTCATTGATGACCGCTTCTTTCTCACTGCGATTGAGACTCAAGGTCTACTCCTTTAAATTGCCGCCTTTGGCTGCTCACCAAGGGCGGCTTCACATTGCAGCGACCAACTGTTCGGGAAAAAGTTCCGTTTGCAGCGGAATCGCCATCTGCGTTGGCCAGTCCCAAGCGAACTTGTGAACCTTGTATTAAGTGTCCTGCATGCGGATGCGTACAGAACACGCCAACGGTCCTGGATGACCTGTCACAACTTGTAGATTGTGACAACCCACCACGTATCGGAAATTCCGCCAGGGCGGATCTCCGAATTCCTGTTCCGTTTCTCTGATTTCTCTAAGAGGAGATGGTCTGGAGGTCCACGCGGACACCCACACCCATGGTTGAGGAAACGGCAACTTTGCGTAAATACAAACCTTTGCTGGATGCAGGTTTGGCCTTGACCAAGGCCTCAACCAGTGCGGCCAGATTACCTTGCAAGCGAGCCGACTCGAAGGAGCGACGGCCAATGGTGCTGTGGACAATTCCTGCCTTGTCGATACGAAACTGCACCTGACCCGCTTTTGCATTCTTTACCGCAGTGGCAACATCCGGGGTTACCGTGCCGACCTTCGGATTCGGCATCAAACCCCGGGGGCCGAGAATTTGTCCGAGTGTTCCGACGACGCGCATGGCATCAGGCGCAGCGATTACCACATCAAACGGAATATCGCCGGATTTGACCCTTGCGGCCAGATCGTCCATGCCAACAATGTCCGCCCCAGCCGCTCTGGCTTCGTCGGCCTTGGCGCCCTGGGCGAAGACCGCTACCCGTTTGGTCTTGCCCGTGCCATTGGGAAGCACAACGGCACCACGCACCACCTGGTCCGACTTCTTGGCGTCTACCCCGAGCTGAACGGCCACGTCAATGGATTCATCGAACTTGGCTGTGGCAAAGCTTTTGACCAATTCGAGTGCATCGCCCAGTGGATAAAGTTTGCTGTTATCCACTTTGCCAACTTGCGTTTTTTGTTTTTTTGTGATTTTGGACATTTATACGCCCTCCACATTGACGCCCATGGAGCGTGCAGACCCAGCGATGGTACGGACTGCCGCATCCAGATTGGCAGCTGTCATGTCTTTCATCTTGGTTTTTGCAATTTCTTCGAGTTGTGCGCGTGTGATTTTGCCAACCTTGTCCACGTGGGCTCGCGCAGAACCCTTGTCCAGTTTGATGGCTTTCTTGATCAGAACGGTCGCCGGGGGAGTTTTGATGATAAAGGTAAAACTCTTGTCAGCATACGCAGTGATCACCACGGGCAACGGCAAACCTGGTTCCATACCTTGGGTCTGGGCATTGAATGCCTTGCAGAATTCCATGATATTGAGGCCACGCTGACCGAGTGCCGGACCGATGGGGGGGGACGGGTTGGCTTTGCCGGCTGGCACTTGCAGCTTGACAAAACCGACGATTTTTTTCGCCATGATTTCTCCTTGCGGGTAATTACGCTTTGGCTACGCCTTTGCGCACCTTGGCTCCCCGACGTTAACGACTCTGAATAACAAACCTTTGCGCCGAGTCGAAAAGCGCAAAATCAACCGGTTTTGTGAACGAATTTCAGGTTTTTTCGATTTGTGAAAACTCAAGTTCGACAGGCGTGGCTCTGCCAAAAATGGTGACCGAAACCCGCACCTTGCTCTTTTCGTAATTCACGTCTTCCACAGATCCATTGAAATCCGTGAAAGGCCCTTCCTTGACACGCACCAACTCACCCACCACAAACTCAACCTTGTGACGTGGCTTGTCCGTGCCCTCTTGCATCTGGTTGACAATTTTCATAACCTCGGATTCGGAAATGGGTGCAGGGCGATTCCTGGCACCACCTACGAATCCGGTGACCTTGTTGGTGTGTTTGACCAGATGCCAACTGTCATCATCCATGACCATTTCCACCAGTACATAGCCGGGGAAGAATTTGCGTTCAGTGGTTTTCTTCTGGCCGTTCTTGACTTCCACCACTTCTTCAATTGGAACAAGAATACGACCAAACTTGTGTTGCATGCCCGCACGGACAATGCGCTCCTGGATATTGCGCTCGACTGCTTTTTCCATGCCGGAATAGGCGTGTACCACGTACCAACGCAAATCGGGATTTCTCGCAGGGGGAGGCGAGGACTCGGCAATTGGGGGCTGTTCAGTATCGGTCATCACTTTTTCCACCCCAGAATCAAATCATACAAAAGCCACTCAAGCGTCTTGTCAGTAGCCCACAAAAACAAGGCCATCAGCAATACAAAACCAAAAACGTAGGCCGTAACCTGGATTGCTTCCTTGCGTGTGGGCCAGACGACTTTTTTGACTTCACGCCAGGAATCCCGTCCAAAAGCAATCAGTTTGCGACCAGACTCTGTGAGAAAGAATATCCCGGCGGCAACAACCAGCCCCACAACCAGGGCCAGCCACTGGATGACCGGTCCCTGTTTATCCAGCAGGTAGTATGCCAACAGTGCCACTACCACCAGGGCGGACGCAGCGACCTGCTTGGCTCTATCTGCTCCCGTGTTGACGGTTTCGACTTGCGTTGTGGCCATGTTGTTAAAACTTAAGTTGTTGGATCGACCCAGCTCCGGTATGCGCGAGCCACGAACACACCACGTTGTGGTGAACGCGCAAGCACAAAAGCCACCGGTCGCACGGTAATTGCAAAGATAACGGATGGATGGCAGGGGCAGTAGGAATCGAACCTACAACCTTCGGTTTTGGAGACCGACGCTCTGCCAATTGAGCTATACCCCTAGAACTGTCCCCAATCTGTGATGGGTTGTGAGGCGATTTTAACGCCCACATCCACCACGTCTGTTATCACTTTTCTGCTACGTATCACGCAATGATCTTGCTCACCACACCCGCGCCAACGGTGCGGCCACCTTCGCGAATGGCGAAACGCAATCCCTCTTCCATGGCAATTGGACTGATCAATTTGACCGTGATCGTCACGTTGTCGCCCGGCATCACCATTTCCTTGTCCGTTGGCAACTCGATGGCACCGGTCACGTCTGTGGTGCGGAAGTAGAACTGCGGACGGTAGTTGTTGAAGAACGGCGTATGACGGCCACCTTCGTCCTTGCTCAACACGTAGATCTCACCCGTGAAATGCGTATGGGGCTTGATTGAGCCCGGCTTGCACAGCACTTGGCCGCGCTGCACGTCTTCGCGCTTGGTACCACGCAACAGGATACCCACGTTGTCGCCCGCTTGACCTTGGTCCAGCAGTTTGCGGAACATTTCCACGCCCGTGCAGACGGTCTTCTGGGTGTCGGCAATACCGACGATCTCGATTTCTTCGCCGACCTTGATGACGCCGCGTTCCACACGCCCGGTCACCACCGTACCACGGCCCGAGATGGAGAACACGTCTTCCACGGGCATCAGGAATGCGCCATCCACCGCACGTTTCGGCATGGGGATGTAGGAGTCCAGTGCATCGGCCAGTTTCATGATCGAGCCTTCGCCGAGTTCGCCCTTGTCGCCTTCCATCGCCAGCTTGGCAGAGCCGTGAATGATGGGGGTGGCATCGCCGGGGAATTCGTATTTGTCCAGAAGCTCGCGCACTTCCATTTCCACCAGCTCAAGCAATTCTGCGTCGTCCACCATGTCGCACTTGTTCATGTAGACGATGATGTAGGGCACACCCACCTGGCGTGCCAGCAGAATGTGTTCGCGGGTCTGGGGCATGGGGCCGTCGGCAGCAGACACCACCAGAACGGCGCCGTCCATTTGCGCAGCGCCGGTAATCATGTTCTTCACATAA
>JAYRRD010000135.1:0-19589 GCA_041910275.1 Rhodoferax sp.
TCCTGGTAGCGGCGTTTGCGGATGGCCCAGCCGATGTCGTTGCCCGCCAGATCGCCCATGCGGAACGGTCCCATGGCAAAGCCGAATTTCTCCAGTGCCTTGTCCACCTGCTCGGGTGTGCAGCCTTCGTCGAGCAAAAAGCCTGCCTGGCGGCCATAGTGCTCGATCATGCGGTTGCCGATAAAGCCGTCGCACACGCCCGAGACCACGGCGGTTTTCTTGATCTTTTTGGCCAAGGTCATGACGGTGGCCAGCACCTCCTTGGACGTTTTTGCGCCGCGCACGACTTCAAGCAGCTTCATGACATTGGCCGGGCTGAAGAAGTGCAGTCCCACCACGTCTTCGGGGCGCTGGGTGAAGGCGGCTATGCGGTTCAGGTCCAGGGTCGAGGTGTTGGAGGCCAGAATCGCACCGGGCTTCATGACGCGATCCAGCTCCTTGAAAACGGCTTCCTTGACGCCGATGTCCTCGAACACGGCTTCGATGACCAGATCGGCGTCAATGAGTTCGTCGTAGCTCAGGGTGGTGGAGAGCAAGGCCATGCGCTGGTCGTATTTGTCCTGTTTGAGCTTGCCCTTTTTGAGCTGCGATTCGTAGTTCTTGCGGATGGTGGCGATGCCGCGATCCAGCGCCTCCTGCTTCATTTCCAGCATCTTGACCGGAATACCGGCGTTCAGGAAGTTCATGGCAATGCCGCCGCCCATGGTGCCCGCACCGATGACGGCTACCGATTTGATAGTGCGTTGCGCTGTATCGGCGGGGACGTCCGGGATTTTTGACGTGGCGCGTTCGGCCAGGAAGATGTGCTGCAACGCGCGGCTTTCTGGTGTGAGCATCAGGTTGGCAAAGGTTTCGCGCTCCACGGCCAGGCCGTCGGCAAATTTGCCTTTGGTGGCGGCGGCGACGGCATCGACGCATTTGAGCGGTGCGGGGTAGTTTTTCGACATGGCCTTGACCATGTTGCGCGCAAACTGGAAGTAGCCGTCACCCTGAGGGTGCTTACACGGCAGATCGCGCGCCAGCGGCAAGGGGCGCACGTCGGCGACCGAGCGCGCAAAGGCCAGGGCCTCTTCGGCCAGGGTTTCAGCGGAGGTGGCGATCTTGTCAAAGAGTTTCTGCCCTGGCAGCATGGCGAGCTTTTCGCTGGGGATGGCTTCGCCGCTGACGACCATATTCAGCGCGGCCTCGACGCCCAGGAGGCGTGGCAGGCGCTGCGTGCCGCCCGCGCCGGGCAGCAGGCCGAGTTTGACCTCGGGCAAGGCAATGCTCGCACCGGGGGAGGCAATGCGGTAATGGCAACCCAGCGCCAGTTCCAGCCCGCCACCCATGGCGACGCTGTGGATGGCGGCGATCACGGGTTTGGGCGAGTGCTCCAGCACGCCGATCACGCTGGGCAGATTGGGCTCGCGCATGACCAGATCGGTACCAAATTCACGGATGTCGGCACCACCCGAGAACGCCTTGCCCGCGCCGGTGATGATGATGGCGCGCACGGAGGCGTCGGCATTGGCTTGGGCCAGGCCGTCGGCAACGCCTTGGCGGGTCGCAAGCCCTAAGCCGTTGACCGGCGGGTTGTTCAGCGTGATGACGGCGACATCACCATGGACTTGGTATTGAACACTCATGTGGGATCCTCATCGCAGGGGTTGGAAAAATATTAAAAAAGAACGGTCGTTCTTTTTTAATTGTAGGAGGGTTTGCGGCCCCCCAAGTCGGCTATTGTCCCGGCTGGGACAAAAACGCCCGGTCTTTTGCGCTCATCCGACCCGGCCCAACTCGTTATGATCCACGTCCGCGCGTTTGTGGCGCGTTTTTGGCGTGTTTGTCGTGTGTAAAGCCGGGAGGGAATGGGCATGAAATTATCCGCTGCTGCTGTTTTGCCATTGGTGATATGGGTGAACCTGTTCGCCCCTTGTTGGGGACAGGATTCGGGTGCCGGTAATGCCGGTAATACAGGTAATGCAGACAAGCACAAGCTGGTGGAGCAAAAATACCGCCTGATCGAAACCTTGTTGAACGCACCGACTGCCAATGCGGCGGAATCGGCGGCCCTTACGAACAACAGCCGCAGGTTGCTGGGGCAGGCGCGCGAGGCCATGAACAACGCGCAGTGGGACGAAGCAGCCCGCTTGCTCGATGAGGCCTTGAAGGCAACGTCAGCGGCTTCCAGAAAGATGTCTCCCGATGGCAGTGGCAGTGGTGGCAGTGGCCTGTCGGAAGCGGCCTTGCAAAAGAGTCTGGCCGACAAGGCACAGCAGGTGGCGACGTACCGCGCATCCCTGGTGGATATGACGCGCGACCCAAAGCAAGGCGCCGCTGCACGCCAGCTGCTGGCGCGCCTGGATGTGCTGCTGGCCGAGGCCAAACAATTGTCCGATGGGGGCCGCCTGAGCGAGGCCAACAAGAAGATGGCCGCAGCCTACAAGTTGACGGTGGAAGAAATTGCCAAACTGCGCGCCGGGCAGGAGGTCGTCTTATCGCTGACCTTTGAAACCCCGGCAGATGAATATGCCTACGAGCAAAGGCGCTTTGACAGCAACCTCACGCTCGTGGAGATGATGGTGGCCGAAGGCCGGGCCGAGGGACAAAAGCGCACACTGGTCAATGGCTTTGTGACCGAAGGCCAGCGGCTCAAGACGCTCGCCAGCGCGGATGCCAATGCCAATCGGCATAAGGCAGCCGTGGAATTGATGGAGCAAGCCAGCGGGCAGTTGAACAGAGCCTTGCAATCCATGGGACTGCCGGTTTTTTGAGAAAGTATGTACGAACGACATGAACACCATGAATAGCATCCGTAAGTTAATCCTGCATATCGCCTTCGTCCTGCTGGCCAGCAACGGCTTCGCCCAGAGTAGTCCTGCACAGCCCAGCGCTGTCAACCGGGCGGGCGAGCAGCGCATGCTCACGCAACGCATTGCCAAGCTGTATTGCCAGCAAGGGCTGGGCATCCTGCCCACGCAAACGCCAACGGCGCTGAACGCAGCCAAAAGCCGCTTCGAAGCCAATCTGAAGGCGCTCAAGCCGGTGGTGGTGGCGTCCCGGTCCACCGAGGCCTCGCAGGCCTACCAACGCCTGGGCGCCGAGTGGACGGCGTTGCAGCGTGCCATGCGCGCTCCGGCGTCACGGGAGGCTGCCGTGCGCCTTGTGCGCCAGGCCGAGTTGGCGCTGGTGGCTGCGGAAGACCTTACCGGTGTGATCGAGGACCAAAGCCCCTCGCCCAGCAGCCGTGTCGTCAACATCGCCGGGCGCCAACGCATGCTGTCCCAACGCATTGCCAGCCAGTATTTTTTACTCAGTTGGGGCGTGGAGTCCTCTGCTGCGCGCACGCGGCTCGAATCCGCCATCAACGATTTTTCTGCCGGGCTGTCCCGCTTGACCGCGCGCAAGGACAACCCTCCTGCCGTCCAGAGCGAGCTCTCCGAGATAGCGCGGCAGTGGGAATGGTTGCAGACGTCCCTGTCCCTCGAAGGCGCCAGCAGCTATGCCTTGCTGGTGGCCGAATCGGCTGACTCCATTCTGGAAGCGTCTGACCGCGTGACCCGGCTCTACGAGCAAGCGCCGGGCGAACCACGCAACTGAACACGCAACTGCATCGCCCGGTGAACACTCCCCTGCCCTCCTCCCCCGTTGCTGCGCAGCGGCGCCCGATTCGTGAGCTCTCCAGTGCGCTCATCAGCCAGATCGCAGCGGGCGAGGTGGTGGAGCGCCCCGCCTCGGTGGTGCGCGAGCTGGTGGACAACGCGCTTGATGCTGGTGCCACCCAGATCACGGTGCGATTGCAAGCGGGCGGTGTGCGCCTGATTGCCGTCGAGGACGATGGCATCGGCATCCTGCCGGAAGAATTGCCCATCGCCTTCAAACGCCATGCCACCAGCAAGATTGGCAATCTGAGCGACCTGGAGTCGGTCGCAACCATGGGTTTTCGGGGCGAGGCATTGGCGGCTATCAATTCAATAGCTGCTTGCGCTATCCTGTCAAGGGCCAGCGGCCAAAATGATGCCTATTTGCTCGACGGCCACACCGGCGAACTCAAACCCGTGGCGCGCGGGTTTGGCACGACGGTCGAGGTCCGGGAACTGTTTTACAGCACCCCGGCGCGGCGCAAATTCCTCAAGACCGATGCCACCGAGCTGGGACACTGCATCGAATCCGTGCGCCGCCACGCACTCGCCCGCCCGGATGTCGGCTTTGCCATCTGGCACGAAGGCAAACTGGTCGAACAATGGCGCCGCTGCGTGACAGGTGCGGCGGATGCGATGCATGCGGTGGATGCGCAGGACCAGCGGCTGGGCGCGGTTCTGGGCACCGATTTCATGGCCCGGTCGCTGGCCGTGGACTGGCAACCAGCGGATGCGAACGGCTTGCACGGCTTGCGTGTATGGGGCCGCATCGGCACGCCCGAGGCCGCACGGGCACGTGCCGACGTGCAGTTTTTCTACGTCAATGGCCGTTTTGTGCGCGACAAGGTACTCACGCACGCCGTACGCAGTGCCTTTGAAGACGTGCTGCACGGCCAGCGCCAGCCGGTCTATGCCTTGTATTTGGCCATAGACCCCGGACAAGTCGATGTCAACGTCCACCCGACCAAGATCGAAGTGCGCTTTCGCGATGGCCGTGCAGTGCACCAGGGTGTGCGCTACGCCCTGGAAGATGCCCTGGCCTTGCCACGCGCAGCAGCCAATGCGGACAGGGAAGACAAAGCGGACGCAGTACCAATAGAAAAAAAGCCTGTAGCGCCCATGTACCAAGCGCAAACAGCTATAAATTTCAAAGCAATTTCCGAACGTGCCGGAAATACCGAACATGTCGGACCAGGCCCGCACCGCGTCAACGACCTGGGCGCACTCTGGCAGCCAACGCCTCGGCCAGCAAGCCCAGGACCAGGCCCCAACGATGAGGACACCGCACCTGCACAACCCGTACGGGCCACGCCGCCCATACAGCCCATACAGCCTACGCAAGCTGTACAACCCGCAGCTCCTGCACAGGAATGGCCGCTGGGCCGTGCCCTGGCGCAGTTGCATGGCATCTACATCCTGGCTGAGAATGCGCAGGGGCTGGTGCTGGTGGACATGCACGCCGCGCACGAGCGCATCCTCTACGAGCGGCTGAAAAACCAGCTGGCGCAGCAGGGTAGCAACGGCACGCCGCCACGCCTGGGCAGCCAGACCCTGCTCATTCCAGCCACCTTTGCCGCAACCCCGACCGAGCTGGCCAGCGCCGAAGCCCACGCTGACACACTGCACACGCTGGGGCTGGAAATCACACCTTTTTCCGCCAAAACCCTGGCCGTGCGCGCCGTGCCCAGCGCACTGGCGCAAGGGGATGCCGTGGAGCTGGCGCGCAGTGTGCTCGCCGAACTGGCCCAGCACGCCACCAGCAACACCCTCACCCAAGCGCACAACGCCGTGCTCGCCAGCATGGCCTGCCACGGCGCCGTGCGCGCCAACCGCCGCCTGAGCCAGGATGAAATGCAAGCCCTGCTGCGCCAGATGGAAGCCACCGAGCGCAGCGACCAATGCAACCACGGCCGCCCCACCTGGCGCCAGATCAGCCTGCGGGAACTCGATACGCTCTTTTTACGCGGGCGCTAACCATTCCCCTCCGTGGAGGGGTGGCAGGCGAAGCCTGACGGGGTGGTTGCAGCGGAAGAAACCACCCCACCCCTGCCCTGCCGGGGCACCCCTCCACGGAGGGGAATTGGGCAATTGCGGTCAGGCCGTGAGCCGTGGCACGGAATTGGAGCTACGAGGGTTTCGACCGCGTAAGCATCGACACCTTTGCGGGCGCCAACAAAACGCAAACCATGACCACGATGCCCAGCAACGAGTTTCACCAGCTCAACCTCAGCGGTGGTTATACGCTTAGTCCCCGGACAAAATTGACCGGCACCCTCTCCCACGGACGCAATACCCAGAACAGCGCTTTCGTGACGCCCGAAACCGGCATGATGGGTGCGGCCCTGCCCAAGGCTTCGCTGGATGGCCTGGTCGTTACCACCCACGCCGACCTGAAGCTGACGGACAGAACCAGCAAGAACCTGGTGCTGTCCGCCACATGGCGCTATGACTTGCGCGACAACCAGACCGAATCGAATATCTACAACTTCTATTCGATCCGGGACACCAATCCGGTATACCCGAATACCCCCTTGAGCAACAAGAAAAACCGCCTGGAACTGGCGGCTGACTACCGGGTGAAACCTGGCCATCAGCTGCGGGTGGAGCTGGACCACGAGGAAATTGACCGCTGGTGTCGCAATTACGCCGTTTTACCCCCCACCTACCCGGAAGGAACCAATTGCGTGGTGGCCGACAACAGCCGAGAGAATAAACTGGACACCACGTACCGGATCAAGGCCAGCGATGCCGTCAACCTGAACCTGGGCTACGCCTACAGCAAGCGCATAGCCAACCTGGACCCCACGGCGGTAGCGGCTTTCAACAGCACCAAAGCGGGTGGCAAGGGTTTGAACGCCGGTGACTTCCTGGGTTTTGCCGCCTACTTTGCCGACTCCAAGACGCAGCAGATCGCCAAGGCCAGCGGCAACTGGCAAGTCAACGACATGCTGTCCCTGGGCCTGGGTGGGCGCTATACCGACGATGTGTACGACGTGACCTATGGCGTGAAGAACGGCAACACCTGGAGCCTGAATCTGGACGCAAGCTACGCCTACAGTTCCAAAGGTTCTGTGACCTCTTATGTCACGCAGCAACACCGCCAGCGGGACATGACAAATCTGCAACTCACCACGCCAGCGGTCGCTGCCACGGCCACCGCCATAGGCGTACCAGTCTACGCCACCTGGACCAACAAGCTCAAGGACGACGACATCACCGTCGGGCTGGGCGTCAAGCACAATGGCCTCTTGCGGGGCAAGCTTGACGTGGCAGGCGACATCAGCTATTCCTTGAGCGAAACCGGCTACAGCACGCTGCTCAACTACAACGCGGCCACCGCCACCGGGGTGACCTGCGCCAGCACCGCTTTCCTGACCTGCGGCGACCTGCCGCTCATCCGCAGCGAGGTGTTCCAGTTCAAGCTCACGGGCACCTATCACGTCGAGAAGAACGCCAGCCTGGCGCTGGGCTATGTCTACCAGCGGCTCAACGCCAGCGACTATTTCTACAACGGCTACCAGTACGGCAACACGCCTGCCTCGCTCATGCCGTCCAACCAGCAAGTGGGTGAGTATGCAGTCAACCTGGTGTCGCTCAGTTACATCAAGAAGTTCTGAGTTTTTATGACGATCCTGCATAGCAGCTGTTTACTCCTAGCCATGTGCGCAAGCCCGCTGGCCTTGGCGGCGGAATTGCCCCGCATCGACTGGAGTAGCATTGCGCCGGGCAATGTGGTCTTGTTCTCTCCTGGGCAATCGTCCTATGAATGGGTGCGCAGCACGGTGCACCGAGCGGCCCACCATGATGTCAAGCGTGGCGAGTCCTGCGCCTTTTGCCACGACGAGGAAGATGCGGAAAAGGAAATCGGCATCGTCAACAGCAAAGGAGGCCGATTGGAGCCGTATCCCATCGCGGGGAAAACCGGCTTCATCGACCTGGGCGTGCAAGCGGCCTTCGATGCCCGCAACGTGTATTTGCGCTTCCAGTGGAAAACCAATGGTCCCAAACCCGGCCCTGCGCACCGTTATCTGCGCTTTGACGGCAAGGCATGGAAACCCTGGGGTTTTTCCAGGCTGGACCAGGAAGTACGCGATGGCCAGGCGCAGCCTTTGGTGGAAGACCGCATCTCCATCATGCTCGACGACGGCAAGGTGGCCGACTTTGCCAAGCAGGGCTGCTGGTTGACCTGCCACGACGGAATGCGCGATATGCCACCGCAGTTCCCGTCCAGGGAGGGTGCAATCAACACCGGGCTGCCACCCGTAGCCCAGGACGCCATACGCAAATACCTGCCCGACAGCCGTAACGACCCATCCGACTGGAAATCTCAAAAAACCGCCAGGGAAATTGCCAGACTCAAAGCCGACGGCAAGTTCCTGGAACTGATCCAATGGCGCGCGCACAGCAGTCCCGATGTGGTGGCAGTGGACGATGGCTATGTGCTGGATTGGGGATACATCCATACCAAAACCAAAAAGGGAAATTCCAACTCCGATAGCAATATCGGCAAGAACCAGTTGCCCCGGTTCATGTGGAATCAAAAGGCAACGGGCTTTCGCTCCGTCCGTGACGATGGCGCCGTGCAAAACAGCAGCCTTGCGCTGGTTCGCGGACAAAACGCCGTCCCGTTCGATCTGCGTCTGGGTTGGCAAGCCGGTGACATGCTCCCGGACCGCGTCATCAGCCCCAAAGCCACCAGGAACGCCACAACCCTTGCACAGGGCTCATGGTCCGATGGCGTATGGACGGTCGTCATTGCGCGCCCACTACGGCCCACCAGCCATGGCAGCCCTGGTAGCTCTGGTGGAAAGGCGCTTGCGGAAGGTGGTGTGTACAACATCGGCTTTGCGGTCCATGACGATAAGGTGGGTACGCGCGCGCACCACGTATCGTTTGTGAAAACACTTGGGCTGGGCGTGAAGGCCGACATTCAGGCGATGAAGATTCCATAAGGGTTTCGTAAAGGTTTTGCGAGCCAGGATTTGCCGTCTGCACCACTTTGCGAGATACTGCGCATCCCGATTCCAGAGTCATTTCAGAGTCCTTTATGACAACGACAACCATGGTTCATGTTCGTGTGGATGAACAAGTTAAAGCACAAGCAACCGAAACGCTGGCTGCAATGGGCTTGACCGTGCCCGATGCGGTGCGCGAGTTCCTGATGCGTGTGGTTGCGGATAAAAAAATGCCCTTCCCCATTGCAATACCAAACGCCGAAACCCGTGCCGCAATGGCCGAGGCCGACGAGATCGTCAAAGCGCATAGAGCGCGCTTTGCCACTGCATCTGAGGTTACGTCCGACATATAATTTTGATAGTGGTCCCCGCACGTCTGACGGGCGTTACAGGCCAATCAGCATACGCCGTGCGCGGCGTAGCCCAAAATCTCGTAATGGCAATTCTGGATATACATAAGTGTTCCCATTGTGCAACAGTCCCCTGGATAGCCGGGGAATCAGGGAATAATGCGGGCTATGACAACACAGTCCCCTCAGTCCCCTTTTTCCGTCCTGGAGGGTATTCTCCAGAACCTTGGTTTTCCCACCACCCCACCGGCGTGGATCGTCGATGAAACGCAGCGCCGCCTGGTTTTGTTGCTCAACCATGTGTTGATGCAAGAACCGCAGGCCACCGAACGCCTGATCCGCCAAAAGGGCCGGGTGATTCGTATGCAATGGCGCCCCCTGGCTTTCACTTTGAAAGTGACTCCGGCAGGGCTATTGGATCTCGCGCCGGGCGCAACGACCGATTTGTCCCTGATGATTACCGAAGATTCGCCCCTGGCAATCGTCCAGCAATTGATGCAAGGCAGCAAGCCTGCGGTACACATCGAAGGCGATGTGCAGCTGGCAGCCGAAGTGGCCTGGCTGGCCGACCATGTGCGCTGGGACGTGGAGGAGGACTTGTCGCGTATCCTGGGCGATGCACCGGCCCACGCGCTCACGCAGGCACTTGCTACGCTGATGCAAGGCGTGCAGCAGTTCGTGGGTACGCGCAGGCCCGATAACGCCACCACCGCCACCAACGGGCCTGCTGCATGAGACGCCTGATCCGTGGGGTTTTTATCGTCTGGGTGGTCATACGCTACGGACTCGATGAGCTGGTGCTCAACAGCTTTCAGAATCCGTGGTTGATACGTCTGGCACGGGTCTTGACTTTTGGGCGGACCTTGACGGCGCCGCGCGGGCAGCGGCTGCGGGAAGCGCTGGAGCAGCTCGGACCCATCTTCGTCAAATTTGGCCAGGTGTTATCGACCCGGCGCGACCTCCTGCCCGTGGACATTTCCGATGAACTGGCCAAGCTGCAAGACCACGTGCCGCCCTTTGCCTCCGATGTGGCCATTGGCATCGTCGAGCGTGAATTGCGCAAACCCTTGCACGAGATTTTTGTCTCCTTTGAACAACAACCCATCGCCAGTGCGTCGATAGCGCAAGTGCATTTTGCCGTGCTGCGGGACCGCAATGGCCGTGATCGGGAAGTTGCCGTCAAGGTGCTACGCCCCGGCATGCTGCTGGCCATTGAAAAAGACCTGAGCCTCATGCGCATGATGGCGCAGTGGGTGGAGCGGCTGTCAGCCGAGGGCAAGCGCCTGCGGCCCCTGGAGGTGGTGGCGGAGTTTGACAAATACCTGCACGACGAGCTGGACCTGATCCGCGAGGCCTCCAGCGCGGCACAGTTGCGGCGCAACATGGAGTCGCTGCAACTGGTGCTGATCCCGGAGATGCTGTGGGACTACTGCACGACCAATGTGCTGGTGATGGAGCGCATGCACGGCGTGCCCATCAGCCAGGTCGAGCGGCTGCGCGCAGCCGGGGTCGATATTCCGAAGCTGGCGCGCGATGGCGTCACCATTTTCTTCAACCAGGTTTTCCGGGACGGTTTTTTCCACGCCGACATGCACCCTGGCAATATCCAGGTCAGCATCGCGCCGGAGACTTTCGGGCGCTACATCTCGCTGGATTTTGGCATCGTGGGCACGCTGACCGAATCCGACAAGGAATACCTGGCGCAAAACTTTGCCGCATTTTTCCGCCGCGATTACCAGCGCATTGCCGAGCTGCACGTCGAGTCCGAGTGGGTACCTGCAACGACCAGGGTGGACGAACTCGAAGCGGCGATCCGCGCCGTGTGCGAGCCCTACTTTGACCGCCCGCTCAAGGAGATTTCGTTAGGGCTTGTGTTGATGCGGCTCTTCCAGGCCTCGCGGCGCTTCGAACTGGAAATCCAGCCCCAGCTGGTGCTGCTACAAAAAACCATGCTCAATATCGAAGGCCTGGGACGCGAACTGGACCCCGACCTGGACCTGTGGGCCACCGCCAAGCCGTTTCTGGAGCAGTGGATGCTGGGGCGTGTCGGGCCGCAGATGCTCATGGACCAGCTCAAGAATCAGGGTCCGCAGTACGCCAAGCTGCTGCCGGAGTTGCCGCGTCTGCTGCACGCCTATTTGCGCCACCACAGCCATGGTACGAACTCTTCCCAGACCATGGAGCAGCTTTTGTTGGAACAAAGACGCACCAACAGCCTGTTGCAAGGATTGGTGTATATCGTGATCGGCTTTGCCCTGGGGCTGGTTGTCACGCAAATGATCGTGCACGTACGGGTTTTTTGACGGGACGCATATAATTTCGGGCTTTATTTTCCACAGTCCTGAAAAGAAAACCATGCCCATTTACGCCTACAAATGCCAGTCCTGCGGGTTTGCCAAAGACGTGCTGCAGAAAATGTCCGACGCGCCCCTCTCGTCGTGCCCCAGCTGCTCGGCGCCAAGCTTTACCAAACAACTGACCGCTGCGGGTTTTCAACTGAAAGGCTCGGGCTGGTACGTCACGGATTTCAAGGGCGGTAACAGCAACACAGCCCCAGCTGCCGCCACTTCCACGGAAACAGCAACGTCCAAGGAAGCGCCAGCGCCTGCTGCTGCCGCAGCCTCTTCCACGAGCGCTACTAGCACCGCACCCGCTGCACCTGCTGCATCCGGCGCCTGATGCACCCCTGATTCCCTACTTTGGACCCCACACCGCCTGTGCCGCTTAAAAAATATCTGTTCACGGGCCTGATGGTCTGGCTGCCCCTGGCCATCACCCTGTGGGTGTTGTTGTGGCTGATTGGCTTGCTGGACGCCGTGTTTGCCAGCCTCCTGTCCGTGCTGATCGCCATCGCACCGGCCAGTATGGCAAGCGCTTTCGCCCGCTTGCAACATATTCCCGGCCTGGGCGTTGTGCTGGTGGCCTCGGTACTGCTGGGCACCGGCGCCCTGGTATCCAATGTCGCGGGACGCTGGTGGATCGCGCAGTGGGATCGGCTGTTTGCCAGCCTGCCCTTCATCAAGTCCATTTACAACAGCGTCAAAAAGGTATCCGACACCCTTTTCTCCAGCAATGGCAAGGCGTTTCGCACCGCCTTGCTGGTGCAGTATCCGCGCACCGGAGTCTGGACGCTGGCGTTCCAGACCGGCACGCCCCGTGGCGAAGTGGCGTCCCATCTTGGCGACGGTTTTGTCAGCGTATACGTGCCAACAACGCCCAACCCGACCAGCGGTTTTTTTCTCATGCTGCCCAAGAGCGATGTCATTGAACTCAAGATGAGCGTCGATGAAGCCCTGACCTACGTCATTTCCATGGGTGCCGTGGCACCCGCACATCCTTTTCCGTCGTCCACCAACCCGGCTGCCAATTGAAAGATTGAAAGATCGAAAAGCAGCCCCCTGAAAGTTATCGAAAGTTATCTATGGCCATGCGTTCCCACTATTGCGGTCTGGTGACCGAAGCCCAACTGGGCGAAACCGTTTCCCTGTGCGGCTGGGTCAATCGCCGGCGCGACCACGGGGGGGTGATTTTTGTCGATCTGCGTGACCGCGAAGGCTATGTGCAGGTGGTGTGCGACCCTGACCGCCCGGAGATGTTCAGTGCTGCAGAAGGCTTGCGCAACGAATTTTGTATTCAGATCAAGGGCTTGGTGCGCACGCGCCCCGAAGGTACCGTTAACGAAAACCTCAAGAGCGGCAAAATCGAGGTGTTGTGCCAGGAACTGACGGTGCTCAACCCTTCGGTGACACCGCCCTTCCACCTGGATGACGACAACCTGTCGGAAACCACCCGCCTGACGCACCGCGTGCTGGACCTGCGCCGTCCCTATATGCAAAACAACCTCATGCTGCGCTACCGCGTTTCCATGGAGGTGCGCAAGTTTCTGGATGCCAACGGCTTTGTGGACATTGAAACCCCCATGCTCACCAAGTCCACGCCCGAAGGTGCGCGCGATTACCTGGTGCCCAGCCGTGTGCACGACGGCCATTTTTTCGCGCTGCCGCAATCGCCCCAGCTGTTCAAGCAGCTGCTCATGGTCGCCGGTTTTGACCGCTACTACCAGATCACCAAGTGCTTCCGCGACGAAGACCTGCGTGCTGACCGCCAGCCCGAGTTCACGCAGATTGATATTGAAACCTCGTTCCTGGGCGAAGAAGAAATCCGCGCCATCTTCCAGGAAATGATCAAAACGGTGTTCCAGAACACCATTGGGGTCGATCTGGGCGATTTTCCAGCCATGAGCTACCAGGACGCCATGCTGCGCTACGGCTCCGACAAGCCGGATTTGCGCGTGAATCTGGAATTTACCGAAGTGACCGATGTGATGACCGATGTGGATTTCAAGGTCTTCTCAGGTGCCGCCAATATGCAAGGCGGACGGGTGGTGGCCTTGCGCGTACCCGGTGCGGCACGCGAAAACGGTGGCATGCCACGCAGCGAAATTGATTCCTATACCGACTTTGTAAAAATCTACGGCGCCAAGGGGCTGGCCTACATCAAGGTCAACGAACTGGCCAAAAAGCGCGACGGACTGCAAAGCCCGATTGTCAAGAATATCCATGACAAGGCGCTGGAGGCGGTGTTTGCACGCACCGGGGCGCAGGATGGCGACCTGATTTTCTTTGGCGCCGACAAGGCCAAGATCGTCAACGATGCCATGGGCGCCCTGCGCGTCAAGATCGGCCACAGCGAGTTTGGCAAGAAAAATGGCCTGTTCACGGCGGGTTGGCGCCCCTTGTGGGTCGTGGACTTTCCCATGTTTGAATGGGACGACACTTCCCAGCGCTACATGGCCACGCACCACCCCTTTACCGCGCCCAAGGATGGCCACGAGGACTGGATGGTGAGCGCGCCGGAAAAATGCATATCCAAGGGCTACGACATGGTGCTCAACGGCTGGGAAATGGGCGGTGGCTCGGTGCGGATTCACCGTGCCGATGTGCAGCAAAAGGTGTTTGACGCGCTCAAAATCACGCCCGAGGAAGCGCAGCTCAAGTTCGGCTTCCTGCTCGAAGCGCTGCAATACGGCGCGCCACCCCACGGCGGCCTGGCTTTTGGCCTGGACCGCATCGTGACCATGATGACCGGCGCCGAGTCCATCCGCGACGTGATTGCCTTCCCCAAAACCCAGCGTGCCCAGTGCCTGCTGACCCAGGCGCCAAGTCTGGTAGACGAAAAGCAGCTGCGCGAGCTGCACATCCGCCTGCGCAACCCCGAGGCAGCACGCGCCGGTTGACAGAGCAATCCTTCTCCATGTGCGGTTGCGGGTACTATTACTTTAATACCTGCTCCCGCTCATTCCACGGGGCTTACAGCGTTATTTGGCATTATTCTGATGAACATCTTGCGCGTTGCCACCTACAACATCCACAAGGGTGTGCAGGGCATTGGCCCCGTGCGGCGGCTGGAGATTCACAACCAGGCGCAGGCCATCGCGCAACTTGATGCCGACATCGTATGCCTGCAGGAAGTGCGCAAGCTTCACCGGCGCGAAGCCGAGTATTTCCCGCACTGGCCCCAGCAGCCGCAGGCCGATTTTCTGGCGCCGCAAGGCTATACCGCCATCTACCGCACCAATGCCCACACCCGCCACGGTGAACACGGCAATGCCATGCTGTCGCGCTGGCCGGTACTTGCACACCAGCACGAGGACATGTCGGACCACCGCTTCGAGCAGCGCGGTTTACTGCATTCCGAGGTGCTGGTGCATGGGCAAACGCTGCACGTGGTCGTGTTGCACCTGGGGCTGATCAAGTCCAGTCGGGCACGCCAGCTGGCACAGCTCCTGCGTTTCATCCAGCGGGAAATCCCGCCCCATGCCGCGCTGCTGGTGGCCGGCGACTTCAATGACTGGAGTGCTTTGGTGTCCAGCAACCTGGATACGGTGGGCCTGGTGTCATTGCGTGGGCACAATCTGGCGACCTTCCCCTCGCGGCTGCCGCTGGTGCAGCTGGACCATATCTTTGCGCGTGGCATGGAACCCCTGGGCCTTGCCGTGCCGTCCGGGCATAACTGGAGCCGCATGTCCGACCACCTGCCGCTCGTGGCCGAATTTCGATTGCCCTGGAGCGCTACGTGACACTGCAAACCCTGGTTGCCGGCCACACCCTGCGCTTGTTGCGCGGCGGTGGCGACTTTTTCCCCGCACTGGTGGACGCCATCGACCACAGCCAGCAGGAAGTACGGCTGGAAACCTACATCTTCCACTTCGATTCCAGCGGCGAAGCGGTCGCTGCCGCGCTGGTGCGTGCCGCACAGCGTGGGGTTGCGGTGTATCTCGTGGTCGATGGCGTCGGCACGCCCCCCTTGCCCGCTGGCTGGATCAGCCAATTTAACCAATCCGGGGTTCAATGGCACCGTTTTGCACCGCTGGGGCTTTTGGGATGGTTGATTCCGGTCGGCTGGCGGCGTTTGCACCGCAAACTGTGCGTTGTCGATAGCCGCATTGCCTTTTGTGGTGGTATCAACATTCTGGACGATTATTGCGATCTGGATGGCGTCCAGATGGATACGCCCCGGTTTGATTTTGCCGTGCAGGTCAGCGGAGCGCTGGTGCAGGATATGCAGCGCAGCATGGTGCGTTTTTGGGAGCGGCTGCAGATTACCCGCCAGCTGGAACACTTGGCCTTCAAGGATGCGCACAAGACATGGAAAGACTCCACCATGCCCGCGCGGCCATCGGCAAGGCCATCGGAAACACATCGCTCTGGCATCCATGCCATGCTGGTGCTGCGCGATAACCTGCGCAACCGCCACAGCATTGAACGCGCCTACCGCAAAGCCATTGCCGATGCGCGCGACGAGGTGATTCTGGCCAATGCCTATTTCCTGCCGGGTGGCAAACTGCGCCGGGCACTTATCCATGCCACGCGCCGGGGCGTGCGCGTACGGCTGCTGCTCCCCGGCATCCATGAGCATATCCTGCTGGACCACGCAACCCGTCCCGTATTCGGCGCCTTGCTGGCTGCGGGCGTCGAGATTCATGAATACGCCGGTGGTTTCCTGCATGCCAAGGTGGCGGTGGTGGATGCACGCTGGGCGACGGTGGGTTCATCCAATCTGGACCCTTTGAGCCTGCTTCTGGCACGCGAAGCCAATGTCGTCGTTGACGATGCACCCTTCGCACAAGAGTTACGCCAGTGTCTGGTGTCCGCCATCGAAACCCAAAGCCTGACCCTGGACCTCCAGACCTATGCCAATCGCCCATGGCAGCAGCACGTGTTCGATTGGCTCATATTCGGAGTCGTGCGCCTGCTGCTGCTCGTGAGTGCCAGCAATTATTAACGGTTACATTCGCCAATCCTTTGCAAGTCGGGTGCGATTCGAAGTGATGCGCCTTGTTCAGACAGTTTCGCGTAGGGGCAGGCCCCTGTGCCTGCCCTGACCCCAGGGCAGCCACGGGGGGTGAAATTCGCAGATTTTTTGGGTGCTGAGTGCAGGTTCTTGTTACTACGTTTTTAGTAGCTGTACCCGCTTGTCCCTCGGGATCTAGAGGCTGATTTCATGCCTGATTTGAGGCTAAATTGAGGCTAAAGACGTGCCACGGAGGCTTGCGGGGAGTTCCTACAGTGCGGCTTTGGTGTTTTTAATATCACGGGTGATATGAAACTGGCGTGATTCAAATGTGATTCATGTAGGGGTCCCCCGTGGCCGCCCTGGGGTCAGGGCAGGCACGGGGGCCTGCCCTTACAACAGGCGCATCACTTCGAATCGCACCCTTGCAAGTCCTTTGCGCGCCATAGAATGGCAGCAGGGAAATTTTCAGCTTCTTCAGCTTCAAAAGGTTCAAAGGGCAATGGCAATGAATATCAGATGTGGTGCCGGGTGGGTTTTGACGGGCTTGATGCTGGCCACGGGGGCGGCGCAGGCACAGGGCACTGACCAGCAGCAGATTGACACAGCCGAAATTCTGGTCAGGACCGGCCAGCCCGCGCAGGCGTATCGCATTCTGGAGCCGCTGGAATTCAAACACGCGGGCGAAGTCGTGTTCGATTACATGCTGGGCGTTGCTGCGCTCGATAGTGGCAAGCCTGACCGTGCCACGCTGGCATTCGAGCGTGTGCTGGCCGTCAATCCGTCGTTCGCCGGGGCACGCCTGGACATGGCGCGGGCCTATTACCAACTGGGCGATCTGGTGCGCGCCAAAATGGAATTCACCACCGTCTTGCAGCAGCATCCACCGCAGGCCGCCCGCGCCACCATCCAGAGATACCTCGACGATATTGCCAGCAGCGAGCGTGCCCGCAAGACCAGGATTGCGGCGTACGTGGAAGCAAGCGTCGGGCATGACAACAATATTGCCAACAGCGCAACGCAGACCTTCACCTTCGCCCCAAACTCCCCCTGGGTCGGGTTGCTGGTGGACAACCAGCTCACCCCTGCTGCCAAACTCTCGGGCGCTTACACCGGCGTCAACGCCGGGCTGGAAGTCAACCATCAGCTCAAAGGTGCCTGGAGCCTCTTTGCCAACGCCGACTTGCGCCAGCACGGCAACATGCACCACACAGCCTACGACACCATCAGCCTGGATGCCCAGGCCGGGCTGGGCTATAGCCGCGCAGATTCCATTTACAAACTGGCCTTCACAGCCGGGCACGCCGACTACACCCAGAGCATGCGTCGAGACAGCACCGGGTTGAGTGCCGCATGGCAATACGCGCTCACGCCGCGCCACCAGTTCAATGCCTTTGGCCAGCTGACGCAAAACCGCGCCAGCGGATATCCGGCAACCGACCCTACAACCGATGCCCGCATCGAAGGCAACACCGACTTGCAGCTCCTGGGCGTTGGCTGGTTGCACGTTCCCGAAGGGGATGAGCAGGCGCTCTTTGGCAACGTGTATGCCGCTTTGGAGAGTGATGTCGCTCCCGTCATCTCCGCCGGGCTGCCCGAAGGCGGGCGCATGGATGGCAAAAAATATGTCGTTGGCTTGCGCGCAGGTACCCAGGTCCGGCTGGGCGACAAGCTGGACGGATTTGCCAGCCTTGGATGGCAGTCGGCGCACTTTGGCAACATCAACAACCTGATCATGGCCAACCGCGAAGAAACGCAACTTGAACTGGCGTTTGGTCTGATCTGGCGCCAAAACGACTGGATGCTCAAGCCACTCCTGTCCTATACCAGCAAAAATTCCAACATTGCGCTCTATAGCTTCAACCGTATGGATGCATCCTTGAGCATCCGCCGTGATTTCAAATAGTTGTAACAGTTGTGTGAGGCAAACCATGAAAACCCTGAACATCCCCCTGGCCTGCTGGAGCATGACCCTGGTGGGCCTGGCGAGCGTAGTCACTGCAACCCACGCCGATGTGGCCGGGCATGTGCAGTTTGTCAATGGTGACGTGCGTGTCAGCCCCTCCAAAGGTTCCGAGCATGCCCTGAAAAAGGGCGATGCGGTCAACGAAGGCGACACCCTGACTTCGGACAATGCTGCATCGGCGCAGATACGGATGCGCGATGGCGGCATCCTGGCCGTGCGCCCGAACACCGCGTTCACGATCAATGCCTTTGTCTTCAATGGGGAGCAAGATGGTTCGGAGAGAAGTTTTTTTTCCTTGTTCAAGGGTGGGTTCCGGGCTATTACCGGCCTGATCGGGCAAACCAATAAGCAAAACTACAAAGTGAACACGCCCGTTGCCACCCTCGGCATACGCGGCACGGACCACGAAATCATTTTGGTGACCAAAGGCGACCCCATGTCGCAGCTTGCGCCAATCGGTGTCTATAGCAAAGTCAATGTGGGAGAAACCACCTTGACCACCGACAAGGGCAGCATTCACATCGCCCCGAATCAGATGGGATTTGCCAACAGCATGAACCAGATGCCGCAGTTGCAGACCATCAATACCAACCTGTTCATGGCGACGCCTTCACCCGGCGTACAAGCCAAAATCGACAAGCCGGAAGACAAAAAACCAGCCAACACCACTGCAAACACCGCCAGCACTGCCAATGAAGCCAAAGTGGCCGCTGAAGCGCCTGCTGCACCCGCCCGTGCAGAGACAAGCGCCAAGGATATCCCCTCTGTTCAACCCCAGGCGGCCACCGCATCTACATCTGCTACCACCCCGGTCAACAATCCGGTCAATAACAATGCAACGGCCACGCCTGCGGTGGTTGCAACAACATTTGCTTCGAAGACAGACAGCCTGATACGTGCAACCGCCAGTGTTGACAGCATCAAACCCAGCGCCGCGCTCATTCCGGCCACCAATGCCACGCCCGTCGTTTCGGCGATCAACCCGAAGATCAACCCTGCTCTTACGCTTGCCGTCGCCAGCAACGTCGTTAACGCTGTGACAACACCGGCGGTTACTCCCGTTGTGCCCACCCCCGTAAAAGTCACGACACCCGTTGGCACTGCCGTGAACCTGGTCACCAGCACGGCGACCACTTCCACGGGACAAGTCACAACCGTAACCCAAAAACAGGTCACCACACAACCGCAGCCTCAGCCACCAACGCCGGGTACGCCAACTACACCTACTCCAGGCACGCCGGGCACACCGACCAAGCCAACGCCGGATACGCCAACCACACCTATTCCAGGCACGCCGGGCACACCGACCAAGCCAACGCCGGATACGCCAACCACACCTATTCCAGGCACACCACCAGGCACGCCGACCAAGCCAACGCCGGATACGCCAACCACACCTATTCCA
>JAYRRD010000136.1:0-10817 GCA_041910275.1 Rhodoferax sp.
CAGGCGCTTGGTGGAAGGATAGCAATGCTGAATACATGCTTTCGCTCAGATCCAGCCGGGCCAACGGTGAGTGGGCCGCGTATTGGAATAGCAACTATCGCTACCTGGCTTGAAAAGGCGCATCACTTTGAATCGCACCCCGCGCCAATAATTCCTCGCGTTGAAAGGGCTTGCTGACAAAGTCGACCGCGCCAATGGCGAAGCCTTGCACTTTTTCGTCGATCTCGGTCATGGCGCTGAGAAAGATCACGGGCACATCCTTGGTCTGCGCGTTGTCTTTCAGTCGGCGACAGGTCTCGAATCCATCAATGCCCGGCATGCGGATATCGAGCAAGATGAGTGCCGGCGGATTCATCGACGCCGAACGCAAGGCGAGCTCCCCGCTCTGGGCGGGCCGCACCGCATAGCCCTCGGCCATCAAGATGTCCGACAACAGCTTTAGCGAAGCCAGCGTGTCGTCAACGATCAGAATGGTGCCTTTGTCTGTCATGGCTAGGGTTCCGCGTCGTTTATTCGCAATGCATCAAGAATCGGCGTGTAGTTGTAGTTGTCGGCAAAATAACGCAAGGTCCGGCCCAGCGAGGCGTCGATCTCGGCAATGGTGCGTATCGCTGCGGCAATTTGATCGATTTCCAAACGATAACTCGCCTCCTCCAAGGTTTGACGCAATGCCAGCGGCAACTCTCTGAGTTTATCGAGATCCGATTCGCTGGGCGTTATCTCCACCGGGGCGGCGACAGCGTCTGCGTACAGATACTGTACACCCAAATGCTCGGCCATACAGGCGTAAATCTCTTCGGGTCGATACGGTTTGCGGATAAACCCATCGACGCCGGCGGCGAGCACTTCGTCACGCTGGTCTTTGAAGACCGAGGCCGAGACCATGACGATCTTGACTTCCTTGCCGCCCGGCAGCGTGCGGATGCAGCGCATGGCTTCGAAGCCATCCAGTTCGGGCATACGTCTGTCCATCCAGATAAACGCCGGACTCCAGCGCTGGAACGCGGCAACGCCGTCGACTCCGTTGTCGGCGACTTCGACTTCGAAGCCGACTTCGCGCAATAGCGTACTGAGCAGCCGCTGGTTTTCCAATTGATCCTCGATCACCAACACGCGACAGGGCGCTTGCCCCGGCGCCAAATGCAGCACGGCGCCGTGGATGGGAGTTACGCTGGGCAGGTCATTGGCTACCGCGATGCGCGCATCGATTTCGACTTTGAAGAGGGAGCCTTGGCCCGGTACGCTGCTGACGCTAATGCCGCCGCCCATCATCTTGATGAATTCCAGGCTGATGGCCAAGCCTAGCCCGGTGCCCTGCTGCGTGGCCTGCTGCCCGCTTTGTATGAAAGGCTCGAAGATGCGCGCTTGATCTTCGGCGCGTATGCCGGCGCCGCTGTCCTCGACTTCGATCAACAAGCGCACAGTCTCGCCGCCGGGTCGCGCGCCCAATCTCAGCGCCACACCGCCGCTGCTCGTGTTCTTGATCGCGTTGCTCAGTAAATTGATCAGGATTTGACGTAATTTCTGTTCGTCGCCATAGATGTAGCACGGCGCCGAGGGGGCGATATCCAAGATCAGGCTCAACCCCTTCTCCTGGGCGCGCACACGCAGCAACCCGGTCAATTCGTGCGCCAAGTCGATCAGAGAAAACGGGGAAATATCCAGATGCATGCGCCCGGACTCGATCTTGGACATGTCGAGCACGTCATTGATCAGGGTCAGCAGGTGTTCGCCGCTCTTATTGATGATGGCGAGATTCTCTCTTTGCAAGTCCGTGATGCCGGGGTCGCGTTGCATCAGGGCGGAGAAACCGAGAATCGCATTCATCGGCGTGCGCAATTCGTGGCTCATGTTGGCGAGGAAAACGCTCTTGGCGCGATTGGCGGCTTCCGCCTGACTGAGCGCCACGGAAAGCGCCGCCGTGCGCTCGACGACCAACTCCTCCAGAAAATTCCGATGGCGCAGTAACTCGCGCTCGGCGATCTTGCGTTCGGTGATGTCGGTAGCGATGCAGCAGAGTCCGCTGACTTCGCCGACCGGATCCAGCAGCGGGAACTTGACCGATAGGTAGATATGCTCGCTGTCGTCTTGAAGGGAGCTTTCTTCGAATTCGAGCGCCTTGGCCGATTCGACGACGCGCTGATCGTTGGCGATATATTGATGCGCAAGATTTTCCGGGAACAAGTCATAGTCGCTTTTACCGATGGCGGCTTCCCGCGTGGTGTGAAACAGCGTCTCGAATTGGCGATTGACCAGCATGAAGCGACCGCCGATGTCCTTGACGTAGATGACCGCCGTGGTGTTGTCGATCACGGCCTGCAACATATCCTTGCTGGCGCGCAACTGGGCATCGCGCTGCTCGACCGTATCGAGCATACGGTTGAAAGTTTTGGCCAACAAGCCGATCTCGTCCTGGCGCAAGGCAACGGCGCGTTTGCGGTAACCGCCATGGCGCGAGACGCTATCGGCTAAGGCGGCGAGTTCGAGTATCGGATCGGAAACCAGGCGTTTGAGCAGGCCGACCATCAACAGCGACACCAAACCCAGCGCCAACAGCAGCAAGCCGAACAGCGTGCCATAGGCCTTTAGCCGACTGAACAGCGGAGGCAGGTCATTGCCGATCTGCAGGTAGCCGACCAATTCGCTGCCGCTATACACCGGATGCGTCAACCAAAGCTGCGTTGCCGTAAAGGCTATCGGCGTCGAAGCTGCGGACGGCGACCAGTCGCAGGTCGAGTCTGCGCGCGGCGCATAGCGCGCGAACACCCGACCATCGGCGCGATAGACGCAGGCGCTGCCGATTTCCGGCCAGGTTTTGAGGGTCGCCAGGTTCTCCGTGGCGGCGTTGATATCGTAGAAGCTCAAGGCCGCATGCAGATTCAGGCTCAACAGTTCGGCCTTGGCCGCCAACTCCTGCGCCAGCCGTTGGCGAAAGGTGAGAGATTCATAGCCGATCGTCGCCAAGCCGACCAGTAGTAAGGCGCAGACGCTGGCCAGCCAGGTGGCGATGAATAGTTTGCGTCGTAGCGGCATGCCGCTGACAAAACGCATCACTTGGCGCTCTCCTCTGGCTTGCCATACACCGCCTCGGCCAAGCCCAGCATGCGCGAACTAATCTTCAGACCGGCGCGGTTGGCAGCTTCGAGATTGACTTCGAAGCGCACGGTTCCTTTCACGATTACCAGATTGATGATGCCGCCATCGCGGATGAAGCGTTCCGATTCGCCCACCGTCAAGATGGGTTTGCTCTGTAGCAAAGGCAGCCAAAGGGCCTGATGTCTTTCCGCCGATTGGATGATCAGCAGGAGTTGGCAGCCGGTGGTCTCGCCGACTTGCCGCAGGTGGCGCATGACCATGGGGCGACCGTTGCTGGTGCGACCGTTCAATGCGCGCTCCAGGGTCTCGCTCAAGGGGTCGTTGCCCAACACGCAAATGTGCATCGGCGCGCTCGGTTCCGGCGCATCCGACGCCGGCCAATTGACATAACGCGCAAAATTGATCACATAGGCGGCCTTCGCCTCGTATTCGGTCGGTTCGGCGAGGGCCTGAGCGCTGAAATTGATGCAACATAAGGCGAATAAAACGCCCATCAGCCTTGCCGCGCCAAGTCCTGATGATTTGTGTTTAGGATGTTTTGTCATGGCGGCGAGAGGCGCATGTCGCTTAAAACCGAAATTTCACGCCAGCCAGCACATTGCGTCGGTCGCCACCATTGACCATTTGACCGGGACGAAAATTAAGCATATCCGGCTGCATGATCTCTTGATCGAGCGCATTGCGCAGCGTCACGAAGGTCTCATAGGTCTTTTGCTCGTACTGGTAGTTCAGGTCCAGCATGGTGATCGCATCGGCATTGGCGCGGTGTCCGACAAAGCGCAAAGTTCCGCCGAAAACGTGATTCTGCGCCCATCGATAGCTGCCGCCGCTGGCCAAGGTCAGTTTTGGCGTGTAGAACGCCGTCAGATCGTCTGGAATATTTTCATTCCCCTGATGGTTATACGCCATATTCAAATAAACCCGGGTTGCGCCGAAAAACCGCTGGTAATCGACTTCCACTCCCCAGCGCCTGATTTCGCCCGGCGTGTTGAAATATTGCAACAAGCCTGCGGACACCGGATGTCGGCCGATAAAATTCTTTCCCTCCAAAAAATAGAGATTCACCACCAGCAGTTGGTCGCCACGAGAATACGCGTAGGCGAAATCGGTCGTCGCCACGGTTTCCGCTTTCAGATTGGGATCGCCACGGACAATGCCAGGAAGATCGAAATAGGACTGCACCGCATTGGGCGTATTGAAGCCGGTGGAATGCAACAGTTTCAGCGACTGGGTATCGTCCAGCTTATAGACAACCCCCAGCCGGGGTGTCAGCGAGCGCTGCTGACCGCCGCTGGTTCCAACGGCGACATAGCGCGCGCCCAACAAAAAGCGCCAAGCGTCCACGTTATAGTCGCCTTGGGCGAAAAGCGAGGTCTCGTCTGACTTGTTGGCCGGCAAAATGACATTAAACCCAGTTTGCGTCAATGTGCCATAGTCCTGATTGGTGCGTTTCTCGTATTCCGTTCCCATCGACACGTTCCACTGAGGACCAGGCGTCAGGTTCAGCGTTGCGCCGCTCCGCCAGCGATATTGACCGTCTGGATCGAGCACTTTGGCTCCGCCATCGATACCGTAGGCAACACCGTTTCTCACCGGAAGATCGATGTGGAAATTATTCCAATCGGTATACAGCTTCAGTGTGGCGCGATCAAAATTCCAGCTGTAATCCGCATGCACTAGCCGACCGTTGTACCGCAGTTTGGCGGCGTGCTCCACGCTGCCAGTCAAGGCCAAGCCATCGGTGACTTGTTCGAAACCATGCACGGCGAGATTAAAAGCGCCGCGATGGTAGTGCAGCAGCATCGAATCCATCTCCACGCGGCGATGAAGGGAGCCATCGGTCTGCCCCGCATTCGGGAAGCCCGCCGGAACCGGCGGGGCGTTGGTGTGTCGGCCGCTATAACCGCCATCCCGTTGCCGCTCGACGGCAAGATCGATGTACTGATCGGCGCCGAGATCTTGGCTCCAATACGCGCCGCTATCGAGCAATCCATGCGAACCTGCGCTCAGTGCCAGTTTCGATATTCCGCGTTTTTTGGTCACGACGCGCACCAATCCGGCGCTGGCGTTGGTGCCATACATGAGCGACGCCGGTCCGCGAATGATCTCGATATGGTCTATCGCTTCAAGCGGAATTCCCAATAGCGGCGCGTCCGAATGCGTCGGCATCCAGTAAGGCACATCGTCCAGCAGCAGCAACATTTTCTGGTTGAACCCATCGGATAGACCGCGGATCGCCACTGCCGTGGTACCGATCGCCGTATCTTGCAGCACAAAGCCCGGCACGAACGACAGCATATCCCGCAAGCTGCGCAGGCCGAGTTTTTCCAGATCCGCCGCTGCGTAATACGAAACGATCCCAGGAGCATCGACGATGGCGTCGACGCGCGCCGACGCAACGCTGACTTGCACCTGATTCAACTGGGAGAAATCCATATCGAATATTTCCGCAGACTCGGCCGCCAACGCCAGTGCTGTTGTCGCCGCCAAACTAGCCATCCCAACTCCGTGCAAGATGCGCATGATTCTTAGCTCCTTTGCCACATGTCTGGTGGTTCGTCGATTTGAGCCCACAGCAGCGATGGATGTCAACTCCCACCTCATGAATTATCCTCAGTTTGGCCGGTTTGGCAGTCGCTGCGGTCTGTTTCACGTTTCACCGTTCGAGTGCCGTCCTTGTTTTTCTGCTCCAGTGGGTGGTGCTGCCACGGCTTTGATGCCGTCGATGCGTACCCTGGATTGCAAGGTGTCCTGGAGACGGAAGTGCAGTACTGCGCCGGTTTGCGGGGCGAAGGCGTTGTAGGGATCTTTGGCGTACAAGCGTGCTTCGATGGCGTGGCCTGAGAAGCCAATAGCAACTCTCGCGCTATTGACAGTGGTTGGATGGCGATTTTATGCTTCAAGCATGCGAATTGCGTCGCCCCATGCCCTCGGCAATGAAGGTCAAAACCAGGGAGTTCAGCGACACGCCTTCGGTCTTGGCGCGGGCGGTGACACGCACTTTTGTTCAAATCCGTTAAAGTAACACCATGAAACCGCGCTCATACAGGCAAAAATTGCTGCGAAATTAAGCGCTATGGGTTTGGCACTGCCATTTATTTGTGCACCGGAAGAGCTACTTGGAGATGACGATGAATGATGAAATCATCAAGGCACTGCACGCGACAAAAGAACGCTTGGCACAGGATGCCCAGTTGGATATCAAGCGACTGATAGAAAGTGTTCAACGTGAGGAAGCGATCAGTGCAGCACAGGGGCGCATTGTCTTGCAGCCACCATCTGGAGATCGGGAGCGCTCGGTTTTTCAACAAATCCGTTTTGCCCAACATTAACCACGTGCCAGAATGTTCCGACCCTCATTACATCTCCAACTACCGCCGGGTGGCGGACATCCATCCGACGACGCCTGATGCCATTCGGGGTTGCAATTGCTACTTATTCAGTAGCTGTTCTCGCACGATTGACGGGGTGCAGTGGGTGAAATTCTTCCGCTTTTGATCCGGTCATGTTGGCCTGACGATTAGGATTCAGCGCTCCCACGCCGCCTACCGGCCAATCTGGCACTTGAATCACCGCTAGTTCCCCCTCAAATCGGGGAATGTGTGCGCAGCCAGTCGCGTAACGCATCATTCATGCGCGTTTGCCAGCCGCGTCCTGTGGCACGAAAGGCTGCCAGTACGTCGGGGCTGTACCGCACTGCCACCTGCTCTTTCAAAGGGCCACGATTGGGGCCGCGTGTACGGGCTTTGCCCACCACCACGCCACCTTGTTTGAGCACCGCCCCCTCCCAGTCGGACACCGTGGTGCGGGGGCAATCCGGGTCATTGCGTATTTCAGTCGGGGTAATTTTTCCAGTAGATGCGTTCTTCATGCTTTTCTGCCTTTCTGATCGATATGACGTGGTCGGTATCGCCGCGTGCCGTATGCACCACAAACACCACCACGCCAGCCCACAAACCCAAGGTTTGCAGACGCAACTCGCCGTAAGCGTCACGAACATCTTCGCGGGTGATGGTGAAGCCCGCAAAGATAGCTTCACTGCCAACAAAGTCAAAGCCGTGGTTTTTGATATTGGCTTGGCGTTTGGACTCGTCGTAAGTGACCATGGGCAAATTGTAGATGCATCAGTAACGCATTACCACGATTTTGTCGTGTGCGACATCAACCTGGAAAGACTGCGCAAACTGCGCACATCCGCTATGCCTTCAATGGCGCTACGATTGAAGTCCGTGGCGCTTGACATACTCCTGATTTGCTAGCCGCCCCCGCATGTTCTACGGCGCCTACCGGCCAATATGGCACTCAAGCCGCCGCCAGCGCCGCCAGCCCCAGCATCTCCCTGGCCTCATCCACACTCGCCACCTCTTGCCCAGAATGCGATACTGGCTACTGGCGCTCGTAGGGTTGAAATGTTGGCGCCGTGATGGTCTGGAATGCAGCTTGATTCACTCCTGATTTGCTAGCTGTCCCCGCACGTTCCACGACGCCTACCGGCCAATTACCCCTCACCCCACCGCCAACCCAAGCATCTCCCGCGCCTCCGCCACGTTCGCCACCTCCCGCCCCGCGTTGCGCGCGCAGGTGGCCAGTGCTTCGATGAGCACGCCGTTGCCGCTGGCGCGTGTGCCGTCGCTCAGGTAGAACGTGTCTTCCAGCCCGGTGCGCAGCATGCCACCCAGCTCTGCGGTGCGCTGGTGTACGGGCCAGACCTCGGCGCGACCTATCAGCGTGGTTTGCCATGGCGCTTCCCGCTTATTCCGTCTTGGGTGTAGCGCAGTTGACCGTTATCGATGGCATGGATGGTGATGGGATGCAGCACTTGCCCCTTGCCCAGATTGCCAATGTGCAGCGTGTCCTCACCTGTTTCAATGTGCAAGCGCCGGGTGTCGTCACCACAGCGCAGATGCATGTCAAAGCCAGCCACACTCGCCGCACGCTGTTCAGGGGGGCTTACCAGCAGGGCTGCGGCCAGGAACCAGTCTGCATCGCTGGGTTGCGGGCGTTGCAGGATGGGCTGGGTTGCCCATTCGTCGAGCAGACTGGTGTGCATGCGTGCTGCGCGGAAATCGGCATGGTCGAGCAGATCACGCAGGAAGCGGCCATTGGTGTTCAGTCCCAACAAAGGTGCGGCTTCGAGTACGCGCAGCAGCTTGCGGATGGCGTCGTTCCTGTGCGTGCCATAGGCGATGAACTTGGCCACCATGGGGTCGTAATAGGGCGTGACGCTGCCGCCTTCGACGATGCCCGCATCGATGCGTACCCCGGATTGCAAGGCGTCCTGGGGCCGGAAATTTTGTCTCAAGCTGCATTCCGGATATGGCCCAGAATGCGATACTTGCGTTCGTAGGGTTGAACAATGGGAAAGAGGTAAATCATGTTGCAAGCCGTTGAAGCCGTGGTGCGGGGAGGCGTAGTAGTGCCGTTGGAGGATTACCCGCTGAAGGAAGGCGAGCACTATGTCCTTGTTCCCGTGCCCGTCCCGAAACGCGAGCTGTCTTTTGAGGAGCGCATGGCCGCATTCGATGCCACGTGCGGGAAGTATCGCGACAGCTTGTCCAGCGTCGATGCATTCATCGCACGCAAGCAGGAAGAAAAGGCGCTTGAGAGGCCAATCATCCCTGGCCAAAATCCAGAGGTGTTATGAGCGTTTACGTGCTGGATGCTTGCGCCATATTGGCTGCATTACGGAACGAACCTGGTGCGGATCGGGTTCGTGCCGTCTTGGCATCGCGTGAGACGGTGTTGCTGGGAGCCATCAATGCGCTGGAGGTGATTTATGACCATTGGCGTATGCATGGCGAAACGACAGCGCGCCGACTGCTGGCCGACATTGAACAGTGGAATTTGCTCCTGATACAAGATTTAAGCGATGAGGTGTTGCTCTCTGCCGCCCGATTCAAGTCACGTGGCCGTTTATCGCTGGCCGATGCTTGCGCGCTGGCACTTGCCGAAGTCAACAAGGGCGTCCTGGTCACTGCCGATCATCACGAATTTGACCCGCTGGAACAAGCGGGACTGGCGCACTTTCACTGGATACGCTGAATCCGTATCTTCCCAGAGAGATAGATTGATGAATGGAATCACAACTCAGGGGGAATTTGTATCCCTCTACAAAATTCATCAGAGGGGATTATGAGCATGAAAGATTTTTCCGATACCAAACCAATGGCAACGAACTTCTACGAAGCCGCCATTGGCGAGCGAAACCAGAGCTACTACCTCAGCAAGTTTGAGAACTTTGATACCCAAGGGCCGGGCCTTCATGCCAGTTGGAACTGGGCAGCGTTTTTCTTCACCGGGTTCTGGGCGTTGTATCGCAAGATGTACGGCTGGTTTTTTGCATGGATATTATTTGCAGCGGTGGTCAGAGTAGCATTGGATTCGCCTACTTGGTCATCTTCAGCCCTCTCGGTCTTATCTGTGGCTACGATCAGTTTCTCCATAGTTGCAAACTCCCTCTATCACCAAAAGGTCAAAGCTCGGATTGCCGCCTCGCAGAAATTGAGACCAAAGGTATTTGGTCGCAACCAAGGGCAAGCCTTTTCCGGTAACCACCCCCCAGGAAACGAAGCCTACGCCGCCGCCCTAGCGGAAATTGAGGAAGGCCGGTTAGACAAAGGCGCATGGGCACGCGCGTTTGCCGAATCGGGTGGCGATGAATCCAAGGCGAAAGCTGTGTACATCAAAGTCCGTGCTGGAGCATTTCAGAATGCAGTTGCAGACGCTACCCAGCAAGGCACTGATTTCAATCCGACAGCGAAAGGCATTACCTCTGGCGTGAACATGTGGGTGCCAATCGGGTTTGGTGGCCTTGTTTTGCTTGGAATCGTGGCTGCAATCGCTTTGCCAGCCTATCAGGATCGCACTCAAACGAAGCGGCTGGCATCGGAAGTGGTGTTGGCAGCCACCAGTGCTCGCGTATGTGTGTCTGAAATCGTCGCCACTAGCACGTATACCGGCTTCAGCGCCTGCGGCGCGCCCCCGTCGTCCAAGTACGTTGGCACGGTTTCGGTCGAAGATATAACTGGCAATATTACCGCTTCCGGCCTGCTTGACATTGCTGAGGTCACTGTGCATATGTATCCTACCCTCCCGTCGTCCCGTCCCGGTGTAATTACCGCTTGGACCTGCTCTGGCTCTCCGCCTAGCTTGATGCCCACCGCCTGCCGCAGTGAAGATTGAAGGACACATTTCGGCGCTGCCAATCACCAGTTCCCAATACCGATACTATAAAACTTCTAGCTGCCCCCGCACGTCCCACAACGCCTACCGGCCAATCTGGCACTCAAGCCACCGCCAGCGCCGCCAACCCCAGCATCTCCCTGGCCTCCGCCACACTGGCCACCTCCCGCCCCGCATTGCGTGCGCAGCCTGCCAAGGCTTCGATGAGCACGCCGTTGCCGCTGGCGCGTGTGCCGTTGGGCAGGTAGAACGTGTCTTCCAGCCCGGTGCGCAGCATGCCGCCGAGTTCGGCGGTGCGCTGGTGTACGTTCCAGACTTCGGCGCGGCCGATCAACGTGGTTTGCCAGAGCGCGTTTGGCTCTATCCAGCGCAGCAGCAAGGCCAGCAAATCAACATCGGCGGGCATGCCCGAGGCTACGCCCATGACGAAGTTGTATCCCGGATGGCTGGTCATTCCGGCTTTATGGAACATGCCGACCGAGCGCACGATGCCGACGTCGAAGCATTCGAACTCGGGGTGGGTGCCGGTTTCGTGCATC
>JAYRRD010000137.1:0-4815 GCA_041910275.1 Rhodoferax sp.
ATTTCATCGAATATCCGTGGCGGAATTTTGACCCCGCCACTCTGTGGATCGTATACCCAAGGTGCCATGTTTCGAACGTTAACACACCCCAGGTTTCGGTTGATCACAAAACCTCAGATTGTGACCGCGCAAGGTATAGCAACGCAAACAAGAGGCCATGAGTAATGACCGCAAAGCGATATTCGACAGCTCCAGCTAGTCCGGTGCTTTGCGTGTGGTGGCCTGAATTCAACGCAAGCATACAAGAATCTATATAATAAAACCATGAAATGTATTGAATTTTGTGGTAGCTCCCTTGGTGCTTTGCGAGACTTCACGCCGACAGCCAGGCGCGAGGTGGGGTATCAGTTGGACAAGATTCAGAACGGGTTATCCCCGGATGATGCCAAGCCAATGCCAACTATCGGAACGGGTGTTATGGAGCTAAGAATCTGGGACGATGCCGGAACGTTTCGTGTCGTTTACGTCGCCAAGTTTGAGGATACCGTGTACGTGTTGCACTGCTTCAAAAAGAAGACGCCACAAACATCACAGCCGGATATTGAACTGGCCCGCAAGCGATTTAAGGAACTGGTGAAGGAGATTCAAAATGACCGATAAACAGCGATTCAGCAGCGTGTGGGATGCAATCGAGGACACCCCGCAGCAAGCAGCAAGCATGCGCGCACGTTCAGCACTGATGATGAACCTGACCGAAGTTATCCGCACCAGTGGAATGTCACAGGGCGATGCTGCTACTTTGTTTGGTGTGACACAGCCCAGAATCTCTGACCTGATGCGCGGCAAGATAAGCCTTTTTTCCCTGGACACACTCATGGATATGGCCGCAACCGCTGGCATGAATCCCACAGTCAAAGTTTCCAAGCCGAAGGCCGCGAAACACGCACGCCCCAAACGTGGGGCCGCACCTGAAATGGTGGCCGCATGAAAGCACCACGCCACGTGAGTCACGATGAAGTAGTAATTGGCATGCTCAAAGCTGACCCGGATTTTGCAAACGAGTATTTGGCTGCCGCTTTGGAAGAGGTGGATTTACCGTGCGGACAGGCTGCACTATTGGCTGCGCTTCGTCATATTGCAGAGGCCCAGGGCATGAGCGCACTGGCGGCGCGTGCTGGCATACCACGTGAGAGCCTTTACCGCGCCCTGAGTCCAAAGGGAAACCCGACCATCAAGACATTCCTGGCCGTGGTGCGTGGCGCCGGGCTGCACTTGGAAGTTAGCCGCGAGCCATTGACCGCTTGAAATGGTTGCGCGTGCCGTGGTGCATTTGGAAGCTGCATAAAGAAAACGCGAAGCCCTGACGCGACTATCAGGGCAAAACAGACGGGGCCGGTATGTGCAGGCACACAGCGCCAGCCCCTGACCACAATTGAAAGAGAGTTCAATCATGGCTGACCATATTCTCCCCCGAGACTTTACTGATACAAGGGTTTTTGTCGTGGGGGCGAATGACCCGCGCACGCACCGTCTGCACGAACTTGACCATCTGGGTTGTGAGCAGGCATGTGATGGGCCGAATTACATTGTTGTCGGGCCGAATGTGTCAGACGACAAGTTGCTGCGCAATCTCCCGAAACTGTCCTCCCGCTATGGCGTGACGCTGGCCCAACTTCAGGCCGTGCGCGACCATAAAAAGGATGTATTGACTGACCACAATATGCGCGCGACTGGTTACGTGGAGCGGGTTTACAAGCCCGCCTAAACCGTTTTGCCCCAGCTAGAACCGCCTCGAAGCCGGTTTGAAATGCAGGAAACCTTCACCTGCCTGCTGGGGCGCTTCAAATGAAGGGCGCTTTGAAGGGGCGCATTAGATGACAACAACATATCAATTACCGATGTTTGCCAGACTGGAGCAATGCACCCCCTGGAACGGTGGTATGTTGGCCGGTTCGGATGTGGTGATGCTTGACGATGCCGCCAAATTTGCGAGTAAACATGCAGGGACTGAAATCACGCCTGCCGACTTTTTGCGGGCCGCTGGCCGGGGACAAATTCCCATGAGAGCTATTTGCCCACGCGATGTAACTATGGAGCCCTGCCGCGGTTCTGATAAGCCGTTGACCATGCCGGAAAATTCCATTCCAACGCTACCGCTTGACGCATGCAAAGCACTGAGCAATTCGGGCCGGGCGGAATGGCGAACGATTGACGGGCTCGAAAAAGTAGAGGCATTCGGGGGTGTGCTGGGCCGCTTCACGCGCTGGCAACTGCCAGACACTGAGCCCGACATATTGACAACACCCAATGACTGCCGGGTGATGGGCTGGGATGTTCATTCACTGGCTGATGCGTTCATTGACAAACCCGCGCCAGCCGGGGAAACCAAAGAGAAACAATCACACATTGATGATGAACCGGAGTATTCGGGATTAACAGACTCAGAGAGAAAAGAGAGAGCAAGGGCAATAAACAGGGCTACGCAAGCGCAATGGGACAGGATTAAGAACGACCTAGCCGACAGGCACTACCAACACACAGAAAACCTTCACAATGAATGGCAGGAAAAACTAGACCCAGCACAGCCGCCACGGGTTGAACCACACACTGCGCCAGCACAGACTGCCGCGCCTGCGCCCGTGGTGGCTACCAGCGATAACCCCTTAAAGTCTGCTGCGCCAGTTGGTAGGGGATGGGTTATGAAAAAGGCCGCACTGATAAAAAAACACGCTACCCAATGGCCGACGGCAAATAGGGATTTTCGAGACGCAAGCGAAAACGATTTGTCGAAAGCTGCCAAAGCGCCGGGGCATGGCAACTGGTTTGAGGCCGATGCTTTGAAGTGGGCAGAGAAACGGGGCAAACTCACAAAGGAAAAGCAACAAAGCCCGACTAACTCTATTTTCAATTTGACAGGAACAAAGCACACGATAGAGGGCTGATTTACCGGGAAATTACCGGGGTTTCACCGGACTATTACCGGAGTTTGTCCGACTCGGAGATATGAAAAGAATGGGTTTCCATACATCGAAATTGTTCGGTGTTGCTTCGCTGAATAGCGATGCTACTTGGAAACCTTTTTATGACTACTGCAACCCAAAGCGCCGCCATTCAAGCCGCGCAACACGCCCCCGGCACACAGTACCTGCCCCTTGAGCAAGTCACCCGCCCCAACCTCAAAACCGAGGAAGCAGCCCACTACCTGAACCGCCGCTCGCAAACCTTGCGCGCTTGGGCCTGCCATGAGAATGGCCCGATTCGCCCGCGCCGCATTGGTGGCCTGCTGGCCTGGAGCACCGCCGAAATTAAGGCATTGGCCGGGGTTTCGCAGTAATGGCCGCCCACAACGACAAGCCCCCAAAAGACGAGGCCCCAAGCGGACAAGGCAAGGGGCTCGAAGGGAAACAGCAAAATCAACAGTCCGATTCTACTCAACAAGGCCGCTTCACTGGTACCAATAACCCGCGCCACTTGCGCGTGATTCAAGCCTTGATGACACGTCCTTTGCCGCGTGAACAGCTTGACACCATAGCCGGGGCAAGCAATGGCCCTGAGCTTGTTGCAGAGCTTCGTCGCCGTGGCCTGGAAATCCCGTGTACCCGCACCAAGAAAAAAGACCGCGACCTGTTCGACTGTTTCCCTGGCGTGTATCACTTCACACCACAAGACCGCCGCCGTGTGATTCAGTGGATTACCAAGCGCAACGCCGGGGGTACCACAAATGCTTAATGGCTACTCAATTGAACAAGCACGCGACGCGCTCCACTTTCTCGATTCAGGGGTTGACCGCGACACCTGGCACAAAATCGGACGCGCTGCTATTGCTGCTGGGCTGACCGTGGAAGACCTGGACACCTGGAGCGCCACGGCTGAAAACTACGCCGGAACCCGTGACGTGAACACCGCTTTTCGGACAATCAAACCCGAGGGAGGCACCGGGCCGGGAACACTGTTTAGACTTGCCAAAGATGCAGGCTGGCAGGGTGGCAATGCAAGCCTGCGGCCCGAGCCACATCGCACCACAAAGCCCGTAGAGGCGCCGCGCAAGCCTGCGCCCGGCATGAGTGCTGCTGACGTGTGGGCACGCTGCCAGCCTGTTAAATCACACCCATACATTACCCGCAAAAAACTTGCCGATGCCGTCGTGGGGCTGCTTCGCGTGGTGACTGACAACGACCCGTTGACTTACTACCGTGGCTGGCTGACAGTACCGGGCTATTCCCATGATGGCATTCTGCAAACACTTGAGTTTGTGCCACCTGGCGATGGCAAAAAGATGACATTGAAGGATTCGCAGAAGTCGGGTGCTTCACTTACCGTTGGCCCAACTGATGGCCCTGCTGTGGTGGCGGAAGGGCTGGGACAGGCAAGCGCCGTTTTCAGTTCGACGGGGGGCCGGGCTGTAGCGTGCTTTGGCAGTGGCAACATTCGCCGGGTGGTTGAAGCCCTGCGCCAGAAAGAGCCAGAGACGCAAATCACCATTGCGCCCGACCGTGGCAAAGAGGGCGATGCAAAAAAGATAGCAGCTGAGTTCAATTGTGCTGTGGCCTGCCTGCCCGAGTCTGAGCCGAACAATTTCGACATTAACGATTTGTTTTGTCGCGATGGCTTCGACGTTCTGGCCGCGTTGCTGGAAGGTGCGGCCATGCCGCCCGTGAGTTACCCGGTTTCGGTGGCTTTCGCTGATGAACTGCCCGACCGTTACGCGCCGCCTGACGAGATTATTGAGGGCGTGCTGTAACTACCAACCGTCCCCTTTGGTACCATCAGACATCTGGTCGAAGTTTGCCCTTCTGATGCAGTTACTTTGAAGCGCATAATGCTCCCTCTGATCGATTTGTAGCGACACTACCTCACAGCAGATTCGTGGAAATC
>JAYRRD010000138.1:0-49406 GCA_041910275.1 Rhodoferax sp.
GGGCTTTTGGATCGCCTTCAGTAAGCCGATAGCAAAGCGACGTAGGCGCGTAATGTTTTCTGGGCCGTTGCCGGTACGGATACGGGAACGATCCTCATCGTAGTTCCAATCGATGATGTTATGAACACTTTCGATTCTCCAGTGCGAGGGGCGAGGGAGTAAAACCCAACGGCCACATCAGTTTGAATCGTACCCCCTGCAAGCCATGCTCATCGTCGGATCAGTAAAGTCCGCAATGAACTCCAGCAAAAGCGGCTGAATCGTGACTTTTTTGATACAACAAACCCGGCAAAACATGCGATGATGCGCGCACACTGGGTTGCACGCCCTTGAAATTTGCTATACCGCTGCACAACCCTACAATCATCCGCTTATTGAAAATTCCCTGAGGAGAAGCCTCCATGCGCGCAACACCAAATGACACGACACAGCCCAAAGAAATCCTTTTCATTGAAGGCAATGTCTCGGATTACCAAACCCTGCTGAATGCCGCCCAACCCGACATCGAGATACATCTGCTTGATGCAAACCAGGATGGGTTGGCGCAAATGGCGCAGATACTGGCTGGGCGTAGTGGCATTGGTGCGCTGCACATCGTATCGCATGGCGGAGCAGGCACGCTCAATTTAGGCGCGCTCCAACTCAGCACACAGAACCTGCCTGCGTACAGCGCCACTTTGAGCGCAATTGGCAGCACGCTCAGTCCCGGCGCAGACATTTTGCTCTACGGCTGCGATGTGGCCCAGGGCAGCGCGGGCGCAGCCTTGATTGAAGCATTGGCGCAGGCCACGCAGGCAGACATCGCCGCATCCACCGACCGCACGGGAGCCGCCGCTCTGGGCGGCAACTGGGTACTCGAAGCCCTGGCGCGCGCCAGCACGAGCGATGGCATCCAGACCCCGCTGGCATTCGATGCTGCGGCAGTCCAGGGCTGGAACCAGACGCTGGAGGCCAACACCCGCTACCTGTTTGCAACCTCAGACAGCACCAATGGCAACGAACTCTGGATTAGCGACGGCACTACAGCCGGCACCATGCTGCTCAAGGACATCTACTCCGGCACCAGCGGCTCAATTCCAAACGGCTTTTTTTCGCTGGGCAACGGCAAGGTCATCTTTCAGGCAAACGACGGTGTCAATGGCCAAGAACTGTGGGTGACCGATGGAACCACCGCAGGCACCCAACTGCTCAAGGACATCAACCCCGGTTTTAACAAATCCAGCCCGACTGGATTTACTGCGATAGGCAATAACAAGATCATCTTTCAAGCGGACAATGGAACAGAAGGCTCTGAGCTATGGGTCACTGATGGGACCTCTGCGGGCACAACGCGGATCAAAGACATCACCACGGGCTCCCTGAGTTCCTTTCCGACCGGATTCGTCAAGTTGAGCGACAACGTAGTCGTTTTCTATGCTAATGACAGCACAAACGGTCAAGAGCTTTGGGTCACCGACGGCACCACTGCTGGCACCCAACTGCTTAAAAATATCAACACTGAAGTCGCTCCTTTCGTCGACGATTCAGCCCCACGTAGCCTGACATTGCTGGGTAACGGCAAGGCCATTTTTAATGCGGATGACTCTGGTGGCAACCGGGAACTTTGGGTCACCGACGGCACTCTTGCTGGCACCAAAATAGTCCCTTTATCAACAAATGACACTGGGCAAGGTATCCGCCAAACCACCACATTCAACCATAGCGTAACATCCACTACCCTATCCGATCTACCTGATGATGGAGCAGGATCAAACCCATCCGGGTTCGCTGCACTAGGCAACGGTCGGGCTGTGTTCAGTGCCAACAACAGCACAAATGTCTATGTAACGCATCCAAGTCTTGATGGCCTAACTTTTGTAATAGTTCTGGAATACGCCGGTGCTGGACGGGAACTTTGGATTACCGATGGCATAAGTACCAAGCTACTCAAGAATATCTATGCGGACTTCGATGTCAAACAAGCATCTACGGACGCAGACCCCTATCTTGCATCTGTGAATAGCTCAAACCCCCTTGACCTTACCTCCCTGGGGGACGGTCGAGTGCTATTCACTGCCAACAATGGCAGTAGTGGTCGGGAGCTGTGGATCACCGATGGCACCGAAATTGGAACCAAACTACTCAAGGACATCAGATCTGGCATCGCACCCAGCTTCAACGATCCTACCGAGGTGGGCTACCATCCACCATACTTCACCGCACTAGGCAACGGCAAAGCCATTTTCATTGCTGATGACGGTAGTAATGGACGCGAGCTGTGGGTCTCCGACGGCACCGCTGAGGGCACCATGCTGCTTAAGGACGTTAATACAGGCTCTGGCAGCTCAAATCCGGTGGGGATCACGCGATTCAGCAACGGCAAAGCCTTTTTTAGCGCAACCAACAGCACTGGCGGTACCGAACTCTGGATGACCGATGGCACAACGGCGGGGACCGTGTTAGTGAAGGCAGTGAGCGATGCCGTGTACTCTTTTGGAGAACTGGTACTCGCCACGCCTACAACCACGGTGTCCCTACAACAGACGTCTGTCCCATCAAGTACCGAGCCACCGTTCCTGGAAGGCAACGCTGCCAGCACGCTCATGAACTTTACCGTTCAGTTGTCGGGCAACCCTGCCAGCACAGTCACGGTTGACTATGCCACGGCAGATGGTACGAACACCGATCCGACAAAAAATGCCAAAGCAGGTAGCGATTACAGCCCGGTTAACGGCACGCTGGTTTTTGCCCCAGGTGGCCCGCTTACCAAGACCATTTCTGTGCCCATTCTGGGCGACACCAATGCCGAGCTGAATGAAAACTTCACGCTCACGCTCAGCAACGTTAACGGTGCAGTTCTGAGTGGCAGCACGTCCATCGCTACCGCAACCATCACGGACGACGACAAGCCGAAGGTTTCTCTTTCGTCCGCTACCGCATCCATCACCGAAGGCAATTCGGACAGCCAGCGACTGAAATTCACCGTCAATCTGTCTGGCCCGACCTCGGATGCTGTCACCGTCAATTACGCCACGACCGACGGTACAGCCACCACTGCAGACAACGACTACGTCGGCATTAGTGGCACCCTGGGCTTTGCTTCAGGCGAGACCAGCAAAGAAATTTTTGTACCAATTCTGGGTGACAGCAAGGCAGAATCCGACGAAACTTTTACGCTGACGTTAAGCAATGTGAGCACCAATGCCGAAATGGGTAGCATCAGCAGTGCCACAGGGAAAATTCTTAATGAAGATAGCACCGCAGTCCTTACCTTATCGTCCGCCACGGCTTCGGTGTCCGAGGGCGACTCTGGTAGCAAGCAACTAGACTTCACTGTCAACCTTTCCGGTACCGCAACCAGCACGGTCACGGTCAACTACACCACAGCGGACGGCTCGGCCACAGCAGGCAGCGACTACACCGCAGCCAGCGGCACACTCAGTTTTGCCGTGGGCGAGACCAGCAAGACCATCTCCGTTCCGGTTCTAGGCGACACCACTGCGGAAACCGATGAAACGTTTACGCTCACACTCAGCAGCCCCGTCGGCGCTTCCCTGGGTGGCACCGCCAGCACCACAGCAACCATCACCAATGACGACATCAGCCGATTCGTCACCATTGCGCCCACGTCTGCGCTGATAGACGAAGGCGATTCAGGCAGTAAGCAACAGAAATTCACGATCACCCTCTCGGCAGCGTCCACCAGCGCGGTCACAGTCAACTACGCAACGGTGGACGGAACTGCCACCGCAGGCAGCGACTACAGTGCCACCAGCGGCACGTTAGGCTATGCCCCTGGCGAAACCAGTAAGGACGTCATTGTGCCGATTCTGGGCGACACCATTGCAGAGCTGGGGGAAAGCTTCACACTGGCCTTGAGCAGCCCCAACGGTGCCACGCTGGGCACCGATCAAAGCGCCACCGTGACGATTCAGGACAACGACATGCCGGTCATTGCCTTCCTATCTACCACATCCACGATCACCGAAGGTGCCTCTGGCAGCAAACTGCTGAACTTCACCATCAACCTGTCTGGCACCACCGCCAGCGCGGTGACGGTCAACTACATCACCGCCGATGGCACCGCCACGGCTGGCAGTGACTACACCTCTGTCAACGGCACACTGGGCTTTGCCCCAGGGGAAATCAGCAAGACTATTTCTGTGCCGATTCTGGGCGATACCATTGGCGAAGCCAACGAGACGTTTACGCTCACACTCAGCAACCCCAATGGCGCCATTTTCCTGGCCAACACCTCCGCCATCAGTGCCACAGCGACCATTACCAACGACGATACTCCGTTTGTCTCGCTCGCTTCTTCCACAACTTCCATCTCCGAGGGCGACTCGGGCAGCTCGCAACTGAATTTCACTGTCAACCTCTCAAACGCTGCAGCCAGTGAAATCACCGTCAACTATGCCACAGCTGACGGAACTGCCGTGGCTGGTAGCGACTACGTGTCCACTAAAAACACCCTGGGCTTTGCACCGGGCGAAACCAGCAAAACCATCTCGGTACCGATTCTGGGCGACACCAGCGTAGAGAGCGACGAAACCTTCACGCTTACTTTAAGCACCCCCAGCGGCGCTGTGCTGGGCAGTGTTGCCAGCACCACGGCAACCATCAAGAACGACGATAAGCCTGTTGTTACGCTCACGCCCACTACTGTCTCTGTTACTGAAGGCAACTCCGGCAGCAAGCAATTGGACTTTACCGTCAACCTGTCAATCGCTGCCTCCAGCTCCATCACTGTCAACTACGCCACCGCCAATGGCACCGCCAGCGCGGGCAGCGACTACACATCCGTGAGTGGCACGGTAGGGTTCGCGCCCGGCGAAACCAGCAGAACCATCTCCGTGCCGATTCTGGGCGACACCAGCGTGGAGGGCGACGAAACCTTCACGCTTGCTTTAAGCAACCCCAGTGGTGCCGTGTTGGGCAGTTTTACCAGCGCGACTGCAACCATCAGTAATGACGACATACTCGTAACCATCTCTCCTGCCTCCAACGCCATCACAGAGGGCGACTCAGGCAGTCAGAACCTGAGTTTCACCGTCAGCTTATCAAGCGCCAGTAGCAGCACGGTCTCCGTCAAATACGTCACGGCCGATGGTTCGGCCAGCGCGGGAACTGACTACACCAGCACCAGTGGCACACTGAGCTTTGCACCTGGTGAGACAGGCAAGGTCATCAATGTGCCGATTCTGGGCGACACCAACGTGGAGGATAACGAAACCTTCACGCTCACTTTAAACAACGCCAGCAACGCCGTTTTGGGCAGCCCTGCCAGCGCTACGGCCACCATTGTGAACAATGACAACAGCGGCGTGTCCATATTTTCCAGCACGGACAAAACCAACGGCAGTGAACTCTGGGCAACCGACAGCACCGGCACAGGCACTGTGCTACTCAAGGATATTAACCCCGGTTCCGCCAATTCGACCCCAAGCGGGTTTACCCCGTTGGCGAATGGCAAGGCAATCTTCCAGGCAAATGACGGCAGTAACGGTGCCGAACTCTGGATCACCGATGGCACCCAGACGGGAACCGTACTGCTCAAGAACATCTATGGAGGCCCCAATGGTTCAACCCCGGATGGATTCACCCCGCTTGGCAATGGCAAGGTACTCTTTCGTGCCAACGACGGAAATAATGGAACCGAACCCTGGATTACCGACGGTACCAGTGCTGGAACCAAGCTGATAAAGAATATCGCCTCGGCAGCATCCAGCAGTTCAAATCCGACCGGATTTACCTCGATTGGTGACGGGAAGGCAATCTTCCAGGCCAGTGATGGCAGCAACGGTACTGAACTCTGGGTTACCGATGGCACCGATGCGGGCACCACTCAGCTCAAGGATATCTATGCAGGCGCCAATGGTTCTGGCCCGAGTGGTTTTACCGCACTTGGCAACGGCAAGTTTGTTTTCAGCGCCAACGATGGTACAAAAGGCAGTGAACTCTGGGTCACTGACGGTAAACCAGACGGCACCCGGCTAGTCAAGGATATTTATAAAGACGCCAATGGCTCTGGCCCCAGTGGTTTTGCTATGCTTGGCAACGGCAAAACCCTTTTTAGCGCCAATGACGGCAGCAACGGTAATGAACTCTGGATCACGGACGGCTCCGAGACGGGCACCAAGCTGCTCAAGGATATCTACACAGGCTCCAGCAGCTCAAATCCAGGTGGATTTAGCCCGTTTGGCAAGGACAACAAATTCTTGTTCCAGGCGACTGACGGTGGTAACGGCACCGAACTCTGGATCACGGACGGCACCGAAGCAGGCACGGCACTGCTCAAGGACATCTACCCAGGTGCCAATAATTCTTCACAACCGGGGGTAATTGGTTTATTTACCCCACTTGGCAACGGAAAGACCCTATTCAGTGCCACGAATGGCAGTAACGGTTTTGAACTCTGGATCACTGATGGCACCAGCTCGGGCACATCACTGGTCAAGGACATCTACACTGGCTCCAATGGCACAAATCCTGCCATCAGCTCAAACCCTGTCGGAATGAGCCCGCTGGGTAACGGCAAAGCCATCTTCGCTGCAGCCACAAAACAAGACACTTTCGACCAATTGGTATACGGACTATGGATAACCGATGGCACCAGCGCGGGCACCCAGTTGGTAAAAGACATTAGTGGACTTGAACCAATCCATACGTTCTCAAAACTGACCAATACCAGTGGGGCTGCACCGACCATCAACCTGTCCCCCATCTCCCCTGCCATCATCGAAGGCAATTCTGGCAGTCAGCAATTGGACTTCCTCGTCAGCCTCTCAACAGCAGCCAGCAGTGCAGTCACCGTCAACTACGCCACAGCCAATGACACGGCCACCGCAGGCAGCGATTACACCGCCCTTAGTGGATCACTTACATTTGCCCCCGGTGAGACCAGCAAGATCATCTCGGTCGCGATTACGGGTGACACGACCTCTGAATCTGATGAAAAGTTCACCCTCACTTTAAGCAATCCCAGTGGAGGCACTTTTGGCAATTCCAGCACCACGGCAGTGATCATGAATGACGACGGTGGTAGCACCGCATCCTCTGCTGCTGTTCCAGGCACCCTGGGCAATGACTTCCTCTTACCCTCTGCTGGGGCCAACTATCTGGGCGGTGGCGGCAACGACACCTACATCATCAGCGCCAAAACATTGAGCGGCGCGGTAATCGCCAAGATCACCGATACCGAAGGTAGCAATGTGATTCAACTGGTTGATGGCCTGAAGATTGCTTCCAGCAGTTTTCTCAACAATTCTGTGCAACTGACTCTCGACAACGGTGCCAGTGTGCAAATTATGGGAGCATCTGGCTTTAGCTACCTGGTAGGAGCCAATGCCCCGGCGGGCGATACGGCCAGCAACCAGACCTATGCCACGTTTGCTGCAACGCTGGGCGCCTCGGTACCGGCGGACTCCAGCACTGTGAGTGGAACCAGCTACACCGTTCCCAGCGGGGTCACACCGGCAAGCACACCTGTACCAGGAACGACAACCACACCATCCACCGTTCCAGGAACCCTGGGTAACGACTTTTTCCTGCCCTCCGGGGGGAACAATTACTTCGGTGGCGGAGGCAATGACACCTACATCATCAGTCCCTATACGTTGAACGGCTCGGTCACGGCCAAGATCGTCGATACGGAAGGTGCCAATGTGATTCAACTGGTTGATGGTCTGGTGATTGCATCCAGCAGCTTTCACAATAACGCCGTGCAGCTGACTCTATCCAATGGTGCCAGCGTACAAATACTGGGTGCCGCAGCCTTCAGTTACCAGGTAGGCGCCAATGCTCCATCCGGCGACATGGCCAGCAGCCAGACCTACGCCCAGTTCGCCAGCACATTGGGTGGCAGCGTCCCAGCAGCCGGCGCAACAGCAACCAGCGGCACAGCCAACTACCAGGTTCCTATTGGAAGCACAGCCATTCAAATGCCGGATACGGAAGGCAGCTCCGGGGACAGCATTCCCGTGGTAGGCTTGGTAGGCTTAGACGGTTTGGTAGGTTTTGATACCGTGTGGTGGTGATTGGTGCGTCCTGGTGTACCTTGCGCGGCCAATCCGGGTGAGGTTGCCTTCGACGTACTCGTTCACGCCCCTACGCTGGCAGCGGCAGAAGAGCCAATCCCTGACGCCGGCAGCGGATCAACACCCTTGGGTGCGCGAAACTGCGGGCTGATAAGGTGCAGGTAGCGTCCGGTGGTGCTGATGTGGCTGTGTCCCAGTAGTTTCTGGATGGTAAACAGGTCAACGTCACCTTCGAGCAAGTGGGTGGCAAAACCGTGGCGCAGAGCATGGGGACCGCCACTCTTCGTGATTTTGGCGCGTTGACGTGCACCTTGGTAGGCACGCTGGGCTGATTCGATGCTGACTGGTTGTGTGCCGGTGTGATTGCAAAATAACCAGGTTTTTGGGTGAAAGGTTCGCCAGTAGATGCGCAAGTTGTCCAGCAATGTCTGACTCAACAGGGTGTAGCGAGTGCGGGCGCCTGCGGTTTGAATCGCACCCACGCCTACAATCGCGCACTCCATCCCATTTACCATGTCACCCATGTTACCCATGCACGACAAATACCAGCACCAGGACATCGAACAAGCGGCGCAGCAACATTGGGCGCAGCCTTTGTGGAACGGGCATGACGCCTACCGTGTGAGCGAAGACAGCGCAAAGGAGAAGTTTTATGCCTGCTCCATGCTGCCCTATCCCAGCGGCAAGCTGCACATGGGCCATGTGCGCAACTACACCATCAACGACATGCTCACGCGCTACTTGCGCATGAACGGCTACAACGTGCTCATGCCCATGGGTTGGGATGCCTTTGGTCTGCCAGCGGAGAACGCCGCGCTGAAGAACGGCGTTCCGCCCGCGCAGTGGACCTACGCCAACATCGCCCACATGAAGGGGCAAATGCAGGCCATGGGTCTGGCCATCGACTGGAGCCGCGAGGTGGCCACCTGTGATCCAGGCTATTACAAATGGAACCAGTGGCTGTTTCTGAAAATGCTGGAAAAAGGCATTGCCTACCGCAAGACCCAGGTTGTGAACTGGGACCCGGTGGACCAGACCGTTCTGGCCAACGAACAAGTCATTGACGGCAAGGGCTGGCGCACGGGCGCCACGGTCGAAAAGCGCGAGATTCCCGGTTACTACCTGAAAATCACCGACTACGCGCAAGAGCTTTTGGCGCAGGTGCAAGCCGGGTTGCCCGGCTGGCCCGAGCGGGTGAAGCTGATGCAGGAAAACTGGATTGGCAAGAGCGAAGGCGTGCGCTTTGCCTTTACGCACAACATCCGGGGGGAGGACGGCGCATTGATTGGTGGTGGCCGTATGTATGTGTTCACCACGCGCGCCGACACCATCATGGGTGTGACCTTTTGCGCCGTGGCGCCCGAACATCCGCTGGCGCAGCATGCGGCGCGCAGCAATGCGGCCTTGGCAGAATTTATTGAGGAGTGCAAAAAGGGCGGTGTCACCGAGGCCGAGCTGGCACTGCGCGAAAAGGTCGGTATGCCCACCGGCTTGCAGGTCATGCACCCGCTCACTGGCCAGCCCGTGGATGTCTGGGTTGGCAACTATGTGCTCATGGGCTATGGCGATGGTGCCGTCATGGGTGTACCGGCGCACGACGAGCGCGATTTTGCCTTTGCCAAGAAATATGGTCTGGAGATTGCCGATGTGGTGCATATCGACGGCCAAAGCTACGATCCCGACCAGTGGCAGGACTGGTACGCCGACAAGCAGCGCGGTGTCACGGTCAACTCCGATGTGTTCAGCGGTTTGTCCTACCAGGAAGCAGTCGATGCTGTCGCCACCGCACTGCGAGTTCATGGCCTGGGCGAGAAGAAGACCACCTGGCGTTTGCGTGACTGGGGCATCAGCCGCCAGCGCTACTGGGGTACACCGATTCCCATCATCCACTGCCTCGAGCATGGTGCGGTGCCGGTGCCGGAAAAAGACCTGCCCGTGGTGCTGCCACAGGACTGCGTGCCCGACGGCTCGGGCAACCCGCTGCACAAGCACGCAGGCTTTCATGCGGGCGTGACCTGCCCGGTGTGCGGCAAAGCCGCCCGGCGCGAAACCGACACCATGGACACCTTTGTCGATAGCTCCTGGTATTTCATGCGCTATTGCGACCCCAACAATGCCAAGAGCATGGTGGCCGATGGCGCGCGCTACTGGATGCCCATGGACCAGTACATCGGCGGCATCGAGCATGCCATTTTGCACCTGCTCTACGCACGCTTCTGGACCAAGGTGATGCGCGATCTGGGGCTGGTGACGGTTGATGAGCCGTTCACCAAACTGCTGACACAAGGGATGGTGCTCAACCATATCTATTCGCGCAAGGGCGAGAAGGGTGGCAAGGAGTATTTCTGGCCACAGGATGTGGAAAACGTTTTCGACAGCGCCGGCAAGATCACCGGCGCGCGTCTGGTGCGTGCCGTGGGGGATCTGCCCGAGGGCACGCTGATTGACTACGAGGGCGTGGGCACCATGTCCAAGTCCAAGAACAACGGCGTCGATCCGCAGGACTTGATTGAACGCTATGGCGCCGACACCGCGCGTCTGTACACCATGTTCACGGCACCACCCGAAGCCACGCTGGAGTGGAACGATGCCGCCGTGGAAGGCAGCTACCGCTTCCTGCGCCGGGTCTGGAATTTTGGTGTCAAATTGAGTGCTATGGATTTTGCAACTGCCCTCGCTCGTTACACGGGCGCTACAGGGCTAAAAGACCTAAAAGGCACTCATTTTGGCAAGGAGGCCAAGGCTTTGCGGTGTGAGTTGCACACGGTGCTCAAGCAGGTGCATTACGACTACCAACGCATGCAGTACAACACCGTGGTCTCGGGAACCATGAAAATGCTCAATGCGCTGGAGGACTTCAAGGCCGGAGCGGCAGGGGACGCGTCCATTGCGTTGTGCGAGGGCTTTGGCATCCTGTTGCGCTGCCTGTACCCGGTTGCCCCGCATATCACCCACGCCCTGTGGAGCGGGTTGGGCTATGCAGCACAGTTGGGTGATTTGCTGGACGCTCCCTGGCCCCAGGTGGACGAGGGCGCCTTGCAGCAAGACGAAATCGAGTTGATGCTGCAAATCAATGGCAAGCTGCGCGGCGCGGTACTGGTTCCCGCCGATGCGTCCAAGGCACAGATCGAAGCCCTGGCGGTGGCCAACAAAACCGTGTTGCAGTTCGCAGCCGGTGCTCCCATCAAGCGGGTGGTCGTGGTGCCTGGGCGCTTGGTCAATGTGGTGCTCTAGGGCGTTTCGCTGCGGTATCTTCGCAGCGCTGGCGTTGCTGGTGCCGCTCACACTGGCCGCATTTTCCGGTTGCGGCTTCAAGCTGCGCAGCAGCCAGAATTTTGCCTTTGCGACCCTGGCGGTCACGCCGGAGTACAACGGTGTCGTTGCTGCCGATCTGATTCGTTATTTTGGTGCCGCCATTGTGCCGCTGGCACCATCGCAGGGCGCGGAGCCCCCGCAGGTGATCGTGGACATCTTGCAGGATGTGCGCGAAAAAACCATTGTGGCGGTCAACGCTTCCGGCCAGGTGCGCGAGTTCCAGCTCAAGCTGCGTGTGCTGTTTCGGGTGCGCACGCCGCAGGGGCGCGAACTGATTGCTGCAACCGAGCTGACGCAGCAGCGCGACATCAGCTTCAACGAGTCCGCCGTGCTGGCCAAGGAGGCCGAGGAAGCGCTGCTGTACCGCGATATGCAGGCGGACATCGTGCAGCAATTGCTGCGCCGGCTCGCAGCCATCCGGCAACTGGACTGAACGACACCATGCAGCTTGCGGCTGATCAACTCCAGGGACACCTGCAGCGCGGGCTGCGCAGCTTGTACACCTTGCATGGGGATGAGCCTTTGCTGCAGCAAGAAGCACTCGACGCCATCCGGGCCGTTGCGCGAACGCAAGGGTATACCGAGCGCAGCGTCCATACGGTCGCCGGTGCGCATTTCAACTGGGGCGAGATTCTGGCGGCGGGCAGCTCCCTGAGCCTTTTTGCCGACAAGCAGATGGTCGAAATCCGCATCCCCACGGGCAAGCCCGGCAAGGAGGGCAGTGTGGCCTTGCAACGCATTGCCGAACTGGCGCAGGACAACGACACGACTTTGACCCTCATCATGCTGCCGCGTCTGGACAAGGCCACGCGCGCCACCGCCTGGTTTGTCGCCCTGGAAAGTAACGGCGTCGTGCTGACACTGGAACCCGTCGAGCGCGCGGCGCTGCCGCAGTGGATTGCCCGGCGCCTGGCGCTGCAGGGGCAACGGGTGGCACCCGGCGAGGAAGGGCAGCGTACCCTGCAATTCTTTGCCGACCGCGTGGAAGGCAATCTGCTGGCCGCGCACCAGGAAATTCAAAAATTGGCGCTGCTGTTCCCGGTGACGGATAGCAATGGGGGGGTGTTGCGCCAGGAACAGGTGGAGCGCGCCGTGGGAAATGTTGCGCGTTACGACGTGTTCAAACTTTCCGAAGCAGTGCTGGCCGGGCAGGCTTTGCGGGTGCAGCGCATGCTTGATGGCTTGCAGGCCGAGGGCGAAGCCGAGGTCCTGGTGCATTTCGCACTGGCCGAGGACATCCGCATGCTCAAGCGCACCAAGGATGCAATGGGCCAGGGCAAACCCTTGCCCGTGGCTTTGGGTGAACAACGCATCTGGGGCGTGCGCGCGCAACTGGCCGAGCGTGTGCTGCCGCGCCTGAGTGTGGCCACCTTGGGTGAATTACTGCAAGCGGCGCACCAGGTTGATGGCATCGTCAAAGGCCTCAAGCAACCTGATTGGCCAGTCAGTGGCTGGCAGGCGTTGCACCGGTTGGCGCTGCAGTTGTGTCAGGCATGCACAACTTCCAAATCGAGAGAGGGCAATGGGCCAGCTTATTGAGGATGGGGTCGTCCCGGCGCTCACCGGCAAGGAGGGATTTCCAGACTGCACGCGCATCTTCGTCGGCACCGGCTTCTTGCAACTGGGCGGCGTACAGCACGTGGTCAGAAAACGAAGCTCCGGGCTGCGGGGCGATGCTTTTCAATAATTGCACCGTATCGGGTGGAACAACTGAAAGCTGTGCCACGGCAAACAAACCAGGCAAGGAGCCGTTTTGATTGACGGCTTCTACGGTCCAGAGGTAGTTGCGTCCGCTCGTTAATCCAGCGCTGGCGGGCACTGTCAGGCTTTTTTCCTGGGTTTGTTCGTTGATCAGGACGTTTCCGGCGCTGTCACTCAAACGCACCTTGTAGGTGAATGTGCTGTCGCCGCCGAAAACATCCCAGCTCAGGGTCGGAGTCGGTGTCAGCACAGCTGTATTGGCCGAGGACTGGAGAGTCAAAAGCTTGGGCAGCTTGCGCAAAATCGAAGCTGCTTGCGATACCCTTGCAACGACCACCTTGACCTCGGGCAGGTTTCTGGCTGGAAGCGCACGTGTCTTGAGCGAGCTACCAGAGACGGCGCGCACCCCGTCTTCTTCCACCCGGAATGTTCCCGGTCCGCTTGCTTCGTATTCGCGTCCCGATTTCAGGTCCACTGCCACGGCACGTGCGCCGACAGCCAGCTCAAAATCCTGTCCGTTGCGAACTTCGGACAAAAAAGTCACTGGCTTTTTGCCGCCCGTTGTGGCCTTGTGCGTCAATTCGGTAATCAGCACGCTGGCGCAAGCCACATTCCAGGACATGCAGGCCACCATACCCAAGCCGATCAGGCTGTGTAGTTTTCTCATATCAACCACTCCATGTTCTCTCCCATGCAAAGATGTTCATCTCCGAGCGTCCCCTGATCGCCATGGGGCCGATTCTAATCAGCCGCTGCGTATCGGAAAGTTGCCTGTACACCGATTCTGACAGGAGAACCGGGTGATCAAGCCCACGGGTCAGGCCTTCGATGCGCGACGATACGTTGACCGTATCGCCAATGACCGAGTATTCGTAGCGTTCTCTGGAGCCGACATATCCTACAACCGCAGGGCCGTAGTGCAAGCCGATGCCAATGGCAATCGGTGTCGCTCCCAGGAGTACTTGTTCCGCATTGAAGGCATCCAGCGCCTCAATCATGTGGCAGGCACAGGCAAAGGCATCGTTGCACGGATTGGCGGATCTCAAGGGCGTACCAAAAACGGCCATGATGCCATCGCCAATGAATTTGTCCAAGGTTCCATCATGGCGGTGAATGGCGGCCACCATGCGGTCAAAATAGCGGTTCAGCAGCAGGGTCACCTGTTCGGGGGGCATGGCTTCACTCATGGTGGTGAAGCCGCGTATGTCGGCGAACAGCACACATACGTCCTGACGTGACCCGACAGTTTGCGGATCAAGCCGCCCGGCAAGAATTTCCTGCATGACGGCTGGACTTACAAAACCACCAAAAATATGCCGCAGGTGCTGCCGCTCACGGTTACTTTGCCAACTGACATGGATCAATCTGCAGCCCATGCCTCCAAACAGGGCAATTTGCATGGCAATCACCGTCGAGCTGATACCCAAGCGTAATGCGTACAGTGCGGACAACTGCACACAAACTGCCAGTAGCACGCATAAAAGACCTGTCCTCCAGCCTGGTGGTAACCACCAACTGCAAGCCAGTACGGCGATCAGCAAACATTGCAGCACCCAAGGCAGCGGTTGCACCAGGGTGCCCGTCATCAAATTGCGCAGTTGCTGTGCATGCACAAACACACCATGTGAACCAGGCTGCACCCCAGCGCCCAGGGCCACAGGTGTGTGTTGCTGGTCGTCAAAACTGAGTGTGCTGCCAATCATGACCATCTTGTTGCCAAAGGCCGCGTGTAAATCCTGTGTTTGATTCCGCTGGTGCCAATCGAGGACCTGATGCATGGGGATATAAGAAAAGGCCGGTCCCACGGCATAGTGGATCAATCCGGATGTGACGTTCAGACCCGCCGCACGCGCCATTTGCCCCGAAAGGGAAGGAACCCATGCGTCGGTTTCACCTAGTAGTCTTTCATCAAATCGGCGAATCATGCCATCGGTGTCCCGGAGTAAAAACAGATACCCCAGGCTTACCTGGGAGGAATGGGTCAGCGTGGCAAATAGCGGGTGCATGGGTTTTGTCACGCCTTGGCCATCGGTACTTGCGCCTACCACCAGAGGTGCGGCTGCACGTGCAGCAACGAGGCCACGCGCCAACGCCGCGTCCAGCCCTGGCTGTAAATGATCAAAAGAGCGCACTGGCAGCAAGATGTCCAGACCGATGGCACGCGGATGCGCTGATGCGATGGCCTCCAGAGTAGCTCCGAGTTGCCGGTGCATCATGGCCATGGGCACTTGAAAGTCCTGCAAGTCTGCGTCATCAATTCCTACCACCACCACATCGTCGGCGACCGGAACCGGCGCCAGCCTTGCCAGTAGGCCATAGGCATGGTCTCTGAACTGATCTTCCCATTGGGTTGCCACCGGGGTTACGAGAAATAGTCCCGACAAAAATACGACCAGCGCGTAGCCCCAGGCAAGCATACGGATTTTTCCAGGCACTGCTTGTCCATAGATGTTTCCCGGTTTATGCATGGCATCGTTCATTTTGTAGTGTGAAGAAATTTTCGACTGGCATAGTATTGCGTATAACTGCGGAATCGAGCGTTCTGGCCGTGCGAAAATGCCGCCATGAACACGCCCAATATCACCGATTACACCCAGACCCTGGGGTCTCAGGCAAAAGTGGCTTCTGCGCTTATGGCACGTGCGCAAGCAGCTATTAAAAACAAAGCATTGAAAATACTTGCACGTCTGCTGCGCGACAACGTGCAGGCGCTGCAAACGGAGAACGCCAAGGACATTGCACGTGCTGAAGGCGCCGGTTTGGCCACTCCCATGGTGGATAGGCTCAAACTCACACCCAAAGTGATTGAAACCTGTGCCCAGGGGTGCGAGCAATTGGCGGCCATGCCCGATGTGATCGGTGAAATCACGGGTCTGCGCGAGCAGCCCAGCGGCATCCGCGTGGGGCAGATGCGTGTGCCGATTGGCGTTTTTGGCATGATCTTCGAGAGCCGCCCCAATGTGACCATCGAAGCTGCCAGCCTGTCGATCAAGAGCGGCAACGCCTGCATCCTGCGCGGTGGCTCCGAGGCCATCGACTCGAACAAGGCACTGGCGCGGCTGGTGCAACAGGCGCTGCAGGAAGCGGGTTTGCCACAGGATGCGGTGCAACTGGTACAGACCACCGACCGCGCCGTGGTGGGGCAGCTGATTGCCATGCCGCAGTACGTGGACGTTATCATCCCGCGCGGCGGCAAGGGGTTGATTGAGCGTATCAGCGCCGAGGCCAAAGTGCCCGTCATCAAGCACCTGGACGGCAATTGCCACGTCTACGTGGACGACCCTTGCGACCTTGCCATGGCGCTCAAGGTGGTAGACAACGCCAAGACCAACAAGTACAGCCCCTGCAACGCCGCAGAAGGGTTGTTGGTGGCGCGGGGTGTGGCGCAGGCCTTCCTGCCGAAAATCGCCGCCGTGTTTGCGACCAAGGGGGTCGAGATGCGTTGCGACCCTGATGCGTTTGCAATTTTGAAGGAAATATGGCCATTGCCGCTTGTGGATCAAGCGGGTGCAGCTACTGATTCGGTAGCAAGTGGGGGCGGGGGCGCTGTGTACACATTGGCGCAGGAAAGCGACTGGTACGAGGAATACCTGGCGCCGATCATCAGCATCAAGCTGGTGGACGGGGTGGAGGAGGCCATTGCGCACATCAACCACTACTCCAGCCACCATACAGACGCCATTGTGACGCGCGACCACCTGCACGCGCAGCGATTCTTGCGCGAGGTGGATTCGTCCAGTGTGATGGTCAACACCAGTACCCGTTTTGCCGATGGCTTCGAGTACGGGCTGGGCGCCGAGATTGGCATCAGTACCGACAAATTCCATGCCCGTGGCCCGGTGGGCATCGAAGGCCTGACGTCACTCAAGTATGTGGTGCTGGGCAATGGCGAGGTGCGCTCTTGAAACGGACAATCTTTTAGCATGGTTCCCCATTTCACCACTGCCCTGAGCGGCCCCATTAACGAGCTTGAACAGCGCATTCTGGATTCCATGCCGGCCATTGAACGCTGGTTCCGTCTGGAGTGGATGGAACATACGCCAACGTTTTATTGTGCTGCCGATGTGCGTAACGCCGGTTTCAAGCTGGCACCTGTGGAAACCCAGCTGTTTCCCGATGGCTGGGAGCACCTGACTGCCGAGATGCTGCCCCTGGCCGTGCAGGCGGCGATGGCGGCCATCGAAAAAATCTGCCCTGAAGCGCGCAATCTGCTGATCGTTCCTGAAAATGCCAAGCGCAGCACGTCCTACCTGAATAGCCTGGCGCAGCTGCGGCGCATTTTCCACATGGCGGGGCTCAATGTGCGCGTGGGCTCCATCAGCGCCGAGATCAAAAGTCCGACCACCATCGCTTTGCCAACCGGTGAGAGTATCACGCTGGAGCCAGTCCTGCGCAACAAGGGCCGCATCGGGGTCAAGGATTTTGACCCGTGCACCATTTTGTTGAACAATGATTTGCACGCTGGCGTGCCCGGTATCCTGGAAGAACTGCACCAGCAGTATCTGCTGCCGCCCCTGCACGCAGGCTGGAGCACCCGGCGCAAGAGCATGCACGCCAAGTGTTATGAAGAGGTGTGCAAGCGCTTTGGCAAGCTCATTGGCGTGGACCCGTGGTTGATGAACCCGCTGTTTGACCCTTGTGGGCAGATGGACCTGACCGATGCGGGCCATAGGCAGGAGTTGGGTCGCCGTGTGGATGCCCTCCTGGCCAAGCTGCGCAAGAAGCACAAGGAGTACGGCATCAAGGAAAAGCCCTTCGTGCTGCTCAAGGCCGACGACCACCGTTTGCAATGGACGCCTGTGGTGTTGCACAGCGCCCAGGATCTGGATGCCCTGGAGCCTGCACGGATGCATGGCCACCAGAGCCTGGAATTGTTGCTGCAAGAAGGCGTACCCAGCAGCGAGCGCGTCAACCATGTGCCGGTCGCGCCGGTGGTTTATATGATGGACCGCTATGTGGTGGGCGGGTATTACCGCATGCATAGCCCGCGTGTAGCGGATGTGCCTTCGGACGGTTTGCACGGCTCGCAGGATTCAGACGTTGCGCCTTTGGCCTTTGCCGAAGGGGTGCATCTGCCGCAACCGGGCGCGCGCCCTGGTGCCAGCGCGCCCAACCGCTTTTATATGTATGGCGTGGTTGGCCGTCTGGCCATGCTGGCAGCGAGCTATGAGCTTGAGGCGACTGATCCGCAAGCGCATGACTACAGTTGATGCCGTTGATACAGTTGATAATGGCGGTCCCTCATGAAATGGAGCCTGTGCCACATCGGGGCCGGGTGATTGTGTGTCTGCATCTAAATCATCTTTAGCCGCGCTTACCCTGGGCGCCATTGGTGTCGTGTACGGCGACATTGGAACCAGCGTCCTGTACGCGATGAAAGAGGTATTTGGCTCTGGCCACGTGCCCTTCACCCCCGAGAATGTCTTTGGCATTTTGTCGATTTTTTTCTGGACGCTCACGGTTATCGTTTCGCTCAAATACGTGACGCTGGTCTTGCGTGCGGACAACCATGGGGAAGGTGGCCTGGTTGCCATGTTGGCGCTGGCTTCGCAGTCCGTCAAGGACCGGCCCAGGGTGCGCCGCATCCTCATGCCGGTGGGGATTTTTGGCACCTGCCTGTTTTACGGCGACGGGGTGATTACGCCAGCCATTTCCGTGTTGTCCGCCGTCGAGGGCCTGGAGATCATCTCCCCTGCGCTGCACCGCTACATCATTCCGCTGACCCTGCTCATCCTTCTTGCCTTGTTCCTGGTGCAAAAGCGTGGCACTGCTGGCATTGGTAAATTTTTTGGCCCCATCACGCTGCTATGGTTTGCCTGCATTGCCGTGCTGGGCGTGGTGGAAATAGCCGATCACCCCGGCATCCTGTGGGCCATCAGTCCGCATTACGCACTGGGCTTCATGTGGAACCAGCCGGGCGTGACCTTCGTCATTCTGGGGGCTGTGGTGTTGTGCGTCACCGGCGGCGAGGCGCTGTATGCGGACATGGGCCATTTTGGCAAAAAACCGATCCGTCTGGCCTGGTTTGCCATTGTCATGCCAGCGCTCACCCTGAACTATTTTGGCCAGGGCGCCTTGTTGCTGGATAAACCGGAGTCCGTCAAGAATCCGTTTTTCCTGATGGCGCCCGACTGGGCGCTGATGCCCTTGGTAGGCTTGGCGACCATGGCCACCGTGATTGCTTCGCAGGCCTTGATCTCGGGCGCTTTTTCCGTTACCAAACAGGTCATTCAGCTCGGGTATCTGCCGCGTTTGCGGGTATTGCATACCAGCGTGAAAGACACGGGCCAGATTTATCTGCCGTTTGTCAACTGGGGTTTGTTCGTTGCCATCGTGTTGGCCGTGGTGATGTTCAAATCGTCAAGCAATCTGGCTGCGGCTTACGGAATCGCGGTATGCACGGACATGCTCATCACCACGGTGTTGACGTTTTTCGTCATTCGCTACAGCTGGAATTACCCGCTGGCGCTGTGTATCGGGGCGACGGGGTTCTTTTTTATCGTGGATTTTGCGTTCTGGGCCTCCAATTTACTCAAGTTGTTCGATGGTGGCTGGTTCCCGCTGCTCATCGGTGGCGCCATCTTCACGCTGATGGCCACCTGGAAGGATGGCCGGCGTTTGCTCACAATCAAATTGCGTGCGGATGCCATTGATCTGACCAGTTTTCTGGAGGCGGTGTTCGTCAGTCCCCCGGCGCGCGTTGATGGCACGGCGGTCTTTCTTACCTCCGATGTCGGCTCGGTACCCACTGCCATGCTGCATAACCTCAAACACAACAAGGTGCTGCATGAAAACAACCTGTTTGTGACCGTGCGCAGCCACGAAGTTCCCTGGATTGGCCTGGACAAGCGTCTGGAGATTGAGGCCCTGGGGCATGATTGCTGGCAGGTTGTCATCAATTTTGGCTTCAAAAACGACCCGGACGTGCCCAAAGCCCTGCAGCAGATGAAAGGGCAGGGGTGTGACATGAACCCCATGACCACCAGTTATTTTTTGTCGCGCGACACCGTGGTGCCCTCGATAGGTGGCGGCATGGCGCGTTGGCGCGAGAAGCTGTTTGCCCAAATGCACCACGCCGCCAGTGGTGCCGCCGACTTCCTGCATCTACCCAATAATTCCGTCGTGGAGCTGGGTTCGAAGATCGAAATCTGAACTACCAGAGTGCCGGGTCCACTTTGTAATAGCCACGCAGTTCCTGGTAAAGCTGCGGGTATTCCTGGGCCAGGGCGGTTGCCTGCTCAAAAAATACCTCGGACACCACAGCAAAGAATTCAGCCGGGCTTTGTGCTCCGTAGTGGTTCAGCAATCCTTGAATGCCGTTCTGGACTTCGGATTGCAGTCTGGCATAGGCTGCATGAAACACCTGTGACCAGCGTTCGGCATGGTACTGTTTATCGCCCAGACTAGGGGGAGGTGCCCCGTTGGGAGCACCGTTTTCCGAGTCAAGCTGGTGGGCAAATTCGTGAATCACGACATTGCGCCCATCATCCGCCACTGCGGCTCCTTCCAGGGTATCCTGCCACGACAGAATGACCTGTCCTTGAGACCATGACTCTCCCGTCAACACCTGATGCCGCTCGTGCTGCACACCCACCTCGTCGGTGCTTGCGACCGCGCGGTTGACGACGAAGGCACCTGGATAGATCAAAATCTGGCGCACATTGGCAAAATAGTCGGTGGGGCGATTAAGGAGCAGCAAACAGGCTTGCGCGGCAACGACCACACGCATTTCTTCGCTGACGTGCAAACCGGCACAGCCCAGAAAGGCCTTTTCAGCAATGAAGACCTGCATGTGTTTCTTGAGTTGCCGCTGCAGATCAAACGGCAGGCGCCGCACCAGAGGTACGCGGTGTTTCAGGATTTTGCGCCACGCAGCCGGGAACGCCCTGGAGGTGATGCGCGCGCGCCGGTATGCCAACCAGTAGGGGTGGCCGAGCAAGCCGGCAATCAGCAGCAGGGCCAGACTACAAAACAGGAAAAAGGCCACGATGAGACCTCCCAAAAACGTGTTTACCAAACGCCGTAGTTGGGAGTGAAACGCCAAATTGCAAGCTAAGGCAACACCTAACGCGAAACCAATACCGGAACCCTGGACTCGGCCACCACTTTGGTGGAAACGCTGCCGAGCATCAGGCGCGCCAGACCGGAGCGTCCGTGTGAACCCAGTACGATCAGATCGGCGCCTTCTGCTTCGGCAGTTTGCACAATACCACTGGCTACGCCCACGTCTTCCACCAGACGGGCCTGCAGGGCAATGGGGGCGCCACCTTGTTGGCACAGGGCTTCAATCTGTGCGTGGGCACCCGCCGCGTGGTGCTGTGCTGCTGCCATATAGGCCTGAAATCCCATGGGGTTGATTTCTCCTACCCCGATGTAGGGGTAAGGGTCAATGACGTAGACCGCAGTGAGTCGGGAGCCGTGCAAGCGTGCCAGGCCCACGGCCAGGCCGGCTGCATGGGTGGATGCCGCAGAACCATCGGTTGCCAGAAGAATATGTTTGAACATGTAAACACCTCGTTGATAAATTCAGGCGGGCGCCACCCTGGGGACGTTGATGACAAAACGGGTGCCTTTGCCCGGCGTGCTCTCCACGTCGATACGGCCACCGAGCAATTGGGTTACCTGATTGTGAACGGTGTACAGACCAATACCGGAGCTGCCCTGCCCGAGTTGCGTTGTGTAAAAGGGATCAAATATATTGCCGAGCCGATCCAGGGGAATGCCCTTGCCATTGTCGCTGAACACCAGGCGCACCCAGTCGTTGCGTGTCATGCTGCCCTCAATCCGTACGCGGCCCACCGTGGGATCATCAAATGCGTGGCGCAAGGCGTTGCTGTACAAATTGGACAAGACGTTCTCGAAAGTCAAAAAATAACTTTCCATCATGATGGACGGATCTACATCAAATTCAACAGCAAACGGTATTCTGCCCGTCTGCAACTGAAATGACATGGTTGCATCCCGGATGAGCGTATCCAGACAAAACTCCCCGCGCTGGTTACTTTTTTCCAGTACAGCGATTTGCTTGAATTTTTGCACCAGATCACCGGCTCGACGCAAGCTGGAGTCCAGCATCTCGGTGCCCCGTTCCACCAAAAGCAGGAAATTTTCAAACGCGGTCCGACGCAGTGTTCCTCCTGCCATTTGTGAACGCAAGGATTGCACCTCCGTACGAATGGTGCTGGCAGTCAGCAAGGCATTGCCAATGGGCGTGTTCAGCTCGTGCGCGATGCCGGAAACCAATGCGCCCAGACCCGCCAGCTTGGCCGAGCGAACCAGGCGTTCCTGTGAGTTTTCCAGCGATTTGAGGGCGGCTGACAGATGCTGGTTGGCGTCGTCCAGCGCCATTTCGGCCCGGCGGCGTGCTTCGAGTTCGTCTTGCAACGCACGATTATGTCGGGCCAGTTGTTCTGCGGCGAAGCGCAAGGCAAGGTGCGTATTGATGCGCACCAATACTTCGGCAATCTGTATGGGTTTTGTAACGTAGTCAACGCCCCCTGCTTCAAAGCCGGTCAGTTTGTCATCTGTATCCGACAAAGCCGTCATGAATATCACGGGGATGTCGCGCGTTTCGGGCGTGGCTTTAAGGCGGCGGCATGTTTCAAATCCATTGATCCCTGGCATCATGACATCCAGCAAAATCAGGTCAGGCAGCACCCGCAGGGCGCGCTTGATACCATCCTCGCCATTGTTGGCAATGGAAACTTCGAAGCCCTTGTCTTCCAGGTGCGCGGCAATGACACCCAGGTTGGCGGGCGTGTCATCAATGATCAACAGCGTCGGAGTGGATGCTTCGGAGGAGGCGGCGGCCATATGTTTAATGTGTCTTGCTCAGGGTCTTTTCGATAATCTTCTGGATATCCAGCACCTGAAAACTTCCTGCAAGTGTACGTAATTTGTCCGTGAACGTGCGGTATTCCGGATCCAGTTTGTCCAGGTGGTCGGCACGTTTGCGTATGCGCGTCATATTGCCATCAAGTACGATATCCAGCAAGATTTCCATTTCCTTTTCGGGTGGCATTTTCATCGTGGACGATACGCTTGATTCCGTTTGTAATGCATCTTCCGGGGATTGGCTACGCACCCAGCGAATATTCAGCAGACGCCCCATTTCATGCAATAAATGGCTTTGTTCGATGGGCTTGGGTAGAAATGCGTCCGCTCCGGCTTGCAGCGCAGCCTGGCGATCCTGCTCCAGAAACGTCGCCGAAACAATAATGACGGGAATGCCGGAGGATGTGGGATTGGCACGCATTTGGCGAGTGGCCTCCAGTCCGTCCATGACCGGCATGGTGACGTCACTGATTACCACATCCGGGCGTTTCTGTTGTATCTGTGTCAGCATCTCCTGGCCATTGCATGCCACGGAATATTCAAATCCCAAACCACCGAGAAATGCCACCAGCATGCCGCGATTGGCAGGCACATCGTCGGTAATGAGCACATGCAAACGACGACCCTCGTAACCAATGAGCGTGCTGCAAAAGTCGGTTGTGTCGGTATTTGTAACGGCTTCTCCGGAGGAGACAACCGGTAAGGCGATTGTGAACCAGAAGCGGCTGCCCGTATCGGGTTGGCTATCGACCTGAATTTCGCCACCCATCAGCCGTACGAGTTGCTGGCTGATTGCCAGCCCCAGGCCCGTTCCTCCTGAGCGCTGTCGGGAATCTCCTACTTGTTCAAATGCCTGGAAGATGGATCTGAGTTGGTCCTGGTTTATGCCGACACCCGTATCCTGCACCTCAAAGCGTAGCGTACATGCGCTGCTGCTGGTTTGCGTTCCACGTAGAACCCGTAGTGTGACGGAGCCGTGCTCGGTAAATTTGACCGCATTGCCCAGAAGATTCAACAATACCTGGCGCAAACGTTTTTCATCCGCAGTCACAATATGTGGTAGATCGGAGGCGATATCGGCCATGAACACCAGACTTTTCTCCTCGGCTTTGACGCGAATGATGTCGCTGATGACCTGGATAAACGGTGGCAGTTGCACTTGTTCAGGGAGTAATTCGAACTTTCCCGCTTCGATTTTGGAAATATCCAGCACGTCGTTAATCAGCATCAGCAAGTGCTCCCCGCTGCGCTGAATGGTGTTCAGGCCCGTCATTTGTAACTCGCTTAACGTATTGTCTCGTTTGAGGATTTGTGCATACCCCAGAATGGCGTTCAACGGTGTTCTTAATTCGTGGCTCATGTTCGCCAGAAAAGTGCTTTTAGCCTTGTTTGCTATTTCGGCACGCTCCTTGGCTTCCAGTAATTCGCCGGTACGGGAGTTGACCAAGTCTTCCAGATGGTTGCGGTGTTGTTGCAACTCCTGTTCCACCAGAATCCGCCGCTCGATGTCTTGAGCCAGTTCCAGATTCTTTTCTTCCAGTTGCGCGAATAATGCTTGTAACGCGCACCGCGTATTTTCCAGGCTGTCACCCAACTTGCCCAATTCATCCTTGCGTCGCCAGACAAAGGGGCGGGTCAAATCCCTCCTGGCCAGGCGGTCTGATTCACGTATCAGTCGACGAATCGGCACCAGCAAGCGCAGGTGCAGCAGAACCAGGATAATGATCAAACTGAAAAACAATTGACCCACTACGGTCAGAATCAGTCCGCGTCGACCATTGGCGATTTCTGCGTCCATCTCCCCGCTATCCATCTCCAAAGTGACGCTGCCGACCGGTTTTCCCCGTTGTACTACCTGTCGGGTTGACTTGAATTGGCGTCCCTTCCGGCGTTCAGGGTGTTCGATGGATGCGAAGATTTCACCACCGCCGCCCTCCACGGTGCCAATCACAAGGCCCGAGACGACGCGCCGGTCACTGAAAACAGAACTCAGCAAGGGCCGTGTGGTTTCGAAGTCGAACGCCCATAAAGGCGTTCTGAGCGCAATTTCCAGGGTGCCAATCAAGCGGTTCTGGTCTTCTGCCAGTTTTTGTTCCAGTGCCTGTTGCCGTGTTTCCAGGGTGATCCAGCTACTCACGAAAGAGGGAATCATCAGGCCGGTAATGACCCCCAGAACCATGGCCCAACGCAGACTCAAACGGGCAAAGAGCCAGTTAATACCTCGCAGCGGCTCGGGTGTCAGTACGGATGGTGTGAAATCCATGAGAAAAAGCAAAGGCCACCTTCAAAGCACCAATGTGGTACTCAAGGTACGGCGGTGATGTGTTGCAAACTGCCATCCTGGATCATGGTATCCAGGGTGGACTGCAATTTTGCGATGTCGGCCCTGGAAGTCTTGCTATTGCAGGCCAGCGACCCTAGTGCCCGCCGAAAGACAAGCGCTTCTTTTGGGGACGCACTCTGGTTGCCCATTTTTTGCACAAAATGGCGCATGGACAGCACGTCACTTGCCCATACGTCAATACGACCGCTTAACAGCATTTTGATATTTTGTTCCTGCGAGTTGGTCTCTTCTACTGAGTACCCCAGGGCTTTGAGGTATTCCGCTTCGCCACTGCCACGAACAGAACCAATGACCAGTTTGCGGGCATCCGCCAGCGCGTGCAGTTCGCCTTTGAAGTCTGGTTTGACAAACAAGCCGGATTCGGTGACAAAAATCGGACTGACCCACAGGTAATCCGCTTCAATTGCCTGCGAACGCTGTGCCGGAAACACGCAATGCATTTCTTTGACTTTTACCTCGGCCATGGCCCTGGCCAGAGGGACGGGGGAGAGTTGGAAAGATAAACCAGACTTTTCAAACAAACGGGTAATGACGGCGATAGCCACGCCGGAATATTTGCCGTTGTCGCTGATGGTGAAGGGTGGATTCTCGGCAAAATCCAGTGTGTACGGTTTTTTCTGGGCGTGCGCCGCAAAACAGACCATCCCGATACAGAAGATGTACAGAAATTTCTTCATGGCACGAATGGTTCCCAACAATCAAGCTAGCGGAAGTGAAAGGATGTACCCCATTAAACCATGCGCAAAGAGGAAGTCGTGCCATGTACACATGTATGTATCGTGTAAAAACAACATCCCCGTCCTGGCCGTTGGGCAATCACAGGACGGGGACGTTCGTTTGTTTACGCCATCAAATCGCTTCCATCATTTTTTGCAGACTGCCATCCTTGATCATGCCGTCCAAGGTTGCCTGGAGCTTTTCGATATCCGCTTTAGGCATCTTGGTATTGCAGGCCAGGGAGCCGAGCGAGCGCCGGAACGTGTAGGCCTCTTTCGGTGCCTTATCCTTGCTACCCGACTGCTGCACGAAGTAGTTGGCGGATAAAACGTCGGTGGCCCAGATGTCAATCTGCTTGCCCAGCAGCTTTTTCACGTTCTGGTCCTGGGTGTTGGCCTCTTCAACCGTGAAGCCGAATCCCTTCAGGTATTCCGCATCACCGCTGCCTCGCAAGGCACCTACTTTGAGTTTCTTGGCGTCAGAAAGTGTGTTGAATTCTGCCTTGGAATCCTGATTGGTGAAAAAACCGGAGTTTGTCACCATGATCGGGCTGACCCACTTGTATTCCGCCTCGTTGCTCTGCGCACGCTGAACCGGGAACACACAGGTGTATTCCTTGGTTTTTGCATCATCCATGCCGCGCGCCAGCGGAACGTTCTGAAACTTGTAAGGAACCTTTGCAGTTTCAAAAAGTTTGGCGACGATGTTGATGGCAGCGCCCTTTTCCTTGCCATTTTCCATCATGGTGAAAGGAGGATTTTCAGCAAAATCCAGCGTGTAGGCTTTCTGTTCTGCATGGGCACTTACGCCCAGCACCAGACTACCAAGAATGCTTAATGCTGTCTTCATAGGACCAGGTCTCCCCTTTTGGTTTCTCATTGGCTAGTTTAGGAAATGGTGCAGTCCCCTTGGAACTCCAGAACTCCATGGTTTGTTTCTTGTTGAGCTTGGGTGGGCATTTGGCCATTCCCTTGCGCTCAAGTTCAGCCATGATGTTGTCGGCTTCCTCGGCCATATTGTTCATGGCTGTTTGCACAGGGAATTCCCCCCGGATGGCAGAGCCGATATGGTTCCACCACAGTGGAGCCAGATTCGGGTAATCAGGCACATTCGTTCCGGTTGGTGTCCAGAGTTTGCGTGCCGGGCTGCGGTAGAACTCAACCAGACCGCCAAGCTTTGGCGCTTCCTTGGTCATTGCGTCGGATTTGATGTCAGACTCACGAATGGGCGTCAACCCCACCAGGGACTTCTTCAGCGAAACCGCTTTGGATACAGCAAACTGCGCATACAGCCATGCCGCCTTCATGTTCTCCGGCGGTGTTCCCTTGACCAGCGTCCATGAACCTGCATCGTGGTATCCCAGTTTCATGCCTTGTTGCCAATAGGCGCCTTTGGGTGAAGGTGCTACGCGCCACTTGGGTGTGCCATCTGCATTGGTGATCGGCAAGCCCGGTTTATTCATGGATGCGGTGAATGCCAGATACCAGAACATCTGTTGCGCGATGTGTCCCTTTGCAGGTTCCGATCCTGCCGTGCCAAAGTCCATGCTCTTGGCGTCCGGCGGTGCGTATTTGTTGAGCCAGTCAATGAACTTGCTGACCGAATACACCGCAGCCGGACCATTCAGGTCGCCGCCGCGTTCCACCGATGCGCCCACCGGGCTGCAACCTTCGACCCGGATACCCCAGTCGTCAACCGGCTTGCCGTTGGGCAAACCCTTGTCGCCATTCCCGGCCATGGACAGCCAGGCATCAGAGAAACGCCAGCCCAGGGATGGGTCCTTGCGGCCATAGTCCATATGGCCATAAACTTTTTTACCGTCAATCTCTTTGACATGCACGGTAAAGAATTCGGCAATGTCTTCGTAGGCCGACCAGTTTTTCGGCACATCCAGTTTGTAGCCGTATTTTTCCTGGAATTTCTTTTGCAGATCAGGCCGGTCAAACCAGTCCTTGCGGTACCAGTACAGGTTGGCGAACTGCTGGTCGGGTAGCTGGTACAACTTGCCATCGGGTGCGGTGGTGAAACTCTTGCCCATGAAGTCGTCCACATCCAGCGTCGGCAGCGTGACCGCCTTGCCTTCGCCCTTCATGAAGTCGGTCAGGTTGATGACTTTCTGCATGCGGTAGTGCCAGCCGATCAGGTCACTGTCGTTGATGTAGGCATCGTACAAGTGGGTGCCGGTGCGTACCTGGGTTTCGATCTTCTTCACCACATCGTCTTCACCCGTGAGTTCATGCACCAGTTGAATCCCGGTCAGTTCACGAAACAACGGGGCAATGACATCGGATTCATACTTGTGCGTGTCAATGGTTTCAGACACCACGATGATTTTCTTGCCTTTAAACGGCTTGGCAGCTTCACGGAACCACTCGAACTCCTTGCGTTGTTGTTCCTTGCTAAGGGTGGAAGGGCTGAACTCCTTCATCAGTTTGTCTATGACATCTGGTGAGCCCTGAGCCTGGGCAAACGGTGCAATCGCCAGCAGGCCCATGCCTAGCAAGCTCATGCGCATCCGATTTCTTCTCCGCATAAAAATACTCCTCTGTTTCAGTAATAGTTCGATCCAGTTCGATCCGAGTTGGAGCGCAACCCCACTAACAAATTTCCCGCCGGAACCATCCAGCGGAGCGGCCATTCTTTCATAAAAAGCACCATTTAGAGGCAACAATCTAAAAATATTTGAAATTTGTGCATTATTGCTCTTGTGTATCGCCATGTGGGGTTTTGCGCCGGGATGGAGTAAAGTTACGCCGCAATCAAGAAAGGTAGAACAATGAAGCTGCGTTCCAGCAATATCGAAAAACTTGGCGCAACGACATATGATGTGCTGATCATTGGTGGCGGCATCAATGGTGCCGTGGCCGCCGCCGCATTGTCCGGTAAAGGGGCCAAGGTGGCCTTGATTGACCAGCGGGATTTTGCCGGTTTTACCAGCCAGCAGTCCAGCAACCTCGCCTGGGGTGGCATCAAGTACATGGAGAGCCGTGATTTCGGACTGGTGCGCGGGCTGTGCAAGAGCCGCAACCATCTGATCAGCAACTACCCGTCACGCATCAAGGAAATCCGGTTCTTCACCACCATTGAAAAGGGATTCCGATTTCACCCGCTGTTCATCTGGTCGGGTACCTGGGTGTATTGGCTGTTTGGCAGTTGCTTTACCAAAATCCCGCGCCTTTTGAGCCGTGCAACCGTCAACGCCGAAGAGCCTGTGGTCAACACCAACAAGTTTTATGGTGGTTTTGAGTACTCCGATGCGTACCTGCACGACAACGATTCGCGCTTTGTTTTCCAGTTCATCCGCTCCGCCATGGACCGTGGTTGCATTGCGGCCAACTATGTGGAATCCCTGGGCGCACAGCGCAAGGATGGCGAATGGGTCACGCGCGTGCGCGACGATATTTCCGGGGGAGAATTTACGATCCGCTCCAAGGTGTTGATCAATGCCGCAGGGCCTTTTGTTGATGACCACAACAAACTGACCGGAGAAAAAACCGAACATCGGCATATGTTTTCCAAGGGCATTCACCTGATTGTTCCCCGGATCACGCCCAATACCAGGATACTGACTTTTTTTGCCGATGACGGGCGGCTGTTTTTTGTCATTCCCATGGGCGTGCGTACCTGTGTCGGCACCACGGATACCCGGGTTGACTCACCCTACAGCGAAGTCACGGACGAAGACCGCAACTTTGTGCTGGATAACATCAACCGCCGCCTGAATCTGGACAAGCCGCTGACCAAGGCCGACATCATTGCCGAGCGTTGCGGTGTGCGTCCGCTGGTTGCCAAGACCTCGGCCAGCGAGAGCGGTGAACGCGACTGGTTGTTGATGTCACGCAAGCACGAAATTGATGTTAACCAAGCCACGCAACATATCAGCATTTTTGGTGGCAAGTTGACCGATTGTGTCAACGTGGGTGACGAGGTGTCGCATCTGGTTGCCGGCATGGGCGTCAAACTGCATTTTCCGAACTACAAATGGTATGGTGAACCGCACCCATCGGTGCGTGAGGAGTACATTCACCAGGCCATGTTGATGCATCTGGACAGTTATACCTCGCCGCACGCCATCGAATCCCTGAGCCACCGTCTGTGGCGGCGCTACGACCAGCAGGCGCTTGATTTGCTGGCACAGATTCGGGAAGATCCGCGCCAGGCAGATATTCTGATCAAGGGGACGGACTACATCCGCTGCGAAGTCGAACTGATCCGGCAGCAGGAAATGGTTACCAAACTGGAAGACTTTCTGCGGCGCCGTTCAAAAATTGCCCTGGTTGTGCGCCACGAAGATATTCGCCAGGCGGATGGTTTGATGGAAGCCTGTCGCATCCTGTTTGGTGATGAGGCACAGGCCAAGTTCGACGAATATTTTCAGCAGAAAAACCTGACGCAGAGTTGACGTTCAGACGAAGCGATGGTAGAGGGCAGCCGTCCACACCCCGGCACACAGTAACAGACTGAGCAAGACGGCGGCGCTGCCCATGTCCTTGGCGCGTTTGGACAAGTCGTGCCATTCGGGGCCAATGCGGTCAATGGCGGATTCAATAGCCGTGTTCAGCAATTCAACGATCAATACCAGCAGCACGCTGCCAGCCAGCAGCGCAATTTCGATCCAGGACTTCCCAACCCAAAAGGATAAAGGCAGCATGCAGAGTGCCGCCAGAGCCTCCTGGCGAAAGGCCGTTTCGCCCCAGCCGGTGCGCATGCCAGCGATGGAATAGCCAGCGGCATGCCATATGCGCTGTAACCCCTTGCGGTGTTTTTGTGGATTTGCAGGGAATTGCATACAGTTATGCGTTATTTGAAGGGTTTTTGGAACTGATCAGGCGTGTGCCGGCCAGTGCATCGTGCCAGAACTGGCCATCGGGATGAAAACGGCTCAAAAGTGCCCAGACGACAACCCAGCCGAAAACAATGGCCGCTGTTTGGGCTCCTGTGAGCTGAAATGGCGCCAACGCAAGGAGTGGTGGCAAGAACCAGAGCCAGCTCAGGAAGTAGCGTCCCAAGGCCCGCAATTGGGTAACAGGGTGGCCCTGGCGATCCACAACGCGGATGTGCCAGGTTTTCATGGCCAGGGTCTGCCCCTTGGCCCAGAACCAGACAAAGTAGATGCCAAAAACGACGAATAAGAAGGCTTGCAAGGCATGCCGGTTATGCATGGCATTGCGGGTCTGGCTCAAGGTGCCAAACAGATAGCCAGCAAAAAATACCACACCAAACAGCAAAATCCCTTCGTACATCCAGCAAGCCATGCGCCGCCATAAATCGGGTGTGGCACGTGTGTCAGGTGTGCCAGGTGTGTTGAACGCGATTTGCATATTTCGGGTGCATCTTTCAGAACGTGTTGTAATAGTAGCGCAACTTGGTTTGTGCTGAAATTGATAGCGGATTGCGTCGAATCTGGTGGATACAATGAACCGGATACGCGCGGCATTTCACGGATAATTTTTACAGGGGACATGTGTATGGTGCTACTAGGAAGTTCAGGGAATTCATTGTTTCGCGCGGTGCCGATAGGTGCCTTTTGTCGCTTTATTTGGCTTTCACTGCTGGCGGGTATCGGCCTTGGCAATTTTTCTGCCTTGGCTGCGACTGACCATGTGAGCGAAGCCAATCTGGTGTTGCCCAATCTTGCCGATCCTGCCTTGGCGAGTTTTCTTGGGGGGATGTCAGGGTGGACGCTGCTTTCTTACGGATTGTTCGTGTGCCTGGGTGGCCTGGTGTTTGGTGCCGTGATTTATGGCCAGGTGCGCCGCTTGCCGGTACACCGTTCCATGGCAGAAGTCAGTGAATTGATTTATGAAACCTGCAAGACGTACATGATCACGCAGGGCAAGTTCTTGCTGATTCTGGAAGCATTGACTGCCGTCATCATGGTGGGGTACTTCTATGGCGTATTGCAAATGGGCGCAATGGAAGTGGTATTGATTCTGATCTTTTCGCTCATTGGTATAGCGGGATCGTTCGGCGTTGCCTGGTTTGGCATTCGCATCAACACCCTGGCCAATAGCCGCACCGCGTTTGCGTCGCTGACGGGCAAGGCGTTCCCGGTTTATGAAATTCCCATCAAGTCGGGCATCTCGATTGGCATGTTGCTGATTTCCATCGAGTTGCTGATCATGCTGTGCATCATGTTGTTTGTCTCGCCCAGCTTGGCCGGAAAGTGCTTTATTGGCTTTGCCATCGGTGAGTCGCTGGGTGCTGCCGCTTTGCGGATTGCCGGCGGAATCTTTACCAAGATTGCCGACATTGGCGCCGACCTGATGAAAATCGAGTTTGGTATCCAGGAAGATGACGCGCGCAATCCGGGGGTGATTGCGGATTGCGCCGGAGACAATGCGGGTGACTCGGTGGGTCCGACGGCCGATGGCTTTGAAACCTATGGCGTGACCGGCGTGGCCTTGATCAGCTTCATCATGCTGGCCATACCGGATGCTGCGGTTCAGGTGCAGTTGCTGGTGTGGATTTTTGTCATGCGTGTCGTGATGGTGCTGGCATCGGGCGTTTCCTACTTCTTCAACCAGGTCATTGCCAAAAAGCTGTATGGCAACCAGACGCGCTTTAATTTCGAAATGCCTCTGACCACGTTGGTGTGGATCACCTCGGTGGTTTCCTTGCTGCTGACCTTTCTGGTTTCGCATCTGCTGTTGGGCAACTTCAGCAGTGCTGGCAAGGCCTATCCCAACTTGTGGTGGCAACTGTCGCTGATCATCACGCTGGGCACGCTGGCGGGTGCGATCATTCCCGAACTGGTCAAGGTGTTTACCTCGACCAGTTCCCGGCATGTGCGCGAGGTGGTCATCGCATCCAAGGAAGGTGGGGCCAGCCTGAACATCCTGGCCGGGTTGATTGCGGGTTATTTCTCGGCCTTCTGGATTGGCGTGGTGATCGTCGGCCTGATGACGGGAGCCTATTTTGTCTCGCAATATGATTTGACGGCCATTATCAATCCCGACCAATCCAAGGCCATGATGATGGCGGCAGTGTTTTCGTTTGGCTTGGTGGCTTTCGGTTTTCTGGGTATGGGGCCGGTGACGATTGCGGTCGACAGTTATGGGCCAGTGACCGATAACGCGCAGTCCGTTTATGAGCTGTCGAATATCGAACAGATCCCCGGTATTGAAGCTGAAATCAAGCGCGATTTCGGTTTCAACCTGAATTTCAAGACCGCAAAGTATCTTCTTGAAGAAAACGATGGTTGTGGCAATACCTTCAAGGCAACGGCCAAGCCAGTGTTGATCGGCACGGCCGTGGTGGGCGCTACCACCATGGTGTTTTCCATCGTCATGATGCTCACGCATGGCTTGGTGGCCAATCTGGATAAGCTGTCTTTGCTCTATCCGCCGTTCCTTTTGGGCCTGGTTTCCGGCGGGGCGACGATCTTCTGGTTTTCGGGCGCTGCAACGCAAGCGGTTTCGACCGGCGCGTACCGTGCCGTTGAGTTCATCAGCACCCATATCCGGCTTGATTCGGTCATCAAGGCCTCGGAAAAAGACAGCAAGAAGGTGGTGGAGATTTGCACGATTTATGCGCAAAAAGGCATGTTCAACATCTTCATGGCGGTGTTCTTCGGCACCCTGGCCTGCGCCTTTTTTGAGCCGTTCTTTTTCATCGGCTATCTGATTTCACTGGCAATTATTGGTCTTTACCAGGCGGTCTTCATGGCGAATGCCGGTGGGGCCTGGGATAACGCCAAGAAGATTGTGGAAACGGAAATGCACGCCAAGGGCACGGAATTGCACAATTCCTCGGTGGTGGGTGATACCGTGGGAGACCCGTTCAAGGATACGGCCTCGGTGGCAATGAACCCGATCATCAAATTCACCACCCTGTTTGGTTTGTTGGCGGTTGAAATGGCGGTAACCATGCAAGCACAAGGCCATCAGACGCTGATTTACTTCTTGTCGACGCTGTTTCTGGCCATCAATCTGGTCTTTGTTTACCGCAGTTTCTACTCCATGCGCATTGTTCCCAAGGAACAGTAATCGGTATCCATTTTTTCTTACAGGAGGTTTGCAGTCATGACAGCCCAACATCTCTATTTTTCACTCATTCCAGAAGCCCTGATTGCCTCCATGCTTCCTCCGGAGCAATTTGGCCAGTACTATGCCACCGGGCACAAGTACAAGTCCAAGGGGCAAGCGGTATTTTTTGAAGTCGATAGCAGTTTCCGCAACGAATATTTCGACATTGATGGTGCGTTTGCCAAGTGCGTGCCGCAACCCGATGGCATGCCCAAGCATTCGGTGTATATCTCGATGTACCGTGTGCTGGAGCATCTCGATATCAACGCACTCGGTACGCTTTATCTGACAACGGGCATGGGGGCGACACTGGGTTTGCCACGCAGCGATAAATTACCCTCCATGGAGTGGCAGCTGCACATGTACCAGTGCATCTCGCCGATCAACAGCCTCGTTGTCAGTGCACTCAGCCCGTTTGCCTATTACGAGGACATTGCCACCAAGCCCTCCAAGTTTTTCAAATTCCCTGGGATGTGTTTTGTGGAACTGGAGCTGGGACGCCTGGCGCATGACCCGGAGAACGGCCAGGAAGGCGATCTGCCCTATACCTTTATCCAGCATCTGCGCGAAGCTCTGATGACCTTGCATCCAGAGACCAAGCACAACAAGCTGGTGCACCGCGTGCACTCGCTGGAGTTTCCTTATCGCATGATCAAGAACGGCTTTTATATCGGGATTGGCGACAAGTTTGTCTACTATCCCATGCTGTCACAGGCCGTGCTGAAAAAGGATTACAACAACTGGTGGCGTTCGGCCAACCTGTAGTCCGTCATTTTTGCTTCCCCGGCGTCCACCGGGGTGCGGGAATCGTATATCAGCGGCGCTTGGCGGATGGTTTCTTTCTCGCAGCGGACGTTGCGTCCTGGGGTTTTGTTTTGCCAGGGGAGCGCTTGCGCCGTTCCTCCGTAGGGCGTGGGGAGCGGGTTTTCTTCGCCGGTGTTTCGGCGCGCTCTGCGGGCAGCGTTGCGGCATCTGGCGAGGAGCCCTTTTCGCTGGGGTCGCCATTCGGTATCAGGCGGAAGTCGATCTTGCGGCTATCCAGGTCAACCCGACTGACCTGAACGTGTACCCGTGTGCCGATGGTGTAGCGTATCCCGGTGCGTTCGCCGCGCAACTCCTGGCGAGCTTCTTCGAAGCGGAAATACTCGCCGCCCAGCTCGGTGATGTGTACCAGACCCTCGACGTACAGCGCATCCAGGGTGACAAACAGGCCAAAGCTGGTGGCGGCAGTCACCACGCCGCTGAACTCTTCTCCCAGATGCTCCTTCATGTATTTGCATTTCAACCAGGCTTCCACGTCGCGGCTGGCTTCGTCGGCACGCCGTTCGTTGGCGCTGCAATGCAGTCCGGCTGCTTGCCAGGCGATACTTTCGGCGGTATTTTTCCTCGGTGTCGGTGCGTCTGATTCTGGCCTGGAGACCTGCGTTCTTTCCAGCCTGCGGGCCAGTTTGGATTGTGCTTCGCCCGGAGTTGGCAACACCGGCAGTTTGTAGCGCGTTTTGGCCAGAATGGCCTTGATGACGCGGTGCACCAGCAGGTCCGGATAGCGCCGGATGGGGCTGGTGAAGTGGGTGTAGCCCTCGAAGGCCAGGCCAAAGTGTCCGCTGTTGATGGGCGTATAAATTGCCTGCTGCATGGAGCGCAGCAGCATGGCGTGAATCTGCCGGGCATCGGGCCTGTCCTTGCTGGCGATGGCGATGGCCTGGAACTCGGATGGGGAGGGGTTGTCGCTGATCGTCAGCCCCAAGCCGGTGAGCTTGAGGTAGTTCCTCAGCAGCTCTTTTTTCTCAGGCGTTGGCCCCTCGTGCACCCTGAATAGGCCCGGATGCTTGCTGCGTGTAATGAAATCCGCGCTGCACACGTTGGCGGCCAGCATGGCCTCTTCAATCACCCGGTGCGCCACGTTGCGTGTGCGGGGGACGATTTTTTCAATCCGGCCATTTTCGTTGCAGATGATCTGGGTTTCGGTGGTTTCAAAATCAACCGCCCCACGCTTTTGCCTGGCTTGCAGCAAGGCCTGGTAGACGCCATGCAGATGTAGCAGGTCGTTGACGCGCTCCTTGCGTTTGAGTGCCTCGGGGCCGTTGGTATTGCCCAGAATCGCCGCCACTTCGGTGTAGGTCAGGCGCGCATGGCTCCACATCAGCGCCGGGTAAAACTGGTACGCGGTCACTTCTCCGTCTGCGCTGATGAACATGTCGCACACCATGCACAGCCGCTCCACCTCCGGGTTCAGTGAACACAACCCGTTGGATAGCTTCTCCGGCAGCATCGGGATGACCCGGCGCGGAAAGTAGACGCTCGTGGCACGCTCGTAGGCATCGACATCAATGGCCGAGCCCGTCTCCACATAATGGCTGACATCGGCGATGGCCACCAGCAAGCGCCAGCCTTTGATGGCGGTTTTGCCCCGGCCTTTGGATGTGGGTTCGCAATAAACGGCGTCGTCAAAATCACGCGCATCCTCGCCGTCAATCGTTACCAGCGGAATATCGGTCAGATCAATGCGCTCCAGGCGGTCCTGGGGGCGAACCTTGTCAGGCAGGGTGCGTGCAAGTGCAATGCAGGCTTGCGAGAACTCGTGGGGGACGCTGTATTTACGTACCGCGATTTCAATCTCCATGCCTGGGTCATCGACTTCGCCCAAAACTTCCTTGATGCGCCCTATGGGTTGTCCGAATAAAGCGGGCGGATCAACCAACTCAACGACCACCACCTGGCCGGGTCTGGCCAAACTGGTGGCTCCTTTGGGGATCAGAATGTCCTGGCCATAGCGCTTGTCCTCTGGCGCTACCAGCCAGACGCCGCTTTCTTGCAACAATCGGCCAATGATGGGCTGTGTGGAGCGTTCCAGGATTTCGATGACGCGCCCTTCGGGGCGGCCCTTGCGGTCCATGCGGCCCAGGCGCACCTTGACATAGTCCTTGTGCATCACGGCACGCATTTCGTTGGGTGGCAGGTAAACGTCGGGGCCGCCGTCGTCGCGGCTCACAAACCCATGGCCTTCGCTGTGCCCTTGCACCACGCCTGCAACGTCGTCCAGCACGTCAGCGGTTTTATGTACGGTTTTGATATTTATCTCCCGGTTCGGGTGTTGTTCTGGGTGTTGTGGTAGCTCACGAAGCTGAAGTGTAGCCCGCAGCGCGCGACGTGGGATTCGCGCGACGTTTCCACCCAATGCGGCCCGAATACCGGGGCAAAAGCGTCTCCTTCAAAGTCGGCGTCAATCTCTGTCACCACCGCAGCACTTGCCAATGGCAATGCCAGGGCGTACAGCTGCGCGCCGCCAATGACCCATGCTGCCTCGACGTGCTCACAAATTTGTAGTGCATCCCGCATGCTGTGTGCGGTCTGCGCGCCGGTTTCGCTCCAAAAAGGCTGGCGCGTGACGACCACGTTGCGGCGCTGCGGCAAGGGGCGAAAACGCGCTGGAATCGAATCCCAGGTTTTGCGCCCCATGATGACGGCATTTCCTGTGGTGAGGCGCTTGAAATGCGCCATGTCTTCGGGCAAATGCCAGGGCAAGGCGTTGTCCTTGCCGATGACACCATTGCGTGCGCGGGCAAAAATCAGCTGTAGTTTCATATCGCCACATCCGCCTTGATGGCGGGATGGCACTGGTAGTTCTGTACCTCAAAATCTTCCAGTACGTAATCGAAAATCGACGCTGGGCGACGTTGGATGTGCAGGGTGGGGTAGGGCAGGGGGGCGCGGCTGAGTTGCAGTGCGACTTGCTCGGCGTGGTTGCTGTAGATGTGGCAATCACCGCCGGTCCAGATGAATTCCCCCAGTTCCAGATCGCATTGCTGCGCCAACATGTGCGTCAGCAGGGCGTAGCTGGCGATATTGAAGGGAACACCCAGAAAAATATCGGCGCTGCGTTGGTACAGCTGGCAACTCAACCGACCTTTACCCTCGGGCGTGCTGGCGGGTGCGACGTAGAACTGGAACAGGGCGTGGCAGGGCATCAGGGCCATTTTGTCCAGCTCGGCGACATTCCAGGCGCTCACCAGCATGCGGCGCGAATCCGGATTGGTCCTGAGCGTGTGGACGAGCTGGGCGATCTGGTCAATGTGGCCCCCATCGGGCGTGGGCCAGCTGCGCCACTGCACGCCATAGACCGGCCCCAGGTCGCCATCGGGTTTGGCCCATTCGTCCCAGATGCTGACGCCGCGTTCCTTGAGCCAGTTGTTGTTGCCCGAGCCGCTCAAAAACCACAGCAACTCCTGGATGATGGAGCGCAGGTGGACTTTCTTGGTGGTGACGAGCGGAAAGCCTTCGTTCAGGTCAAAACGCATCTGGTAGCCAAACACGCTGGTCGTGCCGGTGCCGGTGCGGTCCGGCTTGAACACGCCGTGGGTGGTGGTGTGGCGCAGAAAATCTTCGTACTGGCAGCGGATGGTGCGGGAGGTATTCATGTCGATTTTGCCTGCAAGCCTTATGGAATGAGCGGGTGCAGGTATTAAATATATAGCAACATCAATTGTGCGCAAAAACCTTGTTCAAAACCTCTGCCACCTTGTCCTTGTCGATGGGTTTGCAGATGAAGTGTTTGGCGCCGATGCTGATGGCCTTGAGCACGGTCTTTTCCTGGCCGTGGGCGGTGATGATGACGATGGGTTTGTCCGGGCTGTCGCGCAGGATGTGGGTGGTTGCTTCCAGTCCGTCCATTTCCGGCATCTGAATGTCCATGGTGATGGCATCCGGTTGCAATTCGCGTGACCGGGCGATGGCCTCAAGGCCATTCGCCGCCGTGCCGACAACTTCGTGGCCCAGACTTTCGATGATCATGGTCAGCCGTTTGATGACCGCTGGCGAGTCATCAACGACCAGAATGCGCTTTTTATTCATGGTATTCATGGAAAAACCTCTTGGCTCAGAATGCAAAAATGACGAATTGGCCGACCGCATTGCCACCGGAAAAACCCGAAATGGCACGTGAACCCAGGCGATGTTGGCGTTCTTCGGGTGTCAGAATGTGTGGTGTGCCCATGGACAGATCCGTAGTGAGATGTGTGTAATAGACCGTGGCATTGCCAAACAGAACGTTGGCGATTTCGGCGCCCACGCTGTCGGCGAGCTCCTCGGCTTCTTTTGGCGTGCAGTCCGGCTCGAAGCGATGCGCCATTTCCAGCAACAAGGGCCGCTCCAGCGAAAGTCCGAGTGTGGCATCAATGCCCCCTCCCAGTTGTAATAGCACGGTGAATGCAAACAGCGCAGTGTCGCTGATTTCCAGGGGCGCTTCGGCGATGGCCACGGCCAGTTGCAGATGTTCTGCGCAAAAGGCGTGCATGATGCGCGGCAGTGGCGCAAGGAGCCGATCCGCCAGTTTTGAGGTGTGCGGGGCCTGCGCCAAGGCGGTGGTGGGCAAAAAGGGCAGGGTGAAGACAAACTGTGTGCCCTGGCCCAGGGGCGAATCCACCTGCACCGTGCCCTTTAATCGTTCGAGTTCCTGGTAGACCGCTGCAAGGCCCACGCCACGGCCAGAAATGGTGCTGGCTTCGCTGCGGGTGGTGAGTCCGTCAAGGAAAATGAGCTGGAGTGCCTGGGCATCGTCCAACTCGGCGGCTTCCTGCTTGCCCAGTTTACCCAGTTCCAGTGCTTTGGTTCGGATGCGTGCCGGGTCAATGCCGCAGCCGTCGTCGCTGATGGTCAAGCGCAGGTGGTCTGCGGCGGTGTGGACGTGGCAGCGGATATGGGCTACTTCGTCCTTGTCGGCCAGCAAGCGTGTGTCGGGGTCTTCGATGCCGTGGTCCACTGCGTTGCGCAGCAGGTGGACCAGCGATTTGCAGAACGGGCCATACATTTCCGGATCGACCAGCGCCGTGTCACCTTCGTAGACGATGGGCGCCAGCAGCTTTTCCTGGCGCACAGCCAGTTGCTCGGCGGCTTTGAAGTGGGGCTCCATGAGTTTTTGCAAGGGTTCAAAACGCAATTGGCGAATCAGGTCGCGGATTTTGGCAGCTGTTGCGGCTGCTATGGCGTTTTGGGCGCACAGTGCGTTGACATTGGCTTCAACCTGCTGGAGCTTGGTGGCGGATACGCGGATTTCCTTGTCCGGGCTGAAGTATTCGGCGCCCAGTTTGTCACGCAGCATGGCCGTGTCCTGCTCCAGTGCGGCTCCCAGCTCCATGCTGGCGAGTACGCATTTGATGGCATTGAAGTCGATGGCGATGGCCTGGCCCTGGTCGCGCAGTTGCCCCAGCCGGGTTTCCAGTGCGTGCAGTGTGGCTGGCAAGGTGGGCAGGCTGGCCTGGGCAAAGAGGCTTTTAAAGGTGTGGATATGGCGAAAAATTTCTGCGAGCACCACGTCTGCCTGGGCGCCAAAACTCAGCAAGTCGGGCAGGGTGCGGCTGCGGAAGGTGTCGAAGTCCCGCAGGGTCTCCAGCAGATCGTCGCGGTTTTCCAGCGCATTGACCACGAATTCGAGCCGCAGGCGTTCTTGTGCCAGGCGTTGTTGCAGTGCTTTTTCGTCGCTGATGTCGGTCAGGATCAGCATCATCCGGCCATCGCCCAGCAGCCGGTATTCCGCCTCGTAATAGTGCGCATGGATCTCGTATTCTCTGGGCAGAAGGCTGAGGTAGGCGTCATGGCGCAGGGGATCGGCCTCGCCCCCGATCACCAGCCGCAGGGTCTCGGCCACGAATGCGCGTTGGCTGGCATCCTGCGGGCACAGCAGCTCGGGCAGGGGTTTATCCAGTACCTCGTGCTGGAAAATGCGTGTGCACTCCCGGCTGTAGCCCGGGTCGACCATCAGGTCTTTGCCACAGGACAAAAAACCCTGGCCGGAGTTGTCCAGCAGGGTGGTGATCTGGACGGTGCGTTCCTGCACCTTTTCTTCCAGCTGGGCGTAGAGCCGCGAATTTTCGATGGAAATGGCAATCTGGCTGGACAGCAGGGTGAGCACCTCCTGGCGTTCGGCGGTGAAGGCACCGCTGGTCAGATTGTTTTCCAGGTAGATCAGGCCTATGAGTTGGTTGTGGTGCGCAATCGGTACACAAAGAACGGATTTGACGCCCTTGTGCATGATGTAAGGGTCCTGGGAAAAAAGCCCTTCCTTGCTCGCGTGGTGCAACAAAACGGCAGTGCGGGTGCGCACGGCATAGTGCACGACGGCCTCGCAGAGAACCTGACAGTCTGTCAGCGCTTGTGATTGCAACACGTCGATGTGCAGAGGGTCGGCGCTGCCCACGGCCTCCAGGAGCCAGGGGTGTGCTGGTGTCTGGCGCAGGATCAGCGCGCCGGTTTGCGCCCCTGCGTTGACCAGCACAATGCGCATCAATTGTTCGAGCAGGCGTGCCAGCACGATTTCGCCCGATATGGCTTGGGAGGCTTTCATCACGGCGGCCAGATCGAGCACGGTGTTGCTGCTATGCGTGGTCGTTTGCGAGGAACCGGGCTGGGTGCGCGTGGTTCCCGATCCACTCCTGCGCACGGGCTGCTCCTCGGCCAGCAGATCGCCGTGCAGCTGTTGCATCGCGGCCACCTTGGCGGACGCACCCCAGCGGCCATAGAGGTAATGGGCCTCACGCAGGTAAATCTGGGCGAACTGCCGCAGATTCTGGCCCAGCAGGAACCTGCCATACAGCTCGTTGGCCAAAGCGCATACGTGGATGTATTCCTGCTCCAGGGCCGATTGGATGGCTTCCTGGTACAGCGGCATGGCACGCCAGTAGTCGCCTTGCAAGCGGGTGGCTTCGGCTTCGACCAGCAGATGCTGGTGCCGGTAGTTTTCGGGACAAACCTCGGCCCATGTTTGCAGATTCGCGCGCAGTACCCCGGTGCGCTGCTTCCATGTTTCCTGTTTTTCCTGTTCAGCCCCGTTGGCATGCACGCACAGGTCCAGCAGCATCAGTGCTGTATAAAAAGCGGTATCGGACAGCAAACTGGAACCCGCAGCGAGGGCTTGCACAAAATCCAGTTTGTCGACCAAGGCGGGCCACTGGGCACGATCCTCAAGCAAGTAGGTATTGCGGATTTTGGAATAGTAGTACCAGGCCAATGTCCACGGAGAATCCGCACATGCCTTCAACATCTGTGCCTCATCAAAATGGGCATCGTCGTAGGTGAGTGGGTGGTGGGTCAGCCCCATCAGGGCACGGGCCGGTTGCATGATGCCAACCGTCAGACAATCGATGGTGAATTGGTCTTTCGCTCCTTGCAGGAACACCATATCCCGCTCACAGATTTGCAATAAATCGGGCAAGGGTTTGCCATAAATCAGCCGGTACAGCGCGCGAAGCCCGATGGAATAGCCACAAATCACCATATTTCCGGCTTCCAGCGCATAGGAAAATGATTGGTGATAATAATTGTCACAGGTCCGCAAGGGGTGGTTCCAGGGGAGAATGAACGTTGCGTAATTGAAATAAACGTCGGCACGCACGGAAATATTATTCAGCCGATTGGACAGGCTGACCCCCAGTGCGCCGTATGGATAACCCGTTTTAAACGCACCCTGCGCCCCTCCGAAGATATGTCCGTACATCACATACCCGAACGAAGAGTTCTCGCTATTGCCGTGCTGCAGGGATAGAAGAATCATTTTGGAAGTGCCAAGGGCGACGAGACTGGTGCGGCCACTCATGAACGCGGCTTGAAACAACCAGCGCAGCAATTGCATCGTGGCAAGATGTTCGGGATCGGTCATCGGTGGTGATGCGACCAGATCCCCGATCTGTCTGCCCCCCAGGTTCTGGTCAATCTCTTGCAGATGGCGCTGCAACAGGGCGGCAATTTCCTCTTCTGCGGATGGAATGGAAAACCCCACGAGTTCCAGGCCGACCTTGAGGTACTGGATGGCTTCGTCGCAGCGCATCTGCAGCTGGTACTGGATGATTTGCACCAGCAGGATACTGATTTTCTCCAGAACGGTTTGAGCCGCTGCAAAGGCAAGCGGGTACAGTGTCTCTGCTTGCTCGAAATTACCGGAAAGATACTCTGCCTCTGCGCATTGTCTGAATAATTCCAGGCTCAGAAGATAATGGCTTCGCCATGCGTCCTGGGGCAATAAGGCCATGCCCGTGCGCAGGTGCATCACGGCGGCCTGGTAGGCGGTGGCATTTTTGGCTTTTTTTCCGGCGCGCAGATTTAATTCGGCCAGGAGCAGTTTTTCTGCTGCATCCTCGATAAGCTCCTTGCCGGCATTGAGCTGTTCGAGAATATCAAAAATATATTCGTCCAGGGTATCTTGCGGTGTGCTCTTCAGCAATAGGCGACCGATTCTGAGGTGCAGGGGTTTCAACTGGGATTGGGCAATCAGGGAGTAAGCGGCCTGTTGCACCCGGTCGTGCAGGAAGCGGTACTGGATATGTGCGCCGCTGTCTGACTCTTGCAGGAATTTATAGGCATTATCCAGAGGGATAATAAAACCGGCCTGCAGGCTTTCCCAAAGGTCTGTTGCAGTTTCCATGGCCGATTGTTCATTGATAATGGCCAGGGTTTTCAGATCAAACTGGTTGCCGATGGTTGCCGCCAGTTTCACTACGTGCTGTGTGCGTGGCGATAATTTCAGAATCTTGCTGACCATCAGTTCCACGACATTATCGGCCATGCCAAGATTATGTATCTGCGCAATATCCCATTTCCAGATACTGTCAGTGCCATCAAATGTGATGAGATACGCTTCATATGCCGCGTGCAGAAACTGGTTGAGGAAAAAGGGATTTCCCGCAGTTTTGGTAAAACACAGTTGCGCCAGTGCCAGGGTGTCTTGTGGTGGAGCGTGCAGTGTTTCGCAGACGAGGGCGTTGACCTGTTCCAGATTCAGCGGTGCCAGCGTCAGGGTTTGCACCATGGCTCCGCCTTTTTGGAGATCGTCCAGCATGGCCATCAACGGATGTGCCGCGTTGACTTCGTTGTCGCGGTAAGCGCCCAGAAGCAGCAGGTATTTTTCGTTTTGTGCTGCCATCAGCGCTTCGATCAATTGCAGCGAAGGCAAGTCGGCCCACTGTAAATCATCCAGAAACAACACCAGGGGGTGGCTTTCTGCGGCAAAAATATGCACAAACTGCTGGAGCACGCGCTGAAAACGGTTCTGCGATTCCAGCGGTGGCAGCTGTGCAACGGGCGCTGGTTCACCAATGATGAGTTCGAGTTCGGGAATGATGGCGGTAATCACTGCGGCATTGCTGCCCAGAGTCTGCCGCAGTGTGGTGCGCCAGGTATCCAGCAGGGTTTCATTTTCGGTCAGCAGTTGCCGCAGCAAACCCTGGAAGGCCTGGATCAGCGATGAATACGGGATATTGCGCTTATATTGGTCGAATTTTCCGGAAAGAAAAAAACCACGCTTGTGGACGATGGGTTTATGGATTTCATGCACCAGCGCGGATTTGCCGATGCCGGAATACCCCGCCACCAGGACCATTTCGGTGTGTCCCTGGCTGACGCGCTCGAAGGTGTCGAGCAAGGCGGTAATTTCTTGTTCGCGGCCATAGAGCTTTTGCGGAATCTGAAAGCGCTCCGATATATCCTGGCGGCCAATCGGAAAATCGGTGATGCCCGCACTGCTTTGGTATTGTTTCAGGCATTGCAGCAAATCCGCCCTCAGCCCAAAGGCGCTCTGGTAGCGGTCCTCGGCCATCTTGGCCATCAATTTCAGCACGATACGCGAGAGTACCTCCGGGATATCCGCCTTGCGTTCATGCAGCGGTGGTGGCATGTTGGCCAGATGGCAATGCACGATTTCCATAGGGTCATCGAGCGGAAACGGCACCGTGCCCGTGAGTATTTCGTAAAAGGTGGCACCCAGCGAATAATAATCGGTGCGGTAATCCAGGGCGCGGTTCATCCGGCCCGTCTGCTCGGGCGACATATAGGGCAGCGTGCCCTCCAGCACATGCACATTCACATTATTTCCAGCGACCGTTTCGCGGGAAAGCTGCGTGGAAATGCCAAAGTCGATGATCTTTATCTGAGCGGTTTTGGTATTCCAGACAATATTGGCGGGATTCAGGTCTTTGTGAATGATCTGCTGCTGGTGGATCTGTCCGAGTATTTCCACCAGCTGCACAGCCAATGGCAGAAATTCACCCACAGGCAAGGCCAGGCACCTGGGTGGATGAACAGTTGGGTCCGATGGGGCGTCGCCCAGCAAAAGATGTTTGAGCGACTCGCCGCCAAAATCCTCCAGCACGATCACCAGGGAGTTACGGCACTTTTCCTGCTGGTACACCTGAATGATGCCCTCACCGCGCAAGCCACGGGTTATCTCGAATTCCCGACGAAACCGCGCCAGCTCCTCAAGGGACGGGTGGTCTGACTTTAACAGCTTGAGTATGACGGCAGCGTCCGGAGCCTGGCGTCTGGCGCGAAAAACCAGGGAGGTCTCGCCTTCGTACAGCAGTTCGGTCAAGGTGTAACCTGGGAATTCGATCATGGAATTTTCTTTATTTTTACTATTTATTTTGCAGCTGTTCCCGCTGTATCTGTAAGGTATACAGCCCGTTTCCTATCTCCATCAATTTCTGCTGTCGTGGGTTGGTGGGGCAGGGTGAAAACAAACTGTGTACCCTGGCCCACGGTCGAATCGACCTGCACCGTTCCGCCCAGGTTCTCCAGTTCCTGGCGCACTGCGGCCAAGCCTACGCCACGGCCAGAAGTGCTGTTGGCCGCAGTGCGGGTGGTGAAGCCATCGAGAAAAATGAGCTTGAGTGCTTCGGCATCGTCCAGCCCGGTGGCCTCGTCCTTGCCCAGTTTGCCCAGTTCCTGTGCCCTGGCGCGCAGGCGCGGCGGGTCCATGCCGCTGCCATCGTCGCTGATGGTCAGGCTCAGGTGGTCTGTGGTGGTGTGCACGCGGCAGCGGATATGGGCTGTCTCGTCTTTGTCGGCCATCAGGCGTGTGTCGGGGTCTTCGATGCCGTGGTCCACCGCGTTGCGCAGCAGGTGGATCAGCGATTTGCAAAACGGGCCATAGACCTGTGGGTCCACCAGCACCATATCACCCTCGTAGACGATGGGCGCCAGCAGTTTCTCCTGGCGCACAGCCAACTGCTCGGCGGCCTTGAAGTGGGGTTCTATCAGTTTTTGCAAAGGCTCAAAGCGCAATCGGCGCACCAGACCGATGATTTTGGCGCCTGTGGCGGTTGCGATGGCATTCTTGGCGCACAGCGCGTGGACATTGGCTTCAATCTGCTGGAGTTTGGTGGCAGATACGCGGATTTCCTTGTCCGTGCTGAAGTATTCGGCGCCCAGTTTGTCGCGCAGTATGGCAATGTCCTGCTCCAGCGTGAACCCCAGCTCGGTGCTGGCGAGCACGTTCCGGATGGCGGAGAAGTCGATGGTATGACAGTGGTCGCGCAGCTGTCCTAGCCGGGTCTCCAGCGCGTGTAGCACAGCGGGCAGGGCGGGTAGGCTCGCCTGGGCAAAAAGGCTTTTAAAAGTGTGAATCTGGCGGAAGATTTCTGCCAGCACCGTGTCGGCCCGGGTGCCGGAACCCAGCAAGTCGGGCAGGGTGCGGTTGCGAAAGGTGTCGAAGTCCCGCAAGGTCTCCAGCAGATCATCGCGGTTTTCCAGCGCATTGACCACGAATTCGAGCCGCAGGCGTTCCTGTGTCAGGCGTTGTTGCAACGCTTTTTCGTCGCTGATGTCGGTCAGGATCAGCATCATCCGGCTATCGCCGATCAGCCGGTATTCTGCCGCGTAATAGCGTCCATTCAGCACGTATTCCTTGGGCAGGAGACTGAGGTAGGCGTCAAAGCGCAGGGGGTCGGCCTCGCCTTCGATCACCAGCCGCAGGGTTTCGGCCACGAATTCGCGCTGGTGGGTGTCTTGCGGGCACAGCAGTTCGGGCAGCGGCTTGTCCAGTACCTCGCGCTGGAAAATGGACATGCACTCCCGGCTGTAGCCCGGATTGACCATCAGGTCCTTGTCGCAGGATAAAAACCCCTGGCCCGAGTTGTCCAGCAGGGTGGCGATCTGGGTGTTTTTCTGCTGAATCTCGGCGTTCAGCCGTGCGAGTTTGCGGTTAAAGCGCGCGAGTTTGCGGTTCCAGGCGATAAAGCCCAGCAGAAGCAACGCTGCGCCCGCGCCGAGTTTCCACAGCAGGGCGTAGTCAAACCCTTGTTCGAGCTTGATCGACACCCAGCGGCTGACGATGGTGCTGCGCTCCTTGTCGCTGATGGCATCGGCGCCTTTTTGCATGATCTGGCCCAGCAGCGGTTCATCGTTGCGGGTCACGATACCCAGGTCGTGCGTGAAGTTGAGCGTGTGCGAGATTTTTAGATCCAGCATGCCGCGCTTTTGCACCGTGTAGCCCAGGGAGGGCAGGTTGTCGATGTAGCCGAAGTTCTCGCCGCTTTGCACTTTTTGCAGTCCATCGAGGGTGCTTTCCACATCGACGATGTTCATGAACGGATAGAGTTGTTGCAGGATTTTCTTGGGCGCAAAACCCTTGATGAGGCCCACCCTGCGGTCGCCGATGTCCTCGGCCTGGTGCAAATAGGGCTCGCTGGTGCGGGTGACCACGCCCAGGGGTTCAGAAACGTAGGGGCGTGAGAAATTGAGCAAATCGTGGCGGCTGGGTATGTCCATTCCCAGCGGCAGCATGTCGCAGCGCCGTGCACGAATGGCCGCTACCGATTCGGGCCAGTCCTTGGTGATCAGCAGTTCAAAATGCACGCCCAGGCGTTCTGCCATCAATTGCAGCATGTCTTCGGCAATGCCCTCGTGGCGGCCCTGCTCGTTGATGCGCTGAAACGGCAGCCAGTCGGGCTGTACGCAATACTTGATCGGGCCTTTTTGTGCCAAGTAAGCAAGTTCTTCGGGCGTGAGGGCAACCCTGGCCGAACAAGGCAGGGTTGCCAGCAGCAAACCCCAGCAGATCAGGCGCAACAATTTAGCCATCTTTGCTATGAACCTGTACCCACTGCACCCACTTTACCCAGCACACGCGGCAAGCGGATGTCAATGCGGGTGCCTTCGCCCAGGATGCTTGTCACCCGCAAGTCACCGCCCAGGGTCTTTTTGGCCAGATTTTCGACAATCGCCATGCCAAGGCCGGTGCCGCCCTTGCCGATTTTGGTGCTGAAGAAGGGGTGGAACATGCGCTCCAGGGTTTCTTGGGGCATGCCGCAACCGTTGTCGCAAAAACTCAGGCTGACGCAATCACCACATTCACCAGCAAGCGCGCCACGGATGGTCAGTACGCCGTCATGGCGATGCTCGAAAGCGTGCAAGTAGGCGTTGTTGACCAGATTGATGACAATTTGCCCCAGAGGGCCGGGCTGTGAGTCCATCTGGATGCCCGGTGCAATATCAACCACAACCCGGTGCGGATGCCGTTTGAGGCTCGGGGCCAGCGTTGCCACAATGTCATGCACGGCCTCGGCCAGGTCAAAGATGCGTTGTTGTCCACTGGCCTGGTCGGCGGCCACCTGGCGGAAGTGGGTCAACAATTCGTCCGCCCTCACAAGGTTGTGCGACATCAACTGGGCGCCTTCTTGCATGCGTGCAACAAACAGGGCCAGGTCGCTGCGTGTGATCTTGCCCCCTTCCACCTGGCGGGAAAAGTCTCTTACCACGTGCTCCAAGGTACTGGCGGTCATGACCCCGTTGCCAATCGGTGTCTTGAGCTCGTGTGACGCACTGGCAATCAGTGTGCTCAATGTCGCCCTGGCTTCGCTGCTGGCCAATTGTTCCTGCGACTCCTGCAGACGCTGGAGTGCAGCTTCCAGTTCGGCTGTACGCTCCTGCACCTGGTGTTCCACGCTATCCAGCGCAGCTTGCAGCTTGTTTTTCGCAACCTCAAGCTCCAGGTTTTTCAGCGCCAGGGCGGCGTGTGCCTCGCTGAAGTCATTTTGCAGGCGTTTGAGCGCGTTGATTTCGTTCAGCACAAAAACGATCTTGCGCGTGCCGTCGTGCCAGATGACCGGGCGTTGCAAGACGTGGTACCAGTTTTCTGACTCGTCGTCGTAATACTCGGATTGCTGGAGCAGTTCGGCACCATCGGGCATGGGGGGTGGTCTTTGTGTTGCACCCGGTTGTGCATTCCACTGGTAACTGACAAAGAAGTGCTCGGCGCCAGCGCTGGAAAACTGCTCGGAAAACTTGCGTCCGATACATTCCTTCCCGAGCGTATCGCACATGAATTGATTGGCGTAGATGATTGTTCCGTCTTCAGTATCAACCACAAATATCAGGTTGGGAATGTCATACACCACAGACAACAAAAAACGGTCAAATTCCTGCATGGTGTCTGTCCTCGATAGGAAGTTTATTTGGCCGGTGTGTGGGTTTCGACCTTGTGGATGATTTCCTGCAATTTTTCGGTGTTGATCGTGCGTTTGATGGCGGTCTCCAGCAGCTTTTGCAGTTGGCTCATATTGGGTTTTGAGGTCATCACAATGGATGAGAAAAGGATCGGTTGCAATGCCCTTCGTCATAGTATTGTGACGGAGGGCCACTGCCATGTTTCATATCCAGGAGTTGATGGACGATGAGAAGTGTTACGAA
>JAYRRD010000139.1:0-2606 GCA_041910275.1 Rhodoferax sp.
CAAGCAGAATGTGGCCGCGCACAAGGACCCGACGCTGCGCGCTGTCACGCTGTCCTACAAACGACCCGGCCAGGCACCCGGAGACGCCGACGCAGACCAGCTCGACACCGCCGCCGATCTGGCCGAGCAATTTTCCGGCGGTGAAGCGCGTGTGACGCACAACCAGAACCTGGTGCTGCCCTGGGTGCGCGAGGCCGATCTGCCCGCGTTGTGGGTGGCGGCCACGCATGCCGGGCTGGCGCGCGCCAACATCGGCTTGCTGACCGACATGATTTCCTGCCCCGGCGGGGATTTCTGTTCCTTGGCCAATGCGCGATCCATCCCCATCGCCGCAGCCATCACCGAGCGCTACCAGGACATGGACGAGTTGCACGACATCGGCCCCATTGACCTGCACATCAGCGGTTGCATCAATTCCTGCGGCCACCACCACAGCGGCCACATCGGCGTGTTGGGCGTCGACAAGGACGGCAAGGAGTGGTACCAGGTGTCGGTGGGTGGTTCGGATGGCTCCAATGGCCCGGCCAGCCCTGGCAAGATTGTCGGCCCGGCGTTTGGCGCGTTTGAAGTCCCCGGCGTGATCGAAGCACTGCTCGACACCTACCGCAAGGAGCGCCTGGGCGCCGAGACTTTCATCGACTGCGTGCGCCGCTTAGGGGTTGAACCCTTCAAGGCGGCTGCCAACAGCGCGCGTCTGAGCGACAAACACGAAAACCTGCACACCCTGCCCAAGGTGTCGGGATTTGCCAAGGATGCACAGGAAGCATGACACAGAAGGTATTATTATGAAATTAATAGCTTATCCCGCCCATTCTGCGCCATCTGTAGCCGAAAAAGCCCTGAATATTCTGCGAATCGACAACGCCACCGACCCGCGCACATTGGTGCTGGACGGTGTGCAGCGCGTCGAGTTGCACTTCCCCAAATTCACCGATGGCCGCGCCTACAGCCAGGCCTTCCTGTTACGCCGTCGGCTGAAGTTTGCAGGCGAAATCTGGGCCACAGGCGATGTGCTGGTGGACCAACTCATCCAGATGCGCCGCAGCGGCTTTGACGCCGCCGTCCTGCGCGCCGACCAGAACCTGGACATTGCGCAGGCGCAACTGGAGCGCATCAAGGACTTCAGGGGCTTTTACCAAGGCGATGCCACCAGCCCACAACCCCGTTTTGCCAGGGAGGCAGCATGAACGCCATCGAACTGCACGCCAAAGCCTCCGCCAACTACGCGCGCAAGCTCCTGGAAACCCAAAGCGCCCTGCAGCAAGCCACCACGCAGTACGGCAGCCGCATCGCCCAGGCCTCCAGCCTGGGTGCCGAGGATGTGGTCATCAGCCACCTCATCAACACCTTGCAGCTCGACATCGGCATCTTTGTCCTTGAAACCGGACGCCTGCACGCACAGACCGTGGCTTTACTGGAGCAGTTCAAGGCCAGCAGCCGCGCGCCGGTCACGGTCTATACACCCGTGCAAGAGTCGGTCGTCGCCTTTGTACAGCGCGAAGGCATGGACGCCATGTTCAAGAGCATCCCCTTGCGTAAGGAATGCTGCGCCATCCGCAAGCTCGAACCCCTCGCACGTGCACTGGAAGGCAAGGACGCCTGGATCACGGGCTTGCGCCGCGAGCAGTCCGGCGCTCGGGCCGATGTGCCGCTGATCGACACCTCCGAGCCGCGCACCAAGATCAACCCGCTGGCCGACTGGACCTGGGGCGATGTCTGGTACTACATCCAGCAAAACGGCGTTGCGTACAATCCGCTGCACGACCAGTTTTTCCCCAGCATCGGCTGCGAGCCTTGCACCCGCGCCATCAGTCTGGGCGAGGACTTTCGCGCGGGCCGCTGGTGGTGGGAAGACGAAGCCGCCAAGGAATGCGGCCTGCACGTCAAATCCGACGCCGCCGTATCAGCCCTGTCTCCTTTACCAACGACAAAAACAACTGTATGAATGCCCATGACCATGCCTTGTTCGACCACCTGAGCAACCGGCACCTCGACGCACTCGAAGAAGAAACCATTTTCATCCTGCGCGAAGTCGCCGCCGCTTTCGAGCGCCCGGCGCTGCTGTTTTCGGGTGGCAAGGATTCGCTGGTAATGCTCAAATGCGCTGAAAAAGCCTTCGACAACGGCCGCATCCCCTACCCGCTGTTGATGATCGACACCGGGCACAACTTCCCCGAAGTCACCGATTTCCGCGACTTCCGCGCCAAGGAGCTTGGCGCCGAACTGATCGTGCGCAGCGTGGAAGATTCCATGAAACGCGGCACCGTGCGCCTTGCACATCCCGGTGAGAGCCGCAATGCGCACCAGTCGGTCACGCTGCTCGAAGCCATCGAGGAATTCCGCTTTGACGCGCTCATCGGCGGCGGTCGGCGCGACGAGGAAAAAGCCCGCGCCAAGGAACGCATCTTCTCCCACCGCGACAGCTTCGGCCAATGGCAACCCAAGGCACAGCGGCCCGAGCTGTGGACGCTCTTTAACACCCGCTTGCATCCGGGTGAGCATTTCCGCGTCTTTCCCATCAGCAACTGGACCGAGCTGGACGTGTGGCAGTACATCGACCGCAAAAACATCGCCCTGCCCAGCCTGTACTACACACACAAACGCCA
>JAYRRD010000140.1:0-8272 GCA_041910275.1 Rhodoferax sp.
CGCTGTGCTCAAACTGGAAGCACTAAAGATCAAACACAAACTCAACCATTTCGCACTGCGCGCCAAGCTCTACATCAAAGCCACAAGAACTGCTTTTGAAGAGTTGCAGGCGATCAAGGCAAGTGCGTAACTTCAGTTAAGAACAGATAGGTTGGCACGACCCCGAGGCCCACCACATTGAATATGAATTTCATGCCTTGGCGCCCTTACGCATGTATGTATGCTTGGTGTTATTGCTGATGGGCCAGCGGTCTTTGTGCAGCCGGACTCATTTCTTTCCGGCGTCAGGTGCCGATGCGCCAAACATCGGTCCCGACAGCTTTGCGCCAGCCTTGATGCCTTTTTTGGCAAACCAGCCCTGGTGCATTTCCAGCACAAAGCGCACCGGCTTTTTAGAACAGTGGGAATCCAGCGTTTGCGGCTGCATATCTGCCAGGTTGACGATGCGGCCATCGTCGGCCACAAACGCCGCAGTCAGGGGCAGCAGGGTGTTTTTCATCCAGAAGCAGCGTTGGCTGACGTCCTCAAACACAAACAGCATGCCTTCGTTCGCGGGCATTTCCGCGCGCTGCATCAGACCGATGGCCTGCTCCTGCGGGGTCAGGGCCAGTTGCACATCCATCTGGTGAATGCCAACTGACAGGGTGGCGCGGCGCAAATGGGTCTGCGGTACTTCCTGCGCCAGGCTTATGTGCCCAGTTAGTAAAAAAGCTGCAAAGCTTGCAATGGTCGCCAGGGTGGTAAAAATGGTTTTTTTCATGGTGTGTGCCATATTTTCACAGATTGTGGCGCTTGTTCATGCTGCGTCTCCTCGGGTTTTCCTGGGTGCTGGGGGCAGGTGCTTGTTACTACATTTTCAGTAGCTATCCCCGCTTGTTCCACGGGGGCTGCAGGCTAATTTGACACCTTATTTGAGGCTAAATCGAGGCTAAAAACGTGCCACGGAGGCTTGCAGGGAGCACCTGTAGTGCGGCTTTGGTGTTTTTGATATCACGGGTGATATGAAAATGGCCTTTGGATCGCCCCCCGCTTTGGCCTTGCCTGCAAGAACCGCTAAAATCCGCCCGTTGGTTCTCGCCGCGTGGTTCGCACGCTGCAGTTCAAAGGGAAGCAGGAGGGTTTGCCGTTCACGAATAACCTCACCTGCGCTGCCCCCGCAACGGTCAAGTGGACGAATCTTGTAAATCCTGTATTTCCTGATTCAGCTGCCAGTCACAGCCACTGGGTGTTTGAACACACGCCTGGGAAGGCTTGGCAAGTTGCTCCACCAGCCCGGATACCTGCCAACACGGTGGTTGTGCGCCTTCGATAGCTGAAGGGGTGTGCAACCGTGACGCCCATGCGCTGTCGGGGAAGACGGCGAGGGCATTTGTTTTGATGGCTCCTCCTGTTATGAAATCCTGCACCCCTTGCCCGCGCCTGGCCGTATTGCCTTTGGCTTTGTCCTGCGCGCTTCCTGCTTTTGCCCAGTCCGCTGCGCCCATGGTCGTCCTGTCCGGGCATGTCGTGACCGCCAGCCGCGTGGCCACGCCAATCACCGATGTGATTGCCGACGTTTCCGTCATCGACCGCGCCCAGCTGGAACTGGTTGGCCAGTCCTCGCTGCGCGATGTGCTGGCCCAACAGGCCGGCGTCCAGATTGCGCCCAGTGGCAGCTACCGCGCCAACACCGGCGTATTTTTGCGCGGCGCCGTCTCCTCCCAGACCCTGGTGCTGGTGGACGGCGTGCGCGTGGGCTCGGCCACATCCGGTGGCGCTGCACTGGAAAATCTGCCGCTGGAGCGCGTCGAACGCATCGAAATCCTGCGCGGTGCGGCATCGGCTTTGTACGGCCCGGATGCCGTGGGCGGCGTGATCCAGATATTTACACGCGAGCCCGGCAAGAACCTGGAAGCCTCGGCCAATGTCGGCCTGGGCAGCGACGGCATCAAGCTGGCTGGCGCGTCCATCGGGGGCAGCAGGGGTGCGGATGGCGCCATCGGCTACAGCCTGGGGGTCTCGCGCGAGATGGCAACGGGCATCAGCGCGATTGCCACACCGGCCTCGTTCTACTACAACCCCGACCAGGACGGCTTTGACGCCACCAGCGTGGATGCCAAACTCAGCGCCCGCATCCACCGCGACCACAGCCTGAGCCTGGCCGTGCTGCGCAGCGATACCAACTTCGCCCTTGACGCCACGCCCTTTCCCAATCCCCTGGGCTTGACGGCGCTGACCGCCGATGCGCGCGCCAAGTCCGGTCTGGGTAACGCGGTCCTGCAGTGGAGCGCGCAGTGGCAGCCAGCCTGGCGCTCCACCCTTACCCTGGGGCACAGCGAAGACCAGTCGCTGGGCGACTATTTCCGTGTCAGCGACGGTGCGCCCGGTGGCGCCACCCGGTTCAACACGCGCCGACGCCAGGTGACCTGGCAAAACGACATCAGCCTGGACAAGGACGTGCTCTCGCTCGCGCTGGAAAACCGCAGCGAGAGCGTGGACAGCAACACCGCCTATACCGTGGACAACCGCGATATACGCAGCGCCCTGGTGTCCTACGCCTTTAACCGCACGGTCTGGAACGTCCTGGCGGTGGTGCGCAACGACGACAACTCGCAGTTTGGCAACGTCAACAACTGGGCGCTTTCCGGCGGCTACCGCATCACCAACGCCTTGCGCGCCGTGGCCAGCGCGGGCAGCAGCTTTCAAGCACCCAGCTTCAACCAGCTCTACTATCCCGGCTTTGGCAACCCGGCCTTGCAGCCGCAACGCAACCGCGCCAGCGAAGCGGGTTTGAAGTACCACCAGGACAATATTTCGTTGGGCGCCGTGGTCTACCACAACGACATCCAGGGCTTCATCGTGCCATCAACCAATGTGCAAAGTTCCCGTGCGGCACTGCGTGGCGTCACACTCACGGGCGATGTGCAGTGGGACCATACCAGCTTCAGCCTGACGTATGACTACGCCGATCCGCGTTCCTACTCCAACAGCCCGGCGCAAAACGACCTGCGTCTGGTACGCATCGCACACCATGTGCTCAATGCGCGCGTGACCCGGCAACTCGACGCTGCCGTGAGCGTGTTTGGTGAACTGCGCCTCTCCACGGACCGCGAGGACAACAACCTGGCGTTCAGCGGGCGCGACCTGCTGCCGGGCTATACCCTGCTCAACGTGGGTGCTACCTGGAAGCTGCGCAAAGACTTGTCGCTACTGGCGCGCGCCAACAACCTGACCGATGCCCAGTACACGCTGGCCAATGGCTTCTCCACGCCGGGACGCAACCTGTTTGTGTCCCTGAACTGGAATCTTTGACAGTGTCGGTGTCCACGTCCACGGTCTGCCGCAACGAATTGATCCTGGGTGGCCAAAAGAGCGGCAAGTCGCGCCGTGCCGAAATGCTGGCGCAAGCGTGGCTGGCAGCATCACCCGCCCACCGCGCCGTGCTGATCGCCACCGCAAAGCCCTGGGACGACGAGATGCACGCGCGCATCCAGCGCCACCAGCAGGACCGCGCCTTGCGCGTGCCGGGCATGGTGACGGTGGAGGAGCCGCTGTCCCTGGCCGAAGCGATTGGCCGGTATAACCAGCCCGATACGCTGGTGGTAGTGGACTGCCTGACGCTGTGGCTGACGAATCGGCTCATGCCCGCCGATTCCGAACCAAATCAGCCATCCCCGCTGGTGGATCGTGCGCGTACAGCTATGTTTTTAGAAGCAATCGGCACAGCACCCGGCCCGTTGGTGCTGGTCAGCAACGAAATCGGGCTGGGCGTAATCCCCTTGGGTGCGCAGGTACGCGCCTTTGTCGATGCCCTGGGCCAACTCAACCAGGACGTGGCGCGGCAGTGCCAACGTGTCACGCTCATGGTGGCCGGACTGCCCCTGACGGTAAAGGATGCAGCGTGAGGCATCATGTACACCATGGGTAATGTGGCGGCGCACCACCTGGCAAGCGTGGCCCTGGCCATGCTCATCGCCCTGGCCGTGGACCGCTGGCTGGGTGAGCCGCCACTGCGTTGGCACCCGGTGGTGTGGCTGGGCAAGTACCTGGGCCGCGCGGGTGATTGGGTGCAGCGCTACGCGCACCAGGAGGCATCGATCCGGGACTTACGGGCATTTTGGCTTGCAGCGCTTGTGTGGCTAGCGGGAGCAGCTATGGTTTTGGGAATATCCTGGGGACTTCAGACGGCCTTGCTGACGCTGCCCTGGTGGGTTGCCGGTGTGGTACTGGGACTGCTGCTCAAACCCCTGCTGGCCTGGGCCATGTTGAAGAGCGAAGTGCTGGCGGTGGAGGCGGCGCTGGGGCAATCGCTATTGGCTGGGCGCGAACGCTTGCGCTGGCTGGTCAGCCGGGATGTGGCTGCCTTGGACGCCACCCAGGTGCGCGAGAGCGCGATTGAGACGCTGGCGGAAAACCTCAACGACTCGGTGGTGGCGCCGCTGTTCTGGTTTGTGCTCCTGGGCCTGCCGGGTGCGGCACTGTTTCGCTTTGCCAATACCGCCGATGCCATGTGGGGCTACCCTGGCGTCCACCAGGATGCCAACTGGGCCTGGGCCGGTAAATGGGCGGCGCGCGCCGATGATGTGCTGGGCTGGGTGCCCGCGCGCATCACCGCACTGCTGCTGGCACTGGTGGCGGGCGGCGTGTCCCTGGCGCGCCTGCGCTGCGAGGCCAGGCGTACCCCCTCCCCCAACAGCGGCTGGCCCATGGCCGCCATGGCGCTGGCGCTGGGTGTGCGCCTGGGCAAGCCGGGCGGCTACGTGCTGCACGCAGCGGGCCACAATGCGCTGAAACAGGATACCGCCCGCGCCATTGCTTATGCCTCAAAAACGCTGTTATCGCTGGTAGCGCTTGTACTCATTGCGCAGGCAGCTCTTGTATGGATAGTGATTGCCAGGCTGCCATGACGAATGGTCCGGTGCTGGCGCTGGCCTGGGGCGCGTGGCTGCTGCGGCCCATCATGGAAAAAATGGCAAAAACAGCTGGCGTAATTTTTTGACGACGGCCAGTTCTTCCTGGTTGATGATGTCTTCGGAATCCCAATCGCAGTACATCAGGCCGGAGACGCGGCTGTTGGCTATGGGCAGGACGATAAATTTGTTCACATGCGGCAGCAAATCCGTATAGCCGTCAGGCAGCGCCGATGGCTTGAGTTTGGATACATCGGCAATGGAAACATCCACATTGTTTTTAATGACTGCATGGAATGCCGTGGGCTTGTATTCAGCCGATAGCCGCAACTTGCTTTTGAGCTCGTCAATACCTTTGCCGTAGCCGTAGCGCACACCAAAATCACCTGATCGCGTCAGCATGAAAAGCAGGCAGTGTGCGGTTTTGAGGGTCTGGCTTAATTCGGCAAACATGGCTGTGGCGAGTTCTTCTGGCGTTTTGAATCTGGCTTGAGTGAGTGCACGTAATAAATCACTGAGCACAGCCTGTCTGGAATTGGGCTGTGTGGAGTTTTCCTGGGCAGCAGCGGCAACATCCTGGAGTTTGCGGGCAATCAACGCCGCGAGTCTGGAAGTGTCTACACCCGGAAGCTTGAGTTCGCTCACGAGTTGATTGACCTCCTGTTCCTTGCCCTGCAGGATCAATGCGGATACTGCATTGGAAAATTTGGCAACCCCTACCAGGGTCGGGTCACCACTGCCATCAATGATGGAGATGATCGCGGTGGGCAATCTCCAGCGTTTGGCGACCTCGGCTCCGACTTGCGGCAATGTCATTCCCAGCACATCGGTGGCGGCCACATCGGGCTCCATTCCGGAGGCGATTTTTTTTGCAATGGTGGCGGATTCGTCTGGCAGGTACCTGGCAGTCATCAGACTGCCCAGTTCGTACATCAATGCGGCAATGGAGACATCTTCGGCGCGATCCGCACACACGTTGCGCGCCAACTCCGAGGCCAGCAGTGTTTTTGCAAGACCCTGCTCGTTCTCCATTTCGGCCGCTGTCGCCATGGCGGTGCTCAAGACCACATGCAGCAGAGCATCCGTCCCCAGCATGTTCAAGGCCGAAGTGACGGAAGATGTGCCTTCCGCAAAAGGTGCGTACATCGCTGAGTTGGCCAGTTTGAGTACTTTTTGCGTCAGGGCAAAATCTTCAATGATGTGGATGGCCACATCGCGATGGCCTTTTTTTTCGTCACGCAGGGCACTCAGCACCGACCTGACCGCATCTTCCAGCGCGGGTATGCCCTTGGTACTGCGCATGGCAGCAAATAATTTGTCCAACATGGATGCGCTCATGTTACCGCCTGGGCAGTGGTGTGATGCGCTTCATCAGTGCATCGGCAGGCATGGGTTTGCCCAGTAGATAACCCTGAATAAGGTTGCACCCGGAGTGCGAGAGAAAGGCAAACTGCTCCTCGGTCTCCACCCCTTCGGCAACCACTTTCAAATCAATACTATGTGCCAGGTTGATCATGGCCGTGATGAGCTTTTTGTTGGTCAATGTTTCAGCGGATGGGCGTTCAATCGCGCGAAGAAACGCCTTGTCAATCTTTATGCTCGAAACCGGCAGGCGTGTCAAATAGGCCAGGCTGGAAAATCCGGTACCAAAGTCATCAATTGAAAACCGAATTCCCTTTTCGCGCAAATTGGCCAAGGCGCGTTCGGTTTTTTCCTGGCTGTGCATCAACGTGGATTCGGTAATCTCCAGGATCAGCCGGTCTGGAGCAATGCCGGTTTCTGCAATGGTCTCCAGCACCAGTCTGTCAAATTGGTCACCCCCGAATTGCACCGGCGAGACGTTGACGGACATGACAAAGTCCGGCATCCATTCATGAATTTTTCTAAGTTGGTGGCAGGCATAACGCAGCGCCCAGCGTCCCAGAAACGACATCAGTCCAGCCTCTTCTGCAATCGGAATGAACTGGTCGGGGCCTACCCGACCAAAGTCACGGCTTGTCCAGCGCATCAGCGCCTCGGCGCCGATGACATTGCGCTGCATGTCAAACTGGGGTTGGTATTCCATATAGAACTCCCCCTCTTCGATGCCGTTGTGGATTGCAGCATTGATCGAGAAGTCCACACTTTCGCTGCTTTTTGCAAACACGCTGACGCGATTTTTTCCGCCATTTTTGGCGTGGTACATGGCGGTGTCGGCGTGTTTGAGCAGCGTGGCGTAGTCGTCACCATGCTCGGGAAAACCGGCAAGGCCAATGCTCACGCCCAGATATGTATTGTGGGGAGCTGTCTCGTAGGGCCTGGCAATGGCAAACAAAACGCTGTTCATGGCTTCTTTCGCAGCGCTGGTATCCTTGTCCTTTAGTATCAGTACAAATTCAACGCCGCCTAGTCGCGCCAGAATATCTTGCGGGCCTATGGCGTTCAACAGACGTTTGGCGGTTTCGATCAACACCGCATCACCAATGGCGTGGCCGTATGTATCGTTCACCTTTTTGAAGCCATCCAGATCGAGCAAAGCCACGGAAAACGGGCCTACGCTGTCGTTGATGCGTTGTTCAATCGCAGATTTTACAAATGCGCGGTTGGGTAGACCGGTAAGGCTATCGTGCTCGGCGGCATGGCGAAACGCTGTGTCGTCGGTCTTCCAGGCAGAGATGTCGATCACGCACATCACATACTGGCGCACTGCTGCAAGTTGGTAACTTCTGATGTTGACCCAACATTCTTTGCCTTTCCTGAGCAAGCGCACATCACAGGTAAAAGTGTCCGGGGTGCCATTGCAGGCCGTCATGAAACGTTCTACATCGGCAGGATGCAACATGTCGACAAAATTCTTGGGTACGATGGCGCTATTGGCAGATGCGCTGTCGCCGAGCCAGCGCTGACCAGGCTCGGATATGAATTTGATGTTGAAATCCGCGTCCACGCGAAGAACAGCGTCCAGAACGCGGTCCAGTGTTGGCGATGTCATGTGTGCGCTGCTCCGTTCTTCAAGACTTATACAAACCTGCTCACGCAGGCCCGATGCTTGATTTCTGCTTCACAGAGACCGGTTTCGTTCCGGTCTTGCGACCGGAGCCAGAGCCTTCCTCTCCACAGACTGACGCCGTGGAACTCACGGCGTAGTTTCTCAAATTGATGGCAGCATTCAAGTCTCTGTCCATCGTATTGCCGCAACTGCACACCATCCAGCGCTGCGATAGCGGCATGTCGTGAATTGCGCCGCATGCCGAGCAAGTCTTGCTGCTCGCAAACCAGCGATTTACGACAACCACTTGTGCGCCAGTCATTGCGGCTTTGTATTCAAGTTGCCGTCTGAATTCAAAGAAACCAGCATCGGAAACCGCACGCGCCAAGCAATGGTTCTTGACCATTCCTTTGAC
>JAYRRD010000141.1:0-18942 GCA_041910275.1 Rhodoferax sp.
GATTTCCACGAATCTGCTGTGAGGTAGTGTCGCTACAAATCGATCAGAGGGAGCATTATGCGCTTCAAAGTAACTGCATCAGAAGGGCAAACTTCGACCAGATGTCTGATGGTACCAAAGGGGACGGTTGGTAGTTACAAGTAAACGGTGAACGGTGAACGGCCCTTCGACTTCGCTCCCTTCGACTTCGCTCCCTTCGACTTCGCTCAGGGAACGTTTCCCTCGGTTTTACGTGCCCTGAGCGGAGTCGAAGGGCACGCCACGGCGTTGGTGTTTCGCGCTAACGCGCACGCAGCGTGCGGCTGATGACGATGACCGGCAGCAACCCGACGAGCACCAGGGCCAAAGAGGGCAGGGCGGCTTCGCCCAATCGCTCGTCGCGCGCGAGCTGGTAGGCCATCACCGCCAGGGTGTCGCTGTTGAATGGGCGCAGTACCAGGGTGGCGGGCAGCTCTTTCATTACGTCAACAAACACCAGCAGCGCAGCGGCTGCGGTGGTGCGGCGCAGCAAAGGGCCATGCACCCGTGTCAGCAAGGGCCAACCGTCACAGCCAAGCAGGCGCGCGCTTTCATCCAGGCTGCGGGGGATGCGGCTATAGCCACTTTGCACGGGTTGCAGCGCAACGGCGGTAAAGCGCACCAGATAGGCCCACACCAGCCCCGCACTGGTGGCAGTGAGCAGCGCACCCAGGGGACTCTGGGGCAGCCAGTTTTGCAGCCAGCCCACCGGCAGCAACAAACCCACCACCACAACGGCGCCGGGAACGGCATAGCCCAGACCAATGCCGCCCACCAGCATCGAAGAGGTGCGCCCAGGCCGCACGCGGTACAGCAGTCCCAGGGCCACGGCCAAAACCGTGGCCAGCACGGCAGTCAGGCTGGCCAGACGCAGGCTGTTCCAGGTCCAGGCGTAAAACGGTGCCAGCTGCAACTCGTCCCAGCTGCCCCAAAGCGGGCGCAGCATGAACAGCACGGGCAACACAAAGCCCGCCAGCAGCGGCAGACTGCACAGCGCCCAGGTGGCCCATGTCAGCCGGGTGCCCAGTATCCGGGTGTGCGCGGCGCTGGTGCGTCCGATGATCTGGCGGGCGTTGTAGCGCAGGCGCTTTTGCGCCCGGCGTTCGATGTGCAACAGCAAGGCGACCAGGGCCAGCAGCACACAGGACAGCTGCGCGGCGGCGTAGCGGTCATCCAGCGCCAGCCACGCCTTGTAAATGCCTGCGGTGAAGCTTTGCACGCCAAAATAGCTCGTCACACCATAGTCGGCCAGGGTTTCCATCAGCGCCAGCGCCACGCCAGCGGCAATCGCCGGGCGGGCCATCGGCAGGGCAATGGTCCACAGACGCCGGCGCAGCGATGCGCCCAGCAGGGCGGCGGCTTCCAGCAAGGAGATGGCACGCTCGCTCAGGGCCGTGCGCGCCAGCAGGTACACATACGGGTACAGCGTGAAAGTAAAAACCCAGATGGCCCCGCCCAGATTGCGCACCTCGGGAAACACGCGCCCTTGCAGCCCAAGACCCGCGCGCAGCATGGTTTGCAGTGGGCCGGAAAATTGCAGAAAGTCGGTATAGGCATAGGCAACGACGTAGGGCGGCACGGCCAGCGGCAGCAGCAGCGCCCATTCAAAAAAGCGCCGCCCCGGAAAATCACATACCGTGACCGCCAGCGCCGTGGCCGTTCCGACCAGCGCCACACCCACACCAACCGCCAGGCACAGCCATACCGAGGTCAGCGTGTAGCGGGGCAAAACCGTCTCCACCATGGCCAGCAGGGTTTGCACGCCCGCAGCGTCGAGCAAGAACCAGGAAGCCAGCAAGGCCAGCAGCGGCCACAGCAGCAAGAGTCCCACTGCCGTCAGAACCCAGGACGCGCGTTGCAAGGGGGCGGGAGGGGGAGCTGGCGCTTGGGAAGATGGCATATGAGAATTGTATGCAACTAGAATCCTTGCATGTCCTTGCACGTCAACCAGCTTTGCGTTCGATACCCCGGCTGCGCGCACCCGGCGGTGCAGTCGGTGTCATTTTCCCTGCATGCGGGCGATATCGGCGTGCTGATCGGCCCTTCGGGTTGTGGCAAAACCACCTTGCTGCGCGCCATCGCCGGGCTGGAACCCATTGAAGCGGGCGATGTCGTGCTGGACGCGCAGCGCCTTGGCGGGGCTAACGCCCAGTTGCCCGCCAGGCAGCGGCGCGTGGGCATGGTGTTTCAGGACTACGCGCTGTTTCCCCATCTGACCGTCGAGAAAAACGTGGCCTTTGGCTTGCGCTCACTGGCCCCCGAAGCGGCGCGCGCACGGGTGAGCGAATGCCTGGAGCGGGTCGGGCTTGCGGACTTGCGCCAGCGTTTCCCGCACGAACTCTCCGGCGGCCAGCAGCAGCGGGTCGCCTTGGCACGTGCGCTGGCGCCAGAACCGCGCCTGCTGCTGCTGGACGAGCCATTTTCCAATCTGGATGTGGACTTGCGTGAACGCCTGGCCTACGAGGTGCGCGACATTCTCAAGGCCGCCGGCACCACAGCGCTGTGCGTGACCCACGACCAACTGGAGGCCTTTGCCATTGGAGACTCCATTGGCGTGATGCACGCCGGTCACTTGCACCAGTGGGACGACGCCTTCGCGCTCTACCACCGCCCGGCCACGCGCTTTGTGGCCGAATTCATCGGCCACGGCGTGTTCCTGCCCGCCCGTCTGGTGCCCGACGGCGCCGGTGTGGCTGTGGCAACGCCAGTGGGCACCCTGCGCGACCCGCAGGAGTGCCCCTTGCCGGATGCCTATACAGGTGGAGTGTGTGATCTGCTGTTGCGCGCCGATGACATCGTGCACGACGACCTGGCCCCCACCAAGGCCACGATCATGCGCCGCGCGTTCCGGGGCGCAGAGTTCCTGTATACCCTGCTACTCGACAGCGGACACACCGTGCTGGCACTGGTACCCTCACACCACGACCACGCCATTGGCGACCGCATCGGCATCCGCGTCGAAGTGGACCACGTGGTCGCGTTCGCCAAGGATGCCTGATATACCTGATAGGGGTTGCGGTGATCAACTGATGGCGGATGGCGCACACAGCGGAAATTGATGGAAATGGCCTGTATCTACCGTAGGATGTGCGGGAACAGCTATTAAAAATGCAGCGTATGCTCGCGACCGATGGACGACGATGGCCAAGCCAATCTTGTATGACGACGGTGCCAACCCGGTTCAATTGGGCGATGAAGTCGAGTTTTGCGCTGGCCTCTTGCTTTTGTTCAAGAAATACCAAGGGCGGGTGGTGTACGTGCCTGGCATTAGTCCGCTGAACGGCGACATGGAATTTGATGGTCTCCAATGGATAGCAATCGAGGTGCCGGGAAAGATGCTGGTAAGGATGCTCGTGGACCCGCAGACGCACCGATTGGTGCACAAGACGCTTTTGTTACGCAGAAATCCTTCGGAACATGTGACTATGCCGCCCTCTCTGGAGGCCGAGAGCGACAACTGAAGTTGGCCATTGTGCGTATTCCATTCCTGCGTCGGGCCGAGGGCAGTTTTGGGACGGTTGCGTATATGCAGAAGTGTGTTAATGATGGGAAATGGGCTGACTGATGAATAATCCCCAACGTGGATTAACGTGGATTGAGTAGCAGAACCAGCGATTTTGGCAGCAGCTTTTTGAAACCTTTATCAAACGTCACCACCACGGCACCCGTGGCCAGTGCATGGCTTGCCAGCCAGGCGTCTGGCACATCGTTACCAGCCAGTTGCTGGCGCGCAATCAAGGCTTTGAATGGCTCCCAGGTTTGCGCTTCACTCACGGTGATTTGCAGCACCTCCAGCAATGCCGAGATGTAGGCCAGCGCTTCGTCAGGGGAGTTGGGCGGATCCATGATCCTGGTGTGGGTCACAATCCGCAAAAAACCCGACACCACCAGCATGGGCAAGGCAAGTTTGCATGTGCCATTGCGTGCATCCAGGGCCGCTTGCGCCAGCCAGGTTTTTGCCGCAGCATGGGTGCTGTGGTCCTCACGTGCGCAAGCGATCAGTACATTGATATCCGGAAAATACGTTTTCAAGATGGCAAACCATCCGCTGCGTCGTACAGGCTTTTGTTGGACAACGGGTCAATGCCGGGGCGCATGCCACGCCCGTTCTTGCCAGGTAAGGTCGGCAACTCGATTGCAGCCAGATTGGCGCGAGGTGCGCCCTGCATAGGCTGCAAGCGCATACGCAAACCCTCTTCAATCAGCTTTGTGAGTGTCGTGCGTTGCTGCGCCGCGAAGGCTTTGGCTTCATAAAGCAGTGCGTCGTGAATGTTGAGCGTGGTTTTCATGAAGAAATTTTAGTACAGACTTCTGTATGGAATTGGCATACGCCAAGGCACATAAATCCGCTGAAGTGCCCGAAGGGCGGGGTGGTTTCCCCCGCTTGCACGCAGTTTCGCGCTGTTCATTGGCTGGAACCACCCCGTCAGGCTTCGCCTGCCACCCCTTTCACGGGAGGGGAATGGTGCGCCAATGCCGAGGGTCTCAGCCGGGTGCGCACCCGCAGTGTAGCGTGGTGGCGTCGGTTTTGGGGTGTTTTTCCAGACTGCTTGGCAGTAGCCATTGCCGCCCCCGGTTTGCCGCGTGTGTGTGCACCATGTGATGTCTCTCCGGTTGGTTGTCGGGTTCGATTATTGCGTCTCCAGGGTAATCAGTCGCCAATGTAATCAATGTGGTTCTTGGGCCATGTTCCGGGGGCGCTCCTGGGGCGATGCCCCAGGTATGCCGTGGTGGATCGTTTGAGCCTCCAGTGCGGGCATGAAGCGACGCAGCACCCGTTGTCGCACTGGCATTGCTACGCTTTCAGGAGCTGTTGCCGCTTGATGCATAAGGTGTTGTGGTTGTTTTGGCACCTGGAAACGGCCACTGGAGCGCCGTGGCGGCGCTGGCCGGGGTGCATTTCGGTGCCAGAGTGGCCAGTTTCAAGATACAAATCGCCTTGTAAGTCCGATGGAATAAGCGGGAGCAGCTCCTGAAAAGAGAGTTTGGGGTGCGCGGCGTTGCAGGAATCAGGTTGTTCGGTGCATGCGGGTATCCGCCGGTGCCGGGTAGCATGCTCAAGGGGCGTTGGTAAAGTGGAGCACGATCTTCCTACAAATCCGTCAGGTCGCTCACCTCTGTGATGAGCTGCCACGCACTATCTGCGCCCCTTGCTTATCCCGAACTGAGGTTAAATACCAAGCCACAGTCGTGCGCAGTGCCTCGTCCAACCCGATTTTTGGCTTCCAACCCAACACCTGGGCAATGTGGTCCACATTTGGCATGCGGTGCGGCACATCCTGGTAACTGTGACCAAAGTACTCTTGCGAGTTTGCATGCTCGAAGCGTACGTGCTGCTCAAAATTGACATCCCCCCGAAGCTCCCCTACCGTGCGGGCAAGACGCAGCGCCAAAGCTTCGATGGAGCAACAGTTGGCGGGGTTGCCAATATTGAAAATTTCCCCATCAGAGGCACCGGTAGCATCTGCCAGGATGTGCATGAGCGCTTCAATGCCATCGTCAACATAGGTGAACGTGCGCGTCTGCTGGCCACCATCGACCAAGCGAATCGGCTCCCCCCGTAGCATGCGGCCCAGAAAAAGCGTCACGACCCTGGCACCACCATTGCCACTTTGGTGAATGTCGTCAAGGTTGGGACCAAACCAGTTGAAAGGTCTGAAAATCGTAAACCTCAGGCCCGTGTGGCCCATGGCCCAGATAACGCGCTCCAGCAAGTGTTTGGAGCTGGCGTAGATCCAACGCTCTTTGTGCACAGGCCCAAAAGTGGGGTTGCTTTGTCTCTCGGTGAAAGCTGCATCTTCGCCCATACCATACACCTCCGAGGTGGATGGAAACACCAGGCGCACACCATGGCGGGCACACAGCCTGGCAATAAACAGATTTTCCTCAAACACAATCTCAAAGGTGGCAAGCGGCTGTTTGACATACGTCATGGGGTTGGCCACCGCAGCCAATGGCAACACCACGTCGCTGGATCGCACCTCTTGTTCCACCAACGCATGGGCCTGGGCAATGTCGATTTTGTGGAATCGTAGCCGGGGATGCTGCAAAACATCTTCCAACCGTGAATCGTGCAGATCCATACCGCACACCTGCCAGTCGGTGGTTTGCAAGATGCGCTTCACCAGGTTATGCCCCATGAAGCCATTGGCTCCCACTATCAGAATTCGCATTTCAGACCTTACTTTTTCAACTTGGCATCACGGGCCACCCGTGCCATCGCGTTCACCACATCCTCGACATCCTGATCCGTTAAATTCGGATACAAGGGCAGCGACAAAATAGACTCGCCCAGCGCCACAGCATGGGGACAATCTGCACGGCCATAGCCATAACGATCACGGTAGTATTTTTTTAAATGTACGGCTGGAAAATGCAAGCCGGTGCCAATGTTATGCAGAGCCAGTGCCTGCACCAATGCATCTCGATCCAGACCTAACGTAGCCAAATCCAGCCGAACGACATACAGGTGGTGCGCATGGCGGGCTGGCGGTCCCACCGGGGCCAGTGGCTTGACCCATGGCAATGCGGTCAGCAGCATGTCGTAGCGCGCCGCCAGCGCCGCGCGCCGCGCGTTAAAGCGCTCCAGCTTGGGTAGCTGGTGCAAACCCATGGCAGCCTGGATGTCGAGCATGTTGTACTTGAAACCGGGCTCCGGTATTTCAAAATCTGCGCTACCGCCACCCGTAGCCCTGGCCCATGTATCGCGGGTAATACCATGAAAACGCAGCAGTCGCAGGCGTTTGGCCAGCGCCGCATCGTTACAGGCAATGAGGCCACCTTCTCCCGTGGTGATGTTTTTTATGGCGTGAAAACTAAACAACGCTATGCGCCCTGCACTGCCCACCCTGCGGCCCGCCTCGCTCCCGGCATAACACGTGCCAAGTGCATGGGCTGCGTCCTCAATCAGGTGGATGGGCCGCTGGCCAATGACCTCCAGCAGTGCATCCACATCGCACGGTGCGCCGGCAAAATGGACCGGCACCACGGCGCGCGTGCTCGGGGTGATGCGTCGCGCCACGTCCTGGGCATCTATTTGCAAGGTGTCGGGGTGAACATCGGCAAATACCGCCCGCGCTCCGGCAAGCTCCACGATGTTGGCGACCGAAGGCCAGGTGATCGCCGGGACTATCACTTCGTCCCCAGGGCCTATTCCCAATGCAGTAACCACCATGTGCCAACCCGCAGTGGCCGAGCTGACCGCAATGGCTTGTGTCATGCCCAGATGCTCACAAAACAAGGCCTCAAACCGTACGACCTTGGGGCCAGTGGTAATCCAGCCCGAGGTCATGGAATCCACCACTTCAGCAATTTCTTCCGCTTCAATCGTGGGTCTGGAAAATGGCAAAAATTGACTGCGTATTGCGAGGCTACTCATCCGGACACGCCAGTTTGCAGGTTTAGGCACTGACCGGGCGCAGACCCAGGCGAACCCGTAGCGCGGCGCGGTCAATGGGCGGGCGTTCCATCTCTGCGGCTTGGCGCAGCACACGCTGAACCAGAGCGGCATTGGTCGCGGGTCGGGTGCGGGCGACATCCAGCCACAAGTTATCCTCCAGCCCCACGCGTACTCCATCGGCCACCAGCAAACCCAGTGCGTTTGCACCCAGTTGAAACCGCCCAAGCCCGGCAATGCACACGGTGCAGCCGGGCGGCAGCGCCGCCAAGATGGCAGCCAACTGCAATAAATCGGCCTGCGCACTGGCAATATTGCCCAACAGCACATTCACATACAAGGGAGCAGTCACCAAACCCTCGGCCAGCAGCACACGCGCAAAGTTGGCCATGCCAAGATCAAACACTTCCAGTTCGGGTTTGATGCCGCGCTCCTGCATGGTTTGCGCCAGACGGCGAATGGTGTCAGGGGCATTCACACTGGCAGACTGTGCAAAGTTCAGCGAGGCCAGCGTCAGGCTCGCCATATCGGGTTTGGCCAGGCCATCCAGCGCCAACACACGCGCACGGCCTGCAAAGCCGGGGTCATTGCGGCCACTGGTGGTAACACCCAGCACCAGCTCGCGTCCGCCAGGCAGTGCCCGAATGCTCTCGACCAAGCGGCCATAAGGCTCGGGGTCGGCGGTATGCACCCCATTGGCATCCCGCGCGTGAAGATGCACCATCTGCACACCCAGCGCCATGCAGGCGGCCACATCTTGCACAATTTCGTCATGGTCAAGCGGCACATGTGAGGACATCTGGCGCGTGGGCACAACGCCAGTGCATGCCAAATTGATGATGACGGGTTGGCCGACTTGCATTTAGCCAGCGCTGGCCGCCAAAGCGGTCTTGTTGATTTTGCGAGCCGGGTTGCCAACGTACACACCATCGGCCTGCGTATCTGCCACTACCACAGCGCCAGCACCTACAAAACTGCGTTCGGCTACGCGCAATCCGTCGCGCAAAACGGCACCTACCCCCAAAATGGCCTGCTCGCCAATGTGGCAGGCACTGGCCATGGCCACCTCGGCCGACACAAACACGTGGTCCGCTACCTGGCAGTGGTGCGACACATGTGCCCCGCTACGGATGATGCAATTGTTGCCCAAACGGGCAAACGGCTGGATGATGGCGTGTTCATAAATCAGTACGTTGTCGCCCACCACCAGGTCTGGCCACACACTGGCGCGACTCGATACGTAGCTGGCCAGCGTGTAGCCGCGCGCCCTGGCCTGCTCATAACGCGCCTTGCGAATGCCGTTTACGTGCGCAAAGCCCATGGGCACCAGCACGCGGTAGTCGGCAGGTGGGTAAAACTTTTCCATGTCCTCAAACGCCACCAAGGGGAGCCCCTCATGGTGGGTAGTGGCCATGCGCGCGGCGTCAACCGCAAAACCGGCCACGCGCAGTGTGCTGTCATGCAAAAGGCAATACCAAGCCAGGCTGGCTGACATCTGGTTGCCAAAAATTATCACTGGGCGGTCGTCTGTGGCTGTATTGGGTTGCATCAAATAATTTCGGATCATCAAGTCACGGCATTGAAGCTGTTTGCCATGCAGTCAAATCTGCCTTGACCTTGAATCTGGCGATTTTAATACTCCTAGAATAAGGTCGTAGTAGCCTGCCGCCTGGACGCCTATGGACGCCATTATCCTTTTCATTCACCTGCTGAATTTTCTCGCACCAGCCCTGGTTGTGGCGCTTGCGTTGGCGTTGCTGGGACCATTCGTTTTGGAGAAAAGCCCCGCAGCACCCGGCTGGATAGCGCAGACAGCTATTAACTTTGCAGCGTCCCTTCTTCCCCTGGTACTGGGTTTGTGGTACTTCGGGCGCGATGGCAAGATGGCCAGTTACGCAGGCATGCTGCTGTGTTGCACGGTCAGCCAGGCGCTGGCATCACGGCGTTAACACGGTTGCGTACTCATATAAAAATAGCTGCTCCCGCTTGCCTGATAAGGCCCGCAGGCCTATTTGTGTCCTTATTGCTGGCTGCCTTGCTGTTTGGTGGGTTCATGCTTACCGGCGCTGTGGCGCAGACTGCAGCAAACATTGCAGTGCTCTATCCCGAACTGGACGAACCCTACCGCAGCCTGCTGGGCAAAATCATGCAGGGCGTGGATCAGCACGCCAGAGGACAGGTCATTCGCATGGCGATCACCGTCCCGACCAACCCCCAGGAAGTCAGCGCAGCCCTGCAGCGCCAGAATGTGCGCGTGGCCATCGCCTTGGGGCGCTCCGGTCTGAGGCTCGTCAAACAGCTGCAACAAATGGATACGCCAGGCGTTGGAATGCTCATAGGCGCTGTGGTCACCGTGTCCGAGGCTGATGTACGCGACCTGACTGTTGCCAGTCTGGCAGCTGATCCCGCCGAATTACTGGCCCACCTGGGCAAGTTCAGTCCCAGGATCAAGCGGGTATTTGTGGTCTATGACCCGAGCCAGAACCACTGGATGCTGCATCTGGCCCAGACAGCAGCTGCGGCACGTGGCATCGAACTGCACGCCTTTGAGGCCAGCGACCTGCGCAGTGCCATGCAACGCTACCAGGGCATTCTTGCCAGCATGGATGCGGACACGGATGCCTTGTGGCTTCCCCTGGACACCGTGACCGTCAATGACACCATTGTGCTGCCGTTTGTGTTGCAAGAAGCCTGGAAACGCGATCTGGTGGTGTTCTCCAGCAACCTGGAACATGTCCGCCGTGGCGCACTGTTTGCGCTTTACCCGAACGAACTGGCAGCGGGCCATTACCTGGCCGAGCTGGCTTTGCAGCACATGCAATCCGCCAAGGCCAGACCAGGCACCATGTTGCCGCTCAAGAACGCGCTGCTGGCTGTCAACATTCGTACCGCTGCGCATTTAAGCATCGACAAAGCCAGCCTGCAAGCCGGTGCGCAACGGGTGTTTCCAGAATGAGCAGCATACCCATGTTCACACGCTGGCTGCGGGGCAAAACCTTTCAACAGCAGCTCAACACCGTGGTGACGGTGGGAGTGCTACTCTTTGCCTGCAGTGCATCGCTGGTGATTTCATGGCTGGGCAGAAGCCAGATGCGCGACGCCCAGGTCCAGCAAGGCATACAGATTGCCAATAACCTTGCTAACCGAAGCCGCTTGACCCTGGCGTTTCTATACCCCTCGGCTGAAAGCGCCACCGATGCACTCGATGCTGCGCTGACCCCCCCGAACATGAAGACGCTGGCGCTGCTCTACGCCTCGGCCGAAAACACCACCGATATACTCAGTGCCGCGCTGGCCTTCCCGGACATGAAGCGTGTTTGTGTACTGCAAGCCGACGGGCAGGTGCTGGCAAGTGCCGGTGATATGCAGCAATTTGACATCCTCACGATAACACCGGACCGCACTGCACGCGCGGCATATCTGGCAGCCGAAACTACGGACAGCCTGCTCTTCATTGCCCCCGTGCATACGCGCTCGACAAGTACACCACTGGATGCAGCAGACACCCGCGAGGAATTGCTGGGTTTTGTGCGCGTGGTACAGGGCAAAGATACCTTGGCCCAGGCCCAACAGCGCCTGCTGCTGGGCAATCTGGGTATTTCATTGCTTTTTGCCGTGTTTCTGCTGGCGGCATTGGGTCGGTTGGCGCAGCGCCTGACGCAGCCCATCATGGCACTATCGGCCCATATGGCACGCGCCGGCCAGGGTGACTTGCATGTGCGTGTCAAGATTGAGGGCAGCAAGGACATTGCCGACATGGCACAAGCGTTCAACCAGATGGCCATTGCCTTGCAGGACCGCGAAAAACTCGTGGAGCAAATCCATGCCGCAGAAGCTGCAAACGCCCAGAACCTCCTTCTGGCCATGCATGAACAAGCCGAGCGCGAACATCAGCGGCGTTTTCTGGCAATGCTGACCCACGAGTTGAAAACCCCGCTGTCCATCATCCGCATGCGCCTGGGTAGCCAAAAGCCGTCTGCCAACATGCAAAAGCACGCGCTGGGTGCCATTGCCGACATGGACGGCATCATTGAGCGCGTGGCCTTGGCCAGCCGCATCGAGGACCAGTCGTTGCAACTGCAAGCCCTGCCGTGCTGGCCAGCGACCATGCTGGAAGAACTGCTCGCCCAAAGCCCTCAGCCTGCACGGGTGCACCTCGACAAATCAGCCGATGCCGACACACTGCTCGTGCACACCGACCCGCTGCTGCTGCGCGCTGCCGTGGCCAACGTGCTGGACAACGCGCTGAAATATGCAGCACCCGCTGCCAAGGTGCACGTGGTGCTGGCCAGCCAGGCACGTGCCGACCAGCCTGGTGTGCGCATCCGTGTGGAAAACCCCGTGGGTCCAGCCGGTGCGCCTGACCCGGTACAGGTTTTTGTCAAGTATTACCGTGCACCCGCCGCACGCCAGCAAAGCGGCTCCGGCCTTGGCCTGTACATTGTGCAGGAACTGATGCGCCGGCTTGGCGGCCAGATTGACTACCTGCCCGGCGCGGATACCGTGTGCTTTGCGCTGTGGCTGCCCATGCAACAACGCAAGCCATAGACACCATGAACACCATGCAAAGTATGCTAAAACTCCTGGTAGTGGAGGACCACCATGGCCTGCGCGAAGTCACCGTGGAAACGCTTGCCGACCACGGCCACCAGGTGGTGGGGATGGACTGCGCGGAAACGGTGGGTGAGTTGCCCGCCGACTTTTCCCCGGATATCGCCATCCTCGACCTCAATCTGCCGGGCGAAGACGGCTTGCAGCTGGCAGCGCGCCTGCGCCGGGTGCAGCCTGGCATCGGCATCATCATGGTCACAGCCCGCCACACGCTGAATGAAAAGCTGGCCGGGTACGAACACGGTGCCGACCTTTACCTGACCAAACCGACCTCCCCAGAGGAGCTATGCGCCGCCGTCGAGGCGCTCGCCCGGCGCATCCGGCTGGCAACTGCCACGCACACACCCGCTTATGCCCTGGATTTGCAGGAACGCATCCTGCACACTCCGACCGGCAACATCGCCTTGCGTGCGGCTGAAGCCAACCTGTTGCACAGCCTGGCATTGGCTGCGGATCAAACGCTGGAAATCTGGCAGCTGCTGGAGCGGCTTGGCAAGTCGGTCGATGAGGATGGCAAGGCCCAGTTGCAGGTGCTGGTGTCACGCCTGCGCAGCAAGCTGGCCGAACATGGTCTGCCCGACCACTGCCTGCGCGCCGAGCGCAACAAGGGTTACCGGCTGGGTTTTCCCTTGCAGCTGATGTAGCGTGTTACTATGTTTTTAGTAGCTGTCCCCGCTTGTACCATAGGGCTTGTGGCTGATTTTATGCCTTATTTGGGGCCAAATTGAGGCTAAAAACGTGCCACACAGGCTCGGCGGGAGCAGCTGTAGTGTGGTTTTGGCATTTTTAATATCACGGGTGATATGAAACTGTCGTGATTCCGTGTGATTGGCAAGGAATGGCAAGTTTTGCTGGCGAGGCATCGGTATCGTCACCCTTCATCGAAATAGCTTTCATGCATGAGGTGCCAACGATGAAACCAGCATCCAATCACCCACGTAACCCACGTAACCCACGTAACCCACGCGCACATCTGTTGCTCGTGGACGATGACCGTCTGGTTTTGTCCACACTATGCCGTGAACTGCAACACGACGGCTATGCAGTCACCTCGGCAGAATCCATTCAGGACGCGCTAACCCTGCTGAAAGGTGGTCTGCGACCCGACATGGCCATTCTGGACGTGAACATCAACAACAGCAACGGACTGGAGCTGGCGCAGTGCCTGCAGCAGGCATTCGACAGGCTGCCATTCATCATGCTCAGTGCCTACAGCGACACGGATACGGTACAAAAAGCCGCAGACGCTGGTGCCCTGGGCTATCTGGTCAAACCCATCAACGCTTCGCAACTGGTGCCCACCATCGAAGCCGCCTTGCAGCGGGCACGTGAAATTCGCGCACTCAACGACAGCGCCACGCAATTGCAGAACACGCTGCAGTCGGACCGTCTGGTTGATGTCGGCGTGGGCATCACCATGGCCCAGCACCGCCTGGGCCGACAAGCCGCGTTGGAGGTGCTGCGCCAGTCGGCACGTACACAACGCCGCAAACTCACCAACCTGGTGCACGATTTGATTTATGCTATCGAAGCCATTCAGCAACGTAAAGACTGAAACATTGGCACATAACGTGCTTTATTGGCTTGTATCCCTCTCAACTGCATTGGAGTTATTTATGCACCCTACATTCAAATCCACCCTTGTTCTGGCCTGCGCGACACTCGGTTTTGCCGCTACCGCACAAACTGCAGCAACGCCCGATTTCACACTGAGCTTCAATGTCGGCGCAGTCAGCGATTACCGCTTTCGCGGCGTTTCCCAGACTTCATTCAAACCGGCACTTCAGGCTGGCGCGGACTTCAGCCACAAAAGTGGTGTCTATGTTGGTGCATGGGCCTCGAATATCAAGTGGATTCAGGACTATATTGGTGCCACTGACGGCGTCCTGGAGGTGGATCTGTACGCCGGGTTCAAGAAGGAAATCGCTAAGGACCTCACTATTGACGTAGGCTTCATCACCTACCAGTACCCCGGCAACACGACCGACAAGGTGCTCGTGAATGCCAACACCGATGAGATGTACGCTGCACTAACTTGGGGCATTCTGACTGCAAAATACAGCCAGAGCACCAGCAATTTCATTGCCAACCCGGATAGCAAGAACAGCCGTTACTTCGAACTCGCGGCTAATATTGACCTGGGTAACGGACTCACACTCACACCGCACGTGGGACGCCAGTTCATTCCCAACCAGATTGACAATGCAGGCGATTACACCGACTACGGGCTGGCGCTGGGCAAGGATTTTGGCAATGGCGTTTCGGCCTCGCTGGCAGCCTTCCACACCAGTGCCAAGGATTCCTTCTACAAAGCCAACGGAATCGACAACCTCGGCAAGAACGGTGTTGCGCTGGGAGTGAAGTACAACTTTTAAGCAAGTCACAATCGGGGGATGAACACTTCTGCAAAACATCTCCCGGCACTGCAAATTCTGGCTTGTGGCGCCACCGTGGTCACCTTGTCCATGGGCGTGCGCCATGGTTTTGGCCTCTGGCTGCAGCCCATCACCCAGGCACAAAACTGGTCGCGCGAGGCCTTTGCGCTGGCCTTGGCCATCCAGAACCTCGTCTGGGGAGTCGCCGGCATCTTCGTCGGCATGGCAGCCGACCGGCTGGGCGCCTTTCGGGTCATCATTGTCTGCGCCGCACTGTACGCCCTGGGTTTGCTGGGCATGGCCTATGCCACCACGCCTTTGCTGTTTGTGCTGGGCACCGGCGTGCTGATCGGCATCGCGCAGGCGGGCACAACCTATGCGGTCATTTACGGTGTCATCGGACGCAATATTGCACCCGAAAGACGTTCCTGGGCCATGGGCGTGACGGCGGCAGCGGGTTCGTTTGGCCAGTTTCTGATGGTGCCAACCGAAGGTTTTTTAATCAACCACTTTGGCTGGCAGCAAGCACTGGTGCTACTGAGCCTGGCTTCCTTGTTGATGCTCCCGGTTTCCTGGGGACTGCGCGAGCCAGGCTTCGTGGACAGCACCGCTCCCAAACGCGAGCAGAGCATCACCCAGGCCTTGCGTGAGGCATTCAGCTACCCCAGTTTTCAGCTGCTGATGGCGGGCTATTTTGTGTGTGGTTTTCAGGTTGTGTTCATCGGCGTGCATATGCCCAGCTACCTGAAGGATCGCGGCCTGTCACCGCAGGTGGCCAGTTACTCGCTGGCCCTGATTGGTCTGTTCAACGTGTTTGGCAGCTACGCCGCCGGGATTCTGGGGCAAAAGATGCCCAAAAAATACATTCTGGCCTTCATCTACCTGGCGCGCACGGTCGCAATCAGCGCATTTTTGCTGCTACCGGCCTCACCGGCCAGCGTGTACGTTTTCTCCGCCACCATGGGGCTGCTATGGCTTTCGACCATACCGCCGACCAATGCGGCTGTGGCGCAGATATTTGGCATCGCCCACCTGTCCATGCTCAGTGGCTTCATCTTTTTCAGCCACCAGATCGGCTCGTTCCTGGGCGTATGGCTGGGCGGCTACCTCTACGACAGCACCGGCAGCTACGATCTTGTCTGGTACATTGCCATCGGATTGGGGGTAGCGGCAGCACTGCTCAATCTGCCGGTCAAAGAAGCGCCTATTGCCCGCAACCAGCCCGCCAGCGCGCTCCCGTCATGATGTACCGCACCCGGATGGTACTGCTGGTACTGATACTGGTAGCCCTGGCGGCAGTCTTTACGCTCTACGGACACAGCGACTTCATGGTACAAATTGCCAACCAGGTGTGGTCCTGCCTGTAAAAAAGGACAAAATAACTTGTACCGCTTGTGGGACAAGCGGGCACAGCTATCAATATCATTGCAATGAAAAACCTGCTGTTACCCGATGAGGCTGCAACCCAAGCCTTCGCCCAGGCCCTGGCCGCACAACCCGCCATAGGCCAGGCGTTCATCACCTTGCGTGGGAACCTGGGGGCTGGAAAAACCACATTGGTGCGGCACCTGCTGCGCGCCCTGGGGGTGCACGGGCGCATCAAAAGCCCAAGCTACGCCGTCGTTGAAACCTACGAATTGCCAACTTTGCAAGCCTGGCACCTTGATTTTTTCCGCTTCACCGACCCTCGGGAATGGGCTGATGCCGGTTTGCGCGATATTTTTGCCAGTCCCGGCCTCAAACTGGTCGAATGGCCCGAAAAAGCCGGGCCATCCTTACCGCTTGCCGATCTTGACATTGCGCTGCACGTCCTACCAGACGACACCCGTGCGCTCACATTGCATGCGCGCACGGACATTGGCACCTCCCTGCTGCTGCCGATTTAGCCGATTTGCTGAATTCCGGCCAACATCCATCCGCTATTGCCGCTGCGGGATTTGGTCAGATGCCAGATTTCATCAAAGTTCTCGGCAGGTGCGTTTCTGTCTTCGCGGATGCTGCCGGAAAAACGGACACTCACCACGTAGCGCGTGGGCTCTTGCTCTACCTGCACCACATCGGCGTCCACGTGGAGCACATCGGTACGCTGCACAGCCCCCATGCGTTCAGTGATTTGCAAACTCAGTTCGGCAAACATTTCCGGCGTGGTGAACTCGCGCAGATCGTCGAGGTTGGCGCTGTCATTGGCGGCTTGCAAACGCAGGAATTGTGCCTTGGCATTGCGAACAAACCCGGCCACGTCAAAGTCCGCAGGAATATTGGCTTGCGCGCTGGCGCCGGACGCAAGGCCGGAACCGATCAATGACCCGCCCGCTTGTGGCGCAGGCATGGAAACGTCGTACGATCTCTGTGCGGCGTAATCGGCACCAGAACCCACTCCCGCGCCCATACCGGCACCCATACCCGCTCCCGCCAGGGCCGCTTGCGGTGGCGCTGCGCGCTTGCGCATGAAAAAGGCAATCGCCGCGACAACAGCCATGACCAGCAAACCGATCATCAGCATATTGGCCAGGCCTTCACCAAAACCAAGGTGCGAAGCCAGGGCTGCCAGGCCCAGACCGGCGGCCAGACCGGCCAGCGGACCCATCCAGGAGCGCTTCGGCGGCGTGGCTGCCGCGCCAGCGGCTGCCGGCGACTGCGACGGAGCGGGTGTTGCCGCCTTGTCCGTGGTGTTTTGGCGCTGCATGCCGCTGGACTGGCCACCGCCCAGGCGTTTGGCTTCGGCATTGCCCATACCCAGCGTGAGCACCAGGCTCAACATCAGGGCAAGAAGAGAAAAAGTTTTCATCGTGTACTCCGGTTAATAAAAAGATACTTGGTTGGTGTTGCGTCTATCTCTTGCCGTAGTGGTTCATGGTGGTGTATCCACAGTGACTCCTTTCCAGGCGGTTGCAAAAAACAGGTTCGGGAGTGGATGATGGCGGCATTCTTCCGTAGAATAAAGCAGAATTTAGTTTACCATTACTTCTGAAAAACAGTAGTTTACAGCCACCATGCTGAATTACCGCCATCTGTACTACTTCTGGGTGGTCGCCAAGGAGGGGGGCTTTGCCCGCGCCGCCGAACGGCTGGACATGGCCATTCAGACCATCAGTACCCAGGTACGCGAACTGGAAAAATCCCTGGGCCACCAATTGCTCAAACCTGCGGGGCGCGGCGTGGTACTTACCACCTCGGGTGAAGTAGCCTTCGCCAAAGCGGAGGAAATCTTCCAGATCGGGCAAACCCTTGAGCAGGCGGTATCCGAAGTGGGTAGCAAGCGCATCATCAAACTGGCCATCGGCTTGTCGGATGGCATTTCAAAACTCGCCGCCCATGCCCTGCTGGCGCCCATACTCCAGACACCGGACCTGCGGTTGCTGTGCCATGAAGGCGAAATTGAGCAGCTGCTGGGCGAGCTGACCCAACACCACCTTGACCTGGTTCTGGCCGGACAAGGCGCACCGGATAATCCCAATCTGCGCTTGAGCAGCGAGCGCATTGCGTCAAGTGCGGTGGACTGGCATGGGCCAGAGCATCTGGTCGGACCGGCAGAGGTAGAAGACTTCCCCCAGTCACTGGAGCATCTCCCGGTACTCCTGCCCACTGGGCACTCGGTGCTACGCTCTACGCTGGAGCGCTGGTTTCAGGAGCAAAAGCTGCGGCCACAGGTGATAGGAGAATTTGAAGACAGCGCCCTCATGACCGTCTTTGCTGCGCACGGACTTGGGGTATTTCCAGTCAGCCGTTTGGGTGCCAACGATGTCGGGATGATGCACGGACTGCGCTTGCTTGGCCGCTGCGAAACCGTGCAGGAGGAGATTTACGCCATCCGTAACCGCCGTGGTTTGCAGCATCCCCTTGTGCAGCAGATACTGGCTGTTGCCAAGGCATGAGCCAGGCATGCAAGTAATAAACCCCATCCTGAATCACGTCAATCAGCGCAATTGGTATCGGACTGGTTCACCGCACGGCGCAAGGCAGTGGTGTAGAGCAAGCTCACGAATCGGGCATCACCTGTACAGCCACGTGTTTTGGGTGTCAAAGCCGGTCTGATCACAAATATTTTTACAATACGCGATCCATTTAAAAAATCGACACAAAGTAGTTGCTACAATGCGCAGGCTAAATTCCTCGATAGCTCAGTCGGTAGAGCGCCGGACTGTTAATCCGTAGGTCCCTGGTTCGAGCCCAGGTCGGGGAGCCAATAAAATCAACAACTTAGCACACCTCACAAGGGTGTGCTTTTTTGTTTCTGGTTTTCGTGTAGCCACTGTGTAGCCACCAGTACAGGGTTTTGGTACTTTTGGGCCAGTTTGCTGCATCGCTGGCGCAGTGGTGGTGCTGACACATTTACCAACCGGCCACGCCAAACCGAGTAAACCGATGTAACCGAGTCGCCGGGTGCCTTGCGCTGACTTTTTCCCCGGCCACCGCACGCTCGATCAGCTCCGCGCGGGCGGGTTCTGGCAGTTTGGCCAGCGCATCCATCTCCACGCCGGTATCCAGACTGGTGCCGGTTATCTTGTCCAGGGTGGTGTCCCCGAGGGCGTCGGCGCGGGC
>JAYRRD010000142.1:0-2836 GCA_041910275.1 Rhodoferax sp.
AACCACCCAAAACCGGAGTATTCCCCTTTCTGGTGGAAGGCCGAAGCACACCCAGAACAGGGTTTCGTAGGTTTTGGCAAACTTCAGAGTGTCAAAGGTGATGTGGTGCCCATGGTGAAATCCGTTATTGCGATACCGCATGAAACCTCGTGAAACGGCATGGGATAAAAGAGCACCAGCACCATGGATGAATGGGGGGGCATTTTTGCTAATGTGGGAGCCTATGTGGGAACTAACTGGAAAACATGGTGTTTTACCTACGCAGTATGAATCCCTCCGTTTCCGCCAAATGCCCCTTTCATGGGGTATTTTTTCGTCTCAACTTTCCCAAATTCCCACAACGCGCCCTATGGGTTAGGTTCCATGTCGTATCATTGCGTATCACCTGATCGCAAACCCTGATGTGGGAACGGATGTGGGAACGATTATTTGGGGAGTCGAACTATGCCCAAGCAGGTAAAAGCGTTGTCGGCACTGGAAATAGCCAGGCTGATCGAAAAACCGGGGCGGCATGCAGTTGGCACCGTGCCGGGTTTGGCGCTATTTGTGAAGGATACGGGTGCAGCATCGTGGGTACTGCGCACCACAGTAGGCGACAAGCGCCGTGATGTTGGTTTGGGCGGATACCCTGCCGTACCCTTGAAATCGGCGCACCAGCGGGCAAGGGACTGCCTGGATGATGTTCGGGCTGGTGTTGACCCGGTAGTCAAGCGGCGCACCACCAACGATGCGCTGCCCTGGACGTTCGAGCGCTGCGCTATTGGGTGCATAGACACACACCGCGCCGCCTGGAGAAACGCCAAGCATGCCCAACAGTGGACAAATACACTGGCCACCTACGCTTTTCCTGTGATCGGCAGCAAACATATTGCCGATGTGAGCCGCGCTGACGTGTTGAAGGTGATAGAGCCTATCTGGTACACCAAGAACGAGACCGCCGGACGTGTGCGTAACCGCATCGAGCGGGTGATTGATTGGGCCGTAGCACGCGAACTGCGCCCCGATGGTCGCAACCCGGCGTCCTGGAAGGGTAATTTGGATCAAGCCTTACCCGCATCGAGCAGCGTGACCAAGGTAAAACCACAGCCAGCGGTGGCCATTGATGATGTGCAGCAAGCATATGCCACGATCAAGGCCAGAGAGGGCATTGCCCCGCTGTGCCTGCAATTCCTGATTTTGACGGCAGCCCGCAGCGAACAAGCCAGGGGCGCCACGTGGTCAGAGATTGACACCCAGAACGCAGTATGGAGCATTCCAGCGGCACGAATGAAGGCCGAAAGGACGAATCGGGTACCCCGCTGTCCAAGGACGTGCTGGCGCTGCTGGAGTCGCTGCCGCGCTTTGCCGGGACTGATCTGATATTCCCAGGTCAGACCGTCACCAAGCCGATGGTAGCGGAAACGCTGGAAAAGGTTGTCAGAACATGCGGCATCCTGGAAGCCCCGAACCGGGACGATCCAGACAAACCCAGGGGCCATGCTGTTCCCCACGGCTTTCGCTCTACCTTCGGCGACTGGTGCCGGGAACGCACACACCACGATGTAAACCTTGCACTGGTTGCCATCTCGCGCCGTGTACTCAACGACTCGGATGGAGCCTACATGCGCGGCGACCTGTTCGAGAAGCGCCTGGCATTGATGCAAGACTGGGCAGATTTCGTAACCGGCACCCATAAACATGGCACCGCTGACAATGTGATCCAGTTGCCAATCAGGGTCGCGTGATTTTCAAAAACCCTGGCCTAGCTTGCTTATTTCACCCAAACATCGCAGAATAGCGATATGGCGAAAGAATGGACAGTACAACTGCATCCGCTGGCGAAGTCTGAGCTGCTGGCGCTTCCAGCCGACATGCGTGCACGCTTTCTGCACATAGCTGAACTGCTGGAGGATTTTGGGCCGCATCGTGTAGGTCTGCCCCATATCCGCCCGATAGATGGAAAGCTGTGGGAAATGCGCATGAATGGCCGCGATGGCATTGCACGGGCCATTTACGTTGCCATCAAAGAACGTCGTTTACTGGTGCTGCACGTGTTCGTGAAAAAGACGCAGACCACACCAAAGGGCGCGATAACGACCGCACGCAACAGACTGGAGGCGAACACACATGAAGACACTTAAATCCATCAAGAATGAGATGCTGGCAGACCCAGAGACAAAAGCAGCATACGAAGCAATGGCAGCGGAATTTGATATGGCCCGCGAATTGATAGCCGCCAGAAGCAAGGCCGGGATAACCCAGAGCGAACTGGCGCAACGCATGGGCACCACCCAGAGCGTGATTGCCCGACTTGAAGGTGGCGATTGCACGCCATCCATGCGCACGATTCAGCGGTATGCCAAGGCGCTTGGGTGTCGGGCCGTTGTGCGCATAGAGCACGCATAATCGAGTTCAACCACGCCTAGGACGGCCATCCGAAAAGCACTCACCCCTCCGAGTGTCTGGCGCTGGTTTCTATCAAGCGCGGGGGAATGCCTGGAGGGGCGCTATGGATTGGCGAGTTCAAGTACGAACTGCGTGAGGCCTAAAAGGGATTCAGGTTAGCGGTAGTATGTGCGCTTGGCAAACCCGAAATCCCGACTGGAGGCCAAGACCAGCAGGCCCAAGCTACTCGATGGGCTGGGAAAACTCACCAGCCATGCCAGAGTGAACAAAATAGTGCTCGTTCTAACTCACGAAGCCACCACCCAGATCAAAGCCATGATTACCAACTGAAGTTACGCACTTGCCTTGATCGCCTGCAACTCTTCAAAAGCAGTTCTTGTGGCTTTGATGTAGAGCTTGGCGCGCAGTGCGAAATGGTTGAGTTTGTGTTTGATCTTTAGTGCTTCCAGTT
>JAYRRD010000143.1:0-46120 GCA_041910275.1 Rhodoferax sp.
CGCCATGGCCTGGGCATGAGCGACCAGATCGAAAACCGCATCATCGAAGCCAAGAGCCGTGGCATCTACGAAGCCCCAGGACTCGCGCTGCTGCACATCGTCTATGAGCGGCTGGTCACGGGCATCCACAACGAAGACACCATCGAGCAGTACCGCATCAACGGCCTGAAACTGGGGCGTTTGCTGTACCAGGGACGCTGGTTCGACTCCCAGGCCATCATGCTGCGCGAAACTGCCCAGCGCTGGGTGGCCGGCGCCATCACCGGCAGCGTCACGCTGGAACTGCGCCGGGGCAACGACTACAGCATCCTCAACACCGAGTCCCCCAATCTGACCTACGCCCCCGAGCGCCTCTCCATGGAAAAGGTCGAGGATGCGCCGTTCTCGCCGTTGGACCGTATCGGCCAGCTCACCATGCGCAACCTGGACATTACCGACACCCGCGCCAAACTGGGCATTTACGCCAATAATGGCTTGCTGTCGCTCGGCAAAGGCGACGACTTCCTGAGTCTGGGGGACGCAGGCAAGAAGTAGCATGAAATTCGCCTGTAGCGCTTGCAGGATGATCGGGTACAGCTATTGAATTTGCAGTGTCCGTCTTGTGCTACTTCTTAGCACGAACAACTCGAAGCTTACCTGCACAGGATTGTGCGAGCTCTGCGTCAGAGTACGACAAGAGGTCTTTCATTGGATTGATGTCTGAAAAGTAGAGCATCTGCATCAACTCGGCAAACGACTTAAATCGCAATGCGCCGGGCAGCTTTGTACTGAGATACCAGGCCTCCCACTCCCCGTCCAATGTCTTTTCCATTGGGTTGAGTACAAGCACAATGCCATGCCACAAGTCCCCTACGGACACGAGCGAGTCCAGGTACTCCTCGCGAAACAAACCCTCATTTTGTTGCCGACTGTAATCGTAGTAAACCTTGTCAGGGACTTTGACACCCATCCTGTTGTCGTTCCATGCTCCCCATGTGACAGGATCGACCGTTTTAAATAGACCCACCCGGTTGATGGGGTAAAGCTGCTCATCACCGCCACTGTCCCCAGGAAGCAGCCAACCCGCGCCACCCGTTGCCTCAACAAAGTGCCGATAAGACGGAGGCAACTCACCCTCGACACCTTTGATGATCGTTATGCTGTCAGGCATCGGGCGGCTGGTGAACGGCTGGTCCATCGTTCGAGCCCAACATGCCAGAAACTCACGCCAATCAGCAGTTGATCCAGAGTATCCAGAGCCCATCTGCGACAGTTTCTTGACCATGCCTGATTACTCCGTAGTTATTTCTGAACCGTCAGCATTCCCTGAGCCGTGGCCGTTGTCACAGCCAACCGACAGCCAACTCGACACCACATGACCGAGGTAGATTGCTATTTTCCGCATGCCCAGAATTGTAGTGATATGCACCTTGCCTCACGTGATAGTTTCTCTTCCAATGTTCCTGGCATGCAAGGATATAAACAACCCAAGAGATCCGATCACAAGCAGGACTAACAGAATCAAGAAAAAGTTGAGACCAGGAAAATGATCACCTGCATTCAAACCACCGATTTCATTGATTATCACCGAAACATTGAAGGCGCATACCGTCGCAGAAATGATCAAAACAAAACCATAAAGCATTGCCGAATACTTTTCCGAATCACCAGGATCAGTTAACAGATTCCGATATCCAAAATAACTCAGGATTGGTGTAAAAAAACCAAACGAAGACATTTGCACAGCATCAATCAATGCCATTTTGTCTAAAAATGAAATCCTATTCACAAAGGTGAAAGCAAAGACCGTCGTCATCCAAAAAATAAAAATAGCGTCATATTTAACACCCCAAACTCCACGAACAAGTGCGCATCCCAAGGTAGCCCAAAAAAATGCAAGCATGAAAGGGAAGATAAAAGCAGACATCATGAAATTATCTCCTGCAAGCGTTTACGGCGCTACCGATTGCGCCACCAGTCAGGGACGACATGGGCTCAAAATTCGATAGTCGTGAAAAATTGGTTTGAGCGAAAACCCCGTGAGCAAAAAACGGACAGCGAATAGGACATCTGCTTTTGTTAACAATTCTCACGGGACGATCTCTACAAAATCGCCAAGGTCAATGTGTGGTGGGAGCGGCCATGGCTCCAGTCCCGCCTCCTCCAACGCAAGTTTGGCCAACACACGCAACTGCTTCCAGTCGTCGCCCGTCATAAAACTTTCGTACGACTGTTCGCCACCCATTGACCATGCCAAATCGAGCAATTGTTGGGCGCGAGGGCAAGGTTCAAATTCATCCAGCCAACCGACATAACGGTCCTGAATCACGTACACCAGATTTTCGGGTCCATCTTCCGTCAACGCATTTTCATCACTCAATATTTCGAGTATCCGCTCCGGTTCAATCGTCAAAAGTGAGAACAACATCCACAAAACTTCTGCGCTATCCTCCGGCTCCACAGGATTTGCCATTTATTGACTCCAATTGCATTTCCACTTTTTCACGCCTTTGTTGCAATCGTTTTAAAACTCTTTCGTAATGCTCAGACATTTCAATTTTATTATCTGCCTTGAATGTCTTTGCCGCATCTTCAATCATTTTTGTTGCAATCTCGAAATCTTCATTTGATCCATCTGTGCGCTCACACAAATAGTTTGCCCTGAAAAAGGCCATGGATGCCCGCCTATCCAAATCGGAAAATCCCAGTTCGAGCATCTCGCGCCAAAGGATATCAAAGGGTTCTTTTGGCGCGGTTTCCGGGAAGAATGTTATTTTTGACTCCCATATTCTTCGCTGTAACTCCTGAAGCAGTTCCGAGCTACCACTAAAATCAGTTCTGACATTCTCCCAGAGCTTGTCATATTCATAAATCACTTCATTCCACGGAGTATTTAATACTTTCAGGCTGACATCACCCGCTTTTTTGATAAAAGCCTTTTCGTCCACTTTTATTCTCCGACATTCCATGGTTGAAAGTCTGGCATATTCCAATAGCCAGAAATCGACCATTTTGCCATTCACATTTGGAGCCGGGTGCGATTCAAAGTGCCATGTCCGTTGCATCACATGGAATCGCTCCATTTTCATATCACCCGTGATATGAAAAACACCAAAACTGCACTACAGGCGCTCCCCGCAAGCCTCCGTGGCACGTTTTTAGCTTCAATTTGGTCTCAAATCAGGTATCAAATCAGCTGCTAGGCTCCGTGGGGCAAGCGGGGACAGCTACTAAAAGCGTAGTGACAAGAGCCTGCCCACCAGCAAGCACCCAGGCCCCGGTTACACACAAAGGTCGGTCAGCGCTGCCACCATATCCGGCCCCAGCGTCCAGCCGAAACCCAGGCAGGTACCGCAACCAAAGACCGCCGCGCCTATGGCAATCTGGCCCGCACCGCTGCATTCGGCGCAAGTTCTTGCACTTGTTGGCCTTGCAGGACGGAGGTCTGCGAACTCCGGCTGTTTCGTCATGCTCTCCAGCGCGGTCCATGCCCATGAATCGGTCTCGGATAGTTCATTGGGCTTTTCATTGGCATCTTCCGAGAACAACCAAAGCCGCCCTTGCTCATCTACGCCGATGGCGTCGTCGATCATCGAAAGGCAAACCATCAACCGATGCTTCAATGCGGCAAGCCACTCAAGTCGCATCGGCGGCACAGGATCTCTCGCCTCCTCTTCGACCAGCTTATCCCGCACCTGCTGTGCATGGGCCTCATTCCATCCACGGATTTTCATTTATTGGCCCCAGTCTGACATATTCCAATACCCAGAAATCGACCATTTTGCCATTCACATTTGGAGCCGGGTGCGATTCAAAGCGCCATGTCCGTACTATCACATGGAATCACACCATTTTCATATCACCCGTGATATGAAAAACACCAAAACTGCACTACAGCCGCTTCCCGCAAGCCTGTGTGGCACGTTTTAGCCTCAATCTGGCCTCAAATCAGGTATCAAATCAGCCTCCAGGCCCCGAGGGACAAGCGGGGACAGCTACTAAAAACGCAGTGACAAGAGCCTGCCCACCGGCACCTGGGAAAACCCCAAGGGATGCACCATGAGCAAGTCTATCTGGCTGTAGCGCCTATGGAACGTGCGGGGACAGCTATCAAACCTACACCAGCACTGCTTCGGGCGCCTTGGTCTTGCGTACGGTTTTTGGTTTTTTTGCCGCCGGCGATGCCAGTTTGCGGGGCTGTTTAGGCTGTGTCAGCGCCAGGTATTCCTGGAAACTGTCACGTAGACACTGGGCAAACACCTCCGGGTCGGGCATTTGCTCGTAGCAGGCCGTGAACGAGACCACAATGGTTTCGTTGTACCCGGTGACCGAGAAGACCAGTCCCATGCCATCGGAAATCGGCATGATGGCGGACACATAGGTGAGCTTGGCGCCTTGCAGGTACAGCGGTACGCGCGATCCCGGTACGTTGGTGATGGCGCAGTTGGCCAAGGGCATCCAGTCGCCCATCAATGCCGATGCCGAGCGCAGCATCCGGCTGGTTGCGGCAATGGCCACGGACGGTGCTTGCTGCGCCAGATGGGTCAGCTCACGCGCGCTGACGGCTTTGGACATGGTGGAAGAAGATGAGCTGACATTGCGAATGGCCATCAAACGCTGCAAGGGGTCGGCAATATCGGTGCCAAGGCTGACGCGCACCCAGGAAAACCGGGCACGCTGGTCTTTTTCCAGTTCGGACTGCACCGCAATCGGCGCTGCCGCCACCAGGCTTTCATCGGGCAACTCGTCTTGTATCCCCAGGTAACGCCGCAGACCACCGGCACACACGGCAAGTACCACATCATTAACCGTGGCCTTGGGCACCAGGGCACGAATGGCCTTGAAATCATGCAGAGCAAAACGGCGTGTCTCAAACACCCGATGGGGTGAGACTTCGGTATTGAAACGTGTCACAGGGAAAGGATATGGCCGCCCCAGCATTTCATCCAGAAAAGTTTTTGCCGTCGATTTGAGCGCAATCCAGTTGGTGCCCATGGATTGCGCCATGCGCAGTGGAAAGCCCACCAGATTGATCCCGGCCTTGACAAGCAGGTGCAGATTGCCCGGTGCAGCAGTCGGGAACCAGGGTGGCGCCGGTGGTGGTGGTGGCGATGTGGGCGAGAGGTCGTGCAGCAAGGCCGTGATCTCATTGCCATGCTCGACATCCACCGCCGCATGGTGAATCTTGACCAGTACGGCAAAGCTGCCCACCGGCAGGTCCAGAAAGCTGTCCAGACCTTCAATGACGTACATCTCCCACAGCGGGCGATGCAGGTCCAGCGGACGCGCATGGATACGCGAGGCCTGGATACAGAACTGGCGCCAATCCCCCGGCTTTGGCAACGCCATATGCCGTACATGGTATTCAAGGTTGAAATTCTCGTCTTCAATCCAGTACGGGTAGTCAAGGTCCAGGGGCACGCGCAGAATCTTCTCGCGGAAATTGGGCAAACGATCCAGCCGGCTCTTCAGTTGTTCCAGAATGCGCTTGAAACGCACGACCCCCCCGGCGGCGGTGGATTGGTCGTAGATGTGCACCAGCGTCACATTGGAATTGGCGTGGTCCGAATCTGAATAAATGAAGGCGGCATCGTGCTCGCTGAGTTGTCGCATGGATTTCTTTCTTGCTTTCTTGCTTTTTTGCGTTTTGGCACAGGTGGGGAGATTCAGGCCATTTAGGGGCCTTTCAGGGCATTTCAGGCTGTTAGAGCCAGTGTTGCTTCCTGGAGTTTTCGGCAGTTTGTCAAACGCAAAATGTGTCCAAGCAGGCCTGCAGGTGCGAAGGGCTGCCAGGCGCCTTCGGGTTGCGCCAGACGATTGGCCACAACAGCCAGCGCGATGCCATTGAAACCCAGTCCGCAATGGCTGCCCGGAACCTGAATGTTTTCATGCATGGTGGGATCGCCATCAATCGTCGCCTCCTGCGGCGGCACCACGCCGTCGGTCAATGAATACAGGCAGCTTGTCGGCAAGGGCAATCGGCGCTGTTCACGCAGCGCCTTGGCGCGCGGCTGCATCAGATGCGCAGAGGTACCCAGGCGGTGCGACACCAGCCGGTACAGCGCCTTGAGTGCCTGCGGGGACTGGTTGCCCACGGCATCCACGCTGACCGGACTGCCCATGGTGGTGATGGAGCGCACGCACTCCAGCGCAGCGTCCGCGCCGTAGAGCGAGAACACCCCCCCCAGACTCCAGCCAACCAGACTGACCTTGCGCCCGGTGGTGTGGTGCAGGTAACGGATTTTTTGCGGCAGGGCATTGGCGTGTTTGCTGCGAAAACCCAGATTACGCCCCATACCCCAGGTGTACACGTCGTACCCCAGGTATTGCAGGTACAGTTTGAGCGCTAGCAGTGTCGTTTCCCCCGCCATGAATCCCGGAACCAGCAACACCGGATGTCCATCGCCACGCGGTGCTTCGAGCAACAACGGCAAGGACGCCGGTAGCAGCACCACCTCCAGAAAGGTGCGTGCTTCAAGAAGGGAGCTCAAGGTGCTTGGGGGGCCAACATGCGGGTGGCGGGTAACGGTGCTGTAACGGGGCATAGGTCTGACTCCTGTGGATAGAAAGATACAAAACGATGCACACTTTAGATACTGCTTCCGAGTTTAGAAGCGAATTGCACCCAAAAAAGGAATTCAACCCCTAAATGCGGAATTGATGTCACGTAGGTGACATAATTTGGCGCTCAAACTTGATAAGAATCAAATGGACAGGTCACATGCGACTAATCTCCTGTCCTATTACTCTCTGCCCTACCTTTGAGGAGCCACCATGATGAACGCGAATGCCGATGATGCACCAGGGTCTTTCCACTCTGTTTCCACCCTGGTTCAGCTGGGGGACAGGGTTTTGCTGGGCGCCATTGGCATCAGCGCACTGGCCGGTGTTGTCTTGGGACTTTCCTTCGACAGCACAGGTCTGGCCATGGGCTGGACGCTGGCTTTGCTGCTGCTCTCGGGACTGGGCTACGCCATGAGCAAAGACACTGCCGCGTGTCGCTACGTGCTGACATTCGTGCTGGTCGCTTTCATAGCGCTGCACATCCACCTCGCGCGCGGCCAGCTTGAGTTTCATTTCGGCGTATTCGTCGTGCTGGCGTTTTTACTGGTGTATCTGGACTGGAAGGTGATCGTGTTCGGCGCAGCGCTTTTTGCCGTGCACCACGTGATGTTTGACCGTTTGCAGGCCGCCGGTTTTGAAATTTACTGCACCGCCAAGCCTGATTTTCTGCGGATTCTTTTGCACGCGGTGTATGTGGTCGTGCAGTCGGGGGTGGAAGTGATACTGGCGCTGTTCATCAGCAAGGCCGCGCGCGAGGGAGAGGAATTGGTACGTCTGGTGGCAGAAATCAACCGTGAAAACGGGTTTTCATTGCAGGTTGCGGGCGTCCCCACCACCACGGCAGGTGCACAAGCCCTTAAAAAGACCTTGGCACGCATGGAAGTGGTGGTGGCCACGGTGCGGTCACGTTCACACAGCATAGAAGTTGCTTCTGCAGAGATCGCCAGCGGAAACAACGACCTGAGTGACCGCACCGAGCAGACCGCCAGCAATTTGCAAGCCACCGCCAGCAGCACGGCAAAACTGACGGAGACCGTCATGCAGTCCGCAGACAACGCCCGCCAGGCCAACCAACTGGCGATGAACGCTTCTGCGGTGGCGATCAAGGGCGGTGAAGTGGTCAACCAAGTGGTCGATACGATGAAGGGCATCAACGAGAGTTCGCGCAAGATTTCCGACATCATCAGCGTGATTGATGGCATCGCGTTCCAGACCAATATCCTGGCCCTGAACGCTGCGGTCGAGGCGGCGCGCGCGGGCGAGCAGGGCCGGGGCTTTGCCGTGGTCGCCAGTGAAGTGCGCAGTCTGGCCGGACGCAGTGCGGAAGCGGCCAAGGAAATCAAATCCCTGATCAACGCCAGCGTGGAACGGGTGGAGCATGGCACCACCCTGGTGGACCAGGCCGGCAGTACCATGGCCGAAGTGGTGACCGCCATTGGCCGGGTGACGGACATCATGGGCGAAATCAGCGCCGCCAGCACCGAGCAGGCCTCTGGCGTGGAGCAGGTTGGGCAAGCGGTGGCTTCCATGGACCAGGCAACGCAGCAAAACGCGGCGCTGGTGGAAGAAATGGCTGCGGCAGCTGGCAGTCTGAAGTCGCAAACGCAGGAACTGGTACAGGCGGTTGCCGTGTTTCAACTGGATGATTCCAGGCACGCTCCCCAGGAATCCGGTCGGCGGGCGACTACAAACTTTACCAGACCGAAGCCTGCGGCCATGAAGCGTGCGCCAGTTGCAGCGAAACTTTCCACGCCGACCAAGAAGCCAAGCGCCCTGCCCCGCCCGGCCCCGGCGGCCAAACCACAGGCCAAACCGGCCCCCGCTGCTGGAAATGACGACTGGGAAACGTTCTGACCCCAATGCCCGACCCCAATGTTTTAACTTTAGAAAACATAGCAGGAAATGCTCATGGGTAAAGCGGGAAAGGCAATTATTACCGTTTTGCTGCTGGCAGCCTTTGGCGCAGCGGCTTATTTTTCCCTCTACCAGACCGCAAGACAACCGGATTCTGGTGCTCCATCGGGTTCCCTGGGTGGCTTGGCCGGGAAACTCACCGGGGTGGTCGAGGTGCAGGAACTCTCCGGCCTCATCGCCCTGGACGTGGAACCGTATTTCCAGGATAGCCGGGTGCAAAAGGCGCTGCTGGACAAGGGCTTCAGGCTCAACCTCAAACGGGTTGGTTCACGGGACATGGCAGCGCGCGTTCTGCCTGGCCAGACACCGGACTTCTTTTATGCCTCCGGCGTGGTTGCTGCCAGCCAGATCAATGATGCGGCCAAAAAAGCCAACCTGAGCACCGCTGTGTATTCGCCGATTTACACGCCGCTGGTGATTGCCTCCTGGGAGCCGATTGCCAAAATTCTGACGGCCAATGGACTGGCAACGCCCGCCAGTCCGGGTGTCTGGAACGTCGATCTGGCACGGCTGACGCAAACCATGCTGGACAAGAAGCGCTGGAAAGATTTCAAGGACGCACAAGCCTACGATGTCGGCAAGGCGGTGCTGGTGTCCACGACCGATGTGCGCAAGAGCAATTCGGCAGCCATGTATCTGGCGCTGGTGTCGTATGCGATCAATGGCGGCGAAATTGTCACCGACCGTGATACGGCGCAAAAAACGGCGCAGCGTATCGCTGGTCTGTTCAAGCGCCAGGGGTATCAGGAAAATTACGTCAACGGCAATTTTGACGACTATGTGTCCATCGGCATCGGCAAGACACCCCTGGCCTTCATTTACGAGAGCCAGATCGTCAGCCACGCAATTGCCAGAAAAGGGCTGGGCGCGGGTATGGTCTTGCTGTATCCACAACCCACACTGTTCAACAAGGTGCAGTTTGTCGCGGTGAGCGAGCGTGCCAAAAAACTCGGCGAGCTGTTGTCCACGGACCGCGAATTGCAGCAAATTGCAGTGGAGTATGGCTTTCGCATTGCCGACGCGGCCTACTTTGCACAAGCGGCCAAGGCGGTCAATGTGCATGTGCAAGAACAGATGACCCAGGTGATTGATCCACCCAGCTTCGAGATCATGGCAGAGATGATCGACACCATCGCCCGTGACATGACACAGTGAAAAACTACACCATGAAATTGACACAAAGAATCGCCCACGGGGTTTTGGCATGCCTGCTGCTGTTGGGCTTGCTGGCTTGTGGAAAAAAATCGGAGCCCGATGCCAAGCCCGACGCTGCGCCAGTTGCCGCACAGGACGTGTTCACGGTACTGGCCACCAGTGACCTCAAGGACATACAGGCGCTGGAGCCAATGGTTGAAAAGGCGACGGGTGTCAAGCTGCGCTTCAGTTTTGGTGGCACCATGGAAAGCACTGAAGCGGTGTTGACGGGCCAGGCCAAAACCGACGCTGCGTGGTTTGCCAATGCACGCTACCTCTTATCCGACCCGCAGGGCCAGGCGCGGGTCAAGCTGCAGGAAAAAATCATGCTCTCCCCGCTGGTTGTGGGTGTGAGCGAAAGCCATGCCAGGACGCTGGGCTGGGACCAAGCCGAAACTGCCAGGCAAGTCACCTGGAAAGTGATTGCCAAGGCGGCACAGGATGGGAAACTAAAGTACGCCTTGTCGAATCCGGCCACGTCCAACCAAGGGTTCATGGCCTTGATGGGCGTGGTGGCGTCGGCGGCGCAAAAATCCGAAGCGCTGACAGCAGCCGACGTGGACCGCGCCGCCATCAGCGGATTTATCAAAGGCTACAAACTGGTGGGTGACAACAGCAGCTATTTGAGCGAAAAATTCATCGAACAGCAAAACACCCGTGTCAACGCCTTTATCAATTACGAGAGCTGGTTGCTCTCGCTCAACCAGTCGGGCAAGCTCAAGGAAAAGCTGGCGCTGATCTACCCGCACGAGGGCATCGCCACCGCCGACTATCCCTTCATGTTGCTCAACGATGCCAAGCGCGAGGCGTACCTGAAGGTGGTGGCCTACCTCAAAGGCGAAGCCGCGCAGACCTGGCTGGCCAAGACCACTTTGCGCCGCCCCATCAACACCCAGGTGGCCCAGGCGCAATCTGCCTTATTTCCCCAGGGGATGTTGGTGGAACTGCCTTTTTCCACCAACCGCGAACTGGCCGATGGCCTGATCGGCGCCTACCTCAACGAGTTTCGCACGCCGATTGCCTCGACCTTTGTACTGGATGTCAGTGGCAGCATGAACGGCAATGGACGGCGCCAGCAACTGGTAGAGGCCTTGCAGTACATCGCGGGTGACGATGCGTCGCTGACCGGGCGCATTGCGCGCCTGACCAACCGTGAAAAGGTCTGGATGCTGCCGTTTTCCGACCAGGTTTTTCCGCCAAACTTTTTCCAGTTGCCAGGTGGCGACAAGCCGGGTGCTGACAAGGGGCTGGCATTGCAAGCCGACTCGCAGGCCAAGCAGGAGGTACTGGGCCAGGTACGTAATTTTGCAGAAAGACTCCAGATGACGGGCGGCACGGCCCTGTACGACGCCGTGCTGCAAGCGCTGGCCAACATGAACGATGAGCGCCAGAAAAACCCCGGTTACCAGTACTCGGTGGTGGCCTTTACCGATGGCGAAAACAACAAGGGACGCAGTCTGGCCGAGTTCAAGGTGGCCTATTCCCGCTTGCCGGAGGACGTGCGCGCCATTCCGGTGTTCATGGTGCTGTTCGGCGAGGCCAACGAGGCGGCATTGAAAGACCTGGTTGCCACCACGGGCGGGCGCGTTTTCGACGCACGCAAAGCCTCGCTCTACAGCGTGTTCAAGGACATCCGGGCTTATCAATAAGCAGTCCACCAGTCATGGGCAAGCTTGGGCGTTTTCTGCAATCTCCCGCCAACTGGTTTGGCTTGGCGCTGTCTTCTGTGGCGCTGGTGCTCAGTGCCTTGGGTCTGACCCGTTGGGGTGGCCCGGCGCTGGCGGTTTTGGGCTACGCAGTGGGTTTTTGCTTGGCGGGGATGTGGCTGGGCTTTCCCAAACTCTCGGGCGACGCCTGGGATGCGCTGAACTTTGACCCGCAGAGCGAACAAGGCGATATGCACAGCCGCATGGCCCATGCGCTGGATTCGGTGCGCCAATTGGCCGACAACAATCCTGGAGGACGCCTGCCGACAAGCCTGCGCGGCAAGGTGCTCAGTCTATGCCAGCAGCTGTATGCCCTGCTTGAACAATGGGAGCGCAGCAAGGGAGAATTGTCACTGGACGACAGTTTTTATGCCCAACACATCGCCACCAGCTACCTGCCCGACGCGCTGAAAACCTACCTGTCCATACCGCAACAGTTTGCCATGACCAAGGTGTTGTCCAATGGAAAGACTGCCCAGGAGACCTTCAATGCCACGCTTGATGACCTGAGCCGCAAGGTCAGCCAGCTCGGCGAGGCGCTCTCGGCACAGGATGCACAGGCCTTTTTGAACCACTCGCGCTTCTTGCAGGAAGAATTCAAGGCCAGCACGCACTACGCAGCCGACGGGCCGCTCCGTGCCAGATGATGCGGTGCATGTAGTTCATGGTCAATGCTACATCTTTATGAGCTATTCCCGCACGTCCCACAGCGCATATGGCCAATATGGCCAATATGACCAATATTCCCTCAAATCCCCAGAGACGCACGCAGGGTATGGGGGCCGAGGATCAGGGCTGTCAGGCCAGCGCCGGAGAGAAAGGGGCCGAATGGGATATAACCGCCTTCACGCAAGCCACTGCTGAATTTCATGGCGATGCCGACAATGGCGCCAATCACCGAAGCCAGCAGAATCATGGGAATCAATGCCTGCCAGCCAAACCACGCACCCAAAGCGGCAAAGAGCTTGAAGTCGCCATAGCCCATGCCCTCCTTGCCGGTGAGCAGCTTGAAGCCCCAGTACACCGACCACAACGAAAGATAACCGGCAACCGCGCCCCAGAGCGCAGACTCCAAGCCCACAGGTATCCAGTGCAGCGCCGCAGCAACCAGCCCCAGCCATACCAGGGGCAGGGTCAGATCGTCGGGCAACAAGGTCGTGTCCCAATCAATCAGTGCCAGGGCCAAAAGCGTTGCAGAAAACACACACCAGGCGGCTGCCTGCATGGAAAGGCCCCAATGCCAGGCACAAAAGACAAACAGCCCGCTGGTTGCTGCTTCCACCAGGGGGTAACGCAGGCTGATGGGTGTTTTGCAGGCCGAGCAACGCCCTTGCAGCCACAGATAACTGAGGATGGGCAGGTTTTCAAACCAGGCGATGGGATGCTCGCAGTGCGGACAGCGTGAGCGCGGCAGCATCAGATCGAAGCGTTCTGCCGCTGCCAAGGGTTTGCCCGACAGTTCGGCACACTCCGCCGCCCACTGGCGCTCCAGCATTTTGGGCAGACGGTAAATGACGACGTTGAGAAAACTGCCAATCAGCAGCCCCAACACACCCAGCAAGGAGGCTTCCAGCCACAACGCATTTTGCATTGCCTGCATGCGTTAAACCACCTGGCCGAGTTTGAAGATGGGCAGGTACATCGCCACCACGATACCACCGATGACCGAGCCGAGAATCACGATGATGATAGGCTCCATCAGGCTGGAAATGCCGGCCACCATGTCATCCACTTCCGCTTCAAAAAAGTCGGCTGCCTTGCCCAGCATATGGTCGATGGAGCCGGACTCTTCGCCAATGGCGCACATCTGCAGCACCATCGACGGGAACAGGTTGACGTTGGTCATGGCCACGGTAAGGCCGGTTCCGGTGGAAACCTCCTGCTGAATCTTGAGGGTGGCGCTTTCAAAAACATGGTTGCCAGCTGCTCCCCCCACCGAGTCCAGCGCTTCCACCAGGGGCACACCGGCGGCAAACATCGTTGACAAGGTGCGCGTCCAGCGGGCGATACAGGACTTTTCCACCAGAACACCGAAAATGGGCAGCTTGAGCATGATCCGGTCCATGACCATCTGCATCTTCTTGTTGCGTTTCCAGGACTCCATGAAGAAGTAAAAACCACCGCCCAGACCACCGAAGATCAGATACCAGTATTTGACGAAAAACTCGCTCATGGCAATCACCATCAGCGTGGGGCCAGGCAGCTCGCCGCCGAACGAGGTGAACACCTCCTTGAAGGCCGGAATCACGAAAATCATGATCACCGCCACCACGATGAAGGCAACGATAAGCACGGAAATGGGGTACATCAAGGCCGATTTGATTTTCGATTTGATGGCCTCGGTCTTTTCCATGTAGACCGCCAGGCGATCCAGCAACTGGTCCAGGATACCCGCCGCCTCACCGGCTTCGACCAGATTGCAGTACAGGGCATCGAAATACAGCGGGTATTTGCGAAAGGCAATACTCAGCGAGGTGCCGGTTTCCACATCCATGCGGATGTCATTGAGCAGCTTGGTCACGCTGGGGTTGGGGTTGCCCCGGCCAACGATGTCAAAGGCTTGCAACAGGGGCACACCGGCCTTCATCATGGTGGCCAGCTGCCGGGTGAAAATTGCCAGGTCCTTGGGTTTGATCGGCTTGCTCGAACCCATGCGGCGCTTCTTGATCTTGGTGGGTATGACCCCTTGTCGCCGCAAGGTTGCCTTGACCTGGTTTTCCCCGATGGCGCGCGTCTCACCGCGCACCTGCTTGCCATTGCGGTCTTTGCCTTCCCACTCAAAGACGACTTCCTTGGAGGAGTCATCAGATTTTGGTTTGCTTTTGGTGTTGACAGTGGCCATGGATTACCCCAAAGTTTTGTTACCCGTTGGTTACGCGTTGCTTACTCGTTGTCTACTCGTTAGTTACGGCAAGGACTTCTTCCAAAGAGGTCAGGCCGAGCTTGACCTTGTGCAGGCCGGATTGTCGCAAGGAACGCACGCCTTCTTTCTGTGCCTGTGTTGCAATATCCAGTGCGCTGCCATCGCGCAAGATGATGCGCTGGATTTCATCACTGATCGGCATGACCTGGTAGATACCTACGCGCCCTTTATAACCATTGTTGCACATGGAACACCCGACGGCGTGGTACGGCCTCCAGCTTCCGTCCAGCTCGGACTCACTGAATCCGGCCTTGACGAGTGCGGCTTGTGGAACATCGAGCGGCGCCTTGCAATTCAGGCACAAACGCCTGGCAAGACGCTGTGCCGTGATCAGGATCACACTGGAAGCAATATTGAAGGGGGCAATGCCCATGTTGCGCATGCGCGTCAGGGTCGTTGGCGCATCGTTGGTATGCAAGGTGGACAGCACCAGGTGGCCGGTCTGCGCGGCCTTGATGGCAATATCGGCGGTTTCCAGATCGCGGATTTCACCCACCATGATGATGTCCGGGTCCTGGCGTAAAAACGATTTCAGTGCCGCTGCAAACGTCAGTCCCGCTTTTTCATTGACGTTGACCTGATTGACCCCGGGCAGGTTGATTTCCGAGGGGTCTTCGGCGGTCGCAATGTTGACGCCGGGTTGATTCAGCAGATTCAGACAGGTGTACAGCGACACCGTTTTACCCGAACCCGTGGGGCCGGTGACCAGAATCATGCCGTAGGGCCGGCCAATGGCCTTGAGCAGACGCTCCTTCTCCTCCGGCTCATAGCCCAGCGCGTCAATGCCCAGTTTGGCACTGCTGGGGTCCAGAATACGGATCACGATTTTTTCGCCAAACAGCGTGGGCAAGGTGCTTACCCGAAAGTCAATCACCCGATCCGGCCCCACTTTCAGTTTCATCTTGCCGTCTTGCGGTATGCGCTTTTCGGAAATGTCCATGCGCGAAATCACCTTGATGCGCGAAGCCAGTTTTTCCTTGATGGCAATCGGGGGTGAGGCAATTTCGCGCAGTTCACCGTCAATCCGGAAACGAACCCGATAGTTGTGCTCGTAGGGTTCGAAATGCAGGTCGGAAGCACGCATGCTGAACGCATCGAGCAGCATCTTTTGCAGGAAACGCACAACCGGCGCGTCTTCCACTTCCGACGTATTGGTTTTGTCGGTTTCGGACGTGTCATCCGTCACCTCGGCATCGAATTCGATCTCGCCAGCAAGGAGGTTCTCCATGGTTTCGCTGGCGGTAGTGGCGCTGGCCACCACCATCTTGGAGAGTTTGTCGTATTCGGCAATGACCCAGTCCACCCCCAACTGGGTGGAAAACTTGATTTTTTCTGCCGCAGCCTGATCCGATGGGTCCGCCGTGGCAACAATCAGACGATTGCCGCGCTTGGCCAGCACCACCACCCGGTAGTCACTGCAGATTTTGACATCCAGCACGCCCTTGGGAAGCCGGTGGGTGTCGATGGCATCCAGGTCCAGCAAAGGAGAGGCGTACGCAACAGCCAGCGTATGCGCCAGATCGGCAGAGGAAACGGCGCCAGAGCCCACCAACTCGGCGATAAAGCTTGTTTTCCCCGAAACCGCCTTGCGGTAGATGTCTTCAGCGGATTTCTGTTCGAGTTTCCCAGCGGTAATAAGTGCCCTGCCGATACCGGGGAGGGCAATGCTGGCCGGATTTTGCGGAATATCAGTAGTAGCCATGACCGGATAAAGGATATAAGGGATAAGTGTCGGTAGTAGTTAATGTAATAGTTTTCTCTACAAGGAAAGTGTCAAAGTGCGGGCCGTCAGCGTTGCCGATGGCGACCCGGACCAGTTATCGGCTGCCTTGCCATGCACATACACTGCGTCACACGCAGCTGAAAAGCCTTCAGCGCCAGCGGCCAGACGCGCACCAATAAAACCCGCCAGCACATCACCCGTGCCCGCCGTTGCCAGGCGCGCATTGCCACTGGCATTGATGCGTGGCAGTTTTCCAGGGGCCGCAATGACCGAACCCGAGCCTTTGAGCACCACCGTACAGGAAAATTTTTGTGCCAGTTCACACGCCGCCTCCAATCGGTTGGCCTGAATTTCAACAGTATCCATACCCAGCAGACGCGCCGCCTCCAGCGGATGCGGTGTTAGCACGGTCACGCGGTCACTGCGGTCACGTAAGCACACTTGTAAAGACGCATCGCGCGCAATGGCATTCAGGGCATCGGCATCCAGCACCAGTTGCCGGGAGTGGATCAGCATGTTTTCCATGTGCGCCTGGATAGCATCCCCTCCGCCACAACCAGCGACCACTGCCATGCTTGTGAAATCCAGGTCGGGCACGGGACGCAGCATGAGTTCCGGCTGACAAAAGTCCAAGGGAAATGGCGCCCCATCGAGCAAGCCGACAAAGACACGCCCTGCGCCGCCATGGAGTGCAGCACGTGCTGCCAGCAACGCAGCGCCTGCCATACCCTGTTGCCCACCAACAACAGCCACATCGCCATAGCTGCCTTTGTGGGTGTTGTGCGCGCGGTCCACAATCTTTGTTGCGCCGTGCAACTCAGCGCACGCCTGCGCAGGTTCTGCCACGCCCAGGGAGTCGAACCAGATGTCGCCGCAAGCCGCGCGGCCATCGGCGGTAAAAAGTCCGGGTTTGAGCGTCAGCAAACTCAAGGTGACATCGGCCTTGACATGCAAGGGGCTCGCAACACCCGTGTCGGCATCGAGGCCGCTGGGTACGTCGATGGCAATGACCGGCGCAGCGCGGGTGTTGATTTGCCCGATCCAGTCGCTGCAGCGGGCATCAAATGCCCGCAAACGGCCAATGCCAAACAAGGCATCCATGCACACATCGTACTGTGGTGGCACGGCATCAGAAAACGTGACCCCGCTTTGCACGGCTGCGGCATACGCTGCGGCTGCATCTACCGGTAAACGCTCAATGCCACCAAGACACGTCACCACGGGAGATTTTCCCCAGATTTTCAGATTTTTTGCCGCTTCAAAGCCATCACCACCATTGTTGCCGGGACCACATGGCACCCAGATCACCTGGGCGTGCGGCGCCATCGCCATAGTCAGGCGCGCAACCGCCAAGCCCGCCCTTTGCATCAGGGTATGCGGCGGCAGCTCCGCTGCGGCGGACACCTCCAGCACGCGTGCCACACCACTGCGAAACAGCCGTCTTGTGACACTCCCGCCGGAAATGCGCTCAGAATTCGTAAACATCACCTTCACGCGCCAACCGGATATCTATGCCTTCGGCCAATGCCGCATTGGCGGAAAGCGCTTCCTGAAACACTTTCTCCAACGCATCGTCACTGCGGGTGGGCTCGTGGTGCGTGCAAAACAAAACCTTGGCCCCTGCCTTCCTGGCACTGGCAATGCTCATGCTGTAGGTGCCATGCCCCCAACCGCGCTTGGCAGGGTATTCGGCATCGGTGTAAGAACAATCGGCAATGAAGACATCCACACCGTCCAGCGCTGCATGAATCATGGCTGCCTTGTCGTCCACGAATACCTGGTATTCGTCATAGCCATCGTCGCCAGGCTCGTAGATGTTGTAGGGGGGTTCGTGGTCACCCGTGAAAAACACCGACTTGCCATCACATTCAATCCGATAGCCGAAATTGATGACCGGATGGTTCAGGAGATAGGGCGTGACCACGGCGGAGCCAATCTGAATGGATTCGCCCGGAACCAGCGTGACATATTCGATGTGCGCTTTCATCTCCGCTTCACGCACCGGGAAATAGCTGTACTGCAACTGCACCGCCATGACCTGCTCGACCCCTTTGCCCGAAACCGGGTCAAAGCTGCCATGCAGACGCAAGGTGTTTCCGGGAATGAAGTTCGGAATGAAGAACGGCAAACCCTGAATATGGTCCCAATGCGAATGGGTAATCAACACATTGGCCGTGATCGGCAGCTCGGCCAACAAAGTCTGCGACAAGGGAAATATGCCTGTTCCCGCATCCAGGATGATGAGCTCATTGCGGTCGGTGCGAATCTCGATGCAGGTCGTATTGCCGCCGTAGCGAACCGTTTTCGGCCCTGGCGATGCAATGGACCCGCGTACACCCCAAAATCTGACTTTCATGCCTGTGTCTCCCTGCGCCTAGGTTTATGTAGTGGCTAAACGTGCATTTTGTCAGCATTTCTGTCTGGCAGAAAAGACCCCATCCCGAAGAGATGCCCGCTTGCAAGCCTGTCACTGCGTCTGAAGCGGTATGTTACACTCGAACGGCTTTGCCACAGGCGTGCTGTAGGTGCAGGACTGTAGGCAATTCAATCGCAAATCAAGGCCCGTCAAGGTGTTGACCTGCGAGAGTCAGCAGATTCTGTTGCTCTTGCCTGACAATTAAGGGGCCGGATTTTAGACCCAACCTTTGGAGTTATTCATGGCAACAACAATGCGCGAGATGCTGGAAGCCGGCGTCCACTTTGGACATCAGACCCGCTTCTGGAATCCCAAGATGGCCCCTTATATTTTTGGCCATCGCAACAAGATTCATATCATCAACCTGGAAAAATCGCTACCGATGTTCCAGGATGCCACCAAGTTCATCCGCCAATTGTCGGCACGGCGTGGCACCATTTTGATGGTTGGAACCAAGCGCCAGGCGCGCGAAATCGTGGCCACCGAGGCACAACGTGCCGGCGTCCCTTACGTTGACCAACGCTGGCTGGGCGGTATGCTCACCAATTTCAAGACGGTCAAGACCTCCATCAAACGCCTGAAAGAAATGAAGGCGCGGCAGGAATCCGGCCTGGAAAACATGAGCAAAAAAGAACAACTCATGTTTGCCCGTGAACTGCAAAAGCTCGAAAGAGACATCGGTGGTATTCAGGACATGAGCGCCTTGCCGGATGCGATTTTCATCATTGACGTGGGCTATCACAAGATTGCCGTTGCCGAAGCGCGCAAACTTGGAATTCCGTTGATCGGCGTGGTGGATTCCAACCACTCGCCCGAAGGCATCGACTACGTGATTCCAGGCAATGACGACTCTTCCAAAGCCGTGACCCTGTATGCGCGGGGCGTTGCAGACGCCATCCTGGAAGGCCGTGCCAATGCCATGGACGATGTTGTCAAGGCGGTATCCGCCGAGGATGGTGACAGCGATGAGTTTGTGGAAGTGCACGAGGCTGCGGCCTGAGTCTGATCTGCCCGCAAAAGGGGCAAAGAGGCAAAGGGGCATATTGCCCTTTTTTTTAGCCTCTACTTGGCCTTTATTGAATATTGAATTGATTACGGAGAAACGAAATGGCTGGAATTACCGCAAGCATGGTGGCTGAACTGCGTGGAAAAACCGATGCCCCCATGATGGAATGCAAAAAGGCCCTCACCGAAGCCGCAGGCGACATGGCCAAGGCGGAAGAGATATTGCGTGTGAAACTCGGCAGCAAGGCCGGCAAGGCAGCCGCACGCATTACCGCCGAAGGCGTTGTGGCATGCTACATGGACGGCACGCTGGGTGCGCTGGTTGAAGTCAACTGCGAAACCGATTTCGTCACCAAGAACGAAAGCTTCCAGGGGCTGGCCAATGCTGCAGCGACCCTGGTGGCAAAGAACGACCCCGCAGACATCGCAGCCCTGGGCGCGCTGGCCTACACGCAGGATGGTTTTGGCCCGACGCTGGAAGATGTGCGCAAGGGATTGATCGGGAAAATTGGCGAAAACATGTCGTTTCGCCGTTTCAAGCGCTTTGCTTCGGGCGCACAACTGGCCTCTTATCTGCACGGCACCCGCATCGGCGTGGTTGTCGAGTTTGAGGGCGACGCTGTGGCTGCCAAGGATGTGGCGATGCACGTAGCCGCCATGAAGCCGGCGGCCTTGACCAGTGCAGATGTACCTACCGAACTGGTGGAGCGCGAGCGTTCCGTCGCAGCGGCCAAGGCAGCAGAAGATGCCAATGCGGCAACTGCCGCCGGCAAACCCGTTCAGTCGGCGGATATCGTTGCCAAGCGTATTGAAGGCGGCGTACAAAAGTTCCTCAAGGAAGTGTCCCTCTTCAACCAGGCCTTCGTCAAGAATGACAAGCAGACGGTTGAGCAAATGCTCAAGGCTGCGGGGACCACGGTCAAGGCCTTTACCCTGTACGTGGTCGGCGAAGGCATCGAGAAAAAAGTGGACGACTTTGCCGCCGAGGTCGCCGCCCAGGTTGCCGCCGCCAAGCAACCCACATAGGACACCGTTGGAGCCATCCATGCATTCTGAAAAGCCCGCATGCAAACGCATTTTGCTCAAGCTGTCCGGAGAGGCGTTGATGGGGGACGACCACTTTGGCATCAACCGCAGCACGATTGTGCGCATGGTGGATGAAATCGCCGAAGTCACAGCACTGGGCGTGGAACTGGCGGTGGTGATTGGTGGTGGCAATATTTTCCGTGGTGTCGCCGGTGGGTCGGTGGGTATGGACCGTGCAACTGCCGACTACATGGGAATGCTGGCCACGGTGATGAATGCACTGGCCCTTGCGGACACCATGAACAAGGCGGGGTTGGTGGCCCGCGTGATGTCGGCCATCAGCATTGAGCAAGTGGTGGAGCCCTACGTGCGACCCAAGGCCCTGCAATACCTGGAAGAGGGCAAGGTCGTGATTTTTGCAGCCGGAACCGGGAATCCGTTTTTCACCACCGACACGGCAGCCGCCTTGCGCGCAGCAGAAATAGGCGCCGAGATCGTGCTCAAGGCGACCAAGGTGGATGGCGTCTACACGGCGGACCCGAAAAAGGACCCCACCGCAACGCGATATGCCAAGATCACTTTCAACGAAGCCATGGCACGCAATCTGGGAATCATGGACGCAACAGCATTCGCCCTGTGCCGTGATCAGAAGTTGCCCATCAAGGTATTCTCCATCGTCAAGCACGGAGCACTCAAGCGGGCCGTATTGGGCGAAGACGAGGGCACATTGGTTTACGTGTGACAAAAATTTTTGACGGATTGAATTATGGCAATTGATGAAATCAAGAAGACACTGGACAGCAAAATGGATGCGTCCATCAGTGCTTTGAAAAACAACATGACAAAAGTCCGCACCGGACGTGCCAACCCGGCGCTGCTGGACACGGTGCATGTGGACTATTACGGTGCGATGCTGCCCATCAGCCAGGTTGCGAATCTTTCCCTGCTGGATGCGCGTACCGTTGGCGTGCAGCCCTGGGAAAAGGGTATGGGCGCCAAGATTGAAAAAGCCATTCGGGACAGCGATCTGGGTTTGAATCCATCGAGCATGGGCGATCTGATTCGCGTACCCATGCCCCCCATGACCGAAGAGCGCCGCAAGGAGTTGACCAAGATTGTGCGTTCCGAAGGGGAAAGTACCAAGGTCGCCATTCGCAATCTGCGCCGCGATGCCAATGAAGCGGTAAAAAAACTCGTCAAGGAAAAGCATGCTTCCGAGGATGACCAGAAACGCTCGGAAGCGGAGATTCAAAAATTGACGGACCGCCATATTGCCGAAGTGGACCGCTTGGTAGTGGCAAAAGAACACGACATCATGGCGGTTTGATTGATTGAGCGCGTGCCAGGCCCAAGCCATGTTGCCATTGTCATGGACGGGAATGGCCGCTGGGCTGCAAAACGTTTCCTGCCCCGGATTGCCGGCCACAAGCAGGGGGTGGAGGTGCTCAAGCGCATCGTCAGCGCCTGTCCGGTGCGCCAGATCAAGGTACTGACGGTCTTCGCTTTTTCATCGGAAAACTGGAACCGCCCTTCTGATGAAGTTTCCGGTTTGATGGATTTGCTTGCCATGGCTCTGGCACGTGAAGTTCCCAGGCTGCGCCTGGAAGGTGTTCGCCTGCGTTTTATCGGGAGTCGCGACAACCTCTCGCCGCGCGTCAGAAGTGGCCTGGACAAGGCGGAATTAGCAACAGCTGCCAATACAGTGTTGACGCTGAATGTCTGTTTCAATTACGGTGGGCGCTGGGATATTGCGTCTGCTGCTGCGCGATTGGCTGCGGCGCAAACGCCCATCACAGAGGAAACCCTTTCAAACGCCCTGGCCCTGAGCCCCTGCCCCGATCCCGATTTCCTGATTCGCACCGGAAACGAGAAAAGGCTCAGTAACTTCCTGCTCTGGCAGGCGGCCTATTCGGAGCTGTATTTCAGCGAGCTGCTGTGGCCGGATTTTGACGAGGCGGCGCTGGATGCGGCCTTGCTGGAGTATGCTTCGCGCGAGCGGCGCTTTGGCAAGACATCAGGCCAACTTGCCCAGACCCAGGAACCAAGCTAAACAGGCATAAACAGGGATCGGCTATGCTCAGGCAAAGAATCATCACCGCACTCGTACTGCTGGCCATTTTGCTGCCAGCGGTCTTTTATCCGCAGCCCCTGGCCTTTGGCGTTGTTGCCGGCATCCTGATCGCAGCCGGCGCCTGGGAATGGGCCCGGTTGAACCAATTCAGTCAGGCCACTGCGGTGGCAACCGGCGCCCTGTGTGCCGGTTTGATGGCGGCATCCTGGTGGTATGGTCTGGTGCACACCTCCTTGCAGACGCTCTGGATCGGCAGTGGGTGCCTGTGGGTGCTGTTGGGGGCTTGGTTGCTGCACGGCGGTGTTCCGGCCTGGACGAACGTCCCCCGGTTCATTCGGCTGCCAGGCGGGGTGCTTGCGTTGTGGGTCGCTTGGCTGGCCGTGGCGCAGGCACGCACCATAGGTATCAATTTCCTGTTTTCTGTGCTGGTACTGGTGTGGGTGGCGGATGTCTTCGCCTATTTTGCCGGTCGCTCAATGGGGGGACGTTTTTTTGCCCGCAAACTGGCACCCTCCATCAGTCCGGGGAAAACCTGGGAAGGTGTGTGCGGCGGGATGCTGGGTGTCGTCGCCTGTGCGTTCCTGTGGCGCGCCCTGGACCCTGCCACCCCGTCAGACGCTTTAAGCATGTATAGCCGCCTGGCAGCCATCCATCCTGCCTTCATGGTGGTGGCGGTATTGTTTCTGGCCGCCATGAGTGTGGTCGGTGATCTGGTGGAGTCCTTGTTCAAACGCAGTGCGGGGATGAAGGACAGCAGCGGTCTGTTACCAGGGCATGGGGGGGTGCTGGACCGCATTGATGCGCTTTTGCCGATTCTTCCCCTGGCCATGATGCTGTGCAACTTATGAAGTCCGAAAAATGCCGGGTGGTGGTGTTGGGGTCCACGGGCTCCATCGGTGTCAACACCCTGGATGTTGTGGCGCGGCATCCGCAGCGTTTTGAAGTGTTTGCCCTGACTGCGGCGCACAACGTGGATCGGATGCTCGCGCAATGTGCCGCATTCCAACCCAGCTATGCAGTCATGGCCAGTGCGGCCCCCGGCAAAACGCTGGAAGCCGCCTGCCGTGCCGAAGGTCTGGCAACCAGGGTTCTGTGGGGCAGCGATGCCATTGACATGGTGGCTCGGCACGAGTCAGTGGACTGCGTGATGGCAGCCATTGTGGGCGCTGCCGGCCTGTCCCCCTGTCTTGCTGCCGCCGGATCCGGCAAGCGCCTGCTGCTGGCCAATAAGGAAGCCCTGGTGGTGGGCGGACAATTGTTCATGGATACCGTCAAGGCCGGCGGCGCCACCTTGCTACCCATTGACAGTGAACATTCCGCCATCTTCCAGTCGCTGCCGCAAGACCCACGCGATTGGAGCACGTGTGTTGACAAGATCATTCTGACCGCATCCGGTGGCCCCTTTCGCACCCGCGACCCGCACACGCTGCGGCATGTCACCCCGGATGAGGCCTGCGCGCACCCGAACTGGAGCATGGGGCGCAAGATTTCGGTTGACTCGGCCACCATGATGAACAAGGCCCTGGAAGTGATAGAAGCCCGTTTTCTGTTTGGCGTTGCGCCGGAAAAAATCGAGGTTGTCATCCATCCGCAAAGCGTGATTCATTCGATGGTGCAATACCTGGACCACTCTGTCGTCGCCCAGCTGGGCACACCCGATATGCGCGGCCCGATTGCGTATGGCTTATCCTGGCCGCAGCGTCTGGTATCGGGTGCGTCCGCACTGGATTTCTCCAGCATGGCCGGTCTGACTTTTGAGAGCCTCGACACCAAAGACCACCGCTTGCGCTTTGCGGGAATTCAGCTGGCCTGGACCGTCTTGCAGGCCGCACCCGGAACGCCTGCAGTGCTGAATGCCGCCAATGAAGTGGCAGTCGCGGCATTTCTGGCGGGCAAGATCCGTTACGACCAGATTCACCACGTCAACCAGGAAACCTTGGGCGCTGTCACTCCCGGCGCCCTGGCTTCACTGGAAGACCTTATGGCCCTGGACTCGCGCTCCCGGCAAGCCGCCGAGAACGCCATTGCACACTTTGCGACCTGACCATGTTGACGACTCTTGCCGCGTTTATTGTTGCCATTGGTCTGCTGATTGCCGTGCATGAGTGGGGCCACTATCGCGCGGCGCGCTGGTGTGGCGTGAAAGTGCTGCGCTTTTCCATCGGCATTGGTCCCCGGTTGTTCGGCTGGACGGCGGCTCGCTCACAAACCGAATTCGTCATCGGACTGCTGCCCATTGGTGGCTATGTGAAGATGCTTGATGAACGCGAAGGCCCGGTGGCCGAGCACGAACGCGCCCTGGCCTTCAACACCCAGCCTTTGCGCAGCCGCTGTGCCATCGTTGCTGCCGGACCTTTGGCCAATCTGCTATTGGCCGTGGTCCTGTACTGCTGTGTCAACTGGATTGGCGATGAGCAAGCCCAGGCTATTCTGTCCCATCCCCCGCAGGGCTCCGTCGCAGCCGTGGCGGGTTTCAAAGGCGGAGAGCACATTCTGCGGGCCGGTTTTGAAGACGAATCCCTGGCAGAGGTACGTTCATTTGAAGGCCTGCGCTGGTGGGTCACCCGTGCTGCCCTGGAGCGCCACAATCTATGGTTGGAATACGCAACAACGCCCAACTCCAGCACAGCAAGATTGGCGCAGCTGCAACTATCTACGCTCGATGTGTCCAATGCCGACGCCCAGCTGTTTCGCTCCATTGGCATCACGGCGCCCTTTTCCCAAGCCCTGATCGGCGACATACTGCCCGGCGGCGCCGCACAAGAGGCACAGCTGCGCTCCGGTGACGTGGTGCTGCGGGTGGATGCAACCGACATTGTTGATGCAGGCCAGCTGCGCGAGCTGATCCGCGCCTCGGGTACGCAAGGCACGGTGCAGCAGCAGTCCTGGAAAATCCAGCGTGGCGATGCGCTGCTGACCCTTGTCGTGACGCCCAAACCAGAGAAAGAAGGCAGCGCGACCATTGGCAGGGTCGGTGCCATGATCGGCGCGCCGCCCCCCGTGGTGCGGGTGCGCTACGGCTTGGTCGAAGGCCTGGTGTTGGCGGTGGAGCGGACCGGCCAGATGTCGCTGCTGACGCTGCGCATGCTGGGGCAGATGGTCAGCGGCACGCTTTCTTACAAGAACCTCAGCGGCCCGATCACCATTGCCGACTATGCGGGAAAATCCGCAACCATGGGAATCAATCCATTCCTGCTCTTTCTGGCCCTGATGAGCATCAGCCTGGGCGTGCTCAACCTGTTGCCAGTGCCCGTTCTGGATGGAGGGCACCTCATGTATTATCTTTGGGAGTTTCTGACAGGAAAACCTGTGGCACCTCCATGGTCAGAATGGCTGCAAAAACTGGGTTTGGCAGTCTTGTTGTTGCTGATGTCCGTTGCCATTTTTAACGACGTGACACGTTTGCTGGGTTGATAGTGATACACATGTTTCATCATAATTTTCTACGCCGCGCATCCCTTGTCGCCGCATCTTTTTTGGCTTTCCATACCGCGTTCGCGGTCGAACCGTTCGCGGTACGGGATATTCGCGTGGAAGGCCTGCAACGGGTCGAGGCCGGAACGGTCTTTGCCTCGCTTCCCGTGAGAGTGGGTGACACGTACAGTGACGAAAAGGCGGCTGCTTCCATCAAGGCGCTTTTTGGCCTGGGCTTGTTCAAAGACGTGCGCATTGAGGTCAATGCCGGAGTCCTGGTGGTCATTGTCGAGGAGCGGCCAACCATTGCCGGGGTCGAGTTCTCCGGCACCAAGGAATTTGACAAGGATGTTCTGGTCAAGGCATTGCGTGACATCGGACTGGCGGAAGGACGCCCTTTCGACAAGGCGCTGGTTGACCGTGCCGAACAGGAGTTGAAACGGCAATACATCAACCGCAGCATGTACGCTGCCGAGGTCGTCACCACCGTCACGCCCATCGAGCGCAACCGGGTCAATCTGAGTTTTTCTGTGGCTGAGGGTGAATCCGCCAAGATCAGCGATATCCGGATCATTGGCAACAAGGCTTTTTCGGAAAGCAGTCTGCTGGGCTTGTTTGAACAGGATACGGGCGGCTGGTTGAGCTGGTACACCAAATCGAATCGCTACTCCCGCGCCAAACTGAACGCGGACATCGAAACCCTGCGCTCCTACTACCTGACCAGAGGCTATCTGGAATTCAAGGTGGACTCGACCCAGGTGGCCATTTCTCCCGATAAACAGGATATTGGCATCACCATCAACATCACCGAAGGCGAGCAATTCGTCGTATCCAAAGTCAAGTTGGCCGGCAACTACCTGGACAAAGAAGCAGAGTTTCAATCGCTGATTGCCATTCGCACGGGCCAACCCTACAACGCCGACCAGGTGGCCCAGACCACCAAAGCCTTCACAGATTATTTTGCCAATTTTGGTTTCGCATTTGCCCGTGCACAAGCCCAGACCAATATTGACCGCGCCACGAACCGGGTCGAGATCACGCTGCAAGCCGACCCCGCCCGGCGCGTCTACGTCCGCCGCATCCATATTGCTGGCAACGACCGCACACGCGACGAAGTCATCCGGCGCGAATTTCGCCAGCTGGAAACCGCCTGGTATGACGGCGAAAAGATCCGCCGCTCGCGTGACCGGGTGGACCGCCTCGGGTACTTCAAAGAAGTCTCCCTTGAGACACAGGAAGTGGTGGGCTCGCCGGATCAGGTGGACCTGTTATTGACCGTGTCCGAAAAACCCACGGGCAGTTTGAGCCTGGGCGCCGGTCTTTCCACTGCGGATGGTCTGGGATTGACCTTTGGTTTCAAGCAGGACAATGCCTTTGGCTCCGGCAACTCGCTGGGAATCGAGCTGAACACCAGCAAATACAACCGCACCGTGGTTTTCAATACCACCAATCCGTATTTCACCGAGGATGGCATCTCACGCACGGTCGACTTGTACCAGCGCAACTCCAAACCCTATACCGACGTCAACAGCTACTCGATAGAAACAACGGGCGTTGGTTTGCGCTTTGGCGTGCCGTTTACCGAAACCGACACGGTATTCTTTGGCGTCGGCGTTGACCGGACAACGATTGTTCCCGGAACCTATCTGCCCACGGTCTACCAGGACTTTACGAACGCGTTTGGCTACACCAGCCATGCGATCCCCCTGACCGTCGGCTGGGCCAGGGACACCCGGGACAGCGCGCTCGTGCCCAGTACGGGCAAGTTGATACGCACCTCGGGCGAGTGGAGCGTGGCGGGTGAACTGCGTTATGCCCGTGGATCCGTGCAGTACCAGCAATTCCTCCCGGTTACCAGGAAAATCACTGCAGCCTTCAATAGCGAGTTGTCCATGGGCAGTGGTACCGACGGCAAGGAATACCCGGTTTTCAAGAATTTCTATTCGGGCGGCCTGGGTTCGGTGCGCGGTTTCGAGCAGGGCAGCCTGACCACCGGCACACAGCGTGCAACCAACGAGACAGCAACCGGCGGCGGCAAAAAAGTCAACTTCAACGCCGAACTGCTCTCACCACTTCCCGGAGGGGGCAATGACCGTACCTTGCGCATGTACGGCTTTTTTGATGCCGGCGGCATATTCGGCGTCAACGAGCCGGTGCAGTTTGGTGATGTGCGCACATCCGTTGGCGTTGGCATCAGCTGGATATCCCCGGTGGGCCCCTTGCGTTTGGCCTTTGCCAGACCGATGCGCCATTTCGATAGCGATAGAATTCAGAATCTGCAATTTCAGATTGGAACGACTTTTTAATGAAAATATTTAATCCCACATGGTGTGTCGGTTTGCTGCTGCTTGCAGCGAGCAGCAGCGCAGTAGCCCAAGATTCGAAAATTGGTTACGTCAGCAACCAGCGCATCATCACTGAATCCGGACCCGCAAAGCAGGCACAGGCAAAGTTGGAGCAAGAGTTTTCCAAGCGCCAGAAAGAACTGACCGATTTGCAGGTTTCCCTGAAATCCCTGGGTGACAAGTTTGAACGCGATGCCCCCGTGCTAACGGAGAGCCAGCGCATCAGCCGTCAAAAAGAATACGCCGACCAAAGCCGCGATTTTCAGCGCAAGCAGCGTGAGTTCCAGGAAGACCTCAACAGCCGACGCAATGAGGAGTTGCAACAGGTTCTGGAAAAGGCCAACAAGGCATTAAAGCAGGTGGCCGAGGCCGACAAGTACGACATGGTTCTCTCCGAGGGCGTGGTATACAGCAACAGCAAGCATGATGTCACCGACAAAGTGCTGAAAATCCTCAATGCTGCGGCAAAATAATCTTCGCTACGGCCCATGAAGCTCGATCTGGCTTGCGTGGTACAAAAGCTGGGAGGGGAGTTACATGGTGACGGCGCCATTGCGATTTCCGGATTGGCTCCATTGGAAGCCGCTGGCGAAACAGAGTTGAGTTTTCTCAGCAACCCGCGCTACCGCAAACAACTGCTGGCATCCAGGGCCGCTTGCGTCGTGGTGGGTCCGCAAGCCAGGGAAGAGGCGCTGGCGCGTGGTGCGTGCATCATCACTGAACAGCCGTATCTGTACTTCGCAAAACTCACACAGCTCTGGAAACAACACCAGGCCACCACCAACAACACCAGGCCACGCATCCACCCGAGTGCCGTGATTGACCCTGGTGCCCTTGTCCACCCTTTGGCCCGCATTGGCGCGCTGTGTGTGCTCGAAGCAGGCGCGCGCGTGGGTGCCGACACGGTGTTGCATGCACGGGTCACCATTGGTGAAAACTGCGTCCTGGGAGAGCGTTGTATTGTGCATTCCGGTGCCGTGATCGGCGCCGATGGTTTTGGCTTCGCACCCAACGGGGCGGCCTGGGAAAAAATCGAACAACTGGGTGCCGTACAGATCGGCAACGATGTGGAGATCGGCGCCAATACCTGCATTGACCGGGGCGCCTTGCACGATACCGTCATTGAAGATGGTGTCAAGCTCGACAACCTGATTCAGATTGGCCACAACGTGCGCGTGGGCCGCAATACGGCCATGGCCGGGTGTGTGGGTGTGGCAGGCAGCACGACCATCGGCGAGCGCTGCACCATCGGCGGTGCGGCAAGCATCCTGGGCCATCTCACCATCGGCTCGGATGTCCATATCTCCGCAGCCACCGTCGTCAGCCGCTCCGTGCTCAAGCCCGGAACGTACACCGGGTTCTTTCCGCTGGACGACAATGCCGCCTGGGAACGCAACGCCGCCACACTCAAACAACTCCACAGTCTGCGCGACCGCATCAAGGCTTTGGAAAAGAAAACCGCACCATGATGGATATCCACGAAATTCTCAAACAATTGCCACACCGCTACCCGTTTTTGATGGTAGACCGCGTACTGGCGATGGAGCCAGGCAAATCCATCAAGGCCATCAAGAATGTGACCATCAACGAGCCGTTTTTCAACGGCCATTTCCCTTTTCGCCCGGTCATGCCCGGCGTCCTGATGCTCGAAGCCATGGCCCAGACCGCCGCCCTGCTGGCCTTCGACAGCATGAAAGCCAGCCCCTCCGACACATCGGTGTACTACTTTGCCGGCATTGACGCAGCCCGGTTCAGGCGTCCCGCGTACCCCGGCGACCAGTTGGTCATTGACATGGCACTGCTGCGCTCGAAATCCGGCATCTACAAGTTCAAGGGCGACGTGCGAGTGGACGGCAACGTCACCTGCGAGGCGGAACTGATGTGCACCATGCGCAACGTGACCTGAATATAAGAAAATACAAGAGGGACAACCTGTGAGCCTCATCCATCCCAGCGCCATCGTGGACCCGGCTGCCGAACTCGACGCTTCGGTCAGCATCGGTCCCTACACCATCATAGGCCCCCATGTCCGCATCGCTGCGGGAACGATGGTCGGAGCCCATTGCGTCATCGAAGGCCACACCACCATTGGCCGTGACAACCGCATTTTTCAATTCAACTCGCTGGGCGCCATCCCACAGGATAAAAAATACCACGACGAACCCTGCGAACTGTCGATTGGCGACCGCAACACCATCCGCGAATTCTGCACCTTCAACATCGGCTCCCCCGGCGATGCCGGCGTCACCCGCTTAGGGGATGACAACTGGATCATGGCCTACTGCCACCTGGCACACGACTGCCAAGTGGGCAACCACACCATCTTTGCGAACAATTCCCAACTTGCCGGCCATGTCCATGTCGGTGACTGGGCCATACTGGGCGGCTTTACCGGCGTACACCAGTTTGTGCGCATCGGTGCGCATTGCATGACGGCCATCGCCTCGGTGCTGCTGGCGGATGTGCCACCGTTTGTGATGTGCCAGGGGCAACCGGCAACGGCCCGATCCATGAACTTTGAGGGCCTGCGCCGCCGTGGCTGGAGTCCCGAGCGCATGCGTGGCGTCAAGGCCATCCACAAAGCTCTGTACCGCGAGAATCTGACGCTGGAACAGGCCCAGCAACGCATCGCCGAATTGCCTGCGTCGCAACCAGAATCCGCCCCCGATGTGGCGCTGGTGCTGTCTTTCCTCGATCAAACCTCGCCCCAGCGGGGCATTGTGCGCTGATGTCCATCTCGGTCGGCATGGTGGCAGGTGAAGCGTCCGGCGACTTGCTCGCAGGATTGCTGCTTGATGGCATGCGCACGCATTGGCCCGATCTGACAGCTGCTGGCATCGGAGGGCCAGAGATGGCACGCCGGGGTTTTGACGCCTGGTGGCCAAGCCATATCTTATCGGTGCACGGCTATGGCTGGGAGGTATTGCGCCGTTACCATGAAATCCTGGGCATTCGCAAACAATTGCAACAGCGTCTGCTCGATCAGCGCCCCGCTGTGTTCATTGGTGTCGATGCACCGGACTTCAACCTCGATCTGGAAAACAATCTGCGCGTGCAGGGAATCAAGACTGTGCACTTCGTCTGCCCCTCCATCTGGGCGTGGCGACCCGAGCGGGTCGAAAAAATCCGCCGCAGCGCAGACCACGTGCTGTGCCTGTTTCCATTCGAGCCAGCGCTTCTGGAACAACACGGTATTGGCGCCACCTACGTAGGCCACCCATTAGCCAGCACCATTCCACTGGAAGTCAACCGCGACGCCGCCCGCGCGGTGCTGGGCTTGCAAGGCAGTGACCGCGTGCTCGCCATACTACCCGGCAGCCGTACATCCGAAATCCGCTACCTGGCCCGTCCCTTCTTCGAAGCCGCAAAGTACGTCCGCGAGGTGTACCCGGAGATCAAACTGCTCTTGCCCGCCGTGCCCAACCTGCGCACCGAGATCGAACAGACTGCCAAAGAAGCGGGCATGCTGGAGCATATACAAATCGTCACCGGCCAGTCGCACACGGTACTGGCGGCCTGCGATGTCACCCTGATCGCCAGCGGTACCGCCACACTCGAAGCCGCCCTGCACAAGTGCCCCATGGTCATCGCCTACCGCATGGGAAACCTGTCATGGCACCTGATGCACCGCAAGAAGCTGCAACCCTGGGTGGGACTGCCCAACATACTGAGCCAGTCGTTCATCGTACCGGAGTTGCTGCAAAACCAGGCCACGCCCGAAGCGCTGGCCCATGCTGTTTTGCAGTGGTTTGATGACATTGGCCACCAACCTGCCAAAATCGAACACCTGCGACAACAGTTCCAAGCCCTGCACCGCAGCTTGCAACGCGACACCGCCACACTGGCCAGCCATGCCATCGCCAAAGTCCTTGGATGAAGGTGCCTACTAATGCCATCCCCCTGCCCTGGCGCGACGAGACCCTGATCGCCGGTGTGGATGAGGCCGGACGCGGCCCCCTGGCTGGCCCGGTAGTGGCCGCAGCCGTGATTCTGGACCCCCTTCGCCCCATCCCCGGTTTGGCCGATTCCAAGGTGCTGTCCGCCAGACAACGCGAAACCCTGGCCGAACACATCCGCGCCCACGCCCTGAGTTATGCCATTGCCGAGGCCAGCACCGCAGAAATCGACCAATTGAATATCCTGCAAGCCACCTTGCTCGCCATGCGCCGCGCGGTGGATGGCCTGCACATCCGTCCTGTGGTGGTGCTGGTGGATGGCAACCGTTTGCCCGTGCTGGATGTACCCCACGCCCAGGCCATCGTCAAAGGCGACAGCAAAGTCAGCGCCATATCTGCCGCATCCATCCTGGCCAAGGTACAACGCGACACATATTGCCTTACGCTCGACCAGCAATATCCCCAATACGGATTCGCCCAGCACAAGGGCTACCCCACCGCCGCGCACCTTGCCGCCCTGAAAACCTTCGGCGCTTGTCCCGCACACCGCCAGTCGTTCGGCCCGGTGGCGAAGGTGCTACAGCAAACACTGCAAGGTTTGTAGCTACTCCCGCACGTTCCATAAGGCTTGTAGGCTGATTTAACATTTTTTCTGCGTTCAACCCCAGAGTTTGGTGCCGTTCTGGGTCACGAAAACCACACCCGCCGGCGTGATACAACATGCCAAACATGGCTACAGGGCTTATGGGACATGCGGGAACAGCTCTTTATTCGATAGCGCAATAAACTCCCCTCCTGCGAACGGGTGGCGGGTGAAGCTGGACAAAGGTGGTTTTCTTTTTGTCGTTCCGAGGGTTCTTATCCATCCGTTACCATTCCCCCATGAACACCGAAACTGACAACTACGACAGCCCCTGGAAAGACATGCTGGAACATGCTTTCCCGGAGTTCATGGCGTATTACTTTGCGCCCTTGCACGCCCAGATTGACTGGAGCCAAGGTTTTGAATTCAAGAATACCGAGCTGCGCCAGGTGGTGCGTGATGCCGAGCTGGGTAGACGCTTTGCCGATTGCCTGGTGCACGTGATCCTCAAGGGCGGCGGTGAACGCTGGATTTATATCCATATCGAAGTGCAGGGCCAGCGCGATGGCAGCCTTCCCAAGCGCGTATTCACCTACAACTACCGCATCTTTGACCGCTTCGACTGCCCCGTTGCCAGCCTGGTGATTCTGGCCGACGATGATCCCAACTGGAAACCCGATCATTTTGCGTTTGAAGTCTTTGGCTGTCGCCTCAGCCTGACGTTTCCGGTTGTGAAGTTGAGCGAACTGGCCCGTTCGCAGGAGAAGCTGGAGCATGATGCCAACCCCTTTGCCATCATCACCGCAGCGCACTTGCGTACGCAGCAAACCAGAAACGATCCGCAGGAACGCTACCAAGCCAAACGCATGCTGGTGCGGCTGCTCTACACCCACGGCTGGGATCGGCAGCGCATCCTGGATTTATTCGCCGTACTCGACTGGATGATGCGCCTGCCCGATGGGCTGGAAAACAAACTGTGGCAAGATATTGAACAAATCGAAGGAGAAAAGCGTATGCGTTATGTCACCAGCGTCGAGCGGCTCGCCACGGAGCGCGGTATGCAACAGGGTATGCAACAAGGCATGGAACAAGGTATGCAGCAAGGTATCCAGCGAGGCGAATGCAGTTTGCTGGTGCGTCAACTGACACGCCGCTTTGGCGCCTTGCCCGAGTGGGTCAACACCCGTTTGAAACAGGCCGATACGGATTTGCTCGAAACCTGGGGGGAACGGGTGCTGGATGCCAAGTCACTGGAAGAAGTTTTCGACGAAACCCGGCACTGACGCTGGCAGCGTACTTATTCAGCAAATGGCGTTGCAAGGTTCATGGGAAGGGCGGGAAAAGCTCTGTATTCGATAGCACAACACACTCCTCCGTGAAAAATGTGGGTACCAGTGTATGGATCGCCATACGACGAACACGGATAAAGCCGGGATGGTGTGGTTGAGATGAACACGCGCGTTCTGCTGGTGCTTTCGTGTCTGACGGTTGTGGCTGTCTGGCAATTGCCCTACGGGCACTTGGTGTTGTATCCGTTCACCCTGCTGGCCACCTTCGCCCACGAAATGGGGCATGGCCTTGCGGCCATCCTGGTCGGCGCCACGTTCGATCAATTGCACCTGTACCCCAACGGTGCCGGGTTGGCGGTGTGGCATGGCAATCCGGGGCGGCTGGCGCGGGCGGCCATTGCAGCGGGTGGTCTGCTCGGGCCAAGCCTTGCCGGTGTTGGCATCCTGTTGCTGGCACGCTCTGCGCGGCTGGCGCGCATCATGCTCGGCGCGCTGGCCCTCGTTGTGGCAGCGCTGACGCTCATCTGGGTGCGCAACGGCTTTGGTTTCCTGTTTCTTCTTTCGATGGCATTGGCCCTTGGGCTGGCGGCCCGCAGCCTTCCCGACGCTGCAGCCGCTTTTGTGCTGCATCTGATCGCGGCAACCTTGTGCCTGTCCTGGTTTTCTGACCTGGCTTACATGTTTTCGCCCCATGCGGTCATCAACGGTGCCACGCACCTGTCCGACAGTTCTGCCATAGCCGACGCGTTGTGGCTGCCTTACTGGTTCTGGGGCGGTCTGATTGCCGTGGTTTCCCTTGGTCTGACCACACTCGGCATCGCGGTTGCGAGCAGGGGCAAAGCTGCTGGGTCAGCGTGATTTGGCGAGTTCCTCTGCCACCAGTTGCTGCAACTGCTCGAACCCGAATGAAGGCAGCGGTCTGCCGTTTACAAAGTACTCCGGCGTTTGCGCGACCCCCAGTGTGTTGGCATCGGCAAGGTCTTGGGCAATGGTTTGCTGAATGTCGGGCGCGCTCATGTCTATGGCCAGATGCTCCAGGTTCAAACCCGTTCCGTCCAGATATTTCCACGTCAGATCCACTTTGGCCGTGTGGTGCGATGCCCAATCCGCCTGGCTGGCAAACAAGGCCTCCAGCACGGGCCAGAATTTTGCCTGTCGATGGGCAGCCGCCAGCAAAGCCACCACCTTGTCGGCCCCCTTGTGAAAAGGTGCATAGCGCATGACCAGCCGGATGCGCCCAGGGTGCTGCGCCATCAGCTGTTTGACCTTCGGATAAAACGTGCGGCAGGTCTCGCAGGCGGGATCGAAAAACTCGACGATCACCACTGGGGCATCTGCCCCGCCCATGCTGGGAGAATGGGCACGGATCAGCGCCGAGCGGTCCACGACGGTGGCGGGTTCCTGCGCCCCCTTGCCTGAAAAACCCCACCAGCCGCCAAGGGCGATCACCGCGAGCACAGCAACAAGGGATGCAATAAAGACTGTCTTTCTTTGCATGGAGATATTCACACCCTCACGCCTTCACGCCGTAAGCCGCGCCAGTGCTTCCTGGTATTTGGCGGCGGTTCTTGCGATGATGTCCTCGGGTACGCGCGGCGCAGGGGGCGTCTTGTCCCAGGGCTTGCCATCGACCTGCGCTTGCTCCAGCCAGTCGCGCACAAACTGCTTGTCGAAACTGGGCGGATTGCTGCCTTCCTGGTAACTTTCCTGCGGCCAGAAGCGCGAGGAGTCGGGCGTCAGCACCTCGTCCATCAGGGTCAGCGTTCCGTCTTTATCCAGCCCGAACTCAAACTTGGTGTCTGCAATGATGATGCCCTTGGACAGCGCAAAAGCGCTGGCGGCCTGGTAGATGGCGATGCTGGTGTCACGCACGCGGCCCGCCAGTTCCGCGCCAAGCAGGGCCACGGTCTGTTCAAACGGGATGTTCTCATCATGCTCGCCTTGTGCCGCCTTGGTGGCGGGCGTATAGATCGGTGCGGGCAGACGCGCAGCGTTCTTCAGCCCCGGCGGCAGGGCTACGCCGCACACCGCACCGCTGGCCTGATACTCCTTCCAGCCGCTGCCAGCCAGATAGCCACGCACCACCGCCTCCACGGGCAAGGGCGTCAGGCGCTTGACCAGCATGGAGCGCCCCTCGACCTGGGGGCGTTCGGCAGCGCTCACCACGCTTTCGGGTGCTTCGCCCGTCAGGTGGATCGGGCACAGGTTCAGGCCTTTGGGGCCGATTTTGTCGAACCAGAACAGCGCCATCTGCGTCAGCAAACGGCCTTTGCCGGGAATCGGCTCGTTCATGATGACATCGAAGGCGCTCAGGCGGTCGCTGTCGACCATCAGGATGCGGTCCTCGCCCACCGCGTAGTTGTCACGCACCTTGCCACGGGCAAGCAAGGGCAAGCTGGTGATGGAGGAAGTATGTACGGTTGCAGTCATGGTCAAAGACAAAACAAAAAAGCCCGCTGAATCGCTCAACGGGCCTGAAAAAGGACATGAAAAAGGATAGTAACGGTTTATTGCACCACTTGTGCCAATTCACCGCGTGCGTACTTGCCTGCAACGACGGTCAGGCTGTCGCCCTTGATCTTGGCGCCTTGGCCCTCGCAGCCAAATTCGACGTAGCGCTGTTTGCAAATCGCCTTGGCTGCCTCGCGTGCGGGCTTGAGCCAGTCGCGGGCGTCAAATTTTTCGGGGTTTTCCACCATGAACTTGCGTGCGGCCGCCGTCATGGCCAAGCGGATGTCGGTGTCGATATTGATCTTGCGCACGCCAAACTTGATCGCACGCTGGATTTCTTCGACCGGAACGCCATAGGTTTCCTTGATCTTGCCGCCGTACTGGTTGATGGTGGCCAGCAGGTCTTGCGGCACGCTGCTGGAGCCGTGCATCACCAGATGCGTATTGGGCAGGCGTTTGTTGATTTCGATCACGCGGTCAATCGCCAGAATGTCGCCTGTGGGCTTGCGTGTGAACTTGTAGGCGCCGTGGCTGGTGCCAATGGCAATGGCCAGCGCATCCAGCTGCGTGCGTTTGACAAAATCTGCCGCCTGCTCGGGGCTGGTGAGCAACTGCTCGCGCGTCATGGTGGAATCGGTGCCGTGGCCGTCTTCCTTGTCGCCCTTCATCGTTTCCAGCGAACCCAGGCAGCCCAGCTCGCCTTCCACGGTGACGCCGACCTTGTGCGCCATATCGACCACCTTGCGCGTGACTTCGACGTTGTACTCGAAGCTGGCAATCGTCTTGCCGTCGCCTTCCAGACTGCCGTCCATCATGACCGAACTGAAACCCAGGTCAATGGCACCCTGGCACACCGCCGGGCTTTGACCGTGGTCCTGGTGCATGACCAGCGGAATGTGCGGATACGACTCAATGGCCGCAGCAATCAGGTGCTTGATGAAGGCTTCGCCCGCATACTTGCGTGCACCCGCACTGGCTTGCAAAATCACTGGCGCGCCCACTTCATCGGCAGCAGTCATCACGGCCTGCACCTGTTCAAGATTGTTGACGTTGAAAGCGGGGATGCCGTAGCCATTGACTGCTGCATGATCCAGCAGTTCACGCATAGAAACGAGTGCCATGTGATTTCCTTAAGTAATTTAAGTAATAAGAGCGGGATTCTACTAATCTTTCGTTTGCGCCATTTACGCCGACACCCACAATTGAAGGATATGAAAGTGGTTCAGACGTGCCCGCACAGCCGATGCGGCCAGGGCGGAGCGGATGTGTGGTTTGCCATCGGCAGTGGCGTGCAGACTCGGATTGGAGACCATCTCACCACCTGCTTTGCCGATGATGACCACGTAGGGGCTGTCGTGCAGACTGCTGCGGCGCAGCACGACGCCCAGCTCATCGCTGTCCATGCGCACGTAGGTTCCCGGCGGGTACAGGCCCACGCTGCGCACCAGGGCCTGGGCAATTTCGTCGGATTTTGTCGCAGCATTGGCCATGAGCGAACGGGCCGACTCGCTGGCACTGCGCCCGGCACGTGACAAGCGCGGGCTGATCATGGCCGCATAGCGGTCCACCACCCTGAGCGTGCGTATCAGCCGTGTAAGGGGGGGTATCTGTTGCGGGTCTTCCTTATCCACCGCTTCGTCATGGTGGCGGGTCACGATGTCGATCCACTGGTCGTCGGCAACACCCAGATTGGTCAGCATGATGGCGCTTTTAAGCGAATGTCCCCGGATGGCATCCTGTTGCGCTGCGCTTGGTTTTTCGATCTGGTTCGCCAACTCGTCCTGCAAGGCTGTCATGGCGATGTTCATGGTCAGCGCGGCATGCACCAGACTATTGCGCTCGCGCGCTTCAAAACCCAGCTCGATGGCAACCAGATGGCACAAAACTGCACATACCAGCGCATGCGAAGCGCTATACCCCACGGGGGAATTACTGGCCAGTTGAAACAGCAGATACAAGCCGACATCCGTGTCGCGTTGCAGCAGCTCTTGCATCCATCGGTCGTACTGGTGCACCCGGCTGGCAAACTGTTGCGTGCTGGCCGGACTGCCCAGGATGACCCCCAGGCCCAACTCCAGGTCCGCCCATTGGCCCAGCAGGTCTTCGTATTCGTTTTCGTTTTGTATGCTCACGGTGGTTAGCGTTTATTCAGCACCATTTCTTCATTGGTGCGCGTCATCTGGAAGTGTGCCAGAAAGCTGTTGCCCAACAATACGTACGGCAATGAGCCCGCAGATACGATGGCATTGACTTCATTCACCACCACATCCCCGATGCTGACCGTCTTCAGTTTGACCTGCCAGGCGGGGACGATGCCATTGGCAGTGCCCATCTGCGTGAGCAGCCCCGTCTGGTAATTCAGACCGATGCGCTGTGCGTCCATGAAACTCAAGGTAACAACCGTTGCCCCCGTGTCCACCACCATCTGCACGTCTTTGCCGTTAATCTGCCCTTGTGCAAAAAAATGCCCTCCCTGGCCTGCTTTCAATACGATACGGCTGCCACTGACACCAACCCCCACACTCGCTGGCGTCTCACCCACGTGCAAGGTGCTTTGTTTACCGGCAATTTCCACCACCGCCTGGTTGCGCCCAACCGATACCACCGTCACCCCTTTGTAACTCTCCCCCGCAGCCACCACCTTGGGCGCTGAACCATCGACAATGAGCAGGGCTTTGCCGCCAAGCATGCCCGACAGACTGACATTCTGGGCCAGCACAGATGAAGTGAGGGTAAAGCCCAGAGCGACGGCTAGAACGGCTGGAAGAACAGATTTCATCAGTCTGTATCAATCCCGCAGGTTGTTGAAACTCAAGGGTAAGTCTGTGAAATTCTTCTTGATGAGCGCCATGGCGGCTTGCAGGTCGTCACGTTTGGCGCCGCTCACGCGCACGCAGTCGCCCTGGATGGCCGCTTGCACCTTGAGTTTGCTGTCCTTGATCGCACGCTGTATCTTCTTGGCAACCTCGGTTTCAATGCCGTTGCGCACCGTGATGGGCTGCTTCACCTTGTCGCCGCCGATTTTCTGCACCGTGCCGACGTCCAGGAAACGCACGTCCACCTCCTGCTTGGTCAGTTTGGCGCGCAGCACGTCCTGAATCTGGTTGAGTTGAAAATCGGCATCACCAATCAGGGTGATTTCCTTGTCCTTGATCTCAATGCTGGCCGCAGTGCCCTTGAAATCAAAGCGCGTTGCAATTTCCTTGGCGGTGTTTTCCACGCCATTTTTGACCTTTACCAGGTCCGCTTCACAAACAGTATCAAAGGAAGGCATAAGGGGTACTAAGGGGTACGTAAGTTAAGAGACAATCCATGCCGCCATGTTAGTCGAGAAAAACGTTCAGCTCCAGCCATTTAACACCTTCCACATTATCGCCAAGGCGCACGCACTGGCGCGTGTGGCCAGCGTTGACGATGTACGCGCACTGCTTGTGGACCCTGTGTGGGGTTGCGCGCCCACATTCATACTGGGTGGCGGCAGCAACATCGTGCTTACGGGCGACGTGCAAGCCCTGGTGCTCAAGGTCGAAATCAAGGGATTGCGGCTGGTGGACGAAACCCCCAGGGCGTTCATCGTCGAAGCGGGCGCCGGAGAAAATTGGCACGACTTGGTGACCTGGACCTTGTCCCAGGGCTATCCGGGGCTGGAAAACCTGGCCCTCATCCCCGGCACCGTGGGCGCCGCACCCGTGCAAAACATTGGCGCTTACGGGGTGGAGTTGCAGGACCGCTTTGAATCGCTTGATGCCATCGACTTGCAAACCGGCCAGCTTTTCACGCTCGATGCCGCCCAATGCGGCTTTGGTTACCGTGATTCGGTTTTCAAGCATGGCCGCTCCACTGCAAAAAATGGCTTTGGCCTGCAAGGACGCGCCCTGATCGTGCGCGTGCGCCTTGCCCTACCCAAGGACTGGAAGCCCGTGCTCGGTTATGCCGACCTGGAGAGCAAGATGGCCGAATACGGCTGCAACGCACCCAGCGCCGGGCAGATTTTTGACTGGATATGCGCCATTCGCCGCGCCAAGCTGCCCGACCCGGCCATCGTGGGCAATGCAGGCAGTTTTTTCAAGAATCCGAACGTCAGCCCCGAACAATGCGCCGACATCATTGCCCGCGACCCGAAAGTGGTGCACTACCTCCTGAGCAACGGAAGCATCAAGCTCGCCGCCGGCAGTTTGATCGACTCGTGCGGCTGGAAGGGCAAATCCATCGGCAAAGCCGGCGTGTACGAAAAGCAGGCGCTGGTGCTGGTCAACCGGGGAACCGACATGAACGGCGACGGTGTCACCGGCGGTGAAGTCATGACCCTGGCCAAGGCCATACAAACCAGCGTGTACGAGCGCTTCGGCATCCTGCTGGAGCCCGAGCCTGTGGTTGTTTAAAGGCTTTTGGCCTGTGAGCCTTGTGGGACGAGCGGGAGCAGCTATCAATAGTTGAGCATACTCAACGCACGAACACCACCGCAACGATGGCCAGAACGCCAAGGCCCAGGTTCAGCGTCACCAGCTGGCGGATGCGGTTGATAGTCTGGCCCGCCAGCGGCCACGCTGACGCCAGGCAGTGCGCGCGCAGCTTGGGAAATAACACGGCATAGACGTAGGTGAACACCACAGCCATGGCGATGCCCAGCGCAAGCATGATGTGCCACCCCGGAGGTGCGTGGCTAAAGCCCACTGGCAGCAGCATGGCGAACCCGGTTATGAAAAGCAGCAGCACCGCCACACCCGTAATGGGAAGAAACCGTGCCAGGGTGGCCGCCCAGAGCGGCAGGCGTTTGGGTGGCTCAAGGGTTTCCAGCGCCGCAGGGCGCAGGCAAAAGTGTGCGAAGAACATGCCACCGAGCCAGACAATGGCCGACAGCAGGTGCAAAAGGAGCAGTGTCTGGCGCAACATTTTTCAGGCCCTTTCAGATAGATTCATCAGGTAGATAACGCACGGATGCATTATGGGCTGCTTGCAATACCGCTTGCCGTGTGGCGGCCTGGCGCACGGCGCGGGCAATCATGACGGCGCCGACGTTTTGGGCGATGACCGCCCAGGCAGCGCTTTCCGAGCCAGTAAAGTTCTGGATGACGTCCTTGATTTGCACCAGGCCGGTTTCAAAGGCATCGCGCACCGCATCGTCCGCACGCGCCACCTCTGCCGCAAGCGCGGGCAGCGGACAGCCCAGCTCCGGCAACTCGACGTGCTCCATGCCCAGGTAGCGATTCAAAGCCTCCAGCATGGCAGCACGGTCCCCTGGCGGAACGCTAGCGAAGAAGTGCTCGCTGCGCCCCAGCTCGTTCCGGATCAGTTCGGTGAATAGTTCGGTCTTGTTGGCAAAGTGCTTGTAGAGCGAGCCGGTGGTCAAGCCCGCCGCAGCAGCCAGGGTATCGACGCCGGAAGCGGCAAAACCATGCTTCTTGGCATAGCTCCCGCTCTGGGCAAGCAGTTTGGCGCGAACCTGCTCCTTGTGGTCCTTGGGGTAACGCATATTAACTTTGGCAGTTTAGGCAAGTGTCTCTATTGCAATAGCATAATCATTCTATAAGATAACGACTTCTATCCAATTTTCAAGCCCTAACAGGAGATATGCCATGCGCAGTTCCGAATCTTTCGAGTCGGTTGAGTGGAAAAAAACGGCGTGCATCATCTGCGCTATCAATTGCGGTCTGGAGGTGCAAACCGAGGGTTCGCGCATCATCCGCATCCGGGCTGACAAGGAGCACCCGGTCTCCAGGGGCTATCTGTGCGAAAAGGCACAGCGCATGGACCATTACCAGAACGGCGCCGACCGGCTGTCTTCGCCCATGCGCCGCAAGCCCGATGGCAGTTACGAAGCCGTCGATTGGGACACCGCCATCCGCGAGGTCGCCGAAAGGCTGGCGGCCATCCAGTCCAGGTATGGTGGCGAGAGCATTTTGTATTACGGCGGTGGTGCCCAGGGCAACCATCTGGGCGGCACCTATGGCGACAGCACCATCAAGGCACTGGGCATCCAGTACCGCTCCAATGCGCTGGCGCAGGAAAAGACTGGCGAAGGCTGGGTGCAGGGCAAGATGATGGGCACGGGCGTCCACTGCGACATGGAGCATGCCGAAGTGGCGGTGTTTCTGGGCAAGAACCCGTGGCAATCGCATGGCTTTGCCCGCGTCCGCGTGATTTTGCGCGACATCCAGAAAGACCCGCAGCGTTCCATGATCGTCATTGACCCGCGCAAGTCCGAAACAGCCGCCATGGCCGACTTTCACCTCGCCGTCAAACCCGGAACCGACGCCTGGTGTCTGGCGGCGATGGCGGCCATCCTCATTCAGGAAAACCTGGCGCCCGCCGACTGGCACGCCGAGCACACCACGCATTTCGACGACATTGCCGCCGTGCTGCGCAAAATCTCCATCCCGCAATACGCACAAGTCTGCGGCGTGGATGAGGATTTGCTCCGACGCGCCACGCGGCGCATCGCGCAGGCCCAAAGCGTTTCGGTCTTTGAAGACCTGGGCGTGCAGATGAATGTCCACTCCACCTTGAACAGCTACCTTAACCGCCTGGTCTGGCTGCTGGCCGGGCACTATGGCAGACAAGGCACCAACAATGCGTTTGTTCCGCTCCTGAGCCTGTCGAGTTCCGGGCGCGACCAGCAAAAAAAGGGTGCCAAAAGCTCCCAAGCACCCAAAGCCGCGCGCACCACGCCCGTAACCGGCGCCAAGGTCATCATGGGATTGATTCCCTGCAACGCCATCCCCGAAGAAATCCTCAGCGACCATCCCAAGCGTTTTCGTGCCATGTTCATCGAGAGCGCCAACCCGGTGCATTCGCTGGCCGATAGCCAGAAAATGCGCCAGGCGTTGCGCGCGCTGGAATTCAGCGTGGTGATCGACGTGGCCATGACCGAAACGGCACAACAGGCCGACTATGTGCTGCCCGCGTCCACATCCTTTGAAAAAGCCGAGGCGACTTTCTTCAATCTGGAGATACCGAATAACGCCTTTCACCTGCGCCAGCCCCTGTTCGCACCACGCCCCGGCACGCTGAGCGAAGCAGAAATCCACGCCCGGTTGCTCGAAGCCCTGGGTGCGGTGCAAGAGGAACAATACAGCCTGCTGCGCCGGGCAGCTTCGGCGGGCTGGCTGCCTTTCTCCCTGGCATTCGCCTGGAAGGCGCTACGTGACAAGCGCGTGGCACGCTTTGCTTCGGTGGTGCTGTACCGCAGCATAGGACCGCATCTGCCCGCAGGCATGGAAACGGCAGCGTCGCTGTGGGGCATTTGCCAGATGTACGTACGCCAGCACCCGCAAGCCGCCGCGCGCGCCGGGTTTGCCGGACACGCGCTGCTGGCGGGCAACCGGCTGTTCCAGGCCATATTGAACAGCCCCTCGGGCCTGATCTTTGCCGATACCGAATACAGCCACAGCTGGCAGGCCATCCGTCTACCTGAACACCGCATCAACCTGTGGATTCCCGAACTGGTCGCCGAGCTGGAAAAACTGGCAAACAGCGGCCCGCCGATGGATGCCGAATACCCTTTCATACTCTCAGCGGGCGAGCGGCGCACGGAAACCTCCAACACCGCGATCCGCGACAGCAGCTGGCACCGCAAAGGCAACTACGGCACCCTGAGCATGAGCGCCACCGACGCCACCCGCTTGAACTGCCGGGAAGGCGACCGGGTGCGCATCCACACCCGCCGGGGCAGTGCCGAGGCACAAGTGGAACTCTCCGACGCCTTGCAACCGGGCCACATCTCCTTGCCCAATGGACTGGGAATCGATTACCGCCGCGCCGATGGCGTGGTCGAGCGCCGGGGCGTGGCGCTCAACGAGCTGACGGGCCTGGATGGCCGTGACCCGATAGCCGGCACGCCATGGCACAAGCGGGTACCTGCACGCATCGAGCGCATCGAACGCATGGCCGCCGCGCCCGAAAGCGCCACGGCCTAAAAGCCACCCCCGTCCCTTGCCTTTGCATACCTGACGCTGCCTTTTTGGGCAGCGCGGGGTTAGCTGCGCCTTTTTTTCACCCCTTGCGATGGAGCCAAGCCATGTCTGCGAATAAGTCTTCTGCCCCTTCTGCCACCTCCGCCTACCAGCACGAAACCGTTCTGCGTGTGCACCACTGGAACGAAACGCTGTTCAGCTTCACCACCACGCGCAACGCTGGCTTGCGTTTTCAATCCGGCCAGTTCGTGATGATCGGCCTGGAGGTCGCCGGGCGGCCCTTGCTGCGCGCCTACAGCATTGCCAGCGCACACTACGAGGACCATCTGGAGTTTTACAGCATCAAGGTGCCCGATGGCCCGCTGACTTCGCGCCTGCAGCACGTGCAACCGGGCGACACGCTGCTGGTCGGGCGCAAACCCACGGGCACGCTCATCAAGGACAACCTGCGCCCTGGGCGCAACCTCTACCTCCTGAGCACGGGCACGGGACTGGCGCCCTTTATGAGCATTGTGCGTGACCCGGAGTATTACGAGTCCTTTGAGCACATCGTGCTGGCGCATGGCGTGCGCTATGTCAGCGAACTGGGCTACCGCGAGGGGCTGACGCGCGATCTACCGGCACACGAATACCTGGGCGAACTGGTGCAGCAGAAACTGCGCTACTTCCCGACCGTCACGCGCGAGCCGTTTGCACAGCAGGGACGCATCACCGATTTGCTGGAGTCGGGCGTGATCGAGCAGGCACTGCACCTGCCCCGGATCGACCCGCAGCACGACCGCGTCATGGTCTGCGGCAACCCCGGTGTGCTGGTTGATCTGGTCGCGTTCTTGCAGCAACGCGGCTTTGACGAAGGCTCGATGCAGCACCCCGGCAGCTACGTGATCGAACGCGCCTTTGTGGAAAAGTAAAGAAAACCAAGAAAGTAAAGAAAGGAACATCACCATGACCTTCGTTGTCACCGAATCGTGCATCCGCTGCAAATACACCGACTGCGTGGCTGTGTGCCCGGTGGATTGCTTCCTGGAAGGCCCGAACTTTCTGGTCATCGACCCCAACGGCTGCATCGACTGCGGCGTGTGCGTACCCGAATGTCCCGTCGAGGCCATCTTCGCCGACGATGACCTGCCCCCCAAACAGCGGCATTTTCTGGCACTCAACGCCGACATTGCCGCCAGCGGCAAGTGGCCGGTCATCAGCGTACAAAAAGCGCCGCTACCCGAGCACGAACGCTACAAGGCGGTGCCGGACAAGTTGCAGTTTCTGGATAGAAATGGGGCATAAACGCCGTACAGCATTTTTGCGGCGCATACCGTGAAATTCTGTGAAATTCGGCTCTGAGGTTATAGTGCGAACGGACGGCGAATGTGCGCACGCAACTGACCCAGCAGCCATTATCGCGGACTGGGGTATAACTGCCTTAACAACGCTTCTTGATTCAACTTATGCCCGCTTCCGTCCATATTGAATCCTCCATCATCAGTTACCTTACTTCACGGCCAAGCCGGGATGTCATTAAGGCTGCACGTCAGACCATCACTTCTGATTGGTGGCTCAAATCCAAGAGCCAATAAGCGCTTACCGGGAAGTTTTTCCGTAATATGATGCCTGCCATCAGGCAAACGGAGATGTTCACAATGAAACTAAAAGTGCTGGAGTTGACAGAGGAAGATCGGGCGGGGTTGGTGAAGATTGTGGAGAAGGGGCG